>JAYPYW010000025.1:23274-41835 GCA_038154685.1 Flavobacteriales bacterium | reverse complement strand
ATCGGCTGGTTACTTGGCATTAAAAAGTGAAGATTTAGATGTACTCAAAAATCGTGGGTCTAGCTGGATTTCCAAATTCAGAAGATTGCGTAGTTTGGACAGTTTTAACGAAAACTATGAAAGTACTTATATAGAGGCTCCTCTATACAGGTATGTAAGTATGAATATGCGACCTGATGGGGTTAATAATAAACCTCTTTTTGTAGATAAAAGAGTGAGAAGAGCGATGGCTCATTTGGCGCCATTGGATGAGATGATTGACTATTTATATTATGGTCATGCCGCCAGACAAGCTGGAATGGTTTCACAAACGAATAATGCAGTTGATACAACTTTAAAACTAGTCCCGTACGATATTGAAAAAGCAAAACAATTACTTTCAGATGCTGGTTGGGAAGATACTGATGGAGATAATGTTCGAGATAAAATGATAAATGGAGAGAAGGTTCCTTTTCGTTTTAAATTAAACTTTTATTCTGCGCCATATTTAACTGAAATAGCCTTGGTTTTAAAAGAATCTATGGCTAAAGCTGGAGTAGAATTGATTCCTAACCCTTTGGATTTCGGGACACTTTTTGGGGACGCTCGTGATCATAAATTTGATGCAATGTTAGCAGCTTGGGGTGGAACGGTTACTTATTCCGATCCTTCTCAAATTTGGAGTACAAGAAGCTGGGCGCTTAAAGGGTCTAATTTTAATGGCTTTGGAGATGCAGAATCGGATTCACTGATTAATGCTGCTAATACTCAATTGGATGAGGAGGAGCACTTAGAGGCATATAGGGCATTGCAAAGGAAGGTTTATGATGAACAACCATATATTTTCTTTTGGAGTGAACAATACGTAATGGCTTGCCATAAAAGATTTGAAAACAGAAAGTTTTACAGAGCAGCTAATAAAATTAATATTACAGGGCTTCAGTTAATTAATAAGTAATTGGGAAGGTATATACTTAAACGCATATTAATTTTTATTCCAACATTGATTATCATTTCATTGTTGGCCTTTGTGATTAGTTTGAATTCACCTACAGATCCTGTTGAGAAATTAGTGTTGTCCGCTGCTAATGAATCAGACTTAAATTCAGAGTCAAGTGCAACTGAACAACTCCGCCAAGAGGTTAGAGCAAAGTTAGGTTTAGATCTTCCTGTTTTTATTATTAGTTTGGGGTCTTTTGCAGATTGCGATACGTTGTATAGAATTCCCGAAAGGTCTCACCAGGGAATGTTAAGTAGTTTAACGAGTCAGTATGGAAACTGGGATGAGATATCAAAATATTATCATGATTTAGTTGCTTATTCTAAAAAGATTGATGGTTATAAACCGGATTCCGTTGTTGCCAAAAACTACTCGAAGAATGATTTAAATGAGTTGTTAAATTCCTCAAGCCTTACTTTAAAAAACATACTGGAAGTTTCTAATGATGAGCAGATTGAGTATGCTTTTAATAATTTGGGAGAGAAGTTTAATAAACACCATCTTTTATTTGATGAAGTTGCGGGTGAATTAAGTAAACTTAAGGGTAGTTATGCTAACATTAAAGAAACAAGTTCTGAATGGAAAACATACATCCCTGCTCTTTATTGGAATGGATTTAAAAACCAATATTTCCTTTGGTTGTTTGGAGATAGTGAAAGAGGTAGAGGAGGTTTAATTAGAGGGGATTTCGGTAATTCCTATTCCGATAATAAACCGGTTGGAGAAAAGATGTGGGAGATGTTCCCTTATTCCTTCTTTCTTGTAATTGTTTCGATAATCTTAGCTTATTTAATTAGTATTCCACTTTGGATTTATTATGCCTATAAAAAGGACTCATTGTTTGACAGAGTATCTTCTGTTATTGTTTTCATGTTGTACAGTTTGCCAAGTTTCTTTGTGGCAACTTGGTTGTTGTATCAATTTGCTAACCCTGATAATTTATGGTGGTTCCCATCAAACGGAGTTAAAAATCCTGATACTTTTAACAAAGATTGGGCGTGGTATAGTTTAGATAAAATTCGTCACCAAGCTCCATATTTTGTTTTACCTATTATTTCATTCTCTTATAGTTCTTTTGCATTTACTAGTAGGATTATGCGAGTAAGTATGGTGGATGTATTGAGTTCCGATTATATCAGAACAGCTAGGGCAAAAGGTTTATCTGAGAAGAAAGTGGTTTTAAAACATGCTTTAAGAAATGGATTGCTACCTATAATTACAATGTTTTCTAATGTTTTTCCTGCGGCGATTGGTGGTTCAGTAATCTTAGAAACTATATTTGGAATTCCTGGAATGGGTAGCGCAGTTTATGAAGCTATTTTAGGTTTAGATATTCCAATGATTATTGCTGTATTTACTTTAACTGGTTTTCTTACAGTTATCGGTTATTTGTTTGCAGATATTCTATATGCGATTGTTGATCCTCGAATTTCATACAATAAAAAATGATAGAAGAGCAGTTAACATATCGTCAATATGCTTGGAAGCAGTTTAAAAAGAATAGGCCTGCGCTTGTTTCTTTTTATGTTTTAATCCTCTTGGTTTTTGTAGCGGTTTTTAGTCCGTTCTTAGCTAATGATCAGCCGCTTTACATTGAATACAAAGGAGAATCATTTTATCCAGCATTCAGAACTTTTTCAGATGAATCTGCTCAAGACCAGGTAATTGATGCCCAAACAGGTGATACAATTAATTTTATTTTCAAAGAAGTAGACTGGAGGAGAGTTGAGTTGGAGAGTGTTTGGTGGCCTTTAGTTACTTATTCGCCAAATCAAATTGATAAATACAATAGGGATTATACCAATCCTAATGGTGAACAAAGATTAAGATCTGCAACAGGTGAAATAATTGAAATGCCAAGTAGATTAAGGCATGTGATGGGTACAGATAAGCTGGGAAGGGATGTTGCATCTGGTTTAATTCACGGAACCAGAATAAGTTTGTTAGTTGGATTAGTATCCATGAGTATCGCGGTTATTGTTGGTTTAATATTGGGAGCTTCAGCTGGTTATTTTGGAGATTTTGAAATTAAATTAACAAGATTGCAGTTTTGGTTTGGATGGCTAGGCCTATTCCTAGGCTACTTTTATGGGTTTTATGTGAGAGGAGAAAATATGTCGCTTGCTTTCAGGGAAGGAGCTTTGGACGGGACATTGAGTGTTTTGTTTGGTTTTGTTATTTGGGGACTTGTTGTTTTTATTTTTTCTAAAGTTGGAAAGTATTTATCGGTTGGATCCTTTTTACGAAAAATAGTCTATTTACCATTAGATTCATACGTGAATAGAATGATTGAAGTGTTAAACTCTTTGCCCATTATTATTGTAATTATTTCGCTTTCATCTTTAGTGAGTGGAGGGAGTTTATGGCTATTAATGGTAATAATTGGATTAACAGGATGGACAGGTGTTGCCAGGTTAATAAGAGCGGAAATGTTGCGCATAAAACAAATGGAATATATCCAGGCGAGTAAGGTTTTAGGTTTTTCAAATTTTAGAATTATAGTTAAACACGCTGTTCCAAATGGATTGGCGCCAGTATTTGTGACTTTTGCTTTCGGGGTTGCTTCCGCAATTTTAACAGAAAGTGGATTATCCTTCCTAGGTATAGGAGTGCCAGCAGATGTTGTTACTTGGGGAAGCTTATTAAGCCTAGGTAGAGCAGAGTTTGAAGCTTGGTGGCTAGTGATTTATCCTGGTTTAGCGATCTTTATTACCATTACAGTTTATAACTTAATTGGTGAAGGTTTGAGGGATGCTTTGGATCCAAAACACAAGAAATAGGCACACTTTCTGTATTACTATTAAACACGAATAGTTAATAATTAATCTAATCTTCTTATTTTAACAGTCTGGCCGCATGTTATATTTGATTCATTAGGGAAAAAACACGCAAGAATGAAGAAGTTATTCACTTTATTGTCGATTTTAATAGGTTTAAATTATAATAGTTTCGCTATTAAAGTTGAGAGAACAGTATTTCCAAAGGAAGTATTTGAAGGAACATCAACAATCGTTTCATTAACAATTAGCAAAGAAGGTGAAGAAGGGTTTGCAAAATTAATGGAGACTATTCCAGCTGGTTTTGAAGTAGAGGAATTAAACTCTTCAACAGGAAACTTCATTTTTGAGGATGGGAAATTGAGAATCATTTGGTTGACAATGCCAGAAGGAGAGTCCTTTAAAGCAGAGTATAAATTAATTCACAAAGATGCAGCTGTTGCATCTCATAAAATTGACGGTAAGTTTTATTACGTTAAGGACGGGAAAAGATCTGAATATAAGATTTCACCAAGCTTCGTTAAAATATTAGAAGTTAAGGAATCAAAACCGCCAAAACCAGTTGTGCCAATTGCTGTTGGTCCAAGTGAAAATGAAGAAGTTAAAGAAGAAGTAAAGGAAGAAGCGAAAGAAGAAGTTGCTGAAATAGAAGAGAAAATTGAAGAGGTAAAGGAAGAGGCTGTTGAGGAACCAAAAGAAGTTGTTGAAGAGGTTAAGGAAGAAGTAAAAGAGGAAGTTGTTGTTGAAGAAGTAAAAGAAGAACCAGTTGTTGAAGAGGTGAAAGAGGTTGCTTCATCAGATTTAGTTTTCAAAGTTCAAATTGGAGTTTTCTCCACCGAGAAATCATCGAGTGTTTTTGGTGATCTTCCTGATGTGCATTTTGAAATGGCGGGTAAATACTTTAAGTATTACTCAGGTAGATTTAGCTCAGAATATGAAGCTAGATCGGTTATTGAAAAAGCTAAAAAAAGTGGATTCCCAGGAGCTTTCCTAGTAAAGTTTAAAGACGGGAAAAGAATTTAAGATATTTAAAATAAAGCATTAAATGGTTCACCATTGGTGAGCCATTTTTTTTAGAATACAATCTATCAATGAAGTTTAGTGAATTACCATATGAAAGACCTGATCTTAAAGCGATCATGGATTCTATTAAGTCTTTGATTAATGATTTTCAAAAAAGTTCTTCTGCGAATGAGCAGATTGAATTAATGAAAAAGATTGCGGAGGTTAGAAGCGAGATGGAAACCTCTAGAAGTTTGGTTTCGATACGCCATTCTATTGATACTAACGACGAGTTTTATGATGAGGAAAACAAGTTCTTCGATCAAAACTCACCTGATTATGGGAATGTAATAAATCAATATTATCAAGCAATTAACGAAAGTCAATTTAAAATTGAATTAGCCAATGAGTTTGGTGAGCACTTTTTGAACTTAGCTAAAGTGAAAATGGAGTCGTTTGATAAAAAGACCATTGATTTATTAAAAGAAGAAAATAAATTGACTTCTGAATATAATGTGCTGTTAGCTCAATTAAAAATTGAAGTAGATGGTGAGTCATATACAATGGGTAATATTTCACCTTTGCTTTCTTCACCGGATAGGGCTTTAAGGAAAAGAGCTGCTGAAGCCTTTTATGGCGCAATGGAAAGTAAGCAAGAAGAGATAGATGCTCAATATGATGGGTTAGTGAAAATTCGACAGAAGATTGCTGAAACAATGGGCTACAAAAACTATGTTGACTTAGCCTACAAAAAATTAAATCGAACAGATTATAACGCAAAAGATGTTGCTGAATACAGAAAAGCTATTCATGAGTATGTTGTTCCCGTTGTAAAGAAATTAAAGGCCCGACAAAAGGAAAGGTTAGGTTTGGATGTGATGAAATATTACGATGCAGGGTTTAAGTTTAAGTCTGGTAATCCAACACCAAAGGGAACTCCAAAAGAAATTGTTACTAATGGAGAATTGATGTATAAAGAGATGTCTGCAGAAACTAACGATTTCTTCCAGTTTATGCTAAAACATGAATTGATGGATTTGGAAGCTAAGGAAGGGAAGATGGCCGGCGGTTATGCTACAATAATTGGTAAGTACAAATACCCTTTTATCTTCTCTAACTTTAATGGAACAGCGCATGACGTTGATGTATTAACACACGAAGCAGGACATACTTTTCAGTTTTATAGAAGTCTTAATCAACCGTTACCTGAATACTATTATCCAACTTTGGAAGCTGCGGAGATTCATTCTATGAGTATGGAGTTTTTTGCATACCCTTGGATGAAGAACTTTTTTAAGGAGGATGAAGAAAAGTACAAGTTTTCGCACTTAAGTGGTGCAATTAGTTTCTTGCCATATGGTGCAGCAATTGATGAATTTCAACATTTCGTTTATGAAAATCCTGAAATATCAATTGAAGAGCGTAATAATGGTTGGCTAGCAATTGAAGAAAAATACGGTTTGACTTCAGATAAAGAAGATAACAGTTATTTACTATCGGGAAGATTTTGGCAAAAACAAAGACACTTATTCAGTGTGCCATTCTACTACATAGATTATACATTAGCACAAGTTTGTGCTTTCCAGTTTTGGGAGAAAAGCGAAGCTGATTTCGATTCAGCCTGGAATGATTACCTACACTTGTGTAATCTGGGAGGTAGTAAGCCTTTTACAGATTTGGTGAAAGAGGCGAATTTAAAATCACCTTTTATAAAAGAAAACATGAAAGGAGTAATCGAAAAGATTGATTTGTTTTTAGAAAATATCGACGATACAGGGATGTAAATAATGCTTGAAGTTGTAACTTCGCGAATGCTTATTTCTTAATACAAGAAAATAATAATAATGTTAAAGGGTAAAATTCAAAATAGAGAGGCTGGAATTGTATTGTACGGTATGACTCCACCAAAAGAGAATACTGATATTCAAAAAGTAAAGGAGATAGCTGGTAAGCATATGAATCGAATTCAAAGTTTAGATATTGATGGTGTGGTTCTTTACGATATCCAGGATGAATCTGCTAGAAATGAAGAAGAAAGACCTTTTCCATTTTTACCAACTTTTGAGCCTCAAAAATATAGTGGAGACTTTTTAAGTGATTTAGATTTACCAAAGGTTTTATTTCAAGTTGTAGGTAAGCATTCAGAAGTTTCTTTGAAGAACTGGATGCAGAACAACATTAATAATGGAGACTTAAGTGTATTCATTGGTAATTCATCTAGTGCCCAAAGTACTGATATTACAATGGATACAGCTTATGATTTAAGAAAGCAATTTGCGCCTGATATGCTAGTTGGTGGGGTTGCTATTCCTGAAAGACATTATGCTAAAAAGGATGAGCATCTAAGAATGACTCAAAAAATAAATCAAGGGGTTAGTTTCTTTACCACACAAGCAGTTTATAATGTTGAGGCTTCAAAGAATATGTTGTCGGAATATTATTACCACGCAAAAGCAACTAATCAACCTTTGGTACCAATAATGATGACGTTTTCTCCTTGTGGATCCAAAAAGACAATGGATTTCATGAAGTGGTTAGGTATTCACTTCCCAAAGTGGTTGAAGAACGATTTATCAAATTCAGAAGACATATTAGGTGCTTCGATTGAAACTTGCTTGAGAACCTTTAATGAACTAGTAGATTTTTCTTTGAAAAAAGGAATTCCAATTGGGGCAAATATTGAGTCTGTTTCTA
Source organism: Flavobacteriales bacterium (assembly GCA_038154685.1). GTDB lineage: Bacteria > Bacteroidota > Bacteroidia > Flavobacteriales_C. The sequence continues at coordinate 34,383 of JAYPYW010000025.1, read as the reverse complement.
TTAGAAAAGATGAGATTGATGCGTCAGTTGAATTACTTGAAAACGTTAAAGATATCCTGAATAAAAAATTATGATTTTATCCCCGTTTATGCGGGGATGAATTCTTTTCAAATTTGATATTACAGCTTTGCAATTTCAGCAATTTTATCAGATTCAATTATTCCATTTAGATCAGATTTACCATTACAAAGGTTGATCATACCATCAGCAATAGCTTCTGCATGTATTCCTTTGTATTTCTTAAGTGGCCCAACTAAGATTGGTGAAATAATAAAAGCCAACATTTTCCCCATTGTTTCTCCAAATCTTCTTTCTTTTCTTGGTCCCATAATCATCGATGGTCGTAGGAGGTAAGTGTTTGGAATCTCCATTTCTAAAACAGCGTTTTCCATTTCTCCTTTAATCTTTGGATAAAAAACAGAACTGCTTGCGCTAGCGCCTAAAGATGACATTACAGCAATAGTATCAATCATGTTTTCTCGACATAATTGAGCGGCAGTAACAGGGATTCCGAAATCAATATCTCTGTAAAGCTTTTTGTTTGGCGTTTTCATATTTGTGGTTCCAATACAAACGTAAACTTCATCAGCTTTGAATTTTTCTTTTTGCTCTTCAAGACTCAGTAGATCACAAACGATAACTTCAAGTTTATCATGTTTAACTTCTAATTCGCTTCGTGAGAAAATAATGATTTTATTGTAGTTATTATTAGCTAAAAGTTTATCTAGTACATAACTTCCTGTTAGTCCGGTTGCACCAAGTATAATTGCTGATTTCATAATTGATTTTAATATATCACACAGAGTATGAAGAGTTTAAAGAGTAAAGGTAATTAGGATTTGGAAAAAGAAAAACTCTTAAGAATCTTTTGACTCTACGTGCTTAATTTCATCCTTAGGTTTGAATTCATAGATAACTTTAAAAGGATTCTCAGAGTTAAACTCTTTTTGTTCTTCAGCGATTTGCTCATCGGTTTTCCAATAGTCAGGACCGTATTTCCATTCGTGAATAGCGTTTTCATCAGAAACAGGAGTAATAGTAGGTTGAGGGCCTCTTTTTCGGAAATAGATGGCCAATACAGTTCCGATTAAAAAACCAGATAAATGACCTTCCCAGCTAACTTTTGGATCGGTAGGGAACATTCCCCAAACCATACCGCCGTATACTAAAACCGTTAGCATACTTAGGGCAAGAAGATGTTTGTTGTTTTTAATAAATCCTGAAATAGTTAAAAATCCAAATAAGGCATATACAATACCTGAAGCTCCAATATGATTAGCAGGACGTCCGAAACTCCACAACCAAACGCCAGTTCCTATGAAAAGCCAGATGAATATTTTATAGGATAAATCCTTGTAGTGATAAAATAGAGCAGACCCTAATAACAAGAAGGGTATAGAATTATTCATGATATGACCATAATCAATAGAACCATCAGGTAAATGCGTACTGTGAAAGAAAGGGTGGGTGAAAATCCCGATCAAACCTTTTAGGTCTCTTGGCCGGACACCAACTTTAGTAATACTTTCTATTTGAGTGTCGTATAACCAAACTCCCCAGCAGATAGCCAAGAATATTAAGGGCCAAAAAGCATAAACCCAAATTCCAATGTTTTTTGTTTTGGTCATTACTTCTAAAATAAAGTTTAGTTTTTACTTAATTCCAGATTATTTAATAAAACTTGTTAATTGTAATTTGAGGTACTCTATGAATTAGAGTTACTTCGATTTTGTAGGGAACTCAATTATGGCAAGATCGCTCTCCTTAAATATGAGTTTTGGAGATACTTTGATTCGATAATTTTTTAAGAGGCTAGTAGAAACCAAGTTTTGGGTTTCCTTTGTCGCTTGGGAAAAGGTAACCAGACTGTATTCCTCTGTGAAATCAAGATGTGATTGGAATTTACCTTTATTTAAAGGGGATAGAGTAACCCAGCCTGCAAATGTAATTCGTCCTTGAGGGTAGTTTTTAGAAACATGGAATGGGTTTTCAAATTCAATATGATAAGATGGCCCGTATGGAATTAGGTTCTTATTGTTACTCTTTAGGTAGTTGTTTATTAAAGAGAGTTGTTCTTTGAATAACTGTCTTCTTTCATGTGAATAGGAAGAAATTTGTTTGGTGTTTGAAAGAATTGAAACAGAAAATACTATCAGAGTTAAGCTTGATAATATTAGTAGCCTTCTGCTTTTTTTTGATTCAACACAGAGGAACAGGCTTAGGATTATTCCAAAAACAGCAGGTTCAATTAACCTTGATTTAATGGTTGCATCCAGCGCAATGAAAATTATTAGAGCACCTGAAAAGCTTACCGATATTAAAATAGCCATAATTCTTTTTGGATCCTGCAAGGAGACAATAGCTGCTGTAATTAATACTAATGCAATGTGAAATTTGTGATCTCCAAAGAAGTTTGATGTTCTTTCCCATTTTTCACCAAAAGAAAGAGTTCCAAGACTGGCGTTTAACTCATCCAATTTATCTTGCGACATTACCTTGGAGTCTATTACTGCGTAAAGGAATAGTTTTAAGTCCCCGTTCGAAATTCCATCAGGAAGAGGTAGACGTGATTTTTGAAGGTAGGGATGATCGTTTAATATTCCTCTTTCATTATTATATTTTGTGAATGTTTTCCATTCGGGATCATTATCATAGTAGAGTTTATCAAGCCCTTTAAAAGAAATCGCTAATAAGATGGATATAATGATTCCCTTACTTGCATTAGATTTTAAGGACGCCAAAAAAGAGCCTTTAGATATAATTATAGTTGGGCTAAGAATTAAAAAGATAAAAACGGCCATTTCAAATCTTAGTAAGGCAGCTAATGCGAATAATACAATTCCCAGTATTCTTTGGTTTAAAAAGGTTAGTGATAAAAATCCAGCTATAGCTAAAAGGGCAGAGGTTCTTGTGTATTGAAGAAGTAAAGTGAAATTGCAAAAAATCGCTACGGTAAAAAGCATCATGAACCCCTTGAAAATTCTATTTTTCTTAGAGCTTATAATAGTTTTAGAAATTACCGAGGAAGTAAAAATATTTAAGCTGATAATTAAATAAGTGTACCATTCTATACCTGAAATAGTATCATAAAGGAGGTTTAAGAATCTTCCAAATATAAAGTTAATGAACACTAAATGGTCGTTGGATGATCCTGTATATTTCCCTGAGGAAATTAACATCATTACAGCATCATCATTACTTTCAAACCTAATTGTAAAACAAGCATTAATTACAAGAAAAAGAATGGAGAAAAAGGTGTTTAATATCCAAATATTATTTAATCCTTTAATTGCGGCCTTCATTAGATGAAACCAAATCTACAAAAACGGAATAAATTGAAAGGTGTTAAAGTGATCCTTATCCCTTAAATAGTTGCATTTCAAGCTTTTTAACCGTATTTTTGCCGTCCATTTTAACGAAATAGCGATTTAGTGTAGTAAAACGCTGTTTTTCAATTTTTTAAAAACAAACCATTAACCGCTACACCGTTTAATGTACAATTATTAAAACTATGTCAAAAGGACAAGTTACTGGAATCGAGGATTTCAACTGGGACGGATTAGGTAAGCATGATGAAATTTACACAGCTGAACAAAAAGCTGAATTAGAAGCTGCTTATGGTGATACCGTTAATTCAATCGCTGCTCACGAAGTAATCGAAGGAGCAATCGTTACTAAAACAAAAAGAGAAGTTGTTGTAAACATCGGGTACAAATCTGAAGGTGTTATTTCAATCTCTGAATTTAGATACGATCCTGAATTAAAAGAGGGAGATAAGATTGAGGTTTACGTTGAAAACCCAGAGGACAAATCAGGACAATTAGTTCTTTCTCACCAAAAAGCTAGAGCATTAACTGCTTGGAACAAAGTAAACACTGCTTTAGAGGAAGAGCAAATTATCAAAGGTTACGTTAAGTGTAGAACTAAAGGAGGATTAATCGTTGACGTTTTCGGAATCGAGGCATTCTTACCAGGTTCTCAAATTGATGTTAAGCCAATTAGAGATTACGATATCTACGTTGGTAAAACAATGGAATTCAAAGTTGTTAAAATCAATCACGAGTTCAAAAACGTTGTTGTATCTCACAAAGCTCTTATCGAAGCTGAACTTGAATTACAGAAGAAAGAAATTATCGGAAAACTTGAAAAAGGTCAAGTACTTGAAGGAACAGTTAAGAATGTTACTTCGTACGGTGTATTCATCGACCTTGGTGGAGTTGACGGTTTAATTCATATCACTGACCTTTCTTGGGGTAGAATTAACCACCCAGAGGAAGTTGTTACTTTAGATCAGAAATTAAATGTTGTAATCTTAGACTTTGATGATGATAAGAAGAGAATTGCATTAGGATTAAAGCAATTAGAAGCTCACCCTTGGGATTCATTAGATGAAGGATTAAAAGTATCTGACAAAGTAAAAGGTAAAGTTGTTGTTTTAGCTGACTACGGTGCATTTATCGAAATCGCTCCAGGTGTAGAAGGTTTAATTCACGTTTCTGAAATGTCATGGTCACAGCACTTAAGATCGGCACAAGATTTCTTATCAATTGGTGACGAAGTTGAGGCTGAAGTATTGACTTTGGATAGAGAAGAAAGAAAAATGTCTCTTGGTATCAAGCAATTAGTTGAAGATCCATGGGCAGAGGTTGCTGCTAAGTACTCTGTTGATTCAAGACATAAAGCAACAGTAAGAAACTTCACTAACTTCGGAATCTTCGTAGAGTTAGAAGAAGGAATCGACGGATTAATTCACATTTCTGATCTTTCTTGGAACAAGAAAATCAAGCATCCATCTGAGTTCGCTACTTTAGGACAAGAGATGGAGGTTGTTGTTTTAGAAATCGATGCTGAAAACAGAAAATTAAGCTTAGGTCATAAGCAGTTAGAAGAAAACCCATGGGATGTATTCGAAACTGTATTTACTGAAGGATCTACTCACGAAGCAACGGTTGTTGGGAAACAAGATAAAGGTTTCTTAATTAACACTGCTGAGTACGGAGTTGAAGCTTTCATTCCTAAAAATCACTCTGTAAAAGAGGATGGATCAACTATCGCTGTTGAAGAGAAGTTACCATTCATGATTATTGAGTTTAATAAGGATGCTAAGAAAATCATCGCTTCTCATACTAAGACTTTCAAAGAAGAGGTTGAAGGAGAGAAGAGAGGTGGATCTAAAGGAAACACTAAGAGTGCAATTAAAAACTTAAATGCATCTCAAGAAAAGTCTACTTTAGGTGATCTTGATGCTTTAGCTAAGTTAAAGTCTGAAATGGAAGGGAAGTAATTCCTGAACAATTCATAAATATTAAAAGCCTCTCAAGAAATTGAGGGGCTTTTTTTTTGAACAAAGTATTCTACTACTTTTTCTCCCGAAAATCCAATGGCTTTTTATTCGGTGACGGTCACCAATTAAAACAGGGTGTTAATTAACTGATTTTAAGTTGTTAAGGAATTGTTTCTGTGTTCTGAAAGTGAGGGGTTTCAGAACGGGTTTTGCCTTTTTGAAATGAAGACATAAAAGGCTGCTAAATATCATTTTAATTTTTCGATTTGCGGATTAAATTCGTTTTGTGATAAATCGGTTTAAATCCATAATATACTTTTGGTGGGAGGTGATTTCCAAGTTTGTTACTGATAATTCGTTGAATTACAGTGGTTCTATAGCTTTTTTTACCATTTTTTCATTACCTGGGATTTTAATTGCAGTTGTTTTAATGGCTAGTCCAATTTTTGGAGAGCATGAAGTGAAGTTGGAACTACACAATCAAATACAAACATTGGTGGGAGGAAGTAGCGCTGATCAAATAGACGGAATTATTTATAACCTTGAATCAGCTGAGTTTAATTACCTCACTTTAATTGTGGCAATAATTACTTTACTTTATGGGGCTACATCTGTTTTTGCTTCCATACAAGATGGGATTCATGTGATTTGGGGAATTCGTTCTAAGCCAAAGCAAATTGCTTTAAAATTCCTTCTTAATCGACTGTTGTCGTTTGCAATGATTATTACTATTGGTTTTTTGATGTTGATATCATTGTCGGCAGATATGATCTTAGTTTTCTTTAAAAATACCATGGTAAAGGTATTGGGAGAGCAGAGTGTTTATTTAATTTCAATTGCTCAGAATGCGAGTTTTATTTTGATTGTATTTATAGTATTTGTTACCATTTATAAGTTTTTGGCTGATGCTAAAATATTATGGAGAGATGTTTATCGTGGAGCTTTACTGTCAACTGCTTTATTTATGATAGGGAAATATTTATTTGGGTTTTACATTGGGAACACAAGTATTGGAACAGCTTATGGTGCTGCTGGATCTTTGGTTTTTTTACTTATTTGGGTTTATTATTCTGCAATTATTTTACTTTTTGGGGTTGAGTTTTTGGAAGTTTATACACGAAAAAAAGGCAGAGTTATTAAACCTGCCTCATCATCTGTTAAAATTCAAATCAATGAAATTGAAGTTTAATTTCTTACTATTCTAAAACCAAAATGGTCATTTCCTGCTACTTCTTGATCGCTAAATCTTATTGAACTTTGAAGAGTTTGCTGGTGGTAATTCCATGATCCTCCACGCCAACTTCTTAATGTACTCCCTTCTTGTTCAATTAGTGGATTTGAAACACTTTCAGTAGAAAGAGGTTCGATGTAATTATCTGCCATCCATTCCCAAGCATTTCCTGCTAAATTGTATAATCCATATGGGTTTGCTGATCCTTGTTTAGCATCTAAAACATGTCCTAGAGCCATATTATCAATTCCTAGTGTATTCCAAACAGCATCATCAATGTCTGATCCATCATGAACTGCGTAAGTATAATTTAATCCGGCTTTTGCTGCACATTCCCATTGTGCTTCTGTAGGTAAATTTAATTTGTAGTAATCAGCAAAGGCTTTTGCTCCATACCATTTTATAAATGTAACAGGCCATAAAGCTACTTCGGCTTGGGTAGGGAGGTTTGTGGCTGCGGATGGGTTATCTTCAGTCCATCCCTCTAATTCATTAGACAAGTTTTTTCCTGCTCCAGCCCAATCATCAAAATCATTTAAAATTGGACCTTCAAATACTTTCGGCGTGCTTCCATAGTCCTGGTAATTACAAATGTCTTTCCAATTAAAGTCGTTTAAATCATGTGGGTTTTTAACATAAAACTGATTTGTAGTTGAATTAAATCCAATATAGGCAATGTTCAAAGGGTTTTCTGGTTCTATTTGCCCTGTGAATTCATTTTCATCAACGTCGGCATCATCATGATCTTTAAGTACTCTAATTCCTTCGAGTGAATAAAATGTTTTACCTGAATAATACGTTTTATTTGTTCCTACTATAACAAGTTGTCCAGTTTCAGGTCCTTTATCAGCAGTTTTTACTTCAACAGCTCCATTAGCTAATGCACTATTTAAAAACTCAACATACTGCTCGTTTGTAATTTCAGTCTCAGTCATTTCATAAGCACTTAAAGTAACTTCATGCTCAGGATTGGCTTCTTGCTGACTAGGAGATCCTTCAATACTAGAACTTCCCATTGTAAATGTTTGAGCAGGAATTTCTTTAAAGATTAAAGATGAAGGAATTACGTCTGAAGTAACTAGATTAACCGTTTGGTCTTGAGGACCATTGTTTTCTGGTGGGTCTTTTTTACAGCTTAATAATCCAAATGATAGAATGAAAATACTTGAAATTAGAGTGGGGGTGTTCATGTTTTTTAGATTTGTTTCTTTTATTACATTTTAAACTCTTTAAAGTAACCCCTTCACCAAATTAATTTTTGAAATAATAGTGATTGGGATTCTTTAAACAATACTAATCTCAAGTATACGCTTAGGTTAATTTAATGTTATCTTTGATGTTTCAAAAGAGATTTGAATGTTAAGGGGAGTTTTTAAAAATTCAGTTTTGTTTTTTGGAGTAGCTATATTTTGTAGGCTTTTCTTCTACTTATACAATCTTAAGTTTTTCCCAGAAATTGATCCAGCTGTTTTTTTATATGGACTAAGGTTTGATCTCATTTCAATTGGATACCTTTTCTCTGGTTTCTTCCTTATTCAATTCTTTTTCCAAGGGGCATTATTTCCAAAGTTGAAAAAGGTTTTGCAAATGGTGTTTTTCCAAGTTGGGTTAAATGCTATGTTGTTGGCTAATCTTATTGATACTGTATACTATAATTTCACCTTTAAACGAACCACAAGTGATGTTTTTGCATTAGCAAATACTGGAAATGAGTTAGGTCGTTTAATACCTAAGTTTTTATCAGACTTTTGGTTTGTGGTTTTAGTTTATGTTATTGCGGTTATTGGCTTCACTAAGCTTTTCTTAATTGTAAATAGAAATCCTAAAACAGAGTATTTATACAGTAAATGGAAGTTGGTTAAGCAGTTTTTTAAATTAGCTGTGGGAGTTTTTTTAGTAATTGTAGCGGCACGTGGAGGAACTCAGTTAAGACCTATTAATATAGCTGATGCTCCTAGGTATGCAAAAGGCAATGAGATTGCGGTTTTATTAAATACGCCGTTTTCTTTGATGTTAACCTTAGATAAACAAGAAAATAAACTGATTAATTATCCAGATAATCCATTAGTTTATAACCCTGTTCAGACAATTGTTGGCTCTGGAAAAGAGAAGGGGAGTAATGTTGTTTTAATAATCTTGGAAAGCTTTGGGGAAGAGTATGTTGGTAAGATTAGTGGTAAAGATAGTTATACGCCTTTCCTTGATTCGTTAGTTGATCATTCATTTGTTTTTAAGAATCATAGATCCAACGGGTTTAAAAGTATCGAGGCGTTACCTTCGTTATTTTCTGGAATTCCTTCTTTGTATAATACACCGTTTTCCTTATCTAGTTTTTCAGCTAATAAAATTGAATCATTGGCAAGTGTTCTTGAAAAATTTGGTTACAACAGTTCTTTCTATCACGGAGGCGAAACTGGAACTATGTCCTTTGATGCATTTTGTAAAAATGCAGGGTTTCAACAATATTTTGGTCAGGAAGATTATCCAACCCCAGAAAAAGACTTTGATGGGTATTGGGGTGTTTACGATGGACCTTATTTCCAATATTATGCAGATGAATTAGATAAGAAACAAGAACCGTTTTTTTCTAGTATTTTTTCATTGTCTTCACATCATCCATTTTCCGTGCCTAAGGAGCATGAGGGAAAGTATCCAACTGGTGTTTTAACTATATATGAAACAATTGGATATACTGATAATGCTTTGAAAGAATTCTTTAAAACTGCTTCGAAAAAAGAATGGTTTGAAAATACATTGTTTGTAATTACAGCAGACCACCCTGCCCATAGTAAGTACGATTACTATATCAAGAACTCAGGTAGGTCAAAAGTTCCTTTGATTTTTTATAAGCCCAATAGTAATTTCAAGGGAGAGTCGTATAAGTTGGCTAAACATTCAGATGTGCCAAGTACCTTGCTAGGTTTAGTGACAGACTCGGTTAAGGTTTTAAATTTTGGTCATGACTTGTTTAACGATGAACCAGGGTTTTGTGTGAATTTCAAGGACAATATGTATATTGTAAGGAAGAATAACTTCGTTTTGTTGTTTGATGGATTAAAAACACAAGGGTTTTATGAAGCTACTGATTCATTATGGAAAAACGATTTAAAAGAAGATTTAAATTACAAATTACAATTGGATTCAGTACTTAATTTTGGAAAGGCTTATTTTCAAGATTACAATAACCGTTTAATTGAAAACAAATTAGTTATTGATTAATAAAAGGAGCATATTATTCATTATTAATCCTATTTCAGGAACTGGTAAAAAGAAGATTATAGAAGGACTTCTTAAGCAACTTATTGTCTCAAATGATATAGGATTTGAAGTTAAGTACACCGAATATGCAGGTCATGCCTCAATCATTGCAAAGGATGCTGTAGAGTCAGGTGATTTTGATACTGTAGTTGCTGTTGGTGGTGACGGTTCTGTAAATGAAGTTTCATCGAGTTTAATTAGAACTAATGTCAAAATGGGGATTATCCCAACTGGATCCGGAAATGGTTTTGCTAGACATTTGGGGATTCCTCTTAAATATGAATTAGCCATTAAAACAATTGTTAAGGGCAGTTCAAGTGCTGTTGATTCTGCAGAGGTAAATAATAGGAGATTTGTTGGGGTAGCAGGAGTTGGATTTGATGCTTTTATAAGTAAGAAGTTTGACGAGGCTCCAACAAGAGGGTTTTGGACTTATTTTAAACTGGCTTTATCAAGTTATTTTAATTACAAAGAGAAGGATTATACAATAATTGCAGATGGGAATGAGGTTGTGTTGCCTGCTTTTATTATTTCATTCTGTAACTCTTGTCAGTGGGGAAATAATGCTTTTATCTGTCCTAATGCAGTAACGCATGATGGGAATTTAAGATTGGCGATTGTAAGAAAAATGCCATTGTATGCTTTACCTGGTTTTGCAATCAGATTGTTTAAAAAGTCTATTGGGAAATCCAAATATTACAAAGAAATCGTTTTCAAAAAGGCCTGTATCAAAAAACAGGAAAATCTATTACATATTGATGGAGAACCAATTGAGGAAAAAGGCGATTTGAATTTACAGGTTAATCCTGCGAGTTTAAATGTGATTCATTAAAACTAAAAAAATCTTAGTTTGCTCAAGCTTATTTTTTACTAAATCGATCTCTTAAATCAGTCATTGGTTTTTCAAAATACTTGAATAGAAAAGTAGAAATTAGGAGAACAACTACTATAAATCCGAAAAAGTATGTCCAAGCTTCAATGTCGGAATCGATTGTTGCATGTTGATCAATAAATAGTGCAACAAGCGATAGATTGATTAAGTACATTGAATAGGAGATGAGACTGATGTGAGTTATAGGTTTAACCAACCAACTTGGTCCAGTTTTAATACTGTCGAATTTGGGTATTAACAAAACGCACCCAATTCCTTCCAGTGTGTATTTCAAAACTCTTGTTTCAAAAGTTAGAGGTGTCCAATCTGCATAAATTATTAGGTATGAGATAATTAATCCAAGCCCAAAAGTCCCGTTTTTGTTTTGTACCCATTTTTCCAAGTGGAAATTTTTCACATAAGCCGCCAATAGTCCAAAGGCAATACAATCTAATCTGAAAATAA
>JAYPYW010000025.1:15320-23264 GCA_038154685.1 Flavobacteriales bacterium | reverse complement strand
CCAAAATCATATGGATTGTAATCGTAATCAAGGGCAATAAAGCATCTTAAAAGAAAGGGGGTGATAAGGAAAATGAACACAGAAATAAGGAATGTTTTTTCAAAGGAAATTATTCGATTTTTGAATAATAGAATAAGACCTGTTAGTAATATAGGGAAAGTGAGATAAAACCATTCTTCAACACTCAAACTCCATGATTCCAAAAAGAAAAATCCGAAGCCTTCATAAAGGTTTTGAAGGAAGAATAGGAATTTCCAGCTGAAGTAATTAGGATCACTTGGAATCCAATTAAAATAGGCGAAAATTAAATTAACAATTAAAATAAGATAGTAGTTAGGAAGAGTTCTAAACCAACGTCTAATCCAAAACGATTTAATTGTACTAAAGGTAGGCAGGGAAGGAGTCTTGAATTTTTTTATGATGATCCCACCAATTAAAAAACCACTTAAAACAAAAAACAAGTTCACCCCGTCAATTAATCCAATCCATGGAAAACTAGTATCTGCGTTTTTAAGCATCACTGCGTGTCCTTGTATCACAAAAATAATGGCCAAGGCTCGCATAAGGTCTAAACCAAATACTCTGTTTTTATAATCAGGACGAAGTGAAAGAAAACCCATTATTAATAAAAAAGCCCCAACAAGTTGGGGCTGTAAAGGTAATATATTATTGTTTTTAGTTAACCATTACAGGCATAACTAACATTAAAATATCTTCGTCTGAAGCTTCTGTGTTTTCTGGTAAAATTAAACCAGCTCTACTAGGATCACTCATTTCAATAGATACTTCATCAGTATCAATGTTATTCAACATTTCAATTAAGAACTTAGAATTAAATCCAATTTCCATATCCTCACCAGAATAGCTACAAGTCAACTTTTCATCAGCCTTGTTAGCAAAATCTAAATCTTCGGCAGAAATGTTTAATGAGCTACCAGCTAACTTTAAGTTTACCTGATGCGTTGTTTTATTTGCGAAAATAGAAACACGTTTAACAGAGTTTAATAATAAACTTCTATCGATTGTAAGCTTGTTTGGATTCTCTTTAGGAATTACCGCTTCATAGTTAGGGTATTTTCCTTCAACCAATCTACATACTAAATGAATATCACCAATTGTAAAGAAAGCGTTGTTTTGGTTATATTCAATAACTGTTTCAGGATTACTATTTAAACAGTTCTTTAATAAGTTTAAAGGCTTACTTGGTAAAATGAAAGAAGTTGAGTTTTCACTTTTTGCATCTAATCTTCTGTATCTAACTAGCTTATGAGCATCAGTAGCTACAAACGTTAAGTTGTCTGAGTTTAACTCACAGAAAACTCCACTCATTACTGGTCTTAATTCATCGTTTCCAGCCGCGAATAACGATTTGTTAATTGCTCTAGAAATAATTTCTGAAGATAAAGTTAAAGAACTTGATTGCTCAATTTCAGGAACCTTAGGGAATTCTTCACCACTATGTCCGCTTAATTTGTATTTACCGTAATCTGAAGAAATTTCAATTTGGAAGTTTCCTTTGTCTACAGAGAACTTAATCGGATGATCTGATAAGTTCTTAAGAATATCGATTAACATTTTTGCCGGAATAGCTATTAATCCATCCTCTTTAGATTCTACTGATAGTTTAGAGCTCATAGTAGTTTCTAAATCTGATGCAGAAACTTTTAAATCACTACCGTTAATTTCAAATAAGAAGTTATCTAAAATTGGAAGTGTGTTACTTGAGTTTAAAACTCCTTGAATTAAAGACAATTGTCTTAACAAAGAAGCGCTTGATACAATAAAATTCATTTCTTCAGTATTTAGTAGTTACAAATATATGTTTTGAGTGCACTTTACTATTGTTTGAAAGAGCCGATTTATCAACAATTATAAAGGACTAATTAACATTTAAGGAAATACTTGTTACATAGATTTTTCGTGTCGGATAAACGACTGCTAAATATCATTTTTTTCTTAATTTAAAAGCTCTAAATTGCGATCATGATCATAAAAAACATCAATACTCCAGAAGAATTAGTTAAAGAGTTGAAATCTGTTACTTCTAAATTCGGTTACTTCGAAGTACTTCAAAGAATGAATATTACGAGAGAAGCTTTCGAGAAATACTTTTTTTGGAATGATGAAAAATACACCAGAAACTGTTTAGCCAGAACTGAAGACTTTGAGTTGATGTTGATGTGTTGGGAAGAAGGGCAAGAAACCCGAATTCATGATTACGGAGACGCAATGGCATGGGTTCATCCAGTTTGCGGTTCTTTAAAAGAAGAAAGATACCTACTGAGTGATAATGGAACTGGTTTGGTTAAAGTGAGTTCATTAGGTGTAGAAGGAGGGGAGTTCTCATTTTTACACAAAACTGGTATTCATAAATACATAAATGACTACGAAGCTAGAACGGTTAGTTTACACCTTTATGTTAATCCGGTAAAGACTCGTAAGATTTATGATTGTTCTGATGGAGTTTGTCAAACTTGGGCAGAGGACTGTGGGGATGATTCGGTGTGTGTCGTTTCTTAATAGCCGGAAGCCGGAATTTTAAACTTAATTAAGCAGTTTTTTGAGTAGGAATTTAGCATTCTTGTTATTTCTATACCCCTATTATTAAGCTTGTCTAAAAGGTTTGTCTCGAATGCCCTTCAGCTAAATTGGTAGGTGTTGAAGAGCTTTATCTGCTCAATTCATAACTTTCTTCAGAAGGGTGCTGGCTAATGCTTACTTCACTTCCTCCTCCTTTCTCCCAAATATTTCCTTGAACGAGCTAAAGCTCTTTTGGAAAGCAGCCCCTATACCATAGGTGGTAGTGATTTGGTTGTTGATGTTTGTTGGATCGTTTGTTGTTTTGTGATAGGCTTTGGCTTTTAGAGCTTCTGTGATTTTAAATTCGGCCTCAATATCACCAACTTGGTTGTTGATGTCATAGTCGGTTTTAACGCTTAGGTTTTTGTATTTAAAACCGGCAAGTAGCCTTAACTCATCTTTAGATAATCCTTCTTCTTCGCCTGTATCTTCAACATTATTGTAATCTACTCCAAGGTCTATTTTATTCTTGAAAAGTCCGCTAAGGGCGTTGTTTATTTGACCTTCAACAAACTGCATCCCGTTTTCAATCCCAGTTCTTCCATTAACAGTATTCCTTACACCAGATGAGCTGGGAGGGATGAATTGGTTGGTAAGAATCAGGGAGAAAGCTTGGCGATTAATTTCGTCTTCTCCGATAATTCTGCTTGCGAGGAAATCCTTTTCATTTGGGGTTCCGCTTGGAAGGGATATTCCTATTTTAAGGTCTGGATTCCATAAACTCCCATACAATCCTAAGTTACTGTGAACTTCGATTCTTCTGTCGTAATTAGTGACATCCTGACCCGTTTCTTGTGTTGTATCAACTAATGAAATTAAGTTGGCTCTACTTCGGTAATAAGTCTTCATTTTCATTTGAGCGTCCAAAGGATCTCCGTCCCAACTGATTTGACTTCCAGGTTCCACTATGAATCTTTTACCAATGATGTTTTGAAGGGTGAAATAGTAATCGCCATTAGTTACAGAATAATCGCCGTACATGTTAAATTTTCCATTGGAGTTTATTTTCATTCCGATTGCCCCATTTCCGTTAGCGTTAATTTCATCACCAACAGCCGGATCGAAAATAATCTTCACTTTTGTTTCAGGATTTATTTTGAAGTTGAAATCAAGATCTAGACTTGATAAATCAAAATCCTCTTCAATCAATTTCTTTTTACTAGAAGTATCCCTTAAGTTTACAAAAGAAACAAATTCACTTATTTCTAAATCCCCAGCTTGATCGAGGGGCAGGGTTATTTGTGAAACAACAGGGATAAATTTGGGCTTCTTTTGAGAGTAGTCAAGTTTTATAGAAGGGGTTGTCTCTACAGAGCCTCCGATATAATTTCCGTTAGAATCACCTCTAAGTTGAAGCAATCCGTTAACGTATGCGTTTCCGTAGTAAGTTGAATTTTCGTTGATTGTTGTGTTCAGACAATTAAATTCCTCTAGGAATACGGAATCCATTTTATAACTGATGTTGTTAAATCCGTCTAAGTTAACATATCCATTAACTCTAGCTTTTGATTTTGGATGTAGATTATCTGTTATTTCAAAATCGTTAAACTTGATAAGATTACGATCGAATGTAATTGGTTCGCCATCGATACTATATTTAGTGTTTAAATAATCAACACTAAACTGTAGCTGACCAATAGTGATTTTCCCGTCCATTAAAGGATAATCAATATTACCGTAAATTTTCACATTCCCTTCAGTTTTACCTCCTTTGAAATGAGAGAAAACATCATCCAAATATTTCTCTAAGAACTCTAACTGGAGTTGTTGGAAGCTAGCATTCATGTCGAGTCTTCCGTTTTCAAAAGGGTAGTAGTTACCTTCGATTACAATAGCTTTTGTGTTGTTAAGTGGTTTTTCAATATCTAATAACACGCTTATAACCCCTTCTGATTTTTGAAACCCAGTTTGTAATTTAACCAATCCAAATTGCTGACCGTTTAATTTCATTTTATCTATATGAAGATCAGAAGCAAATAATTGATCAGAAAATGCACCGTTTAATTTGAAGTCCCCTGTTGCTTTACCCGCAACATCCAGGTTTACATAATCCCAGAAATATTGTAATCCTTCTAACTGAAAGTTTTCCATATTAAAAACAAGGCTGTCAGTGCTTTTGTCGGATAAGATACCGTTAACCTTAAAGAATTGTTTGTCGGACAGAAAGTTAAAGTCTTTTACACTAATAAGATTATTTGAAATAGAGGCGAATGCAGTAGTGTCTATTTGCCATTTAGAGTTTCTGTAAACAATTTCAGACTGGTTAACACCTAGTTTAATAGTGTCTAAATCATTTAAGTCAAGAATCCCTCCAATATCACCAAAGGTATTTTCTTGTTGGTTGTTAGTGTATTTAATGTTGTAATCTACAATGTT
This sequence comes from Flavobacteriales bacterium, assembly GCA_038154685.1. Taxonomy (GTDB): domain Bacteria; phylum Bacteroidota; class Bacteroidia; order Flavobacteriales_C. The sequence continues at coordinate 18,308 of JAYPYW010000025.1, read as the reverse complement.
GCCTAGAATGCTGCTTTTAAAGTTTAAATTTCTAATTCCTAAGTTATTTACGAGTTGGACATAATTGATTCTTCCTAGAATATTTAGTTTATCATTTCGGTTGTTGCTATATAGCTTAATTCCTTTAATTATTCGACCATCGGAAACAACAGAATCGGAGGCAAAATGCAATACAAATGATTTCTTCTCATCATTAAAACGCCCACTTAACCTTGTTCTTTTCGCTAGGTTTAAACCTGGGGTGAAAAGGTCGTTAATCATGGAGTAATCGTGCAGTTTAAACATCACATTAAAGTTGTTTCCTCCTTTGTGGTGCTTTTGATCAATTTCGGTTACAAGAGAAGGGATTTCCTTAGAAAAAATGTTGATCATGGTTGGGAAGATTTCGCCAAGATTATATTTCCCTTCAATTTTGGCTAACATTAAATCTGATTTAACAGTAATCATTTCCCTTTCACCTTTCTTAATGGCGTTTAAGTTGATTGAATCTATTTTGTAAGTTTTACCTTTTTCAATCCAGGTTAACCTTTCCAGTTTTAGTTTACCGTTTAGATCCTCGTAGGTATTCCCTTCAATGCTTACTTTAAGTTTACCGCTTAAGGAAGTACTTGTGTCTCGATCGGACCAGTTTACCTTGGCGATATTAACTTTTTTAAGTTCTGCTTCGAAATCGTATCTCTGTTTGTTTGGGGAACTAAAGTCTATACTTCCATCAAAATCAAAAACCAAGTTAGTGTCCTTTACAGAAAGTTTTCCATTAAATATTTGGTCTCTGACGGTTCCATCCATTTGAATATTAGAGTAGGAGTAGTTTTTGTAATCTATTCTTGGGATTTTTCCGGAGAAGATTAAACGGTTGTTTTCAAACTGAGCTAGCGCATCAAGCTCTCCATTCATTGATAGAAGCCCGAAATCAGAGTCTCCAATTGTTTGACCTAAGTCAAACTGATTTGTAATGACTTTTCCAACAATCCTGGTCTCGTCTTTTGTAGTATCTCTTCTAAAGAATACATCTGATTTTATCTCTCCAGAATTCGTTTTTAAAATTCCAGTTGCTTCAAAGTTGGAAGTGGGTCCCACGAAGTCACCAGTGAATTCCATTTTTCCAACATTATTCATCCATTTAGGTGTTTTTATGCGATGTTTCTCGTTGAAAGGAGGTAAGGGGATGTTTTGAATATCTTCCTCAAAAGTAATTAGTTTGGTAATAGCTGCATCTATTGTTGGGTCTGATGATATTCCTAAGTTGTCGAATTCAATTTCTCCTTCAAAATAAGTTACTTCACCGTAATGAAATTTAAGGTTTTTAGCTTTTAATGTGCATACGGTTCCGTTAATATCACCTTGATAAGTAACGGATTGATTTAGTCCATCAACAGCATCAGTAAAATAAGCAATGTCATTTGAACTAATTTTAGTCTCTTCAAAATAGGTGTCGAGATAAACCTCTTCTAAAAAATTATCGAAAGAATTAAAGCTTTCGTATTCCAAAGTAATATCACCATTAATATCTGTTTCATTGGTTTCGAATTCAAAATATTTAAGGAGTAAGGTTTTATCATCCATCATTAATTGCCCCGACATTCCTAATAACTCAAATCCTGACCTTTCTTTAAATTCAAATTGTTCGGCATTTATTCTGATCAAATCGTCTTTGTAAATAAAGTCGTTAGCTTCAATATTAAGTTCGGTAAGCAGTAAATGGCTATAATCGATTTGATTTGGATGGATAGGCGTGTTTTCATTCCAATTTCTTATTCGAAGATTTTCGAAAGCAATATCTTCAATATATATCATTGGCGACACTTTGTTTCCAGATGATTCAAAAGAAGAAATCTTGTCTAAGAAAACATCAAGAGAGTTGATGTTTTCATTTTTATAATGGTTAATGTTTACGAAAGCGTCATTTAACTCTAAGAGATCAAGTTCAAATTCAAGTTTTTCAAAATCATACTCATTAATCTCAAAATAGAAGTCGTTAGCAAATAGTAAGGTGTCGTCGTGATGATCAAGGATTAATAAATCTTTTAAGACAAATGTGTCAAAGGGTCTAAAATCTATTTCCTGAATAGATATTTTAGTGTTTGTTTTTTTAGAGAAATAGGAACTTGCTTTCTGTGTTATATAGGTTTGAACATAACTACTCTTAAATAAAACGTAAGTAAAAACACTCAAGAAAAGCAAAAGAAAACCAACCCATTTAAAGGTTTTTCGCGAATATCTTTTCGCTCTGATATATCTTGTTTTCCATTTCATTTAAACAACACACTAAATTAACTGTATTTATAGCCAAAAAAGTGCCGTAATTACTACTTTTATTAACGTTCGATTGATAATTAGCGCATAATTGAATAAGTTTGTTACAACAAATAAATTATGAAGGTAGATATTTTAGCTTTTGCAGCCCACCCAGATGACGTTGAAATTAGTTGTGGGGGAACAATTCTTAAGCATGTTGCTATGGGGAAGAAGGTTGCTATAGTAGACCTTACTCAAGGTGAATTAGGAACACGCGGGACTGCAGAAACTAGAAAAATTGAAGCTGATGCTGCGTCTAAAATTCTTGGATTAGCGGCAAGAGAGAACCTGATGATGAAAGATGGTTTTTTTGATTCTTCTGAAGAAAACAAAAAGAAAATAGTAGCTGCAATAAGAAAATATCAACCTCAAATTGTTTTAGCAAATTCAATTACTGACAGACATCCCGATCATGGAAGAGCGAGTGATTTAGTCAGTGAATCTTGCTTTTTAGCAGGGTTACCTAAAATTGAAACGTTTGAAAATGGAGAGTTGCAAAACGCTTGGCGTCCTGATGTAGTTTACCATTATATTCAAGACAGGTATATCGACCCTGATTTTATCGTTGATGTAACTGATTTTATTGATGATAAGGTTTCGGCCATTAAGGCTTACAAAACTCAATTTTTCGATCCAAATAGTAAAGAGCCTGAAACACCAATTAGTGGAGAGTCGTTTTTTTATTTTTTT
>JAYPYW010000025.1:0-15310 GCA_038154685.1 Flavobacteriales bacterium | reverse complement strand
AAACTGAATATGCTGAAGGTTTTACAACTGAAATACCTATGAAGGTAGAGGATATTACAAAAACTGTTTAGCTTAAGCCTCCAGTAATGCTTGATGATTGAAAATCTTAATCCCTTTTCTTGACGTTTTAATAATCTTGCTGTTTTCTAGTTCAGTAACAACTCTTGATAGAGATGCTTTACTGGCATTGATGTAGCTTCCTATTTCGTCTCTTTTAATTGGCACGAATAAGTGATCCGCTTTTTCTTCACCAAATTTCTTAATTAGGGTTAGTAAAGATTCAATAAACCTAAATTTAACAGGTAATGCTACTAAGTTTGTAGCTCTTTGTTGGAACAGTTCAGCCTCCTTGGAAGCTAAGTTCATTACATTAATTAAGAATTTAGGATTCTCTGCGCTGTAAGCTTTAAGGTTTTTAACAGGCAAGAAATACAGGAGAGAGGTTTCCATACATGAACATGATGAATTGTTTGGTAACCCAATGAATGCTTCATGTGTGTAAAAGGTATCTCCGGGCTTTAAAAACTGAACAATATTATTCTTGTTATCCTTTTCGACCTTAATGCAAGCTTTACCATTTATTAGAATCAACACACCTTTACAAACGTCATCTTGTTTTACAACTAAATCACCTTTGTGGCTAATAAAAGATTCTCCTAGGGCTTCCAATTGGATAATTTCATCCATGGATAAACTTGGGAATAAATTCCTTAAATGATTTTTAATACTTAAAACCTCTGTCAAAACACTAGCTTTTAATTAAACAAATGAATTCTTCAAAAGACTGTGTTTAAAGTCTTTTAAATCAGAAAATTAAGAATGTTGATTTACTCGTAAACGTTACCAGTCTTGATAAGACCTTGAACATCTTTAATGAAAATCTTCTTTCCTTCTAAACCGATCATTTCATCCTTCTTGAATTCACTTAATAAACGAATACAAGACTCTGTAGCAGTTCCAACAAGAGACCCAATTTCTTCTCTTGTTAAGGTAACATCAATACTTCCGTCTTCACGTTCACCAAATGTTTCTTTAAGGATTAATAATACCTCTGCCAAACGCTCACGAACAGGTTTTTGAGCAAGATTTGTAATGGCTTTAGATGCTTTTCCCATTTCCTTACAAGTCATTTCCATTAGTCTTAACGCAAACTTTGGATCTTCTTGAATAAGGTTTAAAAGAGTGTCTTTAGGTAAGTAGCAAACACTAGTGTCTTCCAAAACTGAAGCACTTAAAGAGTATGGTTCTCCACTAAGCATCGCTCTGTACCCAATAACATCACCGTCTTTAGCAAATCTGATAATTTGCTCTTTACCATCTAAACCAAGCTTGTGCATTTTGATTTTCCCTTTGTGAACACAGTAAATTCCATGTGCGTTGTTACCTTCAAAAAAGATAGTTTGACCTTTTTTGTAGTAGTTACAACCTTTAGACGCTGTAATTTGCTGTAATTCTTCATCAGGCAAATCGCTAAAAACAGATAAAGATCTGCTCATGCACTTTTGACATTCTGGTATTACAAACGGCTTTTTCATTTGTTAAAATATTTGATTGTTTTCCTGGTTTCAAATATCAGGATTTAAGGTAGTGAAAAACATGATAAATGTCATGAAAGAGCTTGATTCTTTTCATAAATCAGGGTAACTCATGTCATTTGGAAACTTTTACATATCAGTTTTCTTTGTGATAATGGGAAATTGTTATCACTGTGGAGATGATATAGTGACTGAGGTGAAAAGCGAAAATAAATCGTTTTGCTGTCAGGGATGTGCAAGTGTTTTTAACATCATAAATGGAGCTGGCTTAACAGATTATTATAATGGTGAAAAACAAAACCCAGGTATATCAAATAAGAAGTTAGTATACCTAGATTATCTTGAATCTGAAGAAGTCCAATCAAAATTGATCACCTACAAGGATAATAAAAGGAGTGTTGTCAAGTTTGTACTGCCTAGCATTCATTGTGCTTCTTGTGTTTGGTTATTGGAGAGACTACCGCTTTTAAATAAAGGAATAATATCATCCGAAATAGATTTTTTAAGTAAAAGGATTACCATTCATTTTGATCATAATCAAACTAATTTAAGAGAGGTTGGGGAGTTATTACTTTCTATAGGATACGAACCTAAACTGGATTTCAAAGGAAAAAAGAAAAGGATCAATCATCTTATAATAAGAATAGGAGTAGCAGGATTCTGCTTTGGGAATATAATGTTGCTGAGTTTTCCAGAATACTTAGATCAGAATCCAGGTGAAATGTGGAAGCGGTTTTTCTCTTATTTAAATCTGATTTTATCAATTCCGATATTTACTTATTGTTCAATGCCTTTTTACAAAGGTGTTTCTTCAGCTTGGAGAGCAAAGAAGGTTTCAGTGGATATTTTGATAGTAATTGGAATTCTTACTTTGCTAGGGAGATCGGTTTACGAAATCTTTATTCTTGAAAGTGGTGGATATTTAGATAGTTTAGCTGGGCTTTTGTTTTTTCTGCTAATTGGAAAATGGTTTCAAGCAAAAGTGTTTTCAGAATTGTCCTTTGAAAAGGATAATTCTTATTACTTGCCTTTGGCTGTTTTAAAGAAATCTGGAGATGATTTTCAGGTTACTTCTTTAAAAGAGGTGGAGAAGGGTGATGTTTTACGCCTAAGAAATGGAGAAGTTGTTCCATTTAAATGTGTCCTTAATTCAAGTGAAGGTGTTGTTGAAAACAGTTTTATAACAGGAGAGGAGTTACCTATTCAATTAAAGCAAGGAGATTTAGTTTTCTGCGGTGCTCAAGTAAAAGGAGAATTAATAGAAGTTGTGGTTGCTGATACTGAAAATGGAGATTTATCTGAGATGTGGCGAGAATCTAATAAGGCAGGATCTGAGGATTTAAGTTTGGTTAGTTCCAGATTTATTACAATTTTCACTTTGACTGTATTTGGAGTCGCAATCGGCGCTTTTGTTTATTGGGCGTTTTTCTCTTGGGAAAAAGCTTTTCTGGCGACAACCTCCGTACTAATTGTTGCTTGCCCGTGTGCCTTAGCATTAAGTGCGCCTACTGTTTATGGATTGATCTTAAGAAAGTTCGGGAAGTTCGGTGCTTATTTGAAAAATGCCCAAGCCATTAAAACTTTATCAAAAATTAAAACGGTGGTTTTTGACAAAACTGGAACAATTACCAATAAAAATATAAAGCTAAATTGGATAGGAGAGAAACTAGGTGATAAAGACCAGTTGGCAATAGCTTCAATAAGTCAGCATTCGTCACATCCTTTAGCAAAGGAAATCACAAAGAGGTTTAAGACTTTTTCAAAAGTTGATGCTTTTGTTGAGGATTTAGGAAAAGGAGCCTCCGGAATTGTAGAAGGCATCCGATACAAAATTGGGTCAAATGAATTTGTAGGTGTTGCATCAACAGGTGTTACATCTGTATATGTTGCCAGAGAGAATCAGGTTCTTGGAATGTTTACCATGAAATTATCCTTAAGGGAGAATTTAGAAAATTGGTTAAAAGGCTTTTCGAAAACCTTCAAAACATTTCTGTTGTCTGGTGATCCCAACTTAAATAAAGAAGATTATAATCATCTTTTTGAATCAGCTCAAATCATAAAAGATGCTTCTCCTATGGAGAAAAGCAGAATAATAAAAGAGCAAAGTGAATTGCAACCAACATTAATGGTAGGAGATGGGATTAACGATAGCTTAGCGTTTGACTCTGCAACATTAGGATTAGCAGTAGTGGAGGAGACAGGGGCGTTTTTCCCAAGTTGTGATGGAATTATAAAAGGCGAACAATTAAATAATTTACCATTTTTGATTGATGTTGCTAAGTACGGTAAAACAGTTTTGATTGCTTGTTTTTCTTTCTCGATAATTTATAATTCAATCGGATTATATTTTGCGGTGACTCAGCAATTAACTCCATTGTTTGCTGCGATTTTAATGCCATTAAGTTCGGTTTCGGTAGTAGGTTTAGCGGTTCTTTTGATCAGTTTAAAAACAAACAAAAAATAATTTTAAAATATTAAAGCAACCCTTTAAAAGTAGGTGCGTCTAAAGAACGGTGAGTAATACCAATAACTGTTCTTGCTAGTATTGATTACCTCTGCGATCCTCCCCGGTTTTCGCAGAGGTTTTCTTTTTTTGAGCGTTTGGTAATTGCTTTACACCTGAAGTCCTTTTGGGACTTCCTCCTCCAAACATCGTTTTCCCCGGTTTGCACAAGGGTTTTCTTTTTTATGCTTAAATAGTTGGGTCTTTTTCATTGCAAGGAGGTACGAGGTGGCAATCTCTTTTTTTAGGTGAAAATAATTGAGATCACCGAGTCATTCTTCCTCGTGATGACTAGCGCTATTTAACTATAACTTAATTCCTCAATCGCTTCTAAAATCTTATCACAGCACTCAATAGCCGTAGCTTCATCCAAATTCAATGGCGGAGCAATTCTCAAACATTTATCGTTAAATAAGAACCAATCAGTAATAACTCCCTTTTCAATACATTTCTTGATAACAGCAAAATTGAAAGCTTGATCTTTAAATTCAACGCACAAAAAGAATCCAACCCCTCTAGTTTCAATAATGGATGGATGTTTTAATCTTTCTAAGAAAATAGGAGAGACCTTCTTTACATTGTCTGTAAGATTGTTTTCTTGAATTTCCTTTAGACAAGCTAAACTAGCCGCACAGGAAACTGCATTTCCCCCAAAAGTTGTAATGTGGCCTAATACTGGGTGGTGAGTAAGCTTATTCATTATTTCTTTTTTGGAAACAAAAGCTCCAATTGGCATACCGCCACCCATTCCTTTTGCTAATGTGATTATGTCTGGAACAATTCCATGTTGTTCAAATCCAAAGAAAGTTCCTGTCCTTCCAAAGCCGGTCTGAACTTCATCCACAATCATTAAAGCCCCAACCTCATCACATCTTTTTCTAACTGCCTGAATATATCCTTCAGTTGGCAAAACAATTCCTGATTCAGCAGCAAATGATTCTATCACAACCGCAGCTGTTTTTGAAGTAATATGATTTAAATGAACGAAGTTGTTGTATTCAACTAATCGCGTATCAGGTAAAAGAGGGCGGAAGTTGTTCTTAAATTCTTCATTTCCCATTATACTCAAAGCCCCATGAGAACTTCCATGGTAAGCATTTATAAAAGAGATGATTTCTGTTCTTTCTGTATGACGTTTGGCAAGCTTTAATGCTCCTTCAATGGCTTCACTTCCTGAGTTAACAAAGTATACATTGTCCAAGCCCTCCGGTAATAATTCACAAATTGCTTCAGCTAATTGGTTTTGCGGAGCCTGAATGTACTCTCCATAAACCATTAAGTGCATATATTCTGAAGCTTGTTTTTGAATAGCTTCAACAACTCTTGGATTGCAATGCCCAACATTGGAAACAGAAATTCCAGAGATTAAATCCACATACTTTTTTCCGTTCTTATCAATCAGATGCAAACCTTCTGCTTTTTCAATTTCTAAAGCCATTGGTTCTGGTGAAGTTTGCGCGATGTAGGAGTAGAATAATTCTCTTTGTGAAATCATAGTGTAAAGTTACGAGTTATACTTGATTTTTCGGACGCAGAGGAAAAAAGAAGATGCTAAGGACTCGGAGTTTTTTTTTGTTTCGCCCACGGATCCCGAAAATCTCACTGATCTTATATTTCACACAAGAAAAGTTTTTAAGGCTAGTAGTTTAGTTGTATTTCTTTTCCTCTGTGTTCTCAGCGTCTTCTCTTTTTCTCTGCGTCCCAGAATAAAGTCCAATAAAAAAGCCCCGCAATTGCGAGGCTTTTAGTTTTTATAAAGTTGACAACTTATTCAGCTGCATCTTCCTCATCTTTTTTAGTTGCCTTCTTCTTAGATTTAGCAACCTTCATTGTGATGTCCGATTTTTTCTCATCGTAATCAACTTTTACCGTATCTCCTTCAGCTAACTTCGAAGTAAGGATTTCCTCAGCTAATGCATCTTCTAAATACTTCTGGATTGCTCTCTTTAATGGACGAGCTCCGTACTCAGCATCATAACCTTTATCTGCAATGTAATCTTTTGCTTTATCAGTTAATTGAATCTTGAATCCTAAATCATTAACTCTTGAGAATAACTTAGATAATTCAATATCGATAATCTTGTGAATATCTTCTCTCTTTAATGAGTTGAATAAGATAACATCATCAATTCTGTTCAAAAATTCAGGAGCGAAAGACTTCTTTAATGCGTTTGTGATAACACCTTTAGCGTGATCATCAGCAGCACTCTCTTTTGCAGCAGTATTAAATCCAACACCAGTTCCAAACTCTTTTAACTTTCTTGTACCAACGTTAGAAGTCATGATAATAACCGTGTTACGGAAATCAACCTTTCTTCCTAATGAATCAGTTAAATGCCCATCATCTAATGCTTGTAACAATAAGTTAAATACATCAGGATGCGCTTTTTCAATCTCATCTAATAAAACGATAGAGTAAGGCTTACGTCTAACTTTTTCAGTTAACTGACCACCTTCTTCGTATCCAACATAACCAGGAGGCGCTCCAACTAATCTGGAGATAGCAAACTTCTCCATATACTCAGACATGTCGATTCTAATTAAAGAATCTTCACTATCAAACATAAACTTCGCTAATTCCTTAGTTAATTGCGTTTTACCAACTCCAGTAGGTCCTAGGAATATGAACGATCCAATTGGTTTGTTTGGATCCTTTAAACCAACTCTATTACGTTGAATCGCTTTAACAACCTTTTTAATCGCATCATCTTGTCCGATAACTTTTCCTTCAAGCTCTTCCGACATTTTAGCTAATCTTCCTTGTTCTTTCTCCGCAACTCGTTTTGTAGGGATTCCAGTCATCATGGCTATTACTTCTGCAACATCGTCTTCAGTAACCGTTTCTCTATGATCTTTAATATCTTCTTCCCACTTAGCTTTAGCAGCGTCAAGTTTTTCGTTTAATTGTCTCTCAGTATCTCTTAAGCGAGCAGCTTCTTCGTACTTCTGAGATTTTACAACTTGGTTCTTTTCTTCCTTAACATTCTCAATGTCCTTTTCAATCTGAATGATTTCTACAGGAACATTAATGTTAGTGATGTGAACTCTTGATCCCGCTTCATCTAATGCATCTAAAGCTTTATCTGGTAAATGACGATCAGTAATGAATCTGTTAGTCATTTTAACACAAGCTTCAATTGCTTCTGGCGTGTAGTTTACATTGTGATGATCCTCGTAGCGACCTTTTACGTTATTTAAGATTTCTACAGTCTCTTCTATAGAAGTTGGTTCGACCAATACTTTTTGGAATCTTCTTTCTAATGCTCCGTCTTTTTCGATGTATTGACGGAATTCATCTAGAGTAGTGGCACCGATACATTGAATTTCACCTCTTGCAAGAGCTGGTTTAAACATGTTAGATGCATCTAATGATCCTGAAGCGCCACCAGCACCGATGATAGTATGGATTTCATCAATGAATAAGATAATCTCTGGAGACTTCTCTAATTCATTCATAACAGCCTTCATTCGCTCTTCGAATTGTCCTCTGTATTTTGTTCCTGCAACTAAAGAAGCTAAATCAAGTGTAACGATTCTTTTACCGAATAATACTCTTGATACTTTTCTTTGTACAATTCTTAATGCTAAACCTTCAGCGATAGCAGATTTACCAACTCCTGGCTCACCAATTAAGATTGGGTTATTCTTTTTTCTTCTTGATAAGATTTGAGAAACTCTTTCGATTTCACCACCACGACCAACGATAGGATCTAATTTCCCGTCCATTGCCATTTGAGTTAAATCTCTTCCGAAGTTGTCTAATACTGGAGTTTTTGATTTACTGTCGCCTGGCTTCTTTGAGAAACCACCACCGCCACCTCCAGCGTTACCTTCATTTCCTGTGTCGTTATCATCACCTTCAGCAGGTCCTCCTGGGAACTCTGCTTTTGGGTCTGTTTCTTCTTCAATCATATCCATTTCATTTTTTACAGTTTCGTAATCAACGTTAAACTCTTCGAATACATTGGTTACTACGTTGTCATCGTCTTTAAGAATACTAAGCAATAAGTGTTCCGTTCCTATTAAAGTACTTTTGAACAACTTCGCTTCAAGATACGTGATCTTTAAAGCTCTTTCCGCTTGCTTAACTAAAGGGATGTTTCCGCTTTGATTAAAATTGTTTGACTTTGGTTTTATTTCTGTTTCAATTGCTTTTCTAACCTCTTGAAGGTTTACGTTAATTGCCTTCAAAATCTTAATAGCGTTTCCTTCTCCTTCTCTCAATATCCCTAGGAAAAGGTGCTCTACTCCAATGTAATCATGACCGAGTCTTAATGCCTCTTCACGACTGTAGGTAATAACATCTTTTACTCTTGGTGAAAATTTAGCTTCCATACGCTTTGTTTTATCTCCTTACTAATCTAATCAAATTAACGTAAAAACTAGCAAAAAGGTTGGTCACCAAATATACTAATGTGAGTATTTTTTGGTTCGATTTTTAAATCTGTTCTTATTAACAAAATTTTGTTGGAAAGTCGCTTTGGATACTAGGTTTTTCAGCGTTCTTATTTGCTATTTTAGTTGTCTTGTAGTCCGCTGTAATTTGGGCGACATATTAGAAAGAGCGTTAAATCAAAAATTCGTTAGCAAAACATGGCTGAAGGAGAAAGAATAGTAAAAGTCGATATTGAGGAAACAATGAAGTCGGCATACATCGATTATTCGATGTCGGTAATTGTTTCCAGAGCATTACCAGATGTAAGAGATGGTTTAAAACCTGTACACCGTAGAGTTCTTTATGGAATGATGGATTTAGGTATTACATCTTCAAAAGCTCACAAGAAATCAGCAAGAATTGTTGGGGAAGTACTTGGTAAGTATCACCCGCATGGTGATTCATCAGTATACGACACAATGGTTCGTATGGCTCAAAGCTGGAGTTTACGTTACCCTTTAGTTGACGGACAAGGAAACTTCGGGTCTGTTGATGGAGATAGCCCTGCTGCAATGCGTTATACGGAGGCTAGATTAAAGAAGATTGCAGAGGAAACTTTAAAGGATATTGAAAAGGAAACAGTTGATCACGAGTTAAATTTCGATGATACCTTAATGGAACCAACTGTCTTACCCACTAGGATTCCTAACTTATTATTAAATGGTGCGAGTGGTATTGCTGTTGGTATGGCCACAAACATGGCACCTCATAACTTAACTGAGGTAGTTGATGGTATTGTTGCTTATATCGAAAATAAAGACATTGGGATTCCTGAGTTAATGCAGCACATTAAAGCTCCTGATTTCCCAACTGGTGGTACTATTTACGGTTACGATGGTGTTAAAGATGCTTTCGAAACAGGTAGAGGTAAGGTTGTAATCAGAGGTAAGGCTGAAATTGAAGTTACTTCAACTGGTAGAGAAAGAATCATTGTTACTGAGATTCCTTATTTAGTGAATAAGGCAGAAATGATTAAGAAAACTGCCGACTTAGTTAACGATAAAAAGATTGAAGGTATTTCGGATATCAGAGACGAATCTGATAGAAACGGAATGAGAATTGTATACGAAATCAAGACTAACGCAATTACTAATGTAGTATTGAATAAGTTGTATAAGTATACGCAGTTACAGTCTTCATTCTCAGTAAATAACATCGCTTTAGTTAAAGGTCGTCCAGAGGCGCTTAACTTAAAAGATATGATCGTTCACTTCGTTGATCACAGATTAGATGTGATTGTTAAAAGAACGAAGTTTGATCTTAAGAAAGCTGAAGAAAGAGCACATATTTTAGAAGGATTAATTATTGCTTCGGATAACATTGATGAAGTAATCGCTTTAATCAGAGGTTCGAAATCTCCAGATGAGGCGCGTGAAAAATTAATGAAGCGTTTCGATCTTTCTGAAATTCAATCGAGAGCAATTGTTGAAATGAGACTTCGTCAGTTAACTGGTCTTGAGCAAGACAAGTTAAGAGCTGAGTACGAAGAGATCATGAAGACTATCGAAGACTTAAAAGATATCTTAGCTAACGAATCAAGAAGATTCAACATCATTAAAGAAGAGTTAGGTGAGATTAAAGAGAAGTACGGAGATGAGAGAAGATCACAAATTGACTTTGCTGGAGGTAACTTCAGAATCGAAGATATTATTCCTGATAAAGAGGTTGTTGTTACAATTTCACACTTAGGATACATTAAGCGTACAGAATTAAGTGAGTACAAAACTCAAGCTAGAGGTGGAGTTGGATCAAGAGGTTCGGCTACTAGAAATGAAGATTTCTTAGAGAACTTATTCTTCGCGACTAACCACAACTGGTTATTGGTATTTACTGAGAAAGGTAAGTGTTTCTGGATGAGAGTATTTGATATTCCAGAAGGAAACAAGACTGCTAAAGGTAGAGCTATCCAAAACTTAATTAACATCGAGCGTGATGATAAAGTAATGGCTTACATCAACGTTCAAGACCTTAAAGATGAAGAGTATGTTAAGAACAACTTCATCGTTATGTGTACTAAGAATGGTGTGATTAAGAAAACTTCATTAGAGGCATACTCTCGTCCAAGAACAAATGGTATTAACGCTATTAATGTTCGTGAGGATGATCAATTATTAGAGGCTAAATTAACTAATGGTGAAAATGAAATCTTAATGGCTCTGAAGTCTGGTAGATGTATCAGATTCCCTGAAGCTAAGGTTAGACCAATGGGTAGAACGGCTACTGGAGTTAGAGGTATCACTTTAGGTGGGCCAAAAGACGAAGTAGTTGGTATGATTTGTATCGAACGTCCAGAAGAAGAGACAGTACTAGTTGTTTCTGCGAATGGTTACGGTAAGCGTACATATTTAAACGATCCTGAAGATGGTGAACCAGTTTACCGAATCACAAACAGAGGTGGTAAAGGGGTTAAAACACTTAACATCACGGAAAAGACAGGTGAGTTAATCGCTATCAAATCTGTTACAGGTGAGCATGACTTAATGATTATCAACAAATCTGGTATTGCTATCAGAATGGTTGTTGAAAACATGAGGGTAATGGGAAGGGCAACTCAAGGAGTTAAATTGATTAACCTTAAAGGGAAAGATCAAATTGCTGCAGTTGCAAAAGTTCCAACATCGAAAGATGAAGAGGATGAAGTTTTATTGGATGAAGAAGGTAATGTGATAGAAAACCCATCTACTGAGGGAGAAACTTCTGAGGGGACTGAATCAACAGAAAACCAAGAAGAAGGAGAACAGTAAAAATAATTTCCTGAAAATGAAAAGCCTCATCAAACGATGAGGCTTTTTATTTTATTTAAATTGAAGGAATACTAATCTCGATCTCTTTCGTTGTTCTTTTTCCTTCTAATGTTCCTATTTGCAGCGTTTTGTTTTGCTTGAATTGTTGCTCTTTCCTTTTTTGTTACAACTCCATCGGCTTTGGCTTGTCTTTTAGTTTTTTGGATATCTTTTTGCTGACGAGCTAATTTTCTTGTTTCTCTTTTTGTAAGTTCTCCAGAGCTAACGCCTTCTGCAATTCGTGTGGTTTGATTCTTTTGTCTTTTATTTACTTTTTTTGTTTCCGTTTGGGCGTTTATCAAGCCTGATGTTAAAATAAATGCTCCTAGAATAATTAACTTTTTCATGATTTAATAATTTGATTTAGTTCTTTGATGCATTCAAAAGTAAAAGGTTTAATTAATAGAAAAAATATTTTGTGAATTGTTAGTGTAACTCTCGCATAATAACAAAACTTTAAACTTTCCTTAAGCTTAAGGTTAAATTGTAATCGTTTTTTTGGGTATGAAAAATGAAAAGGTGATGGAGGAGTCAACTGTTGTTATACCTATCCTAAAAAAGATAGAAGAATGCTTAAGGAAAGGTGATGAAGAAGGGGCTATAAAATTAATGAAAGAAGGACTGAAGATTTCAAGCAACAAAACTTTCAAGAATCGGTTGGAAACTTTAATGCTTTCATTGTTGTAACATCACAAATGAATCCCGTTTAAATATTTCCATTCACCATTTTCACGAATAAAATTAGATCTTTCATGAATTTGCCTTTTGAAGATTTTCTCTTTGAAATGAGCTCTAAATTCTACTATCCCAGTTGAATCGTTTTCTTTTCCACTTAAAGTGTCTATTATTTCGAGTTTAACCCACTTTACTGATTTAGCCCATTTTATTAGATCGTCTTTGCTAACGGAAGTTTGGGCAGAGGAAGCATGGGTTTTAATAAGGTAATCACCTAATGCTAAAGTGAAAGCTGTATAGCGAGATCTCATTAAATCTTCGGCAGTGGAAGGGGTGGCGTTTGAGTTATGGAATTTGCCACAACATTTTTCGTAACCTAATTTCTTTCCACAAGGACAATCTTTTATCACAATTTAAATTTAAGAATTTTCTCAATTTCTATTATCTAATGGAAAGGTTGTATCTTTATATCCTGTTCTTTTTTTATTGGGGTCGACTGGTTTTGACAGGAAGTGCAATTGATTTGTAAGCATGTCGAGCTTTGGTTTCTATGCTCGTTAATTCAGGATACCGACTTTTTAAACGGAGAAAATAACTTCGCGTTAGCTGCTTAATAGCGTCTCAGACCATTTGAGCTTAATCCAGGCACAAGGTGCCGGACTGACTGTTCCGGGTGATCGTTTGTTCGATACCTTCACTAATCGGGGCATTGTTGAATTTGAACTAGATTTGGTAGCATCTGGATGCCATTTCGAAATTTAACAGAATAAGCTTTAATTCGGGTGTTTACGCCCAGGTTATTGTCGAAAATTAATCGTGAACTAAACATGTAGAAAGCACTTGAATTCCTTTTTTGGACGCGGGTTCGATTCCCGCCGACTCCACTAACTTGGCGGGAAGAGAAGTTTATGCAGAATTTGTAAAAGTTACTTCCACTAACTTCGCTTTGAATTATCTTTTTTTAAAAACTGGATAAAATGAATGCAATTTACCCCCTTTTGAATAGAGGTTGACCAGCATTGATTGGCTATGTTTTATACTTTTCCATCTGAAAAATTAGCCTGCTTTGAAACTTTTTTACCCTGCCCAGAAAATCACTCATGTGATAATTATTTTCTTGTTTTGCTTTACAGCTAAATCGCAATCTCCTGTTTTGTCATCCAGTTCGCCTGTAGGAGTTCATTGCGAATCTATGACTGCTCGTCTTCAAATTAATCTTACAAATGGAACTTTATCTGAAATGGGGATTATTTGGGGAACAAATAGTGGATTAGTTAACTCGTCTACATTAGGTACATTAACAGGAGTTACTAAAACCTCTAGAAGTATTGGGACAACACCTTTAGGTGTTCATCCAATTGAGTTAGCTGATTTGTCTCCTTCAACAACATATTATTACAAAGCTTATGCTACCAATGAAAATGGAACGACTTATGGCTCATTAGTTACTCAAGCTACAACAGCAGCTTGTTCAGAATATTATTCTTGTTCTTCACCAGATACTTGGGATACAGATGCAAATTGTAGTACACCTGGTGATGTACCAACATCATCAAGCATTTGCTATATGCGGCATGATTGGAGTAATTCATCTTTTGATTATACGACCAACCTAAGTTTAATAGCGTTTGGGAATTTTGCATCTGTTTTGCCTTACAGAATGGTTGTTCAAAGTGGGGGAGTTGCGTTTCAAAACGGAGCAAATTTCACGGCAGGCTTCCAATTAGAGGTTCAAGCCGGTGGTGTTTATGGGCATAATGGATCGATTGACTTGGATGCCGGTAAATCTGGAAAGATTACACGTTTACAAAATGAAGGAGCAGTGCTTTTAGCAGGATCTTTCACCAATAATTTAACGCTGGAAAGTTTTGGGGATTTTTGTGTGACCGGTACTTTCCAAAATCAATTAACAGAAGGGGCTAGTGTAAATGGAATTTTGGCTCAAAATATGACCACACCAACAGATTACTTTACTGATGCAACTTATGGAGGTGGGGATGGAACACCTTGTATGACAAGCTTAATTGCCTTACCAGTTGAGTTGATTAGTTTTAATGCTTATCCAGTTATTGATAATGAGGGTATATTAAGTTGGACAACCGCTACAGAGATTAATGCTAGCCATTTTAATATATATTCCTCAACAGACGGGGTAAATTGGGTTTTAGCGGGAGTTGTTCCTGCAAGTGGGAATTCAATTGATCAAGTAGACTATGAATTTTGTGTATTTAACACTTCTGGTAATGAAGCTACTTTTTACAAGTTATCCGAAGTGGATATGGATGGTTTTGAGACTGATTTAAGGGTAAGTAATATTTTATGGTCCTTACAGCAACCGATTGTAAATTACAATCCAGAATCTCGTATTTTATCCGCTATTAATTCGGAAGGAAAAAGCTTTAATCAAATTTTGATTAGAAATTCATCGGGACAAATTGTTTACCGGGAAAGCTTCAAGGAGAAAAATAGATTCACTCAAATTTCGGTCCCATCATTCTCTAAGGGAGTTTACTTCTTGCAACTATTTTCTGGGGGTAGTATGTGTTCTAAAAAGCTTATGTTATAGAGTTGATTTGTTCTTGAGCAGGATAAGGTTAACTTACTAAATCGATTTAAATAAGAGTTTTCTGAAACTATATAAGGGAAATCACGTATTTAGCTTAGAACTTAACCAATTTAACCTTATACGGGTATGAAAACTAAAATTAGCTCCCTTGGAATAATTCTATTATTCCTTTCTGTTTTTTCATTTCAAGAATCAAAAGCAGTCGATTGTTCAGGGAAACCAGCATGGGTTTATTATGCTGACTATACAAACTATTATGTTGGAATCCAGATGACGTACAGTGGAAATCTTTATCAACTTACGACTCACGCGGCGTGGGGACAACATGCTCCAACATCAGGAACCGGTTCGGCTTATTGGACAAATCTTGGGGCTTGTGCTTCGTGTTCTGTTGGAGCTGCTTCAAGTTCTCCAACAGTATGTAAAGATGTTGCTATTACAGATATTACCCATACTACTTCAGGAGTTACAGGGATAACTTCTTCAACTGGTTTGCCTGCGGGTGTTTCTGCAAGTTACTCATCTAATACCCTAACAATTAGCGGTACACCATCAGCAAGTGGTACTTTTAATTACACAATCGATCTTGATGGTTGTGGGGATGATGCCACTGGAACAATTACTGTAAATGCATTACCAACGATTTCAGGTTCAAATGGTAACTCAAGATGTGGGACTGGAACAATGACAATTGATGCAACGGCTTCTTCAGGATCTATTGAATGGTTTGCTGCAACTTCAGGCGGTTCTTCTTTGGGGTCTAGTTCTTCAGGAGCCTCATGGACAACACCAAGTATTTCATCAACAACAATA
>JAYPYW010000024.1:26899-42082 GCA_038154685.1 Flavobacteriales bacterium | reverse complement strand
GATAAGGCCTATTGTTTAATTACCTCTTAAAATCTCTTTGGGAGAAGTTTTAATGATATTTCTGTTGTTTAAAATTCCGATAATTGCAACTGCTAATGTCACCAATAAAGGCACCAAAATAACAGGCAGCCATGAAATCACAAATGGCGTTCGGAATGAAAAAGTAGATAATAAATAAGCCCCAATAACGGAAAGTGTAGTCCCCGATAATGCCCCTAAAATTCCCAAAATAACATACTCCAACGCAGTCATCTTAAAAATCTGAGCACTAGTAGCACCAATTGTTCTAAGCATTGCATTCTCCTTTAAGCGTTGGAATTTATTTGTTCTTACTGCTCCAATTAATACGATAAATCCTGTTAGGATACTAAAGAAGGCCAAGAAATTGATTACCCAAGCTATTTTTCCAAGGATTCCTTCAACCAATCCCATTACCGATCGGATATCAATAACAGTAACACTAGGGTGATCCATAACTAACGTTTGTTGCATTTTTGCTGCAATCGAATCAGTTGGAGCCTGAGTGGTTAATACATTTGTTTGCGGAGCATCTTCTATAGAACCTTTAGGAAACATTACCGAAAAATTCATCTGCATTTGAGACCATTCAATTCTTCGGATACTTTTAACCTCCGTCTCCATTAAAACTCCCTGAATGTTAAAAACAACACGATCTCCCAGTTCTAACTTAGCATCCTTTTTAAATCCAATATCTAATGAGATTGGGATTACTTTAGGATTGCTTACCTCGCCAATCCACTCCCCTTCAATTAATGCTTCCGATTTTACTAACGTGTCCCTGTATGAAGCTCTAAACTGCCCTTCTAAAACCCAGTTTTTAATCCCGCTTGTAGAATCTTCTTTCAATTCCGTTGCTCTAACTCCATTAATGCTGTGCAACTTCATAGCAACAACTGGGATTTCATCAATCACTGGTTGTTCAAACGATTTTATAGTTGAGCTTACTGGCTCAATTTCTGGTTTCTGAACATCTAATAAAAGAATATTAGGAGTTTTTGAATTCTTCTGGAAGGAAGTACTACTAATCAAAGTATCTTTTGCAAGGTATAATGTATTAATCAAGAACACACCAACACCTATACAAAGGATTAACGTAATGGTTTGATTTCCTGGACGAAATAAATTAGACAATCCTTGTCTAGCAGGGAAACTCCACTTTTTAGGAAACGCGTTTTTAATCGCTTTAATAAATATTCCGGCAATTAATCGGATTAACCCGAACACCACTAATATTCCAACGATAAAAATTATCGAATATAATAACTGACCAAGCAACAAGTAAGAAAACAAGAATACAGTCAAAGCAATAGTGGGCCCCACAATAAAGGCCAAAATTCTTGTCTTTTTATTACTCGTATCCTGAGCTCTTAAAACTTGATTAGGGGTTACAAACCAAGTACTAATTAATGGGTACAAAGAAAAAACAACCGACATGATTATCCCAAGAGTTAAGCCAAGGAAAACCACCTCCGGAATAATAGCAAAATCAACATTTACAGGCAGAAAGTCTTGTAATAAAATTGGGAATAATTGCTGTAATCCAACGCCAAGCAAGGTACCCCACAAACTACCTAAGAAACCAATAAAAATGATTTGGAACAAGTAAATCAAAAAGGTTTGCTTTCTTGTTAATCCAATACATTTCAAAACAGCAATTGCTTTTTTCTTTTCTTTAATGTAAATGTTTGTTGCACTTGCTATTCCTAAACATCCTAATAGTAATGCTGTGAATGCTACTAAGTTCAAAAACTTCCCAAAGTTGTTATACCCTTCACCCAGTTGTCTACCTGCAGAAGTATGTGTATCCAAATCAGCATTTTCTAAATCTAAAACTGGTAACAACTCCTGCTCTAATTTTCGTAAATCTGTGTTAGGTTTTGCTTTAAAATAATATTGGTATTCCACCCTACTTCCTCTTTGAATTAAACCTGTTTTTTCAATGTAATCGTAAGGAATAAAGACTGGTGGCATGATAGAAGAAGAAATAGCTGATTTCCCTGGAACTGATTTCAAAGCACCTACTATAGGTAAGGAAACCATTCCCACTTTTACGGTGTCTCCAATCTCTAAATTGAACTGCAACATCGTAGTTGCATCCACCAATGCGCCATTAGTTTTTTTGTAAGATTCTGCCGCCTCAACCGGCTCAGTTTCTACTTCTCCATAAATAGGAAACACACCTTCAAAACCACTTACTTTGATCAACTTACTCCTTCCATTCTTCGGGAAGAAAGCCATCGATCCGAAATTAATTTCACGCGCAGAATAACCAATTGAGTCGACTATCTCAATTACTTTCGGGGTAGGAACTTGTCGACTATCAATAATAAAGTCTGCTCCCATCAAACTTTTCGAATCCTCTTTGATTTTAACTTTTAAGTTACTCCCGAAAGACTGAATAGCAACAACAGCTGATATACCTAAAACAATGGATGCAATAAACAAATAAAGTTTTTTACGACTAGCTCTCCAGTCGCGCCAAGCCATTTTTAATAGCCATCCAATTTGTGTTTTTGATTTTAATGTTTCGTTCATTTTTATTTCACCCGCGGATCTCGCATATTTTTTGTCACCCTGAGCGGAGTCAAAGGGTTGTTATTTGAAGGTACTTACCCTTCGACTCCGCTCAGGATGACGTTTATTTTTAATTATCCCACACAGAGTATGAAGAGTCAAAAGATTTAAAAGAGTTCTCTTTTTGACTCTTCATACTCTGTGTGCGATTTAAACATTCTCGTTTATTACCTCCTCACTTACTCTACCTCCTTTCAGCACTACCATCCTCTGAGTTTTCTTGGCTAATTCTAAATCGTGGGTTACAATCACCAAAGTGGTTCCTGCTTCCTTATTTAAATCTAGCAACAGCTTCACAACCGTTTCTCCACTTTCCTCATCTAAGTTTCCAGTCGGCTCATCGGCAAATAAAATAGTTGGATTATTAGAGAAAGCTCTAGCCATTGCTACCCTTTGCTGCTCTCCTCCAGATAACTGTGAAGGATAGTGATTTAATCTTTTCCCTAAACCAACTTTTTCCAACAATTCCTTTCCAACCTTTGTTGCATCTTTAGCTCCTTGTAATTCAAGCGGTACAACTACATTTTCGAGCGCTGTAAGGGAGGGTAAAAGCTGAAAATCCTGAAAAATAAATCCAACTTTCTGATTTCTTAAAATAGCCCTTTGGTCTTCATTAAGAGATCCCAAATCAATACCACATAACTCAATTTTTCCATCTGTTGCATCATCTAATCCTGCACATAAACCTAACAAGGTTGTTTTTCCACTTCCTGATGGACCGACTATAGAAAATGTTTCTTGCTCGTTTAAGTTGATGTTAATATCCTCTAATATATTTAATACCTGGTCACCGCTTGTAAAGCTTTTACTCAGGTTTGTAATATTCAGTATTGCCGACATGCTAATCTCTTTATATTTGTTTAAAGGCCGAAAAATGGTCTGTTTACAAAACTACGTTAAGATGATCTCAAACGAAACATATTCTCCATTAGCGGTATTTAAACTAGGGTTTTCCCTATCCATTCTTGTTTTATTCGGTTGTGGAGAACCTGCAAAAGAAATAAAACCCATGGAAGTTAAACCCCAAAAAGAAATAGTTGAAGAGGTTGAATCTAATTCCGAACAAGTTATACTTTGCTTTGGAAACAGTTTAACTGAGGGATACGGAGTAAAACAAAAAGAAGCTTGGCCCGCTTTATTACAAGAAAAGATTGATTCCAACGGATATAATTATCAGGTAGTTAATGCAGGAATTAGTGGAGAAACTACCTCTGGTGGGAAAAACAGATTAAGTTGGGTATTAAAAGAAAACGTAAAGGTTTTCATCCTAGAATTAGGTCCAAATGATGGTTTAAGAGGTATTCCGTTAACCGAAACAAAAGCAAACCTGCAAGAGATAATAGATACGGTTAGAGCCAAAATACCATCCGCTAAAATTGTTATAGCCGGAATGCAAATCCCTCCAAATATTGGAATTGAATACACAAAGGAATTCAAAGAAATTTTCCCTACGTTGGCAGATTCGAATAATGTTAATTTGATACCATTCTTATTAGAAGGTGTTGCTGGTGATTCTGAATTGAACCAAAAAGATGGAATCCATCCTACGCCAGAGGGCTATAGAATTGTAATCAATAATGTTTGGAACGTGGTTGAACCACTTCTTGAAAAGTAGTACTTGAATATCACCCGCGGGGGACTATTTCAAGTTGAATAATTCCTTAGCGTTACCCGTTGTTACTTCGGCAACTGTTTGAAGAGTTTCGCCTTTTACTTCTGCTAATTTTTCTGCGATGTAAAGTAAGTAAGATGATTCGTTTCTTTTACCTCTTTTTGGAGCTGGGGAAAGGTATGGTGCATCTGTTTCTAACACTAATTCTGACAATGGAACTTGCTCGATTGTTTTGTCTAACCCTGCCTTTTTAAAGGTAAGAACACCTCCTATTCCCATTTTAAACCCTCCGTAACTCATTATTTTTTGAGCCTCCTCAATTCCTCCAGAAAAGCAATGCAAAACTCCTGTTAAAGAATCATCATTTTCCTGATCAAGTACATCAAATATTTCCTGAAAACTATCTCGAGCATGGATGGCAATAGGTTTACCTAACTCCTTTGCCCAGCGTATTTGCTGAACAAATGCATCTTGCTGAATGGCCAGCGTACTTTTATCCCAATATAAATCGATCCCAATTTCACCAACAGCGCAATATTCACGTTTAACAAACCAACTTTTGCAAGTATCCAATTCAGTTTGATAACCTTCTTTAACATAGCAAGGGTGAACCCCCATCATGCTTTTAAAAAAGTCTTTATTCTCATCCTCCAGCAAGTGCATTCTTTCAATCGACTCAACATCAACATTAGGCATTAAAACTTGTTCAACACCATTATCCTTACAACGCTGAATACAATCGTTTAAATCTTCATTAAACTCTTTTGAATAAAAATGGGAATGGGTATCGATTAACATACCGCAAAGATACAACTACTCTTGATAGTAAACTCTTTTTACGCGAGGGGAAATACCTGTTAAAGCTTCGTATGGAATGGTATCCATCAACTTAGCAAATTTTTGAATTGGGAATTCTGCTCCAAATACAATTACCTCATCACCCTCTTCTGCATCAATATGGGTGATGTCCAACATACACATATCCATACAAACATTTCCTACAATTGGTGCTTTCTCACCATTAATAATCATGTGGCCTTTTCGTCGCCCAAGACTTCTTCTTAAACCATCAGCATAACCAATAGGAACTGTTGCAATTACTATATCTTTTGTAGGCATTTCCATCCTTGAGTAACCCACGGAATCATGCGCTGGAATATTCTTTATTTGAGAGATGGTAGTTTTCAATTCGGATACCGGCTCAAGTTTAGCTTGATGCTCTGCAAAAGCACTAATTCCATACATTCCTATTCCTAATCTAACCATTCCAAATTGAGCTTCTGGAAAGGCTAAAGCTCCAGCTGAATTGGCTATATGCCTTATAATATCGTCTCCCAAATTTTCACAAACCTTTTGGCTCAATCTATCAAATAAGGAAATTTGATCCAACGTAAATAGTCGGTGAATTGGTTCATCTGCTGTCGCTAAATGACTAAAAACACTCTTAACTTTTATAAGCTTGTTGTTCTTAATTTGAATAATCAGTTTATGTAAATCTGGCTCCTCAAACCCTAACCTATGCATACCAGTATCAATCATAATATGCACTGGATAAGGAGCGCCTTCATATCCACTTCTATTTAATGCCTTTAAAAACAAATCAAAAACCTTGAACGAATAAATTTCTGGTTCTAATTTATTTTGAATCATAAGGTCATAAGACTGTTGTTCAGGGTTCATTACCATAATGGGTAAAGTAATTCCCGCCCTTCTCAATTCAACGCCTTCATCGGCATAAGCTACGGCTAAATAATCAACATGATTATACTGTAAAACGTTGGCTATTTCGAAAGAACCACTTCCATATGAAAATGCCTTAACCATTGCCATTACTTTTGTAGATGGCTCCAATTGAGATTTATAATAGTTTAGGTTATTTACAATAGCATTTAGGTTAATTTCTAAAACCGTTTCATGAACACGCTTTTGGAATAATGTACTTATCCTTTCAAACCCAAATGGTCGAGCACCTTTTAAAAGTATAGTCTCATTTTTAAATAGAGATAAATCAACCCCTTGAATAAAGTCGTTGGTGGTTGTAAAAAACTGAGCACTTTCAGGAAACAAGTCCTTCTGCTCACTTATGTTTTTTCCAATCCCAATGATTTTATGAATCCCTTTTGCGGATAAAAGTGAAGCTACAGATTGATACAGTTCCTCATCGCTTTTTCCCGACTGTAGTATATCTGATAATATAATAGTCTTATTCGGCTGTTGTTTTTGTTGCACCATAAAATCAAGTGCAATTTCCAAGCTTCCAAAGTCCGAATTATAATAATCGTTAATAATTGAGCAATCATTCAAACCTTCCTTTAATTCCAGTCGCATAGCAACTGGTGCTAAAGTCTTCATCCTCTTATCAATCCACTCATTATCATATCCTAAATGCAATAATGTAGCCCAACATGTAATACAATTTTCTATACTAGCATCATCATTAAAAGGAACTGTAATCTTAATAAACTCATTTTTGTAAACAGCTTGAACCAAAGAATTAACATCCGTTTTATCAATTTTACCAACCATTAGATCAGCAGTTAGCTTTTTACTCCAAGTAAAAGTTTTAAGCTGTTTATAATGTGTTTTTTGAGTAAGGGTATTATGGATTGGTAAGAAATCTCTGCAATAAATTAAGGATTGAGCATTCTCAAACAGCCTTAACTTTTCCTTTGCCTTTTCTTCCCAACTTTTAAAGTTTTCATCGTGAGCACTACCCAAGTTGGTGAAAATCCCAACTGTTGGTTGAATCATAAATTCAAGCGCTCCCATTTCACCGGGCTTTGAAATCCCAGCTTCAAAAATCCCGAAATTATGCTCGTTCTCAGCTTGCCAAACACTTAAAGGCACTCCAACTTGAGAATTATAACTTTTAGGACTTTTAACAACGTGAAATTCCTCTTTAATCAATTGGTACAACCACTCCTTCACTATTGTTTTACCATTACTTCCGGTAACGCCAACAATAGGAAAATCAAACGATTTACGATGTTTATGCGCCAATAATTGAAGCGCTAATAAAGAATTAGGAACCTGAATTACCCAAGCGTCTTTTAACAAATTAAGATCAACTGAGCGATCTACAATAAAAGCGCGAATTCCCTTTTGATAAGCCTCAGCAAGATAATTATGTCCGTCGTGACGATCGCCTTTTACAGCTATAAAAACAGACTTGGTGGCATTAGAAACCCTTCTACTATCAATCAACAAAGTTTGAACCTTTAAGCCCTCGGCACCCGATTGAATCAAGTTTCCTTCGGAAAGCTCCAAAATGTTTTCGATTGAATAAGGAAGGTTCATACTACTAAAATAACCTCTTTAAAGCACAAATAAAAAACGCCCGACATTAGTCGAGCGTTTTTATTTTTAGAATATCTAATTCTTATTTCTCTTCAGAAACAACAGATGCTCTAAGGAAGTCTCTGTTCATTCTTGCGATGTTATCTAAAGAAATTCCTTTAGGACACTCAACCTCACAAGCTCCTGTGTTTGTACAGTTTCCAAATCCTTCTGAATCCATTTGATCAACCATACTTAATACTCTCTTATCCGCTTCAACTTTACCTTGAGGTAATAATGAGAATTGAGAAACTTTTGCAGAAACGAATAACATTGCTGATCCGTTTTTACAAGTTGCTACACAAGCTCCACATCCAATACATGTTGCAGCATCGAAAGCCTTATCTGCGTCTGCCTTTGGAATAGGTAATGCGTTAGCATCTTGAGTATTTCCTGAAGTATTTACAGATACATATCCTCCAGCTTGCTGGATTCTATCAAATGAGCTTCTGTCTACAACTAAATCTTTTACTACTGGGAAGGCAGCCGATCTAAATGGCTCGATTGTGATAGTATCACCATCTTTAAACATTCTCATGTGTAATTGACAAGTCGTAACGCCTCTATCTGGTCCGTGAGCTTCTCCGTTGATGTACAATGAACACATTCCACAAATACCCTCTCTACAATCGTGATCGAATGCTACAGGCTCTTTATCAGTTTCAACTAATTGTTCGTTTAAAACGTCAAGCATTTCTAAAAACGAAGAATCAGGACTAATATCTTTTACTTGGTAAGTCTCAACTGCTCCTTTAGCTTTTGAGTCTTTTTGTCTCCAAATTTTTAATGTTAAATTCATGTCTTTACGTTTTTATAATTACTTGTATGAACGTTGTTTTAATTCGATATCGTTAAACTCTAATTCTTCTTTATGAAGAACTGCATCACTTGGTTCACCTTTGTATTCCCAAGCAGCAACATATCTGAAGTTTACATCATCTCTTAATGCTTCCCCATCCTGTTCTCCACCTACTTCAACAGACTCTTCACGGAAGTGACCTCCACATGATTCGTTTCTATGTAAAGCATCTTTAGCGAATAACTCTCCTAGTTCTAAGAAATCAGCAACTCTACCTGCTTTCTCTAATTCTGGGTTTAATCCGTTAGCAGTTCCAGGAACCTTAACTTCTTTCCAGAATTCTTCTCTAATTTGTTTGATTTCAGCGATAGCTTCTTTTAATCCCTGTTCGTTTCTTGACATTCCAACTTTGTCCCACATTACTTTTCCAAGTCTCTTATGGAAGTGGTCAACAGATTTAGTTCCGTTGTTATTGATAAAGAAATCAATTTGCTTTTTAACATCAGCTTCAGCTTCGTCAAACTCTGGAGTATTCGTTGGAATAGTTCCAGTTCTAATATCCTTCGCTAAGAAATCACCAATTGTGTACGGTAATACGAAGTAACCATCAGCTAAACCTTGCATTAATGCAGAAGCTCCTAATCTGTTTGCTCCGTGCTCAGAGAAGTTAGCCTCACCAGCTGCGTAACACCCTTCAATAGTAGTCATTAAGTTGTAATCAACCCAAATACCTCCCATTGTGTAGTGAACCGCAGGGTAAATCTTCATTGGTGTTTTGTATGGATTCTCATCTGCAATTTTTTCATACATCTGGAATAAGTTACCATACTTAGCCTCAACTACAGCAGTACCTAACTTAGTTACTAATTCTTTATCATTAGCGTCCAAACCTTTGATGTTCGCTTCAGTTTTTCCGTAACGTTGGATTGCTGACGCGTAATCAAGGTAAACTGCTTCACCAGTTTCGTTTACACCATATCCAGCATCACATCTTTCTTTAGCAGCTCTCGATGCAACATCACGAGGTACTAAGTTTCCGAATGCAGGATATCTTCTTTCTAAGTAGTAATCTCTATCTTCTTCTTTGATTTGAGTTGGCTTTAATTTACCTTCTCTAATCGCTTTTACGTCTTCTAATTTCTTAGGAACCCAAATACGACCATCGTTTCTTAATGACTCCGACATCAAAGTTAACTTCGACTGGTGGTCACCTGAACGTGGAATACATGTTGGGTGAATTTGTGTGTAACAAGGGTTTGCGAAGAAAGCTCCTTTTTTGTGGATTTTCCAAGCTGCAGAAACGTTAGATCCCATTGCGTTAGTTGATAAGAAGAATACGTTACCGTAACCTCCTGATGCAATAACTACTGCGTGAGCTGAATGTCTTTCGATCTCTCCAGTTACTAAGTTTCTTGCTATGATTCCTCTTGCTTTTCCATCAACCTTAACCAAGTCCATCATTTCATGACGGTTATACATCTTGATTTTTCCTTTGTTGATTTGACGGTTCATAGCAGAGTATGCACCTAATAATAACTGTTGTCCAGTTTGTCCTTTAGCGTAGAAAGTACGAGATACTAATACACCCCCAAATGAACGGTTATCTAAAAGTCCTCCATAGTCTCTTGCAAATGGTACACCTTGAGCAACACACTGGTCGATGATATTTGCCGATACCTCAGCTAAACGGTAAACGTTTGCTTCTCTTGCACGGTAATCACCTCCTTTTACTGTATCGTAGAATAAACGGTAAGTTGAATCACCGTCATTTTGATAGTTCTTTGCTGCGTTGATACCTCCCTGTGCTGCAATAGAGTGTGCACGTCTTGGAGAATCTTGGTAACAAAATGCTTTTACATTGTATCCCATTTCAGCAAGCGAAGCAGCAGCAGAACCTCCCGCTAAACCTGTACCTACTACGATAACGTCAATTAAACGCTTATTCGCTGGGTTAACAACATCAATCTTATTTTTATGATTAGTCCACTTATCCTTAATTGGACCTGCTGGTATTTTTGAATCTAATACTGACATAGTCTAAATACTTTAATTATGCGTTACAGGTAACAAAAGTGTGATACCAAGCAATTACGATGAATAATAAAGGAACAATAACAGAGTAAGCTTTTCCAGCTTTCGCTAATGCTGGTGTATATTTTCCGTGACGGAAACCAACAGATTGGAAAGTTGAAGCAAATCCATGTGCCAAGTGTAATCCTAAGAAAACAAAAGCTACTGAGTAAACAACCGCATAAATGTGATTCCCGTGGAATTTTGCATTTAACTCTGCCCAGTATCTTAACCCACTTTCCGCAATCTCAGGGTTTTTTAAACCTGACATATCACCTTCGACAAACTTTACAGTAATCTCGTGTAACCAGAAATCTTTCATGTGAAGGATTAAGAATAAGAAAATCATGATTCCTGTGATAATCATGTTTCTTGAAACCCAAGACGAATTAGCAGCCTGATTGTCTACAACGTAGGCAACTGGTCTTGCTTTCTTGTTTTTCATAGTTAAAACAATTCCCATAATGTAGTGTATTAAAATACCTGCAATAAGAATTGGCTGTGCAACAAACTGCACTAGTGGGTTAGTCCCCATAAATTGAGATGCCTCATTAAATGCATCAGGACTAATTACTGATAGTAAGTTAATTACTAAATGCTGAAGAAGGAAAACCAAAAGGAATAAACCTGAAAGGGCCATAACCACTTTCCTACCTATTGATGTTTTTCCTAAACCTGAATTACTCATAAAGTTTAAGTTTTTGTTCTCGAATGAAGTTTTAATTCAACACGCAAATTTACAACACAAAATGTTTATAACCTTAAACGGTACTTTACAGTAGAAGAGCTGCTTATCGATATAGGTTATTAAAAGCTGTTGAAAAACCTTTTAAACCCCTATATTTACTTATATTTAGAGTAGTTTAAGCCACCTAGTTAACCTAGGTTTATAGGTTTTTATTTAGAATCTTTCTAAACAAGGAAATATGAATGTAAGATATGATGTTATTGACCCTCAATTGTTTGTAGACAATAGAAATAGATTAAATAAACTGCTGAAGCCTAACAGTTTAGTGATATTTCATTCCAATGATGAAATGCCAAGAAATGGTGATTGCTTCTTTCCATTCCGACAAAACTCAGATTTGTTTTATTTGAGTGGAATCGACCAAGAACAATCAATTTTATTATTATTTCCAGATTGCCCTAACCCTTCTTACCGAGAAGTTTTATTCGTTCGCGAAACAAGCGAACACATCAAAGTGTGGGAAGGACCAAAATACACTAAGAAACAAGCAACCGCTGTTTCTGGTATCAAAACTGTTTTTTGGTTAGAAAATTTCGATTCGATCTTTAAAATGCTAACCAACTGGGCAGAAAATATTTATGTTAATCAAAACGAGCACGATAGAGCTCATTCTGATGTTGACTCAAGAAATATTCGATTCACCCGAGAATTAAAAAACCAATTACCTGCTCATCATTTTGAACGTGTTACCCCATTGGTTACTCGTTTGAGAGAAATCAAATCATCCTTCGAGGTGGACATCATAAAACACGCTTGTGATATCACCGAAAAAGGATTTCGAAGAATTCTTGATTTTGCAAAACCAGGTGTTTGGGAGTATGAATTGGAAGCTGAAGCAACACATGAGTTCATAAGAAACAGAGCCAACGGACATGCCTACACGCCAATTTTTGCCTCTGGAGAAAATGCTTGTATACTTCATTATACTAATAACAACCAACAATGTAAGGATGGTGACCTGGTGTTAATGGACTTTGGGGCTGAATATGCTAATTACGCCTCTGACCTTACAAGAACAATTCCAATTAATGGGCGTTTTACTGATCGCCAGAAACAGGTTTATCAAGCAGCTAGAAAAGTAATGATCGAGGCTACCCAAATGTTAACAGTTGGGAATATTTTAGAGGATTACCACAAAGAAGTTTGTAAAATCATGGAATCTGAATTAATTGGATTAGGATTATTAGATAAGCAAGATGTAGCAAGACAAGATCCTCAAAAGCCGCTTTATAAAAAATACTACCCTCATGGTACTTCACATTTCTTAGGGATGGACGTTCATGATGTAGGTAATCGTTACCATGCATTTAAACCTGGAATGGTGTTTACCTGCGAACCTGGAATTTATATTCCAGATGAAAAAATCGGGATAAGGATCGAAAACGATATTTTGATAACTGAAGACGGTCCAGTTGATTTAATGGCAACCATTCCTATTGAAATTGAGGAAATTGAGGATTTAATGAACTCCTAAATATTTCTCTCTTAGGCATCGTAGATTAAAATGAGTGATATTAATCCTAAATCATTTTTTATAACAACCTATATATTTAGATATTATAAGTCGTTGTATTTCAGATGTACCTTCGCCAACCTGCAACATTCTTTGATCCCTGTAAAATCTCTCGATTGGATATTCTTTAATCAATCCATAACCTCCATGAATTTGTACCGCTTCATCCGCAACTTCCTTTGCAATTTCTGAACTGTAAAGTTTTGCAATAGCGGCCTCTATAGAAAAACGCTGTTTGTTATCCTTAAGCCAACAAGCTTTATATAGCATATTTCTTGCTAACTCAATTTTCATATGCATATCAGCTAATTTGAAAGAAATAGCCTGATAATTAGAAATTGATTTCCCAAATTGATTTCTATTTTTCGCATATTCTAAAGCCATTTCATAGGCTCCTTGTGCTAACCCAACTCCAATCGCTGCAACACCTAGCTTTCCTGAATCCAAAGAACTAAGCATTATACGTGAACCATTACCTCGCTGACCTAAAATATTTTCTTTTGGAACACGACAATTATCAAAAAATAATTGAGCTGTATTAGTGGCCCTCCACATCATTTTTCCATGAATATCCTCGGCAGTAAAACCATCGATTCCTTTTTCCACTATAATTGTAGAAAATTCCTTTTTCCCGTTTTTTTCACCAGTAACTGTCTGTAATGTTATAGCTTTAGTAATTGGTGTATTTC
The DNA here is from genome assembly GCA_038154685.1 of Flavobacteriales bacterium. GTDB lineage: Bacteria > Bacteroidota > Bacteroidia > Flavobacteriales_C. The sequence goes on along the minus strand of JAYPYW010000024.1, from coordinate 28,720 downwards.
CATTCGTAATAAAAATTTTACTTCCGTTTATTTCCCACTTATCTCCTTTTAAAACAGCTTTTGTGTTACTATTTCTTGAATCTGATCCAGAATTTGGCTCAGTTAATGCAAAAGCCCATAAATTTCTCCCTGTACATAAGTCGGGTAAATACTTTTCTTTTTGTTCCTTGGTTCCAAATTGAACAATTGGATCTGCGCCTAAAGAGTTATGAACAGATACAATTCCAGCTTGAGAACTGTCAATTCTTGCTATTTCCTCTAATGCTATTATGAAGGATTGTGAATCTAATCCTTGCCCTCCATATTCCTGGGGAACACACATCCCAAAAAGACCTAAATCTCCCATCTTATGACAAAGTTCAATTGAAAACTTTTCTTCTTCATCAAGTTTAAATGCAAGAGGTTTTATTTCTTTTTCAGCAAACTCACGTATACTTTGCCTAATCATTTCATGCTGTTCATTCGTATATGGATTTTTCATAATTATCAATTTTAATCAAAGAACTTATTTACCGGACCATACAAATGATGGAATCCCAAAGTCATTACTTTATTAACGTCGTCTGCATCGTATGCAATCTGCTTGTTTACTAGACCTAATGCAATTTGTTTACAAGTATTTCCATGTTCAAACGCTAATCTTGAGCGAAAACTATTGGATTCCTTGAGATTTGAAAAATGAGAACTTAATTGATTTTCCAAATCATTACTTCTTTTCAATTCTTTCCAAGAATAGGAGAAAGTATTTTCTTTATTATTAGGAGAGATACTTTTGTATTCATTTCCGTTAAAAACAGCTATAATTTCTCCTTGGTAATATTTAAAAACTCCATTTTTAACCCTACCATTTTCATCCTGCCCTCCTCTCATTTTTTGCTTTAATAAATCAATCAATAAAGACCCATTAAAATTTTCCTTTCGAAATGCTTTCTTCATTACATCCATAATAGACAAACAAACATCTATACCCACGTAATCCATTACTTCAAAAATCCCCATTGGTCTAAGCAATTCCTCCTTTGTTACTGAGTTTAAAGTATATATTGCATCATCAAGCTCTTTCGTTTTTGCTAATTCAGTTATTTTTTCAATCGCACTTGATATTTCACGAATGAATTGTCCGTTTCCAATAAAACCAGGTTTATCAGGTGCATTCACCACAATTTTTCCAAATTGGATTGCTAATCCACTTGTTAAATCAGATAGTTCACTTGAAATATTTATTGGTTCAATGATTTCCAGGAGCTTCTGAACAGGAGGAGGATTATAAAAATGAAGTCCCACTAACCTCCCTGCAATATCTGCTTTCAATTCCATTTGACTTATTGGAATAGAAGATGTGTTGGAAAAGAAATATGGAGTAACGTTGCTATTCCGGTCGATTGTCTTAAATAAATCCGCTTTTAATTCTTCTCTTTCAGCAATCGCTTCAAATATGAGAGTAGAATTATAAGTTGAAGATATCTCAGTAGAAAAATTAATTAATCCAATTACGTCAATAATGTATTGCTCAATAAAACTCTGATCACAAATCAAAGTTTTATTGTCTTTATAAAATGATTTTATTTCAGTTAGATTTTTCTCCGCAAATTTCCTTGATTGTTTTTTTACGTAATTCAATGTTTCTTCTAACCCCTTTTCAGAAAGATCAACTGCGAAAAGCGTTCTTGTTTTAATATCCTTTTTTTGATCTTCAAAAATATTTCGAGCAACTAGTAATAATATTCCCCTTCCCATTTTCCCAGAAGCTCCAATAACTGAAATATTTAAATGCTTTGCTGTTAAACTTTAGTGCATCAGCTACAACAGTATCAACGGAAT
>JAYPYW010000024.1:0-26889 GCA_038154685.1 Flavobacteriales bacterium | reverse complement strand
TGTTGTCCTAAAGGGATTTCCAAACAAATTGGGAAACTTGATGAATGATTTACCCGTTAGTACATATTAAGAAATGAAACATTTGGAATCAAATAATATTAAGGAAATAAGAAAAGTCTTCAAGGAAAAGCTTTCTAATAAAGGCTTGATTTTACCTGGAGCATACAATGCATTGACTGCAATGCAGATAGAACAAATCGGATTTGAAGGAGTATATATATCTGGAGCAGCTTTGTCAGCATCAGCTGGTTTACCTGATATTGGTTTGCTTACTTTAAGTGAGTTTACATTTTTTATAAAGTACATTACTAACTCTGTTAGTTTACCATGTATTGCTGATGCCGATACTGGTTTTGGAGAAGTTATAAATGTAAGGCGAACGGTTCAAGAATATGAAAATTCTGGGCTAACAGGTATGCATATTGAAGACCAAGTTATGCCTAAAAGATGTGGTCATTTAGCAGGAAAAAAGCTTATCTCTACCGAGGAAATGTGCCAAAAGATAAAAACTGCATGCCTTTCAAGAACTGATGAAAATTTTTTAATTATAGCAAGAACCGATGCAAGATCGGTTGAAGGATTTGAGGAGGCTGTTAAAAGAGCTAAAGCTTATGTCAAAGCAGGAGCTGACGCTATATTTCCTGAAGCATTAAATTCAAAGGAGGAATTTGAAGAATTTGCAAGACAAGTGAATATCCCATTACTTGCCAATATGACTGAGTTTGGTATTTCGCCTCTTATGACTGCTAAAGAACTCTTTTCGTTAGGGTACAAAATGATAATTTTTCCTGTCACAGCTTTGCGGGTTACCATGAAAAACACAGAATTATTGTACCAAGAAATTAAACAAAATGGTACACAAAATAACTTTCTTGATAAAATGCAAACCAGAAAAGAATTATACAACTTAATTGATTATGATGCTTATGCAGAACTTGATCAAAAAGTTGCTAATTATAAAATCGAAAAACATGAAAGCAAATAAAGGACTAGCCGGGCTTATAGCAGGAGATACTTCAATATCAAAAGTTGATGTATCTACAAACAGTTTATGGTATCGTGGATACAATATCAACGATTTATGCGAAAACGCCACTTTTCTAGAAGTAGCCTATCTTTTATTGCACGATGATTTACCTAACGAAAAACAATTAGATGATTTTAAAAATTTTGAAAAATCAAACAGAGACATTCCTGAGGAGCTTTACTTAATGTTTGAAAAAATGCCTAAAACAGCCCATCCAATGGACCTCTTAAAACATGGAGTCTCTATGTTAGGTTCTTTTGATAAAGAAAATATTTTGGGTACAAACTCCCATAGCCAAAACTTACGCAAGGCAATGCTATTATTGGCAAAAATCCCAACAATTGTTGCTAATAGTTATCGTTTATCTCAAGGGCTTAAACCAGTTAAACCTAACAAAGAACTCGCTTTTTCAGAAAATTTTCTTTCCATGATTTTAGGTAAAGAAATCACTGATGAACTAAGTATAAAAACTTTAGATAAATCTTTAATTCTTTACGCTGAACACGGATATAACGCCTCAACATTTTCTGCTCGAGTTACAGCAGCAACGTTAAGTGATTTATACTCCGCGGTTTCATCTGCTATTGGCACACTTAAAGGGCCTTTACACGGTGGAGCCAATGAACAAGTAATGTACATGCTATTAGATATCGACTCTCCAGGAAAAGCTAAAGAGGCCACTCTTGAAAAAATTAAAACCAAAGAAAAAATAATGGGCTTTGGACATAGATTATATCGAACAGGAGACTCAAGAACTAAGGTCATTAAAGACCTTGGAAGAGCACTTGCAAAACAAAAGGGAATAACCAAATGGCATGAGATTTCTGACATTATGGAAGAAACTATGATTCAAGAAAAGAAAATTTATCCCAACCTTGACTTCCCAGCTGCAACCGCATACTATTTACTTGATATTCCAATTGAGTTATATACTCCAATTTTTGCAGCATCGAGAATAACAGGTTGGTCTGCCCACATTTTAGAACAACACGATGATAACAGATTAATTAGACCTGGCTGTGAATACATTGGGCCATCATCAAGAAAAGTATTACCAATAGAGAAAAGAGCTTAACATGAGTAACAAAACAGATGATCTATTAATAAAGATTACGGATTATGTTTTAGAAACTGAAATTAATAGTGATGAAGCATATCGAATAGCATATTATAACTTACTTGATGCTATAGGGTGTGGTATTTTTGCATTACAATTTCCTGCTTGTACTAAATTATTGGGTCCTGTTGTTCCAGAATTAAGTATGAAAAACGGTGCAAGAGTGCCAGGAACAAATTATGAACTTGATCCTGTAACAGCCGCTTTCAACATTGGATGTATTATCCGTTGGTTAGACTTTAACGATACGTGGTTAGCAGAAGAATGGGGTCATCCATCAGATAATTTCGGAGGAATTTTAGCAGTTGCAGATTATTTATCAAGAAAAAACGGCCAACCATATCCAATGGAAGATGTTTTAACTATGATGATTAAAGCCCATGAAATTCAAGGGATTTTAGCACTTGATAATAGTTTTAATAAAGTAGGTTTGGATCATGTAATATTAGTGAAAATTGCAACTACAGCTGTTACAACAAAAATGCTAGGAGGTACAAGAGAGCAAATTATTAATGCAGTTTCCAATGCATGGATTGATGGACATAGCCTTAGAACATACAGACACGCTCCCAATACAGGATCTCGTAAATCCTGGGCAGCAGGTGATGCAACAAGTAGAGGAGTTTATTTAGCATTTACAGCGATTAAGGGTGAAATGGGATATCCAAGTGCATTAAGTACTCCTAAGTGGGGCTTTCAAGATGTTTTATTTAAAGGCAAAGAAGTTACTCTGGCTCGTCCTTTAGGCTCTTATGTAATGGAGAATATTTTATTTAAAATATCTTTTCCAGCTGAATTCCATGCTCAATCAGCAGTTGAAGCAACAATACAATTGAATAAAACCTACAAAAACGATTTAAAAAAGATTCAAAAGATAGTTATTCAAACCCAAGAGCCTGGAGTAAGAATTATTGATAAAAAAGGACAACTAAAAAATCCTGCTGATCGCGATCATTGTATGCAATATATGGTTGCTGTTGCTTTAATAATGGGAGATTTGAAAGCAGAATATTATGAAGATGATTTTGCCGCTAACCCATTAATTGATGAACTGAGAGAAAAAATGGAAGTGGTCGAAAATAAAGATTATAGCAAATCATACCTAGATCCTAATGAGCGATCAATTGCAAATTCTGTTCAATTATTTTTCGATGATTCAAATTCAGAAAAAGTTGAAGTTCTTTATCCAATAGGTCATAGAAAAAGGCGAGAAGAGGGAATACCAGAATTGATAAAAAAATATGAAGTTAACATGAAACGTCATTTCGAAGGAGAACAGTTAATTAAAACTTTAGATCTCATTTCATCATATGAAAACTTCAGTAAGTTAGATATCTCAAAATTCATGAATACTTTTTATAAAAAGTAAAAAGCCTCATCATTTAATGATGAGGCCTCGTTAGCTAAAGCACAATTATGAAAAGGGGGATTTTAATAATCTTCTTGATTATTACAAATTTTAAAATATGAGTTTGTCAGTTTCGCTTTAACTGCTTACTGTAAATTGAAATATAAAGAATCAGGATAAACTTAAAGCTTATAAACCTCCTACATGATTCATAAGCTCTTCTATCTTCTTTCGAACCTGTGAATTTTTTCCATCAGCGTTATTGACAATAATCGCGAAAGCAAACTTTTTACCTGAAGTATTGCCAACATATCCTGCGTAGCTTTTCACGCCGGTCATTGATCCACTTTTGCATTTAACGTTACCGTTTAATGTACTATTCTTTAAAAACGACTTTACCGTACCCGAAACTCCTGCTGTTGGTAAAGATGCTTTAAATGTTGGATTATCTTTCATTTTAACTAATAATTCTACCAATTGTTTAGAGGAAACAGCATTAAAATGAGATAACCCACTTCCATCAAACAGCTTCATTCCAGTAGTATTTACATCCATTCTTGATTTCAGATAATCAACTGCCCAATCTCCTTGAGTCATTGTTGAACCCGAGTAATTATAGCTGTTTTGTAATAAATTCTCAGCCAAAACATTCACACTTTTATGATTCGTTTTCTTAGCGATTTCAGCAACTGTTGCACTTTTTACAACCCCAAACTGAGTTGACTTTTTCTTTCCTTTCGGATGAGCACCATACTTTCCCTTCATGGTAATCCCCTCTTTCTTTAGCTGTTCATATATTAAATAAGCCAACCCTTTTTGAGGACGTTGTAAAGCCGCTTTTACCTTAAAGTTTTTTCTATTTGCAGGAATTGTCCCTTCAATCACAATTCCTTTGTCGTAAGGACCTCCAAAACAATAAGCCAAATCCTTTTTAATTTCCGATCCCCTAACTCTGTTTTCAAACTTCAACAAAGGCATTTCCGGAACTGTTTTTACAATTTTTGTTGGTTTTCCTGCTTCTCCACTTTCAAAATAAACCTCAACCATATTCTCATTAAACACCGTTCCACAAGGATTTGCTCCGTAATAATTACCTATATCCTCCCAAATCCACGTTCTAGGTAAAGTTTCCTCAACCATAGTTGGATCGATAACTTTAATACCTGAAACTACTTTAATATTGTTCTCAGATAACCAACTTTTAATAGCATTTGTGATTTCACTTAAATCCCTACCAAACCTTTTATTTCCTAACGTAGGATTGAAGTTTGGATAAACATATATATCTCCTCTTAAAACCCCATCTTCATAAGATCCTGTATAAGCCAATTTGGTTTCAAACTGATGATCAGGTTGTAAACTGTGGATAGCAATGGCTGTGCTAAATAATTTTTGGGTGGAGGCGGGGGTTAATACTTTTTCGGAATTTTCTTCAACGATAAACTTTTGTTCCTTTAAATCATAAACAGCAATACTAACTGATGCAGGTTTAAACAAATCATCATTTAACCATTCTGTAATAAACTCCTTAGTTGTTAGAGATAAGGTTAAAATCGCTAAACCAAATAAAAACAAGATCTTTTTCATAATGTCTGATGATAAAACAAACGCAATACCAAATAAATAAATTATAAGGTGCTATTCGTTCCAATTGATATTAATTTGTAAAGATCTGGAAGTTTAAAAGCCTTGGGTAGACACATGTGTCTACCCCTACAGTTACGATCAGTAGGGGCGGTACCCATGTCCGCCCTAACAAGTCGGAGATAAAAACTAACTTTACATAGGATGACTAAAGATTACATTATAGTTGGAGGCGGACTAGCGGGAATGTTGGTTGCTTGGGAATTATTTGAAAGAGGCGAATCGTTTGTAATTTATGCGGATGATGCTCCTGCTTCTTCTAATGTAGCTGCAGGGACTTGGAATCCTGTGACTTTTAGAAGAATGATTCCTACTTGGCGGGCACAAGAAATGATTGATGCAATGTTAGCCGTTTATCCTAAAGTTGAGCAAGCCGTTGGTATGGATTTACTTTCTATGATTGAAGTAGAAAAGATCTTGGCTAATGAACAGGAGACTAATTTTTGGCTAGATCAATCCAAAACTGATGAATCGAAAGATTTCCTGGAACAGGAGTTAATCGAAATCGATGTAAAAGGTGAAAACAAAGTGGCGGGTATTGTTAAGCAAACTGGACGCCTTGATTTACCTAATTATGTTGCTAAGCTTCATGATTTCTTTAGTGAAAAAGATATGCTTGTAAATGAGGCCTTCAAACATGATGATTTAGTTGTTAAAGAAAATAGCATTTCATACAAAGATATAGACGCTTCAAAAATCATCTTTGCTGAAGGGACATACTGTGAACAAAACCCTTATTTCAACTGGTTACCTTTTAAAAGTGTTAAAGGAGATGTTTTGACTATTAAATCGCCAGATTTGAATGTTAAACGTATCAGAAAGAAGAACATTTTCATCCTCCCTCTTGGAGATGACACTTATAAAGTAGGTGCAACTTATGATTGGAAGGATCAAACTTGGGAACCAAGTGAAAAAGGTAAAGCTGAGATTCTTGAAAAGTTTGAAAAGATAAGTGATTGTAGTTTTGAAATTATTGATCACGAAGCTGGGATCAGACCGGCTACTCACGATAGAAGACCATTTATTGGAGAACACCCTGAATACAAAAACTTACTAGTTTTTAACGGACTAGGGTCAAAGGGCGTATTCCTTGGCCCTTTATTGGCCAAGGAATTCTGTCATTTCTTAAGTGGTAAGGGTGAAATTCACCCTGAGGTTTCGGTAATAAGGTGTTTCAAGAAATATTATCCAGGAGGTTAAGCCTGTGCTAGAACATTTTTTCTAGTTTTCTTTCTACATCTTCAATTCTTAGTTCAAGTTGATGAAGCTCTATCCCTGCCTCAACCTCTTTCTTCTCTTGTGTTGCTTTTCTTGTGTATCTCTCAAGAATTGCTACTCTGTTTTTTTGAACTAAATCGCGCTTGTTTCTCAACTCCGCTAATTGGTCCATTAACTCGTCTTTAGAATAAATTGATCCCATAAAATTCTGATTCTATTAGAAAAATCTCCCTTTGTTGGAACGTAAGATAGTATGACATCGCATATCAGTAAAATGGGTTTTTGTTAATAAATTCACATTGTCCTTTTGAAAACCCCATATTTAAAGGCTTTTAGATAAGGTAAATTGTTAATAAGTTAGAGTAATTAAAAAACCCGCTTTGCGGGTTAACATTAAAGCATTATGCAAGCACCAATCGCCAAAAAAATCGCCAAAGAATTAACAATTCATAATCATACAAGAACAGATAATTATTACTGGTTAAATGAACGCGAGAATCCCGAAGTTATTAACTATTTGAACGATGAGAACAGCTACTGTGATGAAAAAATGAAGCACACAGAGTCACTTCAAAAAGAGCTTTATGAGGAAATTGTGGGTAGGTTAGATAAAGAGGAAACTTCTGTTCCATATTTATTGGATGGTTACTATTATTCTCAACGTTATGAACAAGGGAAAGAGTATCCAATTTTCGGACGAAAAAAAGGTGACTTAAATGCGGATGAGGAGGTATTAATTGATCAAAACGAGTTGGCAAAAGACCAAGCTTTTTGTGCAATTGGTAAGTTAGGCATCTGTGCAAACGATGAAATTTTGGCTTATTCGGTGGATTTTGTCTCCAGAAGAATGTATACCATTTACTTCAAAAACTTAAAAACGGGTGAATTACTAAAAGATGAAATCCCAAATACTTCAGGAGGTTTTGCTTGGGCAAACGATGGAAAAACAATTTTTTATACGCTAAAAGATGAGCAAACTTTAAGAAGTGATAAGATTTATAAGCATGTTTTGGGAACTGATTCCTCAAATGACGAATTGATCTTTGTTGAGGAAGATGAAACTTTTATTTCAGGTGTTTACCGTTCAAAATCGAAAAAATTCATAATTATAGGTTCTTACAGTACCGTTTCTACTGAGTTCAGAATTTTATCGGCTGATAATCCAAATGATGAATTTAAAGTTTTCGAACCTCGTCAAAGAGATCATGAATATTCTATAGAGAACAAAGGAGAAGAATTCTTTGTGATTACCAATAAGGATAAGGCAAAGAACTTCAAATTAATGAAGGTTCATCAATCCAATACCACCTCAAATAATTGGCAAGAGGTTATAGCGACTAGAGAGGATGTTTTATTGGAAGATATTGAAGTATTTGATGATTTCTTGGTTTTAAATGAGAGAAAAGGAGGATTAACTCAGTTCAGGGTTTTAAATCAAAAAGATAATTCCGAACATCTAATCAATATGGGAGAAGAGAGTTATATGGCCTATACTTCTACGAATGTTGATTTTAGCACTAACCTATTCCGTTTTGGTTTTTCTAGCTTAAAAACTCCTGCGACTATCTACGACTATAACCTTGATACCAAAGAAAAAGAAGTTAAGAAACAAACAAAAGTTATCGGCGGACATAATCCTGAAGAATACACCACCAAAAGGGTTCACGCTAAAGCGGCCGATGGAACTATGATTCCAATGAGTTTGGTATACAAAAACGGAATTAAATTAGATGGTACCAATCCTACTTTGTTATATGGATATGGTAGTTACGGACATGTTGTTGACCCTTATTTCTCTCCTTCCAGATTAAGTTTACTGGATAGAGGATTTGTTTTTGCTATTGCACATATTAGGGGTGGAGAAGACTTAGGAAGATATTGGTATGAGGATGGTAAAATGTTGAAGAAGATTAACACTTTCACCGATTTTATTGCTTGCGGAGATTTCCTAGTTGAGCAAAACTATACCTCTCCCGAAAAACTTTGTGCAATGGGAGGAAGCGCCGGTGGATTATTAATGGGAGCTATTATTAATATGAAGCCCGAACTTTGGAAAGCAGCAATAGCCGCTGTTCCATTTGTTGATGTTGTTACTACTATGTTAGACGACTCTATTCCGCTTACTACTGGGGAATACGATGAATGGGGTAATCCAAACAACGAAGAATATTATAAATATATCTTGAGCTACAGTCCGTACGATCAGGTTGAAGCTAAAGACTATCCGGCTTTATTAGTTACCACAGGTTTACATGATTCTCAAGTACAATATTGGGAACCTGCCAAATGGGTTGCAAAACTAAGGGAACTAAAGACAGACGATAATTTATTGCTGCTAAAAACCAACATGGAAACTGGTCATGGTGGAGCTTCAGGTAGGTATGAATACTACAAAGAAGTTGCATTAGATTACGCCTTCCTTTTAGATCAAGTTGGATTGGTTTAAATAATGAAAAAACCTATCTGGATATCTGTATTAATTCTTCTGGTTATTATGAGCACCGCTCTTTTAACCAAAAGAACAAATTCACCGGAAAAAATTAAAGGTGTTTCTTTTACGGGCGCATCGTATCAAATGTCTGCTTCCGAAATTGATTCAGTTAAAAAAATTGGATCTAACTGGATTTGTTGGATGCCCTACTCATACAAGGTAAAGGGAGATTTAACCGATACGTTCCCTGGTCAGTGGTGGGGAGAAAGTTTTAGTGGAATTCAAAGCAGCATAAGTTGGTCGAAATCTAGAGGCATAAAATCTTTTATTAAACCTCACGTTTGGTTCACAGACGGAACATTTAATGGCGATTTTGTTTGTAATTCGGAGGAAGAATGGCAGAGGATAGAATTAAAATACAATCAATATATATTAAAGTTTGCAAATCTCGCTGAACAAGAAAAGGCTGAGCTTTTTAGTATTGGTGTTGAACTTAAGAACTGGGTGAGAGAAAGACCGGCTTTCTGGTTAAAATTAATTAAAAAAGTAAGGAAGATTTATTCCGGTAAATTAACCTATGCTGCAAACTGGGATAATTATCAGAAGATTACTTTTTGGGATCAACTTGATTATATTGCAATTGATGCTTATTTCCCCTATTCCCTATCTCAAAGTCCCACAGTTAATGAACTTAAGTTAACAATGGAAAAACAAGCAGAAATCTTAGCCTTGTTTTCCTCTAAACATAATAAACAGATCATATTCTCGGAATATGGCTTTAGGAGTGAGGATTACTGTTGTGAAAAACCTTGGGAATACAAAAAAGGAAAACCAATTAATTACGTATGCCAAAAAAACGCCTTTGAAGCTTTTTTTAAGGTTTTTCCAAAGCAAAGTTGGTATACTGGTGGCTTTATTTGGAAGTGGTTTGCTTCTCAACATATTACCGAAGAAGGAAAAACAGGGTATCAAATAAAAAATAAACCTTCCCAAAATCTTATACAGCACCACTTCAAACAAAAAATTTAAAGTAACCAAAACTGAAATATGACGTATAACGAAGTACTTTCTTTCCTAAATGGGGGTTTAGGGATTAATGAGGGTACAACAAGACATTATGTTTCGATCACTATATACAACAATTTTGGTGTTGTGGGCATCTTTCCTCACAGCACAAATTGAATCAAACGGTACTTCAACCGCATGGAATACTGGTAGTGGTTGGGATGGTGGTTCTGCTCCAGACCCAACATTTTGGGATGGATCAAACGATGCCAATGTGAATCATGATAAAACCTATACGGGTAACATGACCTTCACAAACAATAACACAATTCGAATTAAATCCGGAGCTACACTTACTATTACTGGAAACTTAATTATTGGTAATAATGGTGATTTAATTATTGAACCAGGAGGTACAATCTCAGTTGGAGGTTCTGTTTCTTATACGAGTAATGGCTCGTTTGTGAGTGATGGTACTTTAACCGTTACTTCAAACATTTCAGTTTCTAATGGAGGTACATTAGATATTGGGGGTACAACTACTGTTGGTGGGTATGTTAATGTTACAGGATCAGGAACTTCTTTCGATGTAACAGCAGGTACGCTTGATATAACAGGAAATGTTACTTTAGATGGTAATGGTACTTATGGGTTTGCCGGTGCTACCACAATAGGTGGAAACTTAGATATGGACGGTTCTAGTACTGTTGCTAATGTTACCGGAAGCCTATCCATTACAGGTACACTTGACGTACAATCAAATGCCTATGTACAAGGTACTGGTTATGTAGATTGGGGAACAGCTTATGTATATGGTCCGGGAGCCAGTTATGTTAAATGTAATGATGGAACGAAAAAAGATACCGAGGGAACATATACATCCCTTACAGGTAATTCAATTGATTTAACTTCTTGTGAAGAATGTCCCTCTCTAAGTGCAGGTTCAATTAGTGCTGCTCAAACCATATGTTACAACGAAACTCCATCTGGATTAACCAGTACTGCTGACGCATCTGGTGGTAATAGCTCATACTCTTATCAATGGGAAAGTTCTACAGATAATTCTACTTGGAGTGATGTAAGTGGAGCTACATCTTCAACCTATTCACCTGGAGCACTTACAACTAGTACTTATTATCGTAGAAAAGTAACTTCATGTTCAGGAAGCCAATCAGGTACAACCTCTTCAATTTTAATCACTGTGTATGGTGACCTTACTTCTGGTACTATAGGATCTGCACAATCAATATGTTACAATACTACGCCTGCATCATTAACTAATGATGCTGCGCCAACGGGTGGTACAGGGTCTTACACCTATCAATGGCAAAGTTCTTCGGATAATTCAACTTGGAGTAATATTTCTGGTGCTACCTCTACTACCTATTCTCCTGGAGCTTTAACTGCTAATACTTATTACAGACGAGCTGCTACATCTGGTTCATGTGGAACAGAATACACATCTAGCATCCTAATCACAGTTTATAGCGATTTATCTAATGGTGCGATTGGATCAGCTCAGACAATATGTTACAATACAACTCCTTTATCATTAACTAACGATGCTGCACCTACTGGAGGTACTGGATCATATACATACCAATGGCAAAGCTCTTCAGATAACTCAACCTGGAGTGATATTGGTGGAGCAACATCTGCTACATACGCACCTGGAGCACTAACTGCAAACACTTATTACAGAAGAGCTGAAACTTCTGGATCTTGTGGAACTGTTTATGCATCTAGTATTTTAATCACTGTTTATAGTGATTTGTCGGCAGGTGTAATTGGTACGGATCAAGTGGTAAGTTATAACGGAACTCCAACAAGTTTAACCGAAGAGACTGCAGCATCCGGAGGAACTGGTTCATACACTTATCAATGGCAAAGTTCAACAGATGGTTCTTCTTTTTCAAATATTTCTGGTGCAACATCTGCCGCATATTCACCAGGCGCTTTAACTGTAAACACATGGTATCGTAGAGCTGTCACCTCTGGATCTTGTGGAACTGTTTATACTGCTAGTGTTGCTATGACAATTAATGTAAGAGTATGTAATGGATCTGCTCCACCAGCGATAGCCGAATCTACCGCACCAAGCGGAGGAACAGGATCGTTTACTTATCAATGGCAAAGTTCAACAGATGGAACTACTTTCTCGGACATTTCAGGAGCAACTTCATCCACATACACACCTGGTAATGTTTCTCAAACTACTTGGTACCGAAGAGGTGTTTCTTCTGGAAGTTGTGGGCCAATTTATACTGATGCTATTAAAGCAACTGTTGGTGCTGCTCCTGGTGGGGTTGAATCTAGTTTATTGGTTTGGTTAAAAGCTGATGAAGGTGTTGATAATATTGGTACTCAATGGGAAGATCAAAGTGGTGCTGGTAATCACTATACAACAGTAACTGGGCCATCTGTGGTAACTTCTGATGAAAATTTCCGACCAGCGGTTGAAATTACCAGTGGTGGTTTTGATGCGCCTGCTGGAGCAACCTTAAGTAGTAGCTGGACAATTTTTGCTGTTTCCAAGTTATTGTCATCCGATAACAACGGTAGAGTTTTCGATGGTGCTTCAACCGATGTTGCATTTGGTTATTCTGGGGGATATAGAAATAGTATTTATGTTGATGGAACAGCTGATAATAAAACGTCTGGAATCGCCTCAACATCCGGTATTGAAGACATTCACCTTTTTACTTATGTAAGAAATAATAGCACTGGAAATATTGAAGCAAGAACGGATGGAGCCTCCTTAAATACATTTACCTCAACCAACTCAGCTAGTGGAGTTAAAATAGATATCAATCAAGGTTCTAAATCTGCTTCTGAAAGTTCTGATTCAAGAGTTTTTGAGTTCATCATTTATAACACAAATCTTTCTTCATCTGAAGTTCAAAAAATTGAAAGTTATTTAGCTATTAAGTATGGTATTACAATGGATGATTCGGATGGTGGTACGGCAGGGGATTATACCTCTATGGACGGTACAACTTTTTGGGATGCATCTGCAAGTACAGCGCATGCAAATCAAGTTATTGGAATTGGAAATAACTGTGGTATAGTTCAAAAACAATCTTCAACAGACGATGATTCTCTAAGAGTATTTGTAGGCTCATTAGCTGCTTCAAACGCTGCAAATGCAGGAACTATTACTAATGACGACTCCTATATTGTTATTGGGCATGACGGGGGAAGGTTATCAGCTACTTCAACAAGTAATGCTGAAAAACCTTCTGGAATAACAAGTAGATTAGAGAGAGAATGGAAAATCAAAAACACGAATTTTTCTGATAATTATTCAATAGAAATTGAATGGGATAGTGCCGGCTCAGTTGACCTTTCTCACATGAGATTATTAGTTGATGATGACGGCGATTTCTCTAATGCAAGTATTTATGGTTCGGGTGACGGATTAACTTTTGCATTTGGATCTATTATAATAGGGAACATTGGAACAAGTTTTATTGGCAGTGGAACAACTAAATTCTTTACTTTAGGTTCCTCTAGTACTCTCACTACTCTTCCTGTAGAATTAACTTCATTTGAAGCGGAAACACATAACGATATCGTAATTCTTGATTGGGAAACAGCTACAGAAATTAATAATGATTACTTTGAGGTGCATAAGTCAACTGATGGGATAAATTGGGACTTTATTGGATTTGTTTTAGGATCAGGAAATTCTACTGAATCTGTGAGATATGAATTTTATGATACCGATGGATGTAATGCATCTTGTTACTATCGCCTTAAACAAGTTGATTATGATGGTACCGAAGATTTTAGTAAAGTGGTGCATGTCCAGGGACAAAATGAAGAGCTGGCAATTTACAAAGTTTTTCCTAACCCAGTTACAAACGTTTTAAATGTACAATTAAGTAGTTTAGATACTCAACCCTACGATCTTAAAATATTCACATCCGATGGAAAAGAGATTTATAATGCACACTTGGTTTGTGGTGTAGGAGTGAATGAATTTTCAATTAGAACGGATAAATTTCCAGCAGGGCTTTATATGCTGGTTATAAATAATCCAAATGGAGAAAAAAGTAAACGTATATCTTTTAGTAAGCTTTAAAAAAATGCATAAGGTATTTGAAAACATATTAACCATAAAAGGAAAAATTATTACTCATTTAGGGGGGCTTCTTCTATTTATGATTTCCCTAGGACCTTTTAATTCAATGGGGCAAGTAACTGCTACCTGCCAATACAAATGTAGTGGTATGTCAAGCGTTGAAGATTGTGGTAGTGGGGAGTATAAATTTTCCTTTACCCAAGGAACATGGGGGCCCGGTAGAGTTAACGTTGCCGTTGGAGGAACGAATGTCTATAATCTTGGATATTCAGCTGGAGATGCATGTAGATACCGAGATTGCTGTGAAAGATCAGTTGAATCTGATAACCAAGGTAATGGTAGTACAAGAGTTTGGTATGTTAAAGTTAATACTTCAGCAAGTGAGGTTCATTTTTATTCATCTGATTTCACCTGTATTGCTTCAACAGCACCAACAGTAACCACAACAACAGCAAGTTCTATTACCGGAACTACCGCTTCTAGTGGTGGTAACGTTACTGATGATGGAGGGGCAACTGTTACTGACTATGGTGTTGTATGGAGTACGTCTGCAAATCCTACCACCTCAAATAGTTTAACAGATGATGGAACGGGGACTGGATCATACTCCAGCTCAATAACAGGACTTTCTCCAAATACAACTTATTACTACCGTGCTTACGCAATTAATGAAGCAGGAACTTCGTATGGAACCGAATATAGTTTTACAACACCAGTAGTAGTTCCTACTTTAACAACTACAGCAGCTTCGGATATCGCTTGCACAACTGCTTCAAGTGGAGGAAATGTTACTGATGCTGGTGGAGGAACAGTTACTGCTAGAGGAGTTTGCTGGAACACTTCATCTAGTCCTACAACATCAGATTCTAAAACAACTGATGGCTCTGGAACTGGATCTTTTTCTTCCTCTATAACCGGTGTGGCTTCAGGTACAACTATTTATGTAAGAGCTTATGCTACCAATAGCGCAGGAACTGCCTATGGGGATGAAATTAGTTTTTCAAGTTTAAGTGCTTTAGCAAACGGTACAATTGGTTCTGCTCAATCAATATGTTACAACACTACACCGGTAGCATTAACTAATGATGCGGCTCCTACTGGAGCAACAGGATCTTATACTTATCAATGGCAAAGTTCTTCTGATGGATCTACTTTTAGTAATATTACTTCCGAAACCTCCACCACTTATTCACCTGGTGCATTAACTGCTGATACATGGTATAGAAGAGCAGAAACCTCCGGAACATGTGGTACTGTTTACACTTCGAGCATTAAAATTACAGTTTACGCGGATTTAGCCGCTGGTACAATTGGTTCTGCTCAATCAATTTGTTATAACTCAAGTCCAGCATCCTTAACCAATTCAGCCTCTCCAACTGGTGGGACCGAATCATACACATATCAATGGCAAAGTTCTTCTGATGGGTCTTCCTTTAGTGATGTCTCTGGAGCAACTTCAGCAACATACTCCCCTGGTGCTTTAACTGCTGATACATGGTACAGGAGGGCGGAAACTTCGGGATCATGTGGGACAATATACTCTGGTAGTGTTAAAATAACGGTATATTCTGAATTAACCCCTGGAGCAATTAAGTTTTAATAAACGTTTGTAAGCAAGTGGATTTATGTATATATAATTCTAAATCTCAAAATCCCATTCGCTTCCATAATCTTGTTCTGGCTTTTCCAAGGAGTCAACCAAAATGAAGTCCAATTGTTTTTTGGATAAATCTGCTCTCTTAATTTCAACTAAAACTTCATCACCCATTTGAAATTTCTTTCCGGTTCTCTGACCAATAGCGCAATAGTTATCAGCATCTAATACATAAGTATCATCGGTCATGTCACGCATCGAGATCATTCCTTCACAAAGATTCTCTTCGATTTCAGCATAAATACCCCAATCGGTCACACCACTAATTAAAGCTTTGAATCGCTGACCAACATGCTTACTCATAAATTCTACTTGCTTATATTTAATAGAATCTCTTTCAGCTTCGGCTGCTTGTTTTTCCATTTTGGAGCAGTGCTGACAATATTCTTCAAATTCGTTATCATCTGCCGTTTTCCCACCATCAAGGTAATGTTGTAACAGTCTGTGAACCATTACATCAGGATATCTTCTTATAGGAGATGTGAAGTGAGAGTAGTATTCAAAAGCTAATCCATAATGCCCAATATTGTGGGTGGAATATTCTGCTTTGGCCATTGTTCTAACAGCCAAGGTTTGGATCATATTTCCTTCCTTTCTTCCTTTAACTTGCTCTAAAACTTCGTTTAAGGATTTAGAAATATTGGCATTTTCACCACGCTCAACATTTAATCCAAACTGAACGATAAAATTGGCGAACTGATCAAACTTATCTGGTTTTGGTTTATCATGAATCCTGTAAACAAACGTCTTTGGATTTTTATGCCTCTGCTTGTCTCCTATATATCTCGCTACTCTTCTGTTAGCCAAAAGCATATACTCCTCAATTAACTTATTAGAGTCCTTAGCTTCTTTAAAATAAACACCAGTTGGGGTAGCATTATCCTCCTTGTCTAAATGGAATTTAACCTCAACTCTATCAAAACTTACAGCCCCAGCTCTAAATCTTTTCTTTCTAAGCTTTTTGGCAATTCGGTCCATTATACCAATTTCCTCATGTAATTCTCCCTCACCTGTCTCTATGATCTCTTGAGCTTCTTCGTAAGTAAATCTTCTATCAGAGTAAATTACAGTTCTTCCAAACCACTCCTTTTTAATCTTTCCGTTACTATCCATCTCAAAAACAGCTGAGAAAGTAAACTTTTCCTCATGCGGCCTTAAGGAACATACTCCATTAGATAATTTTTCGGGTAACATCGGAACAACTCTATCAACTAAATAAACCGAAGTAGCTCTATTATAGGCCTCCTCATCCAATATTCCTCCAGGCTGGACATAATGCGAAACATCTGCAATATGAATTCCTATTTCGTAATTCCCATTTGGTAAGACTTGAAAAGACAATGCATCATCAAAATCCTTTGCATCATGGGGATCTATAGTGAAAGTAAGGATATTCCTCATATCCCTCCTATTCTTAATTTCTTCTTTATCTAGCTCGAAATCTATCTTCTCTGCCTCATCCTCCACATGCTTTGGAAACTCATAGGGAAGATCGTATTCGAACAAAATGGAGTGCATCACAACATCGTTATTCCCCGCATCTCCTAAAACTTCAACTATTTTTCCAAACGGACTTTTAGAATCTGACGGCCAATCGGTTATTTCGCCTATAACCTTCTGTCCATTCTCCGCTCCAGCAAGCTTACTTTTTGGAATATATAAGTCGACTCCAATCCTTTCATTATCCGGTACAAGGAATCCAAACTTATCATGCATTTGGATTGTACCAATAAATTTTGTTCTTGCTCTTTTTACAATTTTAACAACCGCTCCTTCTGGCTTTCCTCTTCCTGGAACCATTTTTACTAAAACACTATCACCGTGAAGTGCTTGATTCATATTTTTAGAGTGGATATAAATATCATCCTCTCTCCCCTCTACCAATAAATAAGCAGATCCTCTACGAGTTCCATCTATTACTCCTTCAATACCATCAGATTGAATATTCAAGCGAAACTTACCACTTGAAATTTCTTCGATAGTTTCTTGTTTAGCTAGTTCCTCTAGAATCGCAGCAACTCGCGCGCGATCCATTTTATTTCCAATTCTAATCTCTCGACTAACCTCCTTAAAGTTCATTCCCTTTGTAGGATTCTTATTGAAAACGCGCACGATTGCGCTGGTCATTCCCTCAAACGTACTTAAATTCTCACGCGCAGTTTTGGAAAGTTTTCGTGGTCCTCTTTTAGCGCCTTTTTTAGCGCCAGGACCGCCGTTAGGTTTAGATGGATTATATGATTTTTTCCCTTTTCGTCTAGCCATACTTAAATGTACGTACTAGCCTTCCTGTTGTTTTGTTTATCTCAAAAAGTTTTGAACGATTCTTTTTTTATCGCCCGCGGATCCCGCTAATCTCACGGATCTTTTTGTTCTACTTTATACTTTAATGTCCTATTAAAAGAGCTTTGCTCTTTAGAAAAAGATCCGTGAGATTAGCGGGATCCGCGGGCGTTAAATTTACCTGTGTAATGCGTATCCAAATGAGAAACCGAAAAGCCAACCATCGTTATCTGGAATTGCATATAAATTCACAGGGATATTCATATTTCCAGCTTTAAAGCTCTTTCCTACAGCCCACAGCCATCCTGCTTGCAGGACTAAATGTCCTCTGCTATCTAATCTAGATGTAAACACACCATCATATCCAAATGATTCATTTCTTGAAACCCATTCTCCTGCATTGTTAACATATCCTTCTTGGACCCTTTTAATCCTGAAAATTGGTCCAAACCCAACTTCCCATCCAGTTTTAGCCAGTCGGAATCCATTTAAAAGCGATAATGATGGAATTCCCATTTGTTGATCCAATCCTGTTAAGGAAAAATTACCCTGAAAAATGGCTTGTACCGCGCCTGTATACAGATAAGACTTTTCATATTGGTAACCAATAACCGTCATTGCAGGAGATTTTCCAAAACCACCAGGACCATTACTTGAAATGATTTGCTCATTTAATCCAGTTAAATAAGATACTCCGAACCTTGGACCTGATAAATTGTAAGGTTTAATTCTTGGACCTTCTAACTCGGCATTTTTAGCTTTGTCAAAGTTAAATACCGCCAAATCATCCATTCTGATCTTCTTTCCAAACAACGATTTTACAGACATTTCCATGAATTTCCAGATGTATTCATCATCGAATAAATACTCGGAATAGTCACTTTCGATCACCTCTTGCTTTGAAGGATCTATCATCCTTAAATGAATAGATAACTTTTCTCCTGTTAACTCAGCAGAACCTGTTAAAACATAATCAACTCCTAACTGACGACCTATATCCGATAAACACTTTACGCCAAAACATTTTTTATCTTTTGGCACTCTTGATTCTACTAATTCTGCAACAGTATATTTATCTGTTACGTCAAGCGTATCTAATTTTCTTATCTCAGAAGTTGCCATTGAAATGTATTGGGCTTCTTTATAATTAGATCCAATTACATCAAAATTTACAATTGCTATTGTTTGCTTTGCTGCTTGAGCAAATTGAGTTGATAATAACACAACTAACAAACCTAATTTTAATCCTAACTTTTTCATAAAATTTAATTTTTCGATGAAACAAAGTTGGATCAATAGGACGCCCCATGCGAATTGAATTTCGCAGAGAAAAATCAATAATTTGCAAAAAATGCAAATTATTGAAAAAGTCCATCAAAGTAAAGCCTATGTTAATAAGCTATTAAGTGGGTATTAAAGTTAACGGTATATACTACTAAACTCATATTTTGTGGCAACCAAACTGTCTACGATCGTTTTGATAGTAACTAAAAAATTATGAAAGCAAAACTTATACTACCCATTTTACTACTCGCGGTAAATTTAATTTCTGCACAAACGAATTGGGAAGAACCTAAACATAGGAAGCAAGGAAAATCAATTTTGGCCAAAGAATGGCAAGATGGAACTTCCAGAACTTACGGAGCCTTTGGGATGTCGGTTATTTTTAAAAACCCTTCTTTACTGAATGATTATTTTGCTGAATATGTTAATAAACGACCTTGGTTGAATATAGCACCCAGTGTTCAATCCTTTATTCCGGAATTCAATATTGGTTTTGGAGAAACCTTTTCCAACAAAACTAAAATTGAACTTAACGCCTATTATCGTTGGTTCAATACTGAGTCTGAAGGAATTTCCCCATTAACTGATGAATCTTCTTCACGAAAATTCAGACTAGTTAATCGAGGCATACAACTTATTATTCTTAAACATCATAAATCATTAAGCGATGTTTTAAATTTTGGTTTAGGATTGGATTTCAAACAGACCCGAATCAATTCAAGCTTCAACCATTCTGTGTCAAATGGAAATGATTTAATTCTATCATCATGGACCGTTGATTTACTTCCTGAATTGAGATATACGCCAAGTTTTTTAAAAGAGTATTTCGACTTCTATTTAAGGGCAAATATGCCTTTAATACTAACAGATTTAGGGAAATTCAATGAGAAGTTTGAATTAGAATTTGACAAAGAAAAATATTACGACTGGGGGCTATCAGTTGGCATGAAAATAACCTTATACTAATGAAAAAGAAAATCACTTTACTCGTTTCAATTTATTACTCACTTTTTATCTTATCATCTTGTTGCGATGACGAACACTATTGGATTTACTTTAATGAGGTAAAAACATTTTACACCAATTATTATGATGTGGAGTTCCATGTTAGACCACAAAATGAAATCATTGAAGATTCGGACGATTTTGTGGGGAAAGGACTTCTAGCATCCTTAAAAAACTTTAACAGTGTAAACGCTTTTAGCCCTGGTTGTGAAGAAACATTCAGCTACGAAAAATATTTGGTTGGATTCAAAGTTACTAGCGACATAGCTTTTATCGACTCAATAATGCCAGGGGATTCACTAAATGATTTATTTGCCTTTAATGAACGTACAGAAGATGAATTATTTTACGATTCTGAACTAGCTTACTTTAAACTGGTTATATTCGATACCACTTGGACTGAAAGAAAACTTTATTTTGAGTACGAATTTGACAACGGGGACATTATTTTGGATACCCTTGATGAAGTTATTTTAAGGCCAACTTATTAAAACTTTAATATTCCATAAAACCATAAAAACCCAAGAATAAATAGGGAAATAAATAAACCTACAAAGAGTATTTGATAAACGATATTAAGGTTTTTTACAAGAGGAATTTTAGCCTGTTCACCTTCAGACAGTGTCTTAAATCCCCATAAAATAGTAAGTCCAGATTGCTTAATCATTAAGTTAATATTGAGTCCTTAAATTTAAGAAGTAGACTAATATTAAAGAGATGAATAAACCAATTAATAACACTTTATAAACCACATTCATACCAGGAATAGGGAACCATTTCAATTGATCTTCTAAGAAATCAAGTGTTGAATTAGATTCTTGGTAATTGGTTATCTCTTTAAAAACCACAACCGACTCTTCATAATTATCACGCTTAACGTACAATTGATGACCTCCGTGGGTCCTAAAATAATTGACAAACTTTGCTGAATATTCCCCATTTAACATGGCGGGAATTCCTTTTGCTTCTAAGGTTTGAAGCACGAAATGAGCTTGCTCGTATGATGTAAAGTCATGTAATAATTCCCATTCGTTTTCCATTACGCAATTGGAACGTCGGGATAAAGGAAATCATTGTATGGGTAACGCTTAATATGCTGCTCCCTTACTTTTTGATAAAGCGTATTCTTAAACTCATCCCAATTGGTTTTTTCACCTGCTGAGATGAATAAACAAGTAACGTTATCATCTTTTGCCATCCAGGTTTCTTTTAACTCATCCAAAGAATAGTTTTCTCTGGTTCTTGGCGTTAAATCATCCTCTTCTTTGGCAACGTATTTATAAGCGTCGATTTTGTTAAACACTAATAAAGTCGGCTTATCTACAGAGTCGATCTCTTTAATAGTCTCGTTAACAACTCGTATGTGATCTTCGAAATTAGGATGTGAAATATCTACTACATGAATTAATAAATCAGATTCTCTAACCTCATCTAAGGTTGACTTAAAGGATTCTACTAAGCCATGCGGTAATTTCCTAATAAATCCAACAGTATCCGAAAGAAGGAATGGAAGATTACCTACAACAACCTTTCTAACTGTGGTATCCAAAGTTGCGAAAAGCTTATTTTCTGCAAGAACTTCACTTTTTCCAAGCGCATTCATGATTGTTGATTTACCAACGTTGGTATATCCAACCAAAGCGGCTCTTATCATTTTCTCACGGTTACCTCTTTGCGTGGCTTTTTGCTTATCGATCTTATCTAAACGCTTTCTTAAAAGCGCCATTCTATCTCGGGCAATACGTCTATCCGTTTCAATTTCAGTTTCCCCAGGACCTCTCATACCAACACCTCCTTTCTGACGGGATAAGTGCGTCCACATGTTAGTTAATCGAGGTAACAAATATTGATACTGAGCAAGTTCAACCTGCGTCTTGGCGTGGGCCGTTTGAGCACGCGAAGCAAAAATATCTAAGATCAAATTGTTTCGATCCAATATTTTACACTCTAGTTCTCGCTCGATATTTCTTAACTGAGAAGGGCTTAATTCATCATCGAAAATTACAGTTCCGATTTCGTGAATTTTGATAAAATCACAAACTTCCTCTAGTTTCCCTTTTCCTACGAAAGTTTTTGGGTGAGGGTGCTCCAATTTTTGTACAAAACGATTTTCTACAACAACACCTGCTGTATCCGCTAAAAAAGCTAATTCATCCAAGTATTCTTCAACTTGTTCAGCGGTTTGGTTTTGGGAGATAACTCCTACCAAAACAGCTTTCTCAATTACCTTTTCAGTTAAATCGTGTATTTTCTTTGGTCCCTTTTGGTCGCCCATTCTTTTATTCTCTCCCGCAGATATCGCGGATTTTGCAGATTATTTTCTTAACGTAACTACGTATTCAGAAATAGCTTTTACTTCATTAGAATCTAAAGTCAAAAATGGATTCATGCTTTCAATCCCATCCTTAATGATATATCCAACTTGTGCTGCAGTCATTGAAGTTTGTGTTAAATCAGCAGCACCATCTAATTGCTTAGCTCCTCCGTCACCGTGACATGCTACACAGTTTGCTTCGTACATTGCTTTACCGTAATTCGGATCGTTCTTTAAATCATCTAAATGAACCTCTTTCATAGTTGATCCAGCCTTAAGTGCTAAACCAATTGAAACCACAAAAATCATTGCACTTAATAAGCTTAATGCTTTGTTTTTCTTTTTAAATCCTACTATTGCAAGTGGAATAGCAACTACAATTGCAGTTAATTTTATGTGGAAGAAATAGTGTAACCCACCAAATCCTTTAGTTCCAATCATTATTATTCCAGTAACAAGAAATAACATTGTTATGATCATTTCTGGCACTTTAGTTTTCTTTCTGTAAGCATCAAATTTATCTTCGTTAATTAAAAGAAGAATTGCCTTTATTAGCACAGATATTACAAAAAGTGCGATTAATAAGATGTGTAAGTGTTTTAAACCCGTGTACATAGTTTGTCGATTTTGGGTAAAGATACAAAAGCCAAGTATTCTGTTATTATATATTTCATAAATGGAAGCAATTTTACTTGAGCTGATCTCTATATTCCTGCAGGCGTTTTGCATTTATTAACATTTGCTAGCATATGTCAGTCCGTTACAATTCAATTTTTTAGTACCTTTGTAGCTCATTAATACATTTTATCATGGGAAGATTTAGTCCTGGAACAATAATTTTAATCGTAGTTGTAGTTCTTTTACTTTTTGGAGGAAAGAAAATTCCTGAATTAATGAAAGGCCTTGGAAAGGGTATGAAAGAATTCAAAGATGCTACTAATGGTGATGAAAACGCTAAAGAAGTAGACGAGAAAAAAAGCTAATTTTTTGAAAAGCATATTTTAAAAGACTGCCAATTGGCGGTCTTTTTTTTTAATTTTAATTCCCATGACGAAGCATAAACTTGGCTATTTCATCGCTTTTTCAATACTGGTTTTGATTTGTGCGCCAACCCTTTTTTCAGAAGGAATGTTTTTGGATGGTTTAACCTATTCGGCCATTTCTAAAAACATGGCAAACGGGTTAGGGAGTTTTTGGGTTCCCTTTTACACAGAACAGTTATTTCCCGAGTTTTATGAGCACCCTCCTTTGGGTATTGGTTTACAAGCCATTTTTTTTAAAATATTCGGCGATTCTATTTTTGTAGAAAGGATCTACTCTTTGGCAACATTTTTAATTACCGGAGGAATTATGGCGCTGATTTGGAAGCGAATAAATGGTTCTTTCAAATATGGTTGGTTGCCTATTTTATTTTTTGCGTTAATTGGTAATGTGGCTTGGGCTTGCTCTAACAATTTGTTAGAAAACACCATGATGATATTTACTACCCTTGCTGCTTTGTGGATTATAAAAAGCAGGTCTCAAGGCGTTATTTGGCTCATTCTAGGTGGGTTTTCTCTTTTTCTAGCCTTCCTTACAAAAGGCTTTACTTCTTTGTATGTTTGGAGTTTACCCTTTTTCTATTTCGTTTTTGTTAAAGAAGAAAAGTTTGGCAAAATGGCTTTAAATACCATCTTACTTATATTTTCTACTGTTGTCCCTTTGGGTATTTTATTCATTATTTCAAAAGATGCCTATACTTCTCTTGCGGAATATTTCATGAAACAAGTTGTGGGAAGTATTTCAAATGTTCAAACAGTAGATTCTAGATTTTCTATTCTAATTAAGTTTTTTGAATCTTCAATATTCTCACTAATTGCCCTTGTTATTGTTGCGATTATTGGAAGGGTTAAAAAATATGCTTTCGATTTTAAATCAAATAGATCTGTTGCCCTCACCCTACTCGCCGTTACATTTTCGGGAATTGTTCCCATAATGATTTCTTTGAAGCAACGTCCTTTTTACATTCTTACGGTATACCCACTGTTCTCTATTGCCATCTCATTTTGGTTTGTTCCTTTCATAAAACAGTTTAAAACTTGGAAAATAAGTACTGTAAAAATTCTAGCAGCTTTAACAGGAACTTTAGCCATTTCCTTAACCGTTATTTTTTGGGGTAAATTAGTACGAGATCAAAACTTAGTGACAGATGTTAAAGCGATCATCAAGCACATTGGTAGGGATACTTCTGTTAATGTTTGTATGGATACTAGATTACGGTACAACGTAACTGCTTATTTTCACCGTTATGGCGAAATAAATCTCTTGTTACCAGAATATGGTCCAAGAGAGTTTATGATTTTGCATAAGGAAGATTGCAGACCAATGTTTGAAGGGGACTATGAAAAGGTTTCCTTGGATACAAAAGACTTTCACTTGTATAAAAGACAATAATCATTTTTCAATTAAATTTATGTCATGGATAATCGGCTAGACTTTTTAGTAATTGGGGGTGGAATTGCTGGGTTAAGTTTCGCACTTAAGGCAGCTGAGAAAGGTAAAGTTGGTTTAATTACGAAAGATGTACCACAAGAATCCAATACTTCTTATGCTCAAGGAGGGATAGCTGGAGTGTGGACTTCTGATGATAATCATGATAAGCACATTGCCGATACGCTTGACGCGGGAGCTGGACTTAACAAAAAGGAAATTGTTGAAATTGTTGTAAAAGAGGCGAAGGAAAGAATAGAAGAGCTGATTGATTGGGGGACTAAATTCGATAAAAACCGCAAAGGGGAGTATGATTTAGCAAAAGAGGGGGGACACTCAGAGAGCCGAATTCTTCATTACAAGGATGTCACCGGCAAAGAAATTGTTCGAGCATTATTGGAAAGTGCTCAAAATCATCCGAACATTGAAATTTATGATCATCACTTCGCCCTAGATGTAATTACACAGCACCATTTAGGTATAAAAGTTACGCGTAAAGAAGGTAAAATTGAATGTTACGGAGCTTACGTTTTGGATAAAGAAACGGATGAAATAAAAACCGTTCTTGCTAAGAATGTAATAATGGCAACGGGTGGCGCTGGTTTGGTTTACAAATCAACTACCAATCCAATAATTGCAACTGGTGATGGGATTGCAATGGCATACCGAGCTAAAGCAGAAGTTAAAGACATGGAATTTGTTCAGTTCCATCCTACCTCCTTATATAACCCAGGAAGTTATCCTTCTTTCCTTATTTCAGAAGCTGTAAGAGGCTTTGGAGCTGTTTTAAGGGATCATAAAGGAAAAGAATTTATGGGCAAGTACGACGAACGTGAGTCGTTAGCTCCTCGGGATATTGTGGCAAGATCAATCGACAACGAAATGAAAATTCATGGGGTTGATCATATGAACTTGGATTGCACTCATTTGAACATGAAAAAATTCAAAGCTCATTTCCCAAATATTTACAAGAAATGTAAAGCCCTTGGGATTGATCCTGCTTTTGATTATATACCTGTTGTTCCAGCTGCACATTATACTTGTGGGGGAATTGTTACCGATGAATATGGACAAACTTCCGTTAAGAATCTATATGCGATTGGTGAATGTGCTTGTACTGGTTTACATGGTGCAAACAGGCTAGCGAGTAATTCTTTACTCGAAGCAATAGTTTTCTCCCATAGAGCTTATGAAAAATCGGTAGAAGAATTAAGCGCCAAATCTTTCCAAGAAGATGTTCCCGAATGGGATGCCTCTGGTACCGAAGCTCCTGAGGAAATGGTATTAATCACGCAAAGTTTAAGGGAAGTGCAAGGGATTATGAGTTCTTACGTTGGAATTGTAAGAAGTGATTTACGTTTAAAAAGGGCTTTGGACAGGTTGGAAATTCTTTACCGTGAAGTGGAAGAATTGTATGAGAAAACCACACCTTCACAAAAATTATGTGAAACGCGAAATGTAATTAATATCGCTTACTTGATTATAAAGTTTGCATCCAACCGAAAGGAGAGTGTTGGACTGCATTATTCTTTAGATTATAAATAATCGCTTTTTTGTTTCAATATCATGTTTACTAGTTATGAAAACATGAAATTTTTGTTCGCGTTTGGAGTTCTACTTTGTCATGGAACTTTAAAAAGGCATAATTAGAATTACTGGTAAGAGAAGGGATATTAAAAGATACAGAACCTTTTCTGTTAAATCAGATAATCACACTCCTATTAGTTTTGAGAAATACCTTAGAGATGAAACATCAATGTTGATGAACGATGAGATATACAGTTGCTGCGATTTTTGATGTAAAATTGTTCCTCATCAAAAGCAAACGAATTTGGATTAGACTCCTATTTTTTCCACTTCAAAACTTCGGCCATAGTAACCGAATCGTTCGCCCAACCTTGGAATTCCATTTTTCCTGGTCCTTTGTAAGAAGTAAACCAAGTTTTAATAATGGTTTTTACTGGCTCTGAAAGTTCATTGTATGAATTAGCTCCTACAATATTCAATTC
>JAYPYW010000023.1:0-43167 GCA_038154685.1 Flavobacteriales bacterium | reverse complement strand
TGTTCTCTGTATCTGTTAAAAATTTAGGATTGTTCACACTTCCCATAAAACTGCATATGCGTTGCCGCTTTTTAGTGTATCGATGCCATGTTTTACGATTTGTAACAAACGGAGCTGTTATAATTGCTTTCATGGAGTTGAAATCTTTTCCGAAGATGGTTTCTAATTGGTCGTCCACATTTACAAACCATTTTTCAGCAAGGAAATTGGATGTATTCTGGTCGGTTAAAGAAGGGTTAATATGAGAGCAGATTAAGAACTCTTTCATGGACTCAGGACACAACTTATTTAACCATGTTGTTTTTCCTACTCCTTGACCACCAACTAAAATTAGACAAAGATGATTTACTCCTCTGCCTAAAGCCGTTGCTGTGCTTGCACTCAACCATTTTTCTAAATATGGCCTCCAAAGGTCCTGGAGATTATTCTTTCCCACAGAAACATCTTTTATTGAAACCGTCCTAGCTAACTCCCCAATGTGGTCTTCACCATCCCAATGAGGAAGAGACTCAAAATAATCTGCTAATGGATTAAATTCCCTTGTAAGCTTGGAGTTCAAAATCTTCATCAAGGTTGAATCACTAGCCTTATAACCATCAATTTGTAAATCAATCCATATAGAGTTGATAAACGCTTCATCTAACAAGACAAAACGTTTACTATTAATGTTTCTAACCTCAATTTCAAGAGTCAATTTATTTCTTCTGAATTCATACTTCAAATCCAAGTACTCCTTGAGTTCCAGGAGTGAATGCTTCTTTCCGTTTTCGTCTTTCTTCTTCCCTTTCTTTATCTCTTTGTAATCTAATTCCATCTATCTTTTCTTTAATCCTATTAATCTCTTTCTTTATTTTCCTATCCCATTCCAAATCAAATAGTCTTTGAAATTCTTCTTGTTCTTCGACTGGTCTATTCTTAACCTTTTCTAAGAATTGGGACGACAGTTGAATTATCCCTTCTTTTTGCATTTCAATTGCCTCCTTAACCAAATTATCTCTCCCTCTCTCTAACCACATAGGGAAATCTATAATGCCATGAATGATACAAAGAGCTTCAAAAGCTATTACTCTGTCGAATAGCTTTTGAGACTCTTGGGATTTAGTCAGCCGCATTTCATCTAAATCCATTTCTAAGGAGCTGATAATTATTTCCGTTTTATTGAAGTAGGTAATTAAATGTTTGATTACCTGATTTTGAATGCTCAGAAACTTATCGCTCACCTTATCATTATCTGCTAAGTATTGAAGGTTATCTTGTAAAGACTTTATTGACCTTTTAAAGTTTTGGGTTATATGTTTTGAATGATATTCAGACATTAAAAGGGTCTTCCTAACTTTTCATAAATAATCCCTACTTGCTTTGGAGTGTAAATACCTAAGTATTCTCCAATTTCTTCCTGAAATGGTTTTACCCATTTTCTAAATGTGCGAGCGTCTACTTTGTAGTCTATCGCCATTTCTGTTTTTGTTTTTGCTGTTGGTGCACTCATTTAATTAAATCAATTTCAATTGCAAACTTGTTTTCTTCCATCTTTCTTAGCTCATTAACATTATATTGAGGGATAGGAAAATTGAACATATCCTCCATACTGACCTTAAAGTACTTTGCTATCATCGCCATTTTATCAGAAGGAATTTCAGTTTTATCTCCAATCTGTAAATACATCCATCGCTCAAATGTTCTTTTGCTCACTTTCAATGCAATTGGCAATTTGTTTTTAGCAATCCTATACTCCTTGTAGGATAGTTTTTCCATCAGTTGATGAATGGCATACTTCGCCTGTTTTCGTCTAAACGAATCTTTCTTCATTTTTTTGTTTAAATTTGTCGTTAATAAATAATCCGAAAGCGGATTTTGTTGAAATATAACGCCACAAATGTAACTATTTTGATGAAATACGAAAGAGGTTTTTATCATTAATTTGACAAAAATTCTGACATGTTTGAGCAAAACCCAATAACTAAAAGGTTCAAGGAAGTTTTCAACGAATTAAAAAATGATGGAGTATTCAAATCCGATTCTGCCTTTGCGAAATCGGTAAATTATACACCTCAAGCATTGCACGAAATAATGAAAGGAAGGCGTGATTTACCAATGAACATCTTCTATGAATTTGTATCTAAATATAATATTGATGCTAACAGATTAATCCCCGGAGCTAAAAATCAACAAAATAATGATAAAAAGGTTCAAACTGTTGTTGTAGACAGCTCAGGAAACAACAAATGTATTCTTGTAAACAAAAAAGCTTCTGCTGGTTATTTGTCTGGATTTGGAGACTCTGAATTCATTAAAGATTTACCAGTTATTTCCAACCCTCCAGGACTTGAACATAAAAGTATCTGTGGATTCCAAATTCAAGGAGATTCTATGGAACCTAATGTTTATGATGGAGACTGGGTTTTCTGTTCAATTGTAGAAAAGTTAGAATGGGTTCGAAAAGATTATGTTTATCTACTTGTATGTGATGAAGGAATAGTTTTAAAGCGAATTGAAGAGATTAATTTACAAGAGGAGTATATCGTTTTAAAATCTGACAATCATCGATACACTTCATATAAAGTTCCATTACCGGAAGTAAGACAAATATGGTATTTGGAGAAGTCTTTAAACTCAAGATTCCCTAATCATTCTGATCTCCAAGATAAGGTGGACAAGCTTGAAAAAGCACTTTTTAGCGTTCTAAACCAAAAATCATAATACACTAAAAATCAAACACATACAGCTGTGGCAGTCTGTGGCAGTAATTTTTCGTTTGACTGGACAAATTTTTCGCACTAGCTTTACAAACGTAAACAATTAATTCACAATCAATTACAAAGATAAAAAGATGGAAAACAGGAAGAGAAAAAATGTTGATTTTTCAAAATTCGAATCCTGCCACCCCGACAAAAGAAAAGGAATCCAAATGGATTCCTTTTTTTGTTTTCACAAAAAAAGGACCGCTTCCTGCGGCCCTAATAAATCTTAAAACAGGAATCCTAATCTAATACTTCCATTAGCACCTTTAGCAAGGCTGGTTGAAGATCCTTGTTTTACTGCGTTTGGTTTCGCAAAACCTTCTACATCACTCTTTACTTTTGCCTTTAAGTAATTAAACTGTGTAAAACCCAATCCAAATTCTGTCCCAAGGAATAAGTTTTTCGTCACATAGAAATCAAATCCGGCAAAAGCATTTAATCCCCAAGAAAAATATCCCATTTGATCTGGTCCAACTCCGTCTAATTGCTGACCATTTGTATGTTTTGTGTAGTAAACTTTATCATCTACCTGAACATCATTATACTCAGACGTTCTTCTTAGGCCTAAACCTAAAGCTCCTCCAATGTAAGGAGATAGTCTCTCTGTTCCAGCAAAATGATGTTCATATCCTGGCTCAAGATTAATTGTAAATGCAGAAGATTTTGATCTTAATTCTTTTTGATCCAAGGAATCTATTTCAGCCTGTGAAACGACATTACTTGCAGAATGAGTAACATTTGCTGTTAACCTAAATGCGGAGTTTGAAGAATTGAAATGACGATACTTTACTTCATTAAATTTAATGGGGGAATCCGCGAATGGGGAGATCAGCAATTCAAAACTGTTGTTACCAGGAGTGAATTTCAAATTTTCCGTTTTTTCAAATTGCCCAAAAGAAGCAAAACTTACTCCCATAAGGGAGGCAATAA
The DNA here is from genome assembly GCA_038154685.1 of Flavobacteriales bacterium. Classification (GTDB taxonomy): domain Bacteria; phylum Bacteroidota; class Bacteroidia; order Flavobacteriales_C. The sequence goes on along the minus strand of JAYPYW010000023.1, from coordinate 39,496 downwards.
ATAGTTTTTTCATTTTTTAAAAAAATTTTGATTTGGTAATTACTTGTCAAGAAACGAGCCATTAATGCCAAAATCAAGCTAAAAACCTAAAATGAAGGCTTTATTCCTGTTTATGAATATCAATAATTTATTCAACAAAAAAACATGAATATTGAAACTTTAAATCAAAAAAAGGAGTAACAGAACACTACGCAGCTAAACCTAAACGTAAATGAAAAACATTGTTATAATAGATAATTCTGTTTTTTCTCAGAATAACTCAAAGCAAGCACTAGTTCAAAATAATTTTAATGTTGTTGGCACCGCTTTAGATGGTGATAGCGGTATTAATTCAGTGCTCGATAATGACCCAGACATTGTTTTAATAGACAATGTTCTTCCAGACATGGAAGGAATGGATGTACTACAAATACTTAAAAGTGAAGGAATGGAAAAAGATGTTATAATTGTTATTCCTCACCATCAACAATTATTCGCTGAAAATTTAACAAGAATGGGGGCAAAAGATTACATAATAAGACCCTTTACTGATGAAGTTTTAGTTCAAAAAATTTCACAATTGTAAGGATTAGATTTAAGTGCTAATTTTATTTAAATGAAATTAACTCACTTATTTTTTTTGTTAGTCTTTTTAAAAACCGTTTTTACTCAGGCTAGTGTAAGTCAGTTAATAATCATAAAACCATACTCACCAGACAAAACTTTAACAGAAGAAGATTTAGAACACTTTAAAATTACCCTTTACAATTCCTCTAGAAATGATAGTTTAAATTTATTAAGATACCATAACTGTCTATTCTTAAATGGAAAACTACCTCAATACAACGGGAAATTTATTTTATTCGATAAAAAAATCAACTATTACGAAGTAAAGATTGAGCATCCAAAATTCACCACTTCATTTCATCCTTTGAATAAAATTGAAATCACAACAGATTCAATTGATGAATTTAACAAGAAGCATCATATTCATATTTACAAAACAGAAATTAAACTGGAAATGGAATGTCCTGAAGAGGAAAAATTTGATTTCCTTTACTTTAGTAATCAAAATCCCAAAGGCGGATTCTTACATAACAACCTTATTGGTGTTCTTTTTAAAGACTCTTTAAGTACAGATTCACTAAAAAGTATAAGTAAAGATTTTAAACTATCATTTCACTCTAAATCCTATACAGGAAAGCAAGTTATTTTTCAACTGGATAAAGGAAAGTTAAAATCTGGAAAAAATAAAACTATCGAAACACTGTTGCTTGACTCCACTAGAATTAAAGATGTAGGAATCGTTGTTGACACCAACAAATTTGAATTTTTCTCTTCCTTTTACAAAATTCACGCAGTTGAAATTAATCAAATAAAAAAATGGAACATGGAAGCCATTAGCGGCTTAAAAAGCTTCTCAAAAACGATGAGTTACATAAATTATAACGAGTTAGAAATGGGCTGCGGGCTATATCAAAACAAATTAGGTTTAGGAATTAATATTATTAAATATCAAAACCAAACCCATCAAAAGGAATTAAACGACAAATGCATTGAGCGAAAAAAGCTAAAAGAAAATGACGCCGAATATGTAACACTTCATACGAGAAACTTTAGCATTTCAGGTGGAGAGGATTTAGGAAAGAAGAAAATAAACAATGAAAAACGAATGGCAGAGATTCATGAGGAGGATAAGATTTTAAAAAAGGAATACAATGCTCCGTTTGGATACATCGAACCAATTGTTATTTCTGCCGAATAGATACCAAATCAAAAATAACTTTTCGTAAACTTGTTCTTGAATTATGAGCGGAGAAAAACCAATAATATACCTTGTTGACGATCACAAGAGTTTTACTTATTTAACAAAGCATGTGGTAAATCATTACCACAACTCAATTTGTGAAATTTTTGAATTTTCTGATTCAAGAGAAGCATTAAATGCAGTTTTAGAGAATCCTAATAAACCAGATTTTTTATTCTTAGATCTTTCGATGCCTAAATTGGATGGATGGAGTTTTTTAGAGGAACTTAAAAAGGGCTTAAACACAAAAACTTTCCCTTTTGAAAGTGTTATAGTATCGGGATCTGATTCTATTCAGGATTACAATAGCGCTCTTGTAAAAGAATACGTAAGTCATTACATAAGCAAACCGCTGGATTTAAATAAAATTAGGCAAATCTTTGAGAGCAATAAATTCTTAATGAGTTATCGCAGAAACAACAATAAACTATAAAAAAAGCCCCGCGTTTGCGGGGCTTTTTGTTGATTAACTATTTAATAAAACTTTATAAAGATTTTTACGGATTTCCATATGCACCACAAACGCCATGTCCGCTTGATGTATATGCTCCTGATGTTGCGCAACTTGTTACTGCTAATGTCATTAATGCGACTGCTAATACTGCTATAATCTTTTTCATTGTGGTGGGGGTTTTTATATTTTTATGCCTTTGTTACTTTATAGGGTAATTAACGTACTTTTTCCATAAAAGTTTTTAAAAAATTATTTTTTATTAATGAAAATCAACACTTTACAAATCATCATATCTGTTATAACCCTTACCAGCTGTGGTTCTCAGGTTATTGAAAAAAAACTTTCTTCAGATGAAATAATTTCTAAATCAATTGATTTTCATGATCCTCACCAATCATGGTGCACATTTCATGCCACAATGAATTTTGAAAGTTCTTTTAGCTGGAATGATAGTATCCCTGAACATATGGAATTAACTTTCGACAATAAACAGCAGTATTTCAATTATTTAAACCACGATAGAAAAGTTGATTTGCATTACTATCCCGATTCTTGTTCAAAAGCATCCACTAATGGTGACTGTGGTGGTTATTCTTGGACCTATGGATTTTACCCTTACATATGGGGTCTACCTATGAAACTACAAGATCCTGGAATAAAGCCTGAAAAGGAATTTAGAAAGATGGTTTTCAATAATGAATCTGTCTACGAAGTTCAGGTCAATTACAAAGCTGAAAACTTCTGGTTTTATTTTAATGATGATGATTTCCAATTAGAGGCTTTTAAGTTCATTAAAAACGATACAACCGGAAAAGGAGAAATTGTTGTTTTAAAAAACCTTAAAGAAGTAAATGGAATTAAATTCCCTCAACACAGAACTTGGCTACATTTAGACAGTAGTTTAATCGGGGTTAATGAACTAAAATAGTTACTATTTTAACTTCGCGCCCTTCCAAGAATAACTTCTTTTAAAAGAAAGTAAAACTCCGAATAAAAGGTAAATTGGGTATATGAAAAACATTAAAGGAACGTAACTAAGCACTTTCCCGTCTTTATAAAACCGAGCCATATTCCAGCAAATCATAAAATCGGAAATCAACTTCCATCCAATTGAAATAATGAGAATTGGTAAATTCTCGGCATCCTTAACAACTGCGTAAATAGCTCCAATCCATCCAAAATTGGCTAAAACAACTATCAGTGTAAAAAAATAGGTTAAAGCATTAGTTGTTTTTCCTGCTTTTGTTGCCCATCGGACTCTTTGTTGAAAAAGCCCTCTTAATGTTTTTGGCATTTCGGTTGAAACAATAGCTTTTTGATCAAGATTAAAACCTATGGTCTTACCCTTCTTTTGCAAAAACCGCAGGAAAAACATATCATCTCCGGAGGCATATTCCTTTCCATAATTGGAATCATAAAACGCCAAATAATCAGTTTTATAAAAAGTTAAATTAGCTCCATTAGCCATCCCTGGACTTTTTAACCTGGCAGTAAAAGCTGTTAAAAACTGCATAGCTAACCATTCCAATCTGATTAATTTATTTAGAATTGATTTCCCCTTGAATGGATAAACAGGTCCTAAAACAAGATCGGACTTTCCGGAGAGCATTCTATTTACGGAACTCATTGCCCAACACTCCGGCAGGTAACAATCTGCATCAGTTTGAAGGATAATACTACTCTTAGCCAAATCAACTCCGGTTTTAATGGCTTCTTTCTTTCCCTTTGCTGAATTAGAAACTACCTTAATATTAGCATTGGCTTCAGCAAAGCCAGCAAGTAACATATGAGTCCTATCCTCGCTCCCATCATCCACCAAAATGAAATCTAACTCAAAAGTTGCTTTTTGATTAAGTAATGAATTTACTAAACGCTCAACATTTATCTCCTCATTTTTTAAGGCAACAATTACAGAAACCATCTTTGGTAAATCAACCGGTTTTGGAATCACTTTCTTGGCCCAGATTTTATATATTCCAACCACACCAAAAATTCCATAAAGGAGCGTTATGGGTATTAACAGAATCATTTTTCTTTTAAAACTTTAACCTGACTCAAAAATACACTTCCTAACAAGGATGGTACAGCTAAATTGATTAACCAAATTAAAAACGATGCAGAGGTTATAGCTAAAGTAAGTTGAGGCGTGATTTCATTTACAATCCCAAAGGAAGTTAAGATAACCGTAAACAAAGCAGTCCTGGTTAATCCCAATTCTACAGCGTTAAAAACCGGTACAAATTGAAAAAGAAAAAACAAAGCTCCCGAGGCAAAATACAAACTCATTAAATCGATTTGAATTCCAAATAATTGGTAGGCTAAAACATACTGAAAAGTAATCCCCAAGTAACGAAGAATAGAAATTATTAATACTTGAGCTGCTGTACTTTTATACCCTTTCTCTTTAAGTAAAGCCCAAAACTTTGTCCATTTCTTGGTTACAGGGAGCTTATCAAAAAAGCCCGCTACAATGTTTACATAAACGTATAAAATCATTACTATAAAAACCACAATCGCAAACCCGAAAGTAAGAAACTGAATCAACCCAATTGGCAAACCATAAATTGGCTCCTGAACGTTTAAACTTAAAAAACCTAAAAACAGACAACCAAAAAAGAAATTCACCAAAAACATAGCCATAGAATTATACAATTGCAACACCATTCCTTTTGCTCTATGCCGGTACCTAAACAAAGCTACTTTCCCAAAATAGGTCCCAACTCTATATGGTGTAAAAACCGAAGCAGCAACCCCAGTAAGTGTGCTTTTTATAGCTAGTTTATTAGATATCGGATAAAGATGATTGATTAATAACTTCCATTTAAACACCTCAGAACCCCAGTTAAATAGCATTAAAAGAATTATTTGAATCAAAACAAAAACCGACAATTCATTCGATTCAAAAAATGTCTTCATTTGTCCGAATAGATCTGCTTTTTTAAATCCAATTAAATAAACAAGATAAACAACAGAACCTACTGAAATAGAGATTTTCAAAAGGACATTAATGATCTTTTTTATTTGCTTATTTTTACTACTCACGGTGTAAATCGCGATGAAAGCGCGACAAATCAAAGCGTAAAGAACGGAAGAATTTGCAGAAGGAAAAAATCATATTAGGTGTTGACCCTGGAACCAATATCATGGGATTCGGAATAATCAAGGTAACTGGATCCAAACTAACCCTTATTGAAGCTGGGGTTTTAAGCATGAAAAAAGAAAAGGATCTTGGAGTAAGACTGAAGATGATTTTTGACGAGATGATTAGATTAATAGACGCTCACCTTCCCGACGAACTAGCCATAGAAGCCCAATTTTTTGGTCAGAATGTACAATCCATGTTAAAACTCGGAAAAGCCCAAGGCGTTGCGATTGCTGCTGCTTTATCACGAAGTATTCCATTTGAAGAGTATGCACCTAAAAAAATCAAAGTGAGTATTACTGGCAAAGGAACATCAAGCAAGGAACAGGTTGCCGCAATGCTTATTCATATACTTAAAGTAAAATCACTTCCGGAAACCTTAGATGCCACTGATGGATTGGCCGCAGCAGTTTGTCATCATTTCCAATCAAATTCCTCCACAGGTGGGAAACGCTATTCTAGTTGGGATTCTTTTCTAAAAAATAACCCTGAAAAAGTAAAGGGTTAATCGAAACTTCATCGCTTCTATCTCGTAAAGCTAAGCTCAACCAGCAAATTCGGCATGAAGCAAAAACATTTCGACCTCCTTCAATCTACAAGTAGAATTGGTACTTGGGAAGTAGATTTAGCTACTAAAACAGTTACTTGGGATAAAATTGTTAAAGAAATCCATGAAGTCCCACAAAACTTTGTTCCAGACCTAGAGACTGGAATTAACTTCTATAAGGAAGGTTATTCTCGTGATAAAATTAACGAAGTAGTTGGGAAATGTTTTGAAACAGGTGAAGCATATGATGTAGAGCTTCAAATAGTAACTCATAATAAAACCGATAAATGGGTTAGAGCAATTGGCCATGCTGAATTTGATAAGGAGGGTAATCCTATTTGCATGTATGGAACTTTTGAAGATATTCAGAAATACAAAGAGGACATTCAAACAATAAAAACACAAGAAGCTGTAATCCACAGTGCAGGAATAGGTATTTGGAATTGGAACCCCCAAAATAACGAAGTTTCATTTTCTGATGGATGGAAAGAGATGTTAGGGTATGAACCACAAGAAATCTCTAATTCTTAGGAAGAATGGTCCAGTAGAGTTCATCCAGATGATATTGAAGGTTGTTTCGCTGATATCAACCTTCATATGGAAGGTAAAATAGAAATTTACACTAATGAACATCGAATGAAACACAAGGATGGTCATTGGGTTTGGATTTTGGATCAAGGAAAAATAATTGAAAAGAATGAAGAGGGACTTCCTATCAAATTTGGTGGGACCCACCTTGACGTAACTGACCGAATTGAAAATCAGAATATTATAAAAAAATTCTTCTCTTTAGCACCCGATTTCATGGCAATTGCTAACACAGAAGGATACTTTGAAGTAATTAATAAATCTTTCACAAGAGAATTAGGTTACTCAGAAGAAGAATTAACAAACCAACCCTTTATCAATTTTGTTCATCCCGAGGATGTGGAAAACACCGTAAAGGAAGCTCAAAGTTTAGGTGACGGTAGCAACATTAAATTTCAAAACAGATACCGAAAGAAAAACGGATCATATATTTGGTTTGAATGGAACGCTCAGTTAGATACTGAAACAGGTAAACTTTTTGCTGCAGCTAGGGATATTACCAAAGAAAAAAGCCTTACGCAAAACCTTGAAGAATCGAATGAGAGGCTAGAAGAATTTGCGTCTATCGCTTCGCATGACTTAAAAGCTCCAATCAGAAAAATTGGATTGCTATGTGATTTTATAGAAGATGATTGCGAACTAAATGAAGAAGGAATCGAACATTTTAATACAATTAAAAAGACGACGAATTCGATGAATTCTTTGGTTACAGATTTACTTCACTTTTCTAAGGTTAGAAACATAGCTTTATCGAAAATAAATTTTGATGTTAAAGACATATTAGAAGAAATCGCAGATGAAATAATAGATTCAAATCACGAGTTTCATGTTTTTGAGAACCCCCTGAATATTAATGCAGACAAAACAAGGTTTAAAGAAGCTATAGCAAACCTTATTGGGAATGCTTATAAATACAATCAGTCTGATCGTAAAATTGTTGAAATCGCATTTGATGACTCAACGAAGAATTTAAGAATAACAGACAATGGAATTGGAATATCACAAAGTAATTTTTCTAAGATTTTCGAACCTTTCAAACGACTTCACGCGCAATCAGAATATGAAGGGACTGGAGCCGGTTTAGCAATTGTAAAAAGGATTCTTGACAGGCATAATATTTCCATTAAAATCGAATCGGAAGAAGGAAAAGGAACCTCTTTTATTTTAGATTTAGGGAAAGTAATCGCTTAGTAAGCGTAAAAAACATAACTGACAATAATCGCTGCGATAACTCCAGTTAAATCGGCAAGCAAACCTGCACCAAGTGCATACCTTGTGTTTTTTATTCCCACAGATCCAAAATAAACAGCCAAAACGTAAAATGTAGTTTCTGTAGAGCCTTGAAAAACTCCACTAAGGAAAGAGGGGAATGATTCAACATACCCTCCAGCAACAGGAATTAAATCTGTTGACGTCATTGTATCCAACATAGCCGCTCTAGCCCCACTCCCACTTAAAGGTTTCATAATAGCGGTTGGAAGTGCTTCAACAAATTCGGCCTTATCCGTAAATAAAGTAACTACATATCTAATTCCATCCATTAATAAATCTAAAGCTCCACACTCTCTAAAGACTCCAATTGCCACTAAAATCCCAACCAGAAAAGGGATAATCTTAATAGATGATTGAAAACCTTCTTTTGCTCCTTCTAAAAAAGAATCATAAACATTTATTTTCTTCCTTACACCTAAGGAAATAAAGCTTACAATTAAGCTAAAAAGAACGATACCCGCAAAAAGTGAAGACTGTGCTTTAACCTCTTCTTGGGGTAAATTCGAAAAGTAGTAAACTATCCCAGCCACTATAACAGAAAGAGATCCTAAATAAGCTAGTACAACAGGTTTAAGAAGATTGATTTTTTGAAAAATAGACGCCACTATTATCCCAGCCAAACTTGAAAAGAAAGTTGTTAAGAGGATAGGGACAAACACATCTGTACTTCCACTTAAAATTTCCACACCTTTATCTTCGGCTAACTGACCAAAGGTTTTAAATCGTAGCGCTAGAATCGAAATAGGAATCAATGTCAGTCCTGATGTATTCAGTACTAAAAACATAATTTGAGCATTGCTCGCCTTTTCTTTCTCAGGGTTTAATTCTTGGAGTTCCTTTATCGCCTTCAACCCCATTGGAGTAGCAGCATTATCCAATCCAAGCATATTAGCACTAAAGTTCATTATCATACTCCCAAAAACGGGATGATTCTTTGGTAGCTCAGGAAAAATTCTATTAAAAAACGGCGCAACTAATCTTGATAAAGCTTTTATGGCCCCTCCGTGCTCACCTATTTTCATTATTCCCATCCAAAGAGTAAAAACACCAATAAAACCTAAACAGATTTCAGCACCTAATTCCGCATCCGAAAAAGTCCTTTGAACTAAGGCAGAGAAAATATCAACTCCTTCAACGAAATATTTGTACAACGCCATTAAAAAAGCGATCCCAAAAAAGCCGATAAACACATAATTCAACGCCATGTTTTCAAATTAACGCATGAAATAAACAATTTTCTTGTTTTTTTTGCATTGTTAGTAACAACCTTTTTTGGAAAACCTAGTCTAAAGCCAACATGAAATCATTCACCTCAATATTACTCCTCTTTGTTTCGTTTACATTATTTAGCCAGGAGAATGACAATCATTTGGTAGCTAAAAGAGAACTCGCATTACATGATTGGGATTTTCAGTTAGCAGATTATTACTTCGGGAAGATTAGTAAAAAAACAAAAGACTCACTTAACTTAAAAAGAAAATGGATTAGTAATATCAATTTTCAACCTAGGGTCACATCCGTTAGTAATTGGGAATTAGCTTTTCCATTTGGTGGATTAGATAGAGGTTTTGGAGTTAACCCAACTTCACAATGGCAAATACAACAGCAGTGGAATAATAATGGAATAAATGTTAACCGAGTTACCGGCCAACAAAAAAACTATAAAATTCAAAACAGTTTTAGGTTGGATGAAAAATGGGAATTAAAACTTAATTACATGGGAACGAAAATAACTGGAGATCAATCATTTTACGATGAATACTACGGTGTTGGAGCTCCTATAGATGAACCAATTGAGAATTTGGAACCAGATTCACAGCAAGTTCAATTTGGGAGCCTTAAAAGAGGGATTTTCTCTACTTCAATTGGAGCTATTAAGCATGGTAACAATTTTAAAACTGGAGGGTTTTTAGGTATTCGAAATGAACATTTGACTGACAGTTTAACCGTATTGGAAACAGACTCAACGCCTGAGATAAATTTAACTTCCTCAAAGCAAATTAACTATCACCAACTATCTATATTCGGACAATGGAGTCCACAACACTTTAATAATGGACTGAAAATTACAGCCTGGACCGACATTCCTTTTGATCGACAAATCATTGGTTTCTCCCCTTACTTGAGAACTGAAATTCTATTAACTCCAAACACTTGGATTGGAGGATGGATTAGGCATTATTCTAAAGCATTAGAACCCGTTGAATTGGCAGCTGATGTGCAGAATTTTGGACTGGATCGAGTTTACCTAAAATATGGTGGATTTATAAGCTATCAAAAGTCAGCCAGATGGTGGATTGACTTTAATATAGAACTCCAAAAACGACAAGCATATAAAAGCACTTTAAAGTACAGTACTTTAAGTCTTGATTTCAAGTTCACGTATCGATTGTTGCAAAAAGACAAAAAGGAAAAGTAGACTTTTGGGATTAGAATTGAGATCACAAAAAAAGCCCCGCAATTGCGGGGCTTTAATATCATCTGCGAGATCCGTGGGATCTGTACCTGCTTGTCGGCAGACAGGGGAAACTATTTCTTCGAGTTAATCACAAACTTATCCGTTAACCCAACTTCCTCTAACCAAGAGTGAAGATTTGGCATTGGACGAGCGATTGCAACTCTACCTGATCTTACGAATTCTAAAATTCCGAACGGCTTCAATTTTTCGAAAAGCTCTTGCGTTTCTTCCTTGTGACCAGTTTTTTCAATTACTGTAAACTCCTGATCTACATATAAGATTCTCGCTGCATTCCTTCTCACAACCTTCTCAACGTTACTTCCTAATAAAGTAGAAGACTTTATTTTGTATAGAGCAATCTCTTGGTAAACCACCTCGTCTTCATCGAAGTAAAAAGCAACCATTACATCAACCACTTTCTTTATTTGGTTAACAACTTTGATTACTTGCTCCTGAGTAACATGAATAACAATAGTAAAACGGTAAATACCTTCAATTTCCGATTCTGAAGTTGTTAAACTATCGATATTGATCTTTCTTCTAGTAAAGATTTGCATTAATCTACCCGCTAAACCAATATGGTTCTCTGCGTATACTGAAATGGTAAATCTTTGAATATTATCTGCGCTCATTTTAATCTCTTTAAATCGTCAATTACTTTAATCTACATTCAGAAACACTAGCTCCTGTTGGTACCATTGGGAATACGTTTCCTTCTCTCTCAACCATAACTTCTAATAAGAAAGACTCTTCTGAATCCAACATCTCTTGAAGTGAGCTTTCTAAATCTTTTCTTTCTGAAATAGACTTTCCTTTAATACCATATGCATCAGCCAACTTAACAAAGTTTGGAGACTCAATAATCGTCTCAGCATATCGCTTATCGAAGAATAACTGTTGCCACTGACGAACCATACCTAAGAATTCGTTGTTTAAGATTAGGATCTTAACAGCAACATTTTCCTGCATGATAACTCCTAATTCCTGAAGCGTCATTTGGAAACCTCCATCACCAATAATCGCAACAACTTGCTTATCTGGACGAGCAACTTTAGCTCCAATAGCAGCAGGTAATCCGAATCCCATAGTTCCTAATCCTCCCGACGTAACGTTAGTATTAGTATCCATGAATTCGTAGTAACGAGCAGTAATCATTTGGTGCTGACCAACATCAGTAACAATAATTGCTTGCCCTTCAGTTAAATCAGAAAGCTTACGAACAACCTCAGCCATTCTCATTTCTTCACCTTCAGGATTAACATCTCCTTTAATTACTTGCTCAACTTCTTTATTATGTAATTCTTTCCATCTTCCAAACCACTCTTCTCTACCATCACAATCAATAATCATTGGATTAAGAGCAGTAAGCGACTCTTTACAGTTACCTAAAACTGGGTAATCTGCGAATACGTTTTTATTTAACTCAGCAAAGTCTAATTCAAAATGAACAACTTTTGCTTGTTTAGCATATCTACTTAAATCACCTGTTACACGATCATCGAAACGCATACCAACAGCGATTAAAACATCACACTCATTAGTCATTAAGTTTGGTGCGTAAGCTCCGTGCATACCAACCATCCCCATGAATAATTCATGCTTTGCTGGGAATGCGGATGCCCCTAACCAAGTTGTAGCAACTGGAATTTGAGCTTTTTCAGCAAATTCTAAAACTTCTTTTTGAGCATGACCTAACATTACTCCATGACCAACAATCATCATTGGCTTTTTTGCACCATTAATGGCTTGAGCAGCTTCTTTTACTTGATCAAGATTTAACTCAACTTTTGGGTTGTATGATCTAACGAAATCACATTTTTTGTAATTCCATTCCATCTCAGATTGTTGAGCATCTTTTGTAATATCAATTAATACAGGACCTGGTCTTCCTGAGTTAGCGATGTAAAACGCTTTCGCTATTGCCCAAGGAATTTCCTCTGCTCTAGTCACTTGAAAACTCCACTTAACAACTGGCGACGAAATACCAATTACATCGGTTTCTTGGAAAGCATCAGTACCTAACAAGTGCGATGCAACCTGACCAGTGATACAAACTAACGGCGTACTATCTATTTGCGCATCAGCAATACCAGTGATTAAGTTAGTAGCTCCAGGACCAGAAGTTGCAATTGCGACCCCAGTTTTATTGGTAACCCTAGCTTCACCTTGAGCAGCGTGCGCTCCTCCTTGCTCGTGACGAACTAAAATATGTTTAATTTGATCACGATACTTGTAAAACTCGTCATACACAGGCATGATAGCCCCACCTGGGTACCCATATACCTTTTCTACTCCCTCTTCCAATAAACTTAAAACTACTGCCTCTGCACCAGTAACTTTTTTTCCTGTTTTTTCCATGTCTACTATACTTGGTTGAGTTTCGGTTAATACACTCATTTTTCTTAGTTATAAAAAGGCCTTTCTGCAGTGAGAAAGGCCTCCATATTCTTAAAAATATTGAACAATTAAATAAAAGTAAATTCGGATTTCGAGTTTTTTAAAGTGCTTTCCGAAGTCTAAAGACAAAACAAAACACTTAAACAACTGAAATACAAGCTCCTAACTCAAAAAACAATACTTTATTCAATCATTTCAACAACTAGCTGCATCATGTAGGGGCTGGTCTTGTGCCCGCCCTTGCATCAACATTTAAACTAGCTACCTGCTCGGGCAGGCACAAGGCCGGCCCCTACAAATAATTATTCTTAAAAAGAATCAGTTAATGCTCCTTTAGAAGCACTGGTTACCTGACGAGCATATTTAGCTAAAATACCTCTCTTTGGTAATTCTTTTGCTTTCCAGTTCTTTCTTCTTTCTTCTAATTCTTCATCAGATACAGCAACATTCATTACGTTCTCTTCAGCATCAATCGTAATGATATCACCATTCTGAACTAACCCAATAACTCCACCTTCTTGAGCTTCTGGAGAAACGTGACCAACTACAAATCCGTGAGATCCTCCTGAGAATCTTCCATCAGTAATTAATGCAACGTCTTTTCCTAATCCAGCTCCCATTACTGCTGAAGTTGGCTTCAACATTTCTGGCATTCCTGGACCTCCCTTTGGACCTTCGAAACGGATAACGATTACGTTACCTTTCTTTACAGTTCCATCTAAGATCCCATCAATTGCAGCAAACTCATTATCGAATACTACAGCTGGTCCTTCAAACTTAGTACCTTCTTTTCCTGTAATCTTAGCAACAGATCCTTCTTTTGCTAAGTTTCCATAAAGAATTTGTAAGTGACCTTCCGGTTTGATTGGGTTATCTAAATCTCTTAATAAATCTTGTCCTTCAGTTAAACTTGGAACCTCAGCTAAGTTTTCAGCTAAAGTTTTCCCTGTTACTGTCATACAATCACCATGTAATAAACCTTTCTCTAATAAGTATTTCATTACACCTGGGATACCCCCAATAGCATGTAAATCTTCCATTAAGTATTTACCTGATGGCTTAAGATCTGCTAAGAATGGAGTTTCATCACTCATCTTTTGAATATCATCTAAAGTTAACTCAACATCAACAGAATCAGCCATTGCGATTAAGTGCATTGTTGCGTTCGTAGACCCTCCTAAAGCGATAATTACTCTTAACGCATTATCGAAAGCTTTACGAGTCATGATATCTTTTGGTAAGATATTCTTCTCCATTAAGTTTCTGATAGCTGGACCAACTTTTGCTAATTCCTCAACTTTCTCTGGAGAGTTAGCTGGGTTTGAAGAAGAGTAAGGAAGTGACATCCCTAATGCTTCAATAGCAGAAGACATTGTGTTAGCAGTATACATACCACCACAAGCTCCAGCACCTGGACAAGAATTCTTGATAATTCCTTTGTATTGCTCATCATCAATTTCACCTGCGTTTTTCTTACCTAAAGCTTCAAACGCTGAAACGATGTTTAATTTTTCTCCACAGAATTCACCTCCTGCAATTGTTCCTCCATAAACAAGGATAGATGGACGGTTTAACCTTCCCATTGCCATCATTGCTCCGGGCATGTTTTTATCACATCCTACAACAGGAACTAAAGCATCATAAAACTGAGCACACATAACAGTCTCAATTGAATCTGCAATAATATCTCTAGATACTAATGAATATTTCATACCAGTTGTTCCGTTTGAAATACCATCGGAAACACCAATTGTATGGAATACTAAACCAACTAAATCAGCTGAATTCACACTAGCTTTAATATCCTGTGCAAACCCGTTTAAGTGCATGTTACAAGTATTTCCTTCCCATCCTGTAGAAGCAATACCAACTTGCGCTTTGTTCATATCATCTTCAGTTAATCCTACTCCATAAAGCATAGCTTGAGAAGCTGGCTGAGTTGGATCCTGAGTAATTGTTTTTGAATACTTATTTAATTCAGACATATCCTTTGATTTAGTGAGCCGCTAAAATACGAAGATTGATTGAAATTTAGGCCAGTTCTTATAAATCCAAACTATGACTTATTAACTGTATTTTGTTATTTTGAATCTCACACAGATTAATATGATTAAAGCGATTATATTTCACATCGTATTAATCGCATTAATCTGTGCGAGATAAAAGACTACTTGACGACACCTTTAGAAGTCACCTTCTTAACGAAAAGATTTAGGAAGATTGTAATTGCTAAACCTAGAGCAAGCTTCCCTAGAATATCACCGTATTCAACGTAGAATGTAATCTCATCATTACATTTGATTTTTTGTCTCAATACATCCGGCGTTAAATATTCAGACGCTTGTAAAACATCTCCTCTCTGATTAATGAATCCGCTTGTTCCAGTATTTGCAGATCTTGCTACAGCTCTTCGAGTTTCAATAGCTCTTAACCTTGAGAAACTGAAATGCTGCTGATAACCAGGTGTGTTACCCCACCAAGAATCGTTGGTGATAACTCCTATAAAATCCGCTCCCTTTTTTACATAATCAGTGATATATTCTCCAAAAACACTTTCATAACAAATAACCGGCGCAACTACTGATGAATCATTTAATGACCTAAACACTTCTCTTTCATCTTGAACAGCGTTATTTGGATTGTAAATTTGTGCTCCAGGATCACTATCGAAATCAGTCATGTATTTCTGCAAGAACACAAAATAACTTGGAATCCTTTCAACACCAATTACTAATCTTGATTTATGATATTGAGGAAGGGTATCATGTTCACCCGTTATTAAAACAGATGAATTAAAATACTCGTAATAACTTCCGGTAAAAGTTCTTTTATAAGTAGCAGGAATAATTGTGTTTTCACTTACATCATCCTTAAACTCTCTATAGGCTAAACCTGTAAGAATAGATGTATTCGGATATCTTAATTGACGCCATCTTTTTAGCACTTCTATACTTCTTGATTCATAAATCGATGTATTGTCCTCTGTTCTAGGAAGCGCTGTTTCATGCAAAAGCAACCAATCCACATTTTCATCCATGGCCTTATCAGCCATTTTGGTGAATTTAATTACATGTTCTATATGGGAAAGATCACGTAATTCATTTCCATTAGCATCCATGAATCTGTCTGAATAGGGATGCATATTTGGTTGAAGAACTACCACATCTTGTTCAAAACCTTTCTCTTCGTAAGAGTAATATTGAACTAAAGAAATTATTATTGGGATTATAATTATTGCTCCTAATTGTAATCCTTTTTTAAACCTTAAAAAAGCATCCTCTTTTGCTTTCCATGATTTGAAAATGAGGAATACATACATGTTAATAAGTAGCAACCAAAAACTACCACCTAAGACTCCAGAGTAAGAAAACCATTGAGCTAATTTGGGCCAGTTTCCAAAGGCGTGTCCCAATGTTAACCAAGGCCAGCTTAAGTCCCAATCGAGTAACTCAACATATTCCCAAGCCAAAAACAAAGTTGGAAAAGCGATTAATCCGGCCTTTCGACTTAAGCGCTTTTTTACAGAACTATAAATTGTTGTAATTAACGCAAAGAACAAACTATTAACAACAACCGAAGCGATCACTCCTATCCAAGACGCATTTTTCACCCACCAAATTGTAGCGAAATTAAATGTTGCAAAAAACAAATACGAAGTCCCAAAAACACTCCATTTTCTCCATTTTGAATTTTCAGAGATTTGGTCTTCGACAAGTAAAAGAGGAACTAATCCAACCATTGCACCAATTAAAAAATCAAATGGAGCAAAACTGGATGCTAATAAGATGGCACCAAGAATTAGAAGGCCTATGTTTTTAAGTTTTCGCATTGATTGGTTGCAAAGCTAAGGATTATGTTCTTTTGATTTAGGTTTTTAATGTTAGGAGTTGTTAAAGTCTCACACAGATTATTGTGATTAATATGATGCATTACTTAAAATGAAGAATCGTATTAATCAAGTTAATCTGTGTGAGACAAAAAAGGGCCGATGATAATCGGCCCTTACAATATAATGATCGTAAAATCTTAAACAATTACATCACCAGTCATTTCAGCTGGAATTGCAACATCCATCATCTTAAGGATAGTTGGAGCTAAATCTCCAAGTTTTCCATTTTTAATCGATTTGTAATCCTCATCAATTAAAATACATGGAACTGGGTTAGTTGTATGCGCAGTGTGAGGAGATCCATCAGGATTAATTACGAAATCAGCATTACCATGATCAGCGATAATAACGTAGGAGTAACCTTGCTCTAAACCAGTCTCAACAACTCTCTTTAAACAAGAATCTACAGTTTCTACAGCTTTTACAACTGCTTCATAAACCCCAGTGTGACCAACCATATCAGGATTAGCGAAGTTTAGACAAACAAAATCAGTTTCCCCTTTAGCCAACTCAGCAGTAATCTTATCGGTTACTTCTGGCGCGCTCATTTCTGGCTGTAAATCGTAAGTTGCAACCTTTGGAGAGTTTGCGATTAATCTCATTTCTCCTTTAAACTCCTCTTCTCTACCTCCTGAGAAGAAGAAAGTAACGTGCGGGTACTTTTCAGTTTCAGCAATTCTAATTTGAGTTTTACCTGCTGCTTCTAATACCTCACCCATAGTGTTTGTAAGGTTATCTTTTTCGTAAGCGATGTTTACATTTTTAAATGTCTCATCGTACTTAGTCATTGTTACATAGTGTAAAGGAATTGTACTCATTCCTTCTTCTGGAAATTCTTGTTGAGATAATGCTTGAGTAATTTCTCTACATCTATCCGTACGGTAGTTAAAACAAATTACTACATCTCCTTCAGTGATTAATCCAACTGGATTTCCATCTGCATCAACAATAGAAACTGGCTCAACAAATTCATCAGTTACATCAGCATCATATGAAGCTTGGATTGCAGCAACAGGATCTTGGAACTTAGTTCCTTCTCCTTTCACCATAACGTTGTAAGCTTTTGCAACTCTTTCCCAACGCTTATCTCTGTCCATTGCGTAGTAACGACCAGTTACTGTTGCTACAGTTCCATTTGAGCTAGCAAGGTGCGCTTGTAATTGCTCCATATACCCTTTTCCTGATTTTGGATCAACATCTCTACCATCAGTAAAAGCATGAATAAAAACATCATCAACACCATATTGCTTAGCCATATCACACAATGCATGTAAATGAGCTTGAGAAGAGTGAACTCTACCTTCAGAAACTAGTCCTAAGTAGTGAACTTTCTTACCATTCTCTTTAGCATAGTTTAAAGCATCAGCTAAAACTTTGTTTTCGAAGAAAGAACCATCTTTAACAGCTAAGTTTATTTTTACTAAATCTTGGTATACAACTCTACCAGCACCAATATTTAAGTGACCTACTTCAGAGTTACCCATTTGACCTTCTGGTAAACCAACTTCCTCTCCACTTGTAATTAAAGTTGAGTGTGGATACTTTTCATAAAGAGAATCCATGAAAGGAGTATTTGCATTAAAAATCGCGTCTGATTCAGTTTTATCTCCGTGCCCCCATCCATCAAGGATTACTAAGGCGAACTTTTTCTTAGCCATAAAAATTCTGTTTCTTCAAATTGAGTTGCAAAGATATGACATTTAGAGGATGTCGTAAATACCTGGACAAATTATATTTAGAATCTAAATAAGAGATAGCCACGTTGTACCTCCTCGCTATGACGAACACTTTAAATAAGAACTTAACTATAATAAGTCTTAGCGAGGAGGTACGACGTGGCTATCTCAATTACCTTTAAGTATTATAGCTTAAATCCAAACGGAATCTTCACATTAAATGAAGACTGATTAAAGGACCTCCTCGGACTGATTCCTAGGTTTAATTTTTTAAACGATAATCCGAATTGTAATCCATTTAATCGTCTCAAATTTAAATCAGCAAAAAAACTATTGGCTGTATTATTGTTCCCTTCAGCAACGATATAAAAACCTCCTGATGTTACGGTTAATTGGTATTTAGAATTTAATTCCTGCGCGAGGAAAGCAGCTACATTGGTTCTTAAAAAATGCTTCTGATTTGGCCCTGTAAAATCGTCCCAACCACCACTAGCAAAACCTCCTGTTAAACCATAAGAGTCATCTCTTGTAAAGCGAAGGTTTAAAGACCCTAACATTCTCAGCAAATCCGTAGTTTGATAATAAGTAGAAGCTGTAGGCGCCGTAGTAAATTCACCCGTAAAATACCAGTCGAAACGATTTTGAGCCTCAACTGACGAACTAAAAATCTTGAGATTGAAAATCAAATCAATGTCACCTATCTCTTGTCCCTTAAAGCTTGTTGAATCCGAAAAATTATGATCGAAAAAATGATAAGGTAAAACTATTTTAAACTCTGTTTTTTCACCAAAGGCTACTGTTCCTTTAAAGTACTCAGAAAAATAAGTATTCTCCTTGTTCGTGATTAATCTCGACTCTAAATCTAAGCTAGACATCGTGGAATCGAAATCCATTGGAATCCTCCAAAGTGTATTAAAAGCATTAGGAGCATAATCCGTAAATCGAATAGATTGCTGTGCAAATAATGAAACCGGAATTAGTAACAAGAAGAGAACAATTTTCTTCATGCTACCAAATTAATTATCTCCATCCAATAAATCACCTAATCCACCAAGAATACTTCCTTCACCTTTTCTGCTTCCTCCCATTTTAGGTGCGTGCTGGATTATTCGGTCGGCTAATCTTGAGAATGGTAAACTTTGTAAGTAAACTGTTCCATGACCTTTTAAGGTGGCCAAGAATAAACCTTCTCCTCCAAAAAACATCGATTTTAGATTTCCTGCTCGCTGAATATCATAATCGATTCCATCAGTGAAACCAACAATACATCCAGTATCAACCTTAAGGGTTTCGCCATTTAATTCCTTCTTAACAATGGTACCTCCGGCGTGCAAGAAAGCCATTCCGTCTCCTTCAATTTTTTGAAGGATGAAACCTTCTCCGCCAAAAAAACCTGCCCCTAACTTTTTATTAAAAGCAATGGAAACTTTAGTTCCTAAAGCGGCACATAAGAATGCGTCTTTCTGACAAATAATTCTCTCGCCAACAGTTGACATATCGATTGGGATGATCTTCCCTGGATAAGGTGCAGCAAAAGCAACTCGTTTTTTACCATGCCCCACATTAGTAAAATGCGTCATAAAAATAGACTCTCCTGTTAGCACTCTTTTTGCGCCATCGAAAAGCTTTCCGAAAATTCCTTTTTCAGGCTCGGAACCATCTCCCATTTTAGCCTGGAAGTCAATCGTATCTTCCATCCAGTTCATGGCACCTGCTTCTGCAATAACAGTTTCATTTGGATCCAACTCAACCTCCACTGTTTGCAGGTCGTCTCCATAAATCTCGTAATCTATTTCTTCGCACTTCATAATTTGATGATTTAATTATGCTGAAAGTTAAAGAAAAGATAGAACTATAGCCCCTCTTTTTTATGAATGGTTAAAATCGAGGAATGAAAATTGCAAAATGAGAATCAACGGAACGACGCAACAAAAATGCTTCCTTTCGGTTGGTTGGGCTTTACTTGAATAATTCCGTTTTGTTGTTCAACTAACTTTCGCACGATATACAACCCTAGTCCGGTTCCTTTTTGGCTGCGAGTTTCTTCGTTACCGGATCGGTAGAATTTTTCAAAGATTTTATCAACTTCATTAGGGTCTACACCTGGTCCTTCATCAGAAATACTCAATGCTGTTTCTCCTCCCTTTTGAACAAGAGTTACACACATTGTTGAACCTTCCGGAGTATACTTTAAAGCATTACTTATTAAGTTGGTAATAATGCTTTGAAAGGCATCTCGATCACCTCTGAAACTCACATCTGGCTGAACAAAAAACTCAACATCAACGTGCTTACCAGATGATTCCAACATTTCCAAAGCAGAATTTTGCATCATGCTAGAAAGGTCTAAATCTTCAGCATTAATTGGGAATCCGTTATCATCAATTTTTGTGGCTAAAAGAATGTTTTCCACTAAACCGTTTAACCGATCAGCATCTTTTATAGATTTCTCTAGGATCTCTTTTTGTTTCGCTTGATCTAAATCTCTTTTTAAAAGTGTTTGAAGATAGAGTTTCAGGGAAGCTATCGGAGTTTTTAATTCATGCGTAATAGCCAATAAAAAGTTCTTCTGCTGATTCCCTACTTCTATTTCTTTCCTCAACGACCTATAAGTAATTAAGAAACCAGCTAATAGAATAACGAAGAAAACCGCTCCTTCACCTAAAATCATAGTTAGTTTTCTACTCGCCTCGTTTTCAGGAGCAACTTCCGATGACAATTCATAAATCTTGTACAACCACCAAATTGCCTGAAGAGAAACGTAAACTAAAAGGACGATGAATAAAGTATGGTGTTTTCTTTTCATTATTGTAAAAATACAAAATGCACCCATGGGGTGGGTGCATTTAAGATAAATTCAACCGAAAAAATTGAATTGGGGCTAACATAACCTTAATAAATAACATCATTCATATATCTTTCAACTTCAGTCTCTCCAACCTCCTGTGAGTTGAGGGATGTGATTTTTTCATCTGTTGTTTTAATAGATTTAAACGCTAAACGATTCCCTTCTTTTCCATTCGCTTGAACAGCAAATACTGTAGCATCAACTCCTTTTGGAATTTGAGGGGTTTGGTAGGCACCGTTCGTGACTCTGTACAAAGGAAGAACACTGTTGATATCCTTAAATATTACATAAACTGAATATCCCTTTTCACTTAAACCTTCGTCGATTTTAATTTTCATGGTAATAGTTTCCGGGGCGCTATAAAAACGGTCACAATTTATCCAGCCTAACTGACTAAATTTCCCTACCAAATAATTCCCAAGCGCATTACTTGTTTCTACTTTATCATATACATCTTTAACAGCCTGTTGAGTTGATAGCGCTTGTAAATTACCTTCTGCATCGACATAAAAATTACCGAATTTGCCAGACGAGTTATTAGCAGGTGGGTTGGAAACAACTTCTTCATCAGATTCTTCTACTGTTTTATTTACAATCTCTTCATTTAGACTGGTTGGATAAAACTGCTCAGTTGGGTTTTCAACCCAGGTTAATTCGCCGCCTTTTTCTCTCCCGTAAAAGGAACTAAATGTCTCAGATGTCTTCCCTCCTTTTATTTTCAGCTTGTAAGACATCCCTCTTCTTAGGTTCACTTTTTCTTCGTTGGAATAAGCTTCTAAAAAGTACATTCCCTGTGTTTCTAACATTCCTTTATCTCCTTGTGCAGTCACACCATATTTCACAAAATCTTTCTTGGTGGAATATTCTTTGATTTTTACTGTGATGATATCTTGCGACATCCCTTCAAAACTCATAGACTTGAATTCAATCAAATTCCCTGATGGCAGCTCAAAAGTATATCCATCAATATTCCTAAAACTCCTAACTGAAGAAGTAGTTGATTGATCCTCTTTATCTACCGAAACTGATGATTCTAATTTAGAAGGTTTGTTTACCCAAACATGCTCAAACGAAGAATACTTGTATTTCATTTGTTCATTTTGAACACCACTTTCCTTTAAAAACTTCCCTATTTCTCTATTTCTAATTTTTGCGTTTTTAAAGGCTAACAACCTATTTTCTCCGATCTCTTTTACGCTTACTGTTGTAAAATAAAGCCAATCTCCTTCACCGGTTTTAAGATATTCATATATTATTATACTTTTATTTTTATCTGACAGATAAGTTTCTCCATTACTGAACTTTATCTTCACACCTCTTGTTAAACCTTTTGCATTAACAACAACAGAAATCACTAAAAAAGAAAGAAAATACACACACCTCATAGCAGAACTTTTATCGCATAACGGAAGAGTATGAAAAAAGTAACAAAAGTGTTTTAATGGGGAAAAATGAGATAGCCACGTCGTATCTCCTCGCTATGACTTACTATTGTTATTGGATTATAAGTATCAGTCATAGCGATGAGGTATGACGTGGCTATCTCAATTCTATTTAAGAATATAAAAAAAGCCAGCATCGCTGGCTTTTAATTTTCTATTTCGTTTTTTGTCTTTCAATCAAGAGTAACTCCTTCCGGCAAGAAATTCTTAAAATTCTCAATAATCCCAGGGTGAACTTCTCTTTCCTCTGGAGTAAACCCTGCTGCTTTTCTGACTCTTTCTTCGAAATCAGTTAATACATTCATGTAATTCAAGAAAGCATCATAAGGAGAATCGTAATGAGAGAAGTATTTATGCACATCTCCATCACTCCAGAACTTCGTACACATATAATAGAAGTGGTCTGAAGTCTGCAATTTAACCCAGTCCTCTTTGATTTTTGGATCATCTATTTTTTTCACTAAATCCTCTAGTTCATATAAAGAATCAAAAGCATCATCTTGAATAGGGTTCCCTAACCAAGCTGTTAAATCTCTCTCGGCATCTGCCCAAGAAATAGTGTTATGAATATCTATTCCTGAGATTGGTTGTAATTGCTCAGCAGCCTCTTTTGGCGTTACAAAATCAAATTGTGAATGATTGATAATTTGATTTGGTAGCTCTCTCATGAAATCGAAAATTCCACTTTCTTCCCACTGGTGCTCTCCAAATGTTTCGTAATCCATGAATAAGTTAATAATCTCTTGATTCCATGGCGTTGAGTTTACCCAGTGTGCAAATGTCTCAGCATGTAAGGGCCATGACTCCCATGATCTTTCAGAGAAACGGAAAGCGATATCATCCGATAACTTATAGTTCTTTAACAATAACTTCATGTCTGGATGCTGACAATGACTGTAAACAAAGTTTGGACTTCTCCAGTTCATTACATGATCAGCTCCTTCAGTGATCATTGTTTTATATCCCATTTCATGAACCAAACTTCCAATGTAGTTGTTATAAATCAACTCAGTATTTCTGAAAGTAGTTGGAACTTGTCCGAAATGCTCTTTTACTTTTGCAGTTTGTTTAGCCACTTGCGCTTTAAACTCTTCTGGAGATTTTAACGCAGATAAAGAGTGACCATAAGTTTCAGCAATAAACTCAACACAACCAGTATCAGCTAACCTTTTAAAAGAATCCAAAACATCCTGAGCGTATAATTCGAATTGCTCGATACAAACCCCAGAAATAGAAAAAGCAACCTTGAAATTACCATTATGAGCTTGAATCTGCTCCAATAATAATTGATTCATTGGAAGGTAACACTTGTGCGCAACCTTACGCATGATATCATGGTTTATCTTTTCATCAAAATATTGATCATCATTACTGATATCAAAGAATCTGTAATCCTTTAATCTAAACGGTTGATGAACCTGAAAATAAAAACAAAGCTTTTTCATATCAATTAGTTTCTAACACTTCTTCTTCTGTTAATTGTTTTATTGTAAATCTCACGCACTTTTAAAGCAGCGTATTCCCACTTCATTTCATTTACTTCACTAGTTCCGTCTGCAGCTAACTGCTTAGAAACCTCCTCATGTTTTAAAAGTCCGATAATAGTATCAGAAAGCGCATTTAAATCCCAGAAATCAACCTTAATTGAATTATTCAACACTTCGGCAACCCCTGATTGTTTTGAAATAACTACTGGCACTCCAGTCCTCATTGCCTCAAGCGGCGTAATACCGAAAGGCTCAGAAACCGAAGGCATTACATAAACATCAGTCATTCCAAATAGGTTATTTGTTTCAAAGTGATTTAAGAATCCTGTAAAGTGAAATCTATTACTAATTCTTAACTCAGCAGCTCGCTCAACACACTTCAAAAACATATCTCCGTTTCCAGCCATTACGAAATGAGTATCTGGCATTACATCCAATACTTTTTTCGCGGCTTCAACAAAGTAATCCGGTCCTTTTTGGAAAGTAATTCTTCCCAAGAAAGTAACAATCTTTTTATCTACTAAGTTTCTTTTTGGATAAATCTTAGCTGGCTTTGGAACTACCGCATTATGTACAACAGAAATCTTTCTTCCGTCGATTCCATATCTGTTAATTAAGATTCTTCTTGTTAAACGAGAAACACAAATAATTCTATCCGCAGCTTCACATCCTTTTCTTTCTAAATCGTAAACTTCTTGGTTTACTGACTCTCCTGATCTATCAAACTCTGTTGCGTGAACATGCACAACCAAAGGCTTACCACTAACTTCTTTAGCCATAATAGCTGCTGGAAAAGTTAACCAATCATGAGCATGGATCACATCAAACTCCTGATCTTGCGCAACCTGCATTGCAACTACGGCGTACTTTGAAACCTCACTTAGAAGATTCTTACCATACTTTCCGCCAAACTCAAATTTAGCTGAGCTAAAGTTGGAATCAATCTGACGGATATATTCAACGTCAAACTGACCTCTTTCCAAAAACTCTTGAGGGGAAACATATGGCATAATATGAGAGTGAATTTGCATGTAATTCACTTTCTCTAAATTCTTTTCAAATCTCGGAGTAGAAAAGTTTACCTCAACGTCGCTTGCACCAACTAAACGGAATTTATCTGTCTCTTCAGACCCGTAAAGTTTCGGAACAACGAAAGTTACATCAACCCCATTCTCAATTAGTCCACTTACTAAACCGTAACAAGCAGTTCCTAATCCTCCTGAAATTTCTGGTGGAAACTCCCACCCAAACATCAATACTTTTGGTTGTGATCCCATAGTTTTAATTGCTAGTATTGTTAAGCTGATTAATCAGCGCCTTTATTCTTAATAATTCGGACACACTCCATGCTTGAGAGATAGTCCCTTTGGCGTCAAATGGTGGTTCTGCATCGTAAATCTCAGCAATCGACCCTACTCCGTAATCTTTTAAATCACTTTCAAATCCGCTGTAAATTTGCGTCAACAAAGGTAGTGCAGATTTTCCAAACGCCTTCACATATCCCTTAGCAAAATGACCTAGTAACCATGGCCATACAATTCCTTGATGATATGAATAATCTCTTGTTTTTTGATCTCCATTATAATGACCAATATATTTTTCATCGTCCTGTGATAAAGTCCTTAATCCTCTTGGCGTAAGTAGCTTTTCTTCCACTTGCTTCAAGATCGATTTACTCATTTCCTCATCACAAACGCTATACTTTAAAGCTGTTGCAAAAGCTTGATTCGGACGGAAACTCCAGTCTTTTAAATCATCTTCACAAGCATCAGCTAAATATCCTTTTTTTTGGTTCCAGAACATTTCTTTGAAAGCATTCTTCAAAGATGCCGGAACTGATTCCCATTTTTGGATAAACTTTTTATCACCAGCAGCTTCCGCCATTGCTAAACTAAAACTAATAGCATGGTACCAAAGTGCGTTTAATTCAACGGTATAACCTGCTCTTGGTGTAACTGGAAAACCATCAACCATAGCGTCCATCCAAGTAAGGGCTACATCTTCCTGTCCACCATATAACAATCCATTTTCCTTCATGTGAATATTATAAAGCGTTCCTTCTTTGTAGTTATCAAGAATATGATTGATTTCCTTTTTGAAATCCTTCCAAGTTTTGGCTGCTGAATCTGTTGCATCAACATATTCCTGCAAAGCCCAAAAGAACCAAAGTGAAGCGTCAGCAGAATTATATCTTGCTGCAGCACCTACACCTATATTGGTAAGTAATCCACCTTTAAGGTCCTGCAACATGGTTTTTAATACCTTTTTACAAACCTCAGGCTTTGGATTTTCTCTGTAAATAGTTAAACATGTTAACGACAATAAAGTATAACTTCCCCATCTTCCAAACCAATTCAATCCAGCACAAACTTCAACTCCTTTATCTGCTGTTTTAGAAATAAACTGATCTGCAGCTTTTTCTAAATAGGCATCTAAAGAGTTTAATTCAGGTTTATCTTTTAACAGTTTTTTAAATTTAGCATTGATTCCTTTTAAATTCTCTTCTTGAGTTGAAACAGAAACAGTAACTGGCTTACCTTTTTTCAATTCAAAAAGTAACAACCCAACAGAGTATATATCTTCTTGAAAATCATAACCTCTGTTTAATTCTTCTAAGTACTCAGCTCTGTAATGCCAATCTCCTTGAGGAAGGAATTCATTCTTAATTGATGTCTGAAGGAACAATGTATCATACCCTTCTTCCATACAATAAGCAACGCCATTTTCAACCGAATTCACTTTTACATTTCTACCATCGGCAGATCTTAATTTGTGAATTCTTCTGAATGATGAGAATGGTTTTACTCCTAATTCAACCTTATCACCTTCCAATAAAGAATAGCGAATTAATAATTGATTCTTATTTGGAGCAAACTGTATTTCTTTTTGAATCTTATTTCCTTCAACTTCAAAAACGAAAGTTGGAATTTTATTTAATTCAAAATCGGCTAAATATTGAAATCCTTCTGGATGAGCAGTTAATGGATATTGGTGAACACCTAATTCATAAACGCGATTATTAACGTCAACGATTTCATGCAAGGCATTTAATAACACATAACTGTGATGATCGATTTGTGGCTGACGAAGTACAAATGTACCGTGATACTTTCTCGTATTTACTCCTGCTAGTGTTGAGCTTGAATATGCGCCAAGGGTATTTGTTTCCAAATACTCTCTTTTACTCGATTGATCGAAATCAGTTAAAAATGTACTATCAAATTTAATGCTCTCCATTCTCCTTCCCCTATGCTCTATTCTCCTTATAAAAATTGATTAATCCATTTGTTGAAGCATCATGACTTTCCACTTTTGAGTCATCATTTAATTCAGGTAAAATCACCTTAGCCAATTGCTTACCTAATTCAACCCCCCATTGATCGAATGCATTTACATTCCAAATGATACTTTGAGCAAAAATCTTGTGCTCATACATTGCAACTAAACTTCCTAAAACCTTAGGTGTTAATTTCTTTACAAAAATGGAATTGGTAGGCTTGTTTCCTTCAAAAACTTTATGCGGTAATAAAGCTTCAATTTCTGAAGTTGCCATACCAGAAGAAATCAATTCAGCTTTAGCCTCATCAGCCGTTTTTCCTTTCATTAAAGCTTCTGTTTGCGCGAAGAAGTTTGAAAGTAATTTTGCGTGATGATCACCAATTGGATTTTGAGAATTAACTGGTGCAATGAAATCACAAGGAATCAATTTAGTTCCTTGGTGAATTAATTGGTAAAATGCATGCTGACCGTTTGTTCCAGGCTCACCCCAAACAATTGGTCCAGTGCTGTAATTTACTCTTTCTCCGTCTTTTTGAATGTACTTACCATTACTCTCCATATCTCCTTGCTGGAAATATGCTGCAAAACGATGCATGTACTGATCATATGGTAAAATACAATGTGATTCAGCTCCAAAGAAGTTGTTGTACCAAACTCCTAAAAGGGCTAAAATCACTGGGATATTTTCTTCAAAAGGGGCGTTTTTGAAATGGTTATCCATTTCATGAGCTCCTAATAATAGTTCTTCAAAGTTTTCAAATCCAATATAAAGTGCAATGCTTAACCCGATGGCACTCCATAGGCTATATCTACCTCCAACCCAGTTCCAGAATTCAAACATGTTGACAGTATCAATTCCAAAAGCGGATACTCCTTCAGCATTTGTTGAAAGTGCAACGAAGTGCTTAGCCACATCAGTTTGTGATGCTTCTGATTGTAAAAACCAATCTTTTGCCGAGTTTGCGTTGGTTAAAGTCTCTTGAGTTGTAAATGTTTTCGAGGCAATTACAAACAATGTTGTTTCGGGATCAACTTGCTTTAAAGTCTCAGCAATATGAGTTCCGTCAACATTAGAAACGAAATGTACTTTTAAATCTCCTCCATAAGGTTTTAAAGCTTCAGTAACCATTAATGGACCTAAATCCGAACCTCCAATTCCGATATTTACAACATCGGTAATTGATTTTCCAGTAAAACCTTTCCATTCTCCAGATCTTACCTTTTCGGTGAAGGCTTTCATTTTACCTAAAACTTCGTTGATTTGAGGCATTACATCCTTCCCCTCAACTAGAATTGGTGTGTTTGATCTGTTTCTTAAAGCAACATGCAATACCGATCTTTTCTCTGTATTGTTAATCACTTCTCCAGAGAACATAGCCTCAATACCTTCCTTAACTTTAGTTTCTTTAGCTAAATCAACTAAAAGTTTTAAAGTATCAGCATTAATTCTGTTTTTGGAATAGTCTAATAAAATGTCATTTAACCGAACTGAAAATTCCTCGAAACGATTTCCGTCTTTGAATAAATCCGTTAAGTGAGTGTTTTGAAAAGACTCAAAATGGCTCTGCAAAGCAGACCATGCCGGTAGGTTTAAAAGATTAGCCATAATTTGTTGCGCAAATTCAGCACAAAAATACGCTTTAACCTTTTTATATACACTTCTTTCATGTAAATAAATTGTTACTTCAGTGGTTGTTTCCGTCGTCTCATTTTAACAGAGTCTAATTTAAATTTCGCAGAAACGTTTTCAGCCTTTACAGAAGGCTATGATTAAATGTAAAATGAATCCCGTTAACTAATACACAAACACGTTCTTTACACTCATACTTAACTCGTTTAGTGCCGAATTTTTCAGGGAAACCGAATCACTCCCAAAAGTCTCACCCCCAATTTGCTGACTTAACCACAATCCCTGAAAAACTCGGCACTTCCTTTTTTATCCTCATCTAAGTATATTTATTTTTGAAGTGATAATGTTTTTAGATCAACTAGCTCAGCAACAAATAGTTTCTGATCCATTTTACGACGAAGGTTTATTCCCTGGTCAGATGATATGGAAACTAGGTAATCATTCTGCTCAGAATGATAATATTTTCTACAATGTTGCTATTATTTACACTTTAAAATCTTTGCTCAAAACCTTCAATAAAGAAGAACTAGAAACGGCGGAATAACTTACAATTATTACCAAACACATCCAGAAAAACCATTTCCAGGTTTAACAATATTTTCCAAATGGGAAATGGCAAAATTGGCCGATGATTTAGATTCAACTGTTTTAAAGTGGTTGGTTAAACATCACCCAGAAGGAAAACCTGAGGAACTAAAAAAAATGATGGAACAAGAGACTTATAAGTTTCCTGTTCTTAATTCCTCCTATCCCGAATACAATAACTTAATGGCTTATAGAACCTGGTTTTCTGATAAAATGAGCCAGGATGTTGATATTTCTGTGAATTGCAACATTTTATTATTCGTACTTAAAAACAATCTTCCACTTTCTGAAATTGATCATGCTGCAATTGAATTTGTAAAGCAAGTAATCAAAGACAAAAGACACCTAAAAAATGGACATTTAATTTCTGCTTTCTATCAAAAGCCCGCAATTATAATTTATCATATTGCAAGAGTGATATTCGATACGAAACTTTCGGATTTCGATGAATTAAAACCTCAATTAATTGAAGAGATTTAAGAAGAATTGAAGAAGGTTAAAAATGACATCGAAAAAGTCACTCTTTATATATGCTGGATTAAGTTAGGAGGTTCTCCAGAGTTTGAATTCTATCTAAAAAAAGTAAACAGAGATATTAAAAAGTTTTATTGGTTCCGTACCAATTTCCTTTGTGGATGGCCATTTATATATAAGCGTTTATTCGGACATTGGAAAATTTTAAATTACAATAATCTATCCATTCCATATTCGACAATTCATCTGTTAGAACTCAAGCAATTAGGGAAAGGGAAAATAATTCAGAAAGGGAAAACTAAAGTTTTTACCAATAAAAAAGGCTGAACAATGTCAGCCTTTTTTATTCACGTTAAATAATTGTTTAACCTAATAAGCTCGAGAACATAACTCCTACGAACAACGTGAATAAAACGAACTTGTTTGAAAAAATCACCCACTTCATACTCCCCAATTTTAAATGTTTACCTGTATTATCTAACGAGCTATTTCTGAAAGGGTTACATTTTAATATGATATACGGTTTTTACAACTCAATTCCAACTACTGTAATATCATCTGTTTGTTCAAATGAATCATGGTAGGTATTTTGCCAGTTCCATAACTCTTGATCCATTTTCGATCGCTGAATTGATATCTTAAGTTGCGATACCTGTTTAACGAATTTCTTGAAGTTTACATACTTAAACTTCTTATTCTTAACGCCACCAAATTGATCCGAAAACCCGTCTGAAAACAAATAAATTTTATCTCCCGGTTTGTAAGGCCAAACCTTATCCCATGGCTCTTCCTTTATCTTTTCAGATGCATCACTATCTACAACTGAGACCCTTTCCCCTTTAAATTCAGTTAAATTCCCTTCTCTTGCAACTAGTAATGGCCTTTTTATACCTCTATATCTTATAATTTTTGAATCTTCATCCACTACGCATATTGAGATATCAAATGTGTCCGCAAAATCTTGATCAGTATTTAATTCAAAAAAACTTTTGTGATATGCGTTAGTTACTTCACAAAGAAGCTCGGTTACTGATTCGTAATTATTTTCTTTGAGCGCCGAATTTAAGAAATGAAAAACTGACATCGCCAACATTGCTCCAGGCACACCATGCCCCATACAATCCACAACTGCAATAACCTTTCCAAGCTTACATTTCTGTGCCCAAATCAAGTCCCCACCAATGTAGTTTTGAGGTCTGTATAATGTAAAACTATCCGGAAAAAGTTCGTTTACCTCCTCAATGCTCGCGTTAATCTTATCCTGAATCACTTTTCCATACCTCAATCCAGATTTTGCATCTTCTTGCGATTGTTGAATAATGGAATTCTGACGCTTTAATACATCATTAGCTGAAGTCAACTCTTCTATATGCTCATTGATAATCTTTCGATTATACTTTATCTGATTCTCTAATTCAATCTTCTCTGTAATGTTTTTGAAATGGCAATAAAACTGTTCGGCCTCTTCATCAAATCTTATGTTTAACTCGAAAAAATCGTCTTCAAATTCATCAGCTAAGATTTCAACTTTTCTAACAACCGCAGTACTCTCTATTTCATTTCTCTTAAGATCTATAAACTCGAAAATGGATACGATTAACTCTTCTTTGATTCTAACTTCTGTTAACTGACTAAGATTTTTAGCTTTTTGATTCCTGTAAACAACAACTCCATTCTGATCAAACGAAACGATTGGATCATTTAGATAAAACAACAATTTATTGGCAGCACCAATTAATTCCATACTCAAATAACCTAAAGGAATTTTAAGAATTCCTGAACTCAATAATAACTTACTGTGAACTTTTCTTTTGGTTACTTAAATAGAATACTATTTTAATTACTATCAGAAATAATTATAGAAACCCATTTTAATTAAGGAAGCTCGATGATGAATTGAGTCCCTACACCCTCTTCAGATTGGAAGTAAATTCTTCCTTCCATATTCTCGATTATCTTTTGAACCATTGCTAAGCCAAGTCCCATCCCTGAATTTTTAGTAGTAAAATTCGGTACAAATATCTTACCCTCGTTTTCTTTCGAAATTCCCTTACCGTTATCGGAAACAATTATTTTTCTTTGTCCGTTAGCTTCTTCAACTAATACGCTCACCAGCCCATCTCGGTCCTCAGGTATTGCTTGAATGGCATTTTTAATCAGGTTATTAAACACTCTTAACATTTGATCTTTATCTCCATTTGTTTTTAACTCATCAGAGTAATCAAAAGTAACTTTAACATTATCGGTCCCATCATATACATCAACTGAGCTTCTGATAATTTCTGTTAAGTTAATTTCTGTAAATGCTGTTTCCGGCAACTTGGCAAATGAAGAGAATTCAGTCGCAATTGCTGATAAAGTATCAATTTGTTGAATTAAATTTTTTCCAAAACTTGCAAATCTTTCACTTTTCTCCTCTTCATCAAATGAATTCCATCGCATTTGTAAATGTTGAATACTAAGTTTCATTGGAGTTAATGGATTCTTAATTTCATGCGCAACCTGTTTTGCCATTTCTCTCCAAGCATCTTCCCGCTCACTTTCTGCTAACCTCCTAGCACTTTCTGTAATCTCGATGATCATTCGGTTGTACTCATTAATTAAAGTTCCAATTTCATCATTCCCTTCATAATTAATAGGTTCGTTAGATTGACCTAACTGAATGTTAGCCATCTTCTCCTGAATCAATTTAAGAGGCTCTGTAATTCGGTTAGTAAGAATTAAACCTATTACAAGTGCTATCACAATAAGGAGAGCGTATATGTTTAATAAGGCTACAATGAAATTTGAAATTTCATTCTTTAAATCATTTGATCTTGCAAAATATGGCAGGTTTAAATAAGCCATTAAACTTCCATTTTTGTTGTAAAATGGAACATAGGCTGACAAGAATTGCATCCCCTCAATCTCTTCAATCTGAACAAACTGAGACTGCGCATTGAACAGCATTTCATACATCGCTAAAGGGTCCATTCTATCCCCAACAAGTCCTTCCTGAAAAATTTGATTTTGGGAAGAAGATACCAATTGTCCGTTTGGGTCATATAAATTGATATCTGTAAAGAAGACCTTAGAAAACTTCTCTAGTATAAAATCAACATAATCCGAATCGATTTTCAGGATATCGTCATTACCGCCAAATTTGCTCTCTACCTCAATTTGAACGGATTTAATTTTTTCAGAAATGGCGTCAAAATTCTTCTCATTGTATTGGTTCTTTAAATAATAAACACTCCCAACACCAATGAAAACTGTACTGAAAAACAATATAAAAATGATAACAGACTGGAACCTTGTTTTAAAGCTGGATACTTTATTGGCTTTTTGATATAAAAACCTGTAGCAAAGTACTGCGATTATAGTTAGAATAGAAAAGAATGCAAATAAGTAGGAATAAAAGGCCATTTGGTCCCACGTATTTGTAATCTTTTGACTTAAGAAATAAACATCTTTATCCACCAACCTAATTAGGTGACCAACCCCATCTTTTTCTATAAAACCCCATTCTAAATCATTGTTTATATTATAGTATTTCAAATCAGAACTATAAAGAATAGCCCCTTTTTGCTTGACTAATTCACCCGATTTGAAATGAGCAAATGCGTATTCAGGATTTAAAGATTTTCGCTCAACTTGTTCACCGAGTAATAAAGTAGGAAACCCTACACCGTCTGGTTTAAACTTTGAATCTAATTCTAAGTAAACTTTTTTACCTTCTCCAAAATCTATCGTCCCGAGGTAACTAATCCTTCCATTTCCATTCTCTAAATGATATAAACCTGGACTAACCTCAGTTCCAACACTCTGAATAATGCCCTTAAAAAATGCATCACAGGAAACGGGGTCCTCTTGATTTAAAAGCACAATACTATCACCTTCAAAACAAGGATTAACTTGTAAATCAAACTTATCCCAAAAGCCATTGAAATACCTCTTTTTAAAGAATTTATAAATATCCTGATCACTAATCGAAAAATCAGAAATAACATTCAAAGCATTGTCATCTGATTTAATTTGAGTTTGAAGACCTTGAAAAAGATATTCGGCAATCATGTCTTTATCCTTACTCAGTTTGGAAAGTAAAAGCTTTTTGTCCCCTATTGTTTTTTGTTCGGTATAATCTCTTAAAGATTGAGTAATCATTAAAGAGAAAAAGAATAATAGACTTATAGAAACCGAGAAAGATATTACTTTACCATTTTCATAATAAGAATAAGTAATTAAGGAAAATACAGGGATTGCCCATAGTAATTCTATAGCATCTGCAAACCCAAGACTAGCTCCCAGAAAAGAAAGAAATGCCATTAGCAACCCGAACCCTCCAATAGATTGGTGAAGTTTAATTCCAATATCATGAAAAAGAACAATTAGTTTCCAGATTATTAAAAGATAGGAAGCTATTAAAGCTCCTATACAAAACAACGCTATCAGTGTTGTGTATTCTATTGATAGAATATGGGAAAGGTCTAATGGTATTTCAGAAAACATCACCAAACCTTCTACCGTCTCAACAATAGCAAGAGTAATAAAATGAATTATTGCAAAACCGATAAAAAAAACTAAAAGCTTTCGTTTTTCGAAACTATGATGATAAAGATTTGTGTGTTTAAGGATACTAAAAGCAAGAACAAGCAAAAAAACTACAAATAAAAGGAAGTCACCTAGGGAAGGTATAAATGATGAAAACGCTAATAACTTTGGGTTAAATATTTCTAAAGAGTATAAATTAATAGGACCTTCAAAAACCAATAAAATAATACGGACTAGTAATAAAAGTCCAGGTAGGAAAATTAATCTTTTAATTAAACTGAGGTGTTTGGCCATTAGTATGCATCCCAAGAGAAACAACAATAATCCTGCAATCTCTAATGCCATCAAGTAAAAACTATTCGGAGATTCAAATAGGTTATTCGGGGAGATATAGAATGTTTGTTTAGAAGACTCAACGCTAATAGGAATACTGCCTTCGCGGGAATATTCATGTAACTCCCATCCTTTTTGAAGGTATAGCTTCTCATCAAAATCATTCCTAACATAGGAATTTTCAAATGCATATTCCTTTTTAATAAGGAATTGAGCAATTAAAATAGCTTCATTCAACCTTTTTACTTGGGTTAAAAAATAACCACTTAATTCTTTTCTTAAACCTGTTTTAACATTTACTGAGGGAACCACTAACTTATTTGTACTCCAAAATTTCAGATTACTATCAGCGTATATGTATACTCCAATACCCTTTTCCTCTAGAGATTTATGATAATCAACTCCTTTATCCAGTAAACTCACCAAACCTCCTGTATCAACTACAGATATATAATGATCTAATTCCGTAATTAAATGTTTGTCGATTTCATTTAAAGCGTCTTGGAAGTGATCTGCTTGATGTTGAACAGCCCAGTCCTTATCCTCATAATAGATTTTAAAGAGAGCAGAAAACAATATCAGCCCTAATCCAATGAAAATAAATTTTATATAATATGACGCAACCTTACTTAACACCTGATAAATTACAACATCAAAAACTATACCTAGATGGAAGATATAATATTTAAGGGAAATAGCATAAAAAGGATGCATGGAATGCAATAGCCAGGAGTCAGAAGCAAGATTATTAAAAGATCGTCATTCCTGCGGGGGAAGGGATTTATTGATGCTTTTAACAAATAGGTTCCTGCCTTCGCAGGAATGACTGGTATATCTAAACCACAATTTTTTTACCCTAACTATTTGTTCTCGATTCCCTCTTCTATATTCTCCCTTCTCAACTTCATACAATAAAAAAAGGCCGACTAACAGTCGACCTTTTTTTATTGTATGAAGTTTTTATTATCCTTTCAATGCTTCCGCACCTCCAACGATTTCTAAAATTTCAGTTGTAATAGCAGCCTGACGAGCTTTGTTGTACTCAAGCGTTAATCTATCAGCAAGATCCTTCGCGTTATCAGTCGCTTTATGCATTGCAGTCATACGAGCACCATGTTCACCAGCAACAGAGTCTAGAATAGCTTTATAAAACTGTGTTTTTAATGACTTAGGAATTAACTCAGTAACGATGTCTTCCTTATTTGGCTCATAGATGTAATCAGTAGCGTTAGCAACTTCTTCAGTTTCTTCAGCAACAACTGGTAAGAATTGCTCATTTTGAACAACCTGAACAGCAGCGTTTTTAAACTGATTGTATACTAAAACAACTTTATCGTAATTACCGGCAACGAATTCAGCCATAGCTTCTTCAGCAATAGGAGCAACATTATCAAAAGTTAAGTCATTAAATAACTCAATTTCAGTTTTAATTACGTTTAAACCTCTATTCTTTAAGAACTCGCCTCCTTTCTTACCAATACATAAGAAAGAAACGTCTTTTGAAGCGTACTCTTCGTTTACTAAACTTAAACACTTTTTAGTGATGTAAGCGTTAAACCCACCACATAAACCTCTGTTTGAAGTTACAGCAACTACTAATACCTTTTCTTCAGGTCTAACTTCTGAGTAAACTCCTTCTGAATCACCTCCTGATCCAGCAGTCAAGTTCACTAAAATCTCTTGCAACTTCTCAGCGTATGGTCTCATTTGAGTAATAGCATCCTGCGCTCTTTTTAATTTAGCAGCAGACACCATTTTCATAGCACTGGTGATTTGCATCGTAGATTTTACCGATGTAATCCTGTTTCTGGTTTCCTTTAAATTTGCCATTTAAGCTAATTCAAAATTTATAAAAGGAAGTGGTCGTTATGACCACTTCATCTAATCAATTTATTAAGCGAATTTTGAAGCTACCTCTTTAGTAACCTTAGTTAAAGTCTCAACTACTTCATCAGTAAGTTTACCAGACTTTAACGCAGCTAATACATCAGAGTGACTAGCTTTTAATACTGATAAGTAATCAGCTTCAAATTCTTTTACCTTTTCAACTGGTACATCCATGATTAAACCATTTGTTCCAGCAAAGATAATAGCACACTGATCTTCTACAGTGTAAGGGTTATTTTGAGACTGCTTTAAGATCTCTACGTTTCTAGCACCTTTATCAATAACTGCCTTAGTAGCAGCATCTAAGTCTGATCCAAACTTAGCGAAAGCTTCAAGCTCTCTGTACTGTGCTTGGTCAAGCTTTAATGTACCAGAAATCTTTTTCATCGACTTAATCTGAGCAGAACCTCCTACACGCGATACCGAGATACCTACGTTAATTGCAGGACGAACACCTGATAAGAATAAGTCAGACTCTAAGAAGATCTGTCCATCAGTAATCGAAATTACGTTAGTTGGAATATATGCAGAAACATCACCTGCTTGAGTCTCGATAATTGGAAGTGCAGTTAAAGAACCTCCTCCTTTTACTTTACCTTTTAATGACTCAGGTAAGTCGTTCATTTGAGCAGCAATCTCGTCAGACGAGTTTAATTTTGCAGCTCTCTCTAATAATCTTGAGTGTAAGTAGAATACATCCCCAGGGTAAGCTTCACGACCTGGAGGTCTTCTTAATAATAATGATACCTCACGGTAAGCAACCGCTTGCTTAGATAAATCATCATATACAATTAACGCAGGACGTCCAGTATCTCTGAAGTACTCACCGATCGCCGCACCAGTAAATGGAGCAAAGAACTGCATTGGAGCAGGATCAGAAGCGTTTGCAGCAACAACAGTTGTATAAGCCATTGCTCCAGCCTTTTCTAAAGTAGAAACGATACCAGCAACTGTAGAACCTTTTTGTCCAACCGCAACATAAATACAGTAAACAGGCTCACCAGCGTCGTAAAATTCTTTCTGATTAATAATAGTATCGATAGCAACAGTAGTCTTTCCAGTCTGACGGTCACCAATGATAAGCTCTCTCTGTCCTCTTCCGATTGGAATCATCGAGTCAACTGCTTTAATACCAGTTTGCATTGGCTCATCTACAGGCTGACGGTAGATAACTCCTGGAGCTTTTCTTTCGATAGGCATATCGTAAAGTTCACCTTCGATTGGTCCTTTACCATCGATTGGCTCACCTAACGTGTTAACAACACGTCCAACGATTCCTTCACCGATTTTTACCGAAGCAATTTTCCCAGTTCTTTTAACTGTTGCTCCTTCTTTGATTCCTTTACCATCACCTAAAAGTACAAGACCTACATTGTCTTCTTCTAAGTTAAGAGCCATTGATTGTAATCCGTTTTCGAATTCAACTAACTCTCCGTATTGAACGTTTGATAAACCGTAAACACGAGCAATACCATCTCCAATTTGAAGAACGGTACCAACCTCTTGTAACTCTGCCTCAGTTTTTAATCCAGCTAATTGCTCTCTTAAAATCGCTGAAACCTCTGCTGGTTTTACTTCTGCCATTATTATTAGTTTTAAGCTATTCTAAAAATTAATATTCTTTTACATAAGTGTTAGCATTGAATCCTTTTTCAAGTTCAGCTAACTTGCTGCTAATACTAGCATCAATTTGTTTATCTCCAACTGTTAAAACAAATCCTCCGATTAAAGTTGGATCTACTTCTTCAACGATTTCTACTTCCATCTGGTAAGCAGCTTTAATCATTTCAGAAACTTTCGCTTTGAAAGCGTCATTAACACCATCAACAGATTTGATAACTGTTTTTAAGATGTTTTTATGTGCTAAGTATTGGTCTTCAAAAGCAGCCGAGATATCATCTAATAATGACTCTCTACCTTTTTCAGTTAAAATCTTGATAAATGCACTTGTAATTTCAGATAATTGAGATCCGAAAACAGCATTTAAAACAGATAATTTCTTATCAGACTTAACAACTGGGCTTTCCAATAATAAAACAAGATCTCTCGACTCAACACAAGCGTTATGGATTAAATCCATATCAGCTTTAACAGCGTCAAGACTTCCTTTTTCAATTGAAAGCTCAATTAAAGACTTAGCGTAACGAGATGCAGCTCTTCCGTATGCCATTTCTTAGTTTAAGTTTACGTCTTCTACTAAATTGTTTACTAAAGCCTCTTGCTTAGCTTTATCGTCTAACTCAGCTTTTAGGATCTTTTCAGCGATCTCTAATGATAATCTACCTACTTCGTTTTTCAACTCGGTAACAGCTTTCATTCTTTCGTTAGCGATTTGCTCGTTAGCGGAAGTTAAAATTCTATCTGCTTCTTTTTGAGCAACACCTTTTGCTTCAGCAACAATAGATTCTTTAGCTTCTTTAGCCTCTCTTAAAATAACATCTCTCTCTTCTCTAGCTTGCTTTAATAACTCCTCGTTTTGAGCAGTTAAAGCTGACATTTTTTCTTCAGCTTCTTTAGCAGCATTTAAAGCGTTAGCGATGTTGTCCTCTCTTGTTTGAACCGCTCCTAAGATTGGTTTCCAAGCGAACTTTCTTAAAAGAACTAAAAGAATAAGGAATACTAATGATGTCCAAAACAGTAATCCTTCACTAGGTATAATTAAATCCATTTTTTAAAAAATTGAATCGTTGTTTACTTTTTAAATTTTTAAAAGAAGCGGTAGCCAATCGCTACCTACTTCTTTTAATGTTTTTCTGCGTTCCTTATGGATTATCCCATAGAAACTACTACAC
>JAYPYW010000022.1:22454-43969 GCA_038154685.1 Flavobacteriales bacterium | reverse complement strand
GACCAGCTTCAACTGTTGGATCAATAATAAATGTAGAAAAGTAAAGATTTATAACATTCTTTTTTCTGTACAATGCTGCAATCTCTTCATCACGAATACCTCTAACAAGGGTATCCTGACGGTGATTAGGTAGTTCAACATAATCACACAAAGTAAAATCTACACAGATGTCTGAAAATAAATTATTTGTAGAAGCAATTGCTGCCTCAACTTGTCCTCTTGTCAGAGGATCCGTTGTATTCATGGTATCCGTAAGAACCCACGCAACAACACTAAAAGTTTTACCGTAACATTCGTCTACAGAACCGAACTCACGATGGTACTGACCGAATGAAATGTTAGCTACAAAAAGTGCTAAAAAAGTGAATGATATTAGTTTGGCCATAGTTGTAATTCGGATCAAATATAAATTTTTTAATCAGAAAATGTATTACAAATGCACCTAATTGCCTAAAAATGTTACTTTTGCTTAAGCTAAATCGAACCTATTTTGAAAAGAATACTTCTAATTTTCGCTTTGCTCCTCACAAGTTTGACGAGTATTAAAGCTCAAATTTCAGCTGATGTTACTTCCGGTTGTGCACCCTTAACGGATGTTCAATTCACCAGTCCTATTCCAGGAGATTGGGATTTTGGAGATGGAGGAACAGCAACTGGCGAAACCAATCCAGAGGCTTCTTTTTCAGAGCCAGGAGTTTATAATGTAACATTTGACAATGGTGCAGGAGTTACCGATGAAATTACAATTACTGTTTTTGGAAAGCCTAATGCGGCTTTCACTGTAAACGATTCCACTGAATGTGCTCCGTTTAATGTTGTTTTCTCTGATTTGTCTACACCTTACGCTGGTACAACAATTACCGCTTGGCAATGGGACTTTGGAGATGGAACAGGAAGTAATCTTCAAAATCCAACTCATACCTACTCATCTGTAAATGATTATTCAATTGCCCTTACCGTTACCGATAACAATGGATGTGATACTGCTTTTGTTCTAACTGATTTTATCAGATTAAAAAATCCACCAACGGCTTCATTTACGGCCTCACCTACTTCTTCTTGTACTTCACCGCTGAATGTAACCTTAACAAATAACTCTGTTAATGGTGAAGGTGGAACAACTGATTTATCTTATGCTTGGGACTTTGGAGATGGAGAAACTTCTACTGATAGAGATCCTGATTCAAGAACATATACTGATGTAGGTTCTTACACTATTACGTTGGATGTTACCGAAGCCGATGGTTGTACTAGAACAACTTCTAGGACGGTTTCGATTGGTGCACCCGAGGCAATCATTTCATCAAGAGATACCATTTGTATTAATGCTCCAGAAACATTTACGAATGCTTCAGTTGGAGGATCTAGTGTAACCTGGACATTTGATGGGGCTGACCCAACTTCAACAACTAATCCTGATTATACCTTTACAACTCCTGGTGAACATACTGTTGAATTAATTGTTAGATCTGGGGCTTGTGCTGATACAACTTCTAAAACAGTTTTCGTACAAGAAGTTACTGTTGATATTGCAGCCGACCCAACTTATTTATGTGAAGAACCTTATTGTATTCAATTTAATGCTACTGGTACTGATGTCGTAGATTGGTCCTACAGCTTCGGAGACGGAGCAACATCTACTGAACAAGATCCTGAGCATTGTTACACTTTTGGCGGCGATGAATATACAGTACATTATTACGGAGGGTACTATTACAATGTTAGACTTACTGGAACATCGGAATATGGATGTATTGGAAGGGCTTCAATTGAAGACACGCTGTTCCCTTTAAGTGCGAACTTTGCACCAAACATTACACAAGGTTGTGCTCCTTTAGAAGTGAATTTTGCTGATTCATCTGCTTCTGGATCAACTATCGTATCATATGAATATGATTTCGATGATGGTTCAACAGCCACTTCTGAAGATGCTACACACACATTTACAACAGCTGGAGAATACGATGTTACTTTGATTATTGAAAATGAAAGAGGTTGTAGAGATACTTCTTTCCCTATAACAGTTAATGTAGGGAAACCAATTGATTTAGATTTAAATGTAACGCCTAGTACTGTTTGTATTGGTGAACCCGTAATTGTAACTGATGCTACAGGAGACGCTAGGATTGATGGTTACCACTTCTCAACAGATGAAAATAGAGGTTCAGAAGCTTGTCCAGATGATTCCATTCAACAATGGTCTTATTTCCACGAAACAGGGACGCATGATATTACTTTCTATGCAGACTACAATGGTTGTATAACTGAAGAGGTTTTTGCGGACGCAGTTACGGTAAATGGTCCTTCTACCAAATTTAACTGGACAGGTTTATGTGCTGATCCAACAAACATAAGATTTACAGCTACTCCGTCTGAAGTTGATAGCCTTTATTGGATTTTTGATGATGGTACTGTGATTGCTTCTGATGATATTGCTGATACTTTATATACGCACAATTTCCCAGGGTCTGGAGATTACAATGTTCAGTTAATTTCAACTAATAACTCTTCTGGTTGTCCAAATGACACTGACTCGATGGTGGTAACTGTAAGAGAATTATTAGCTGTAATAGATGCGGATACTGTAATTTGTTCAGGTTCATTTATTCCTTCTGGAGCTTCCTCTAATGATGTTTCAGGAAACTGTGAAAATGCCTACAGATGGGATTTTGGCGATGGTACTGATATGTACTTATCAAATGATCCAACTTTCCCTACTGCACTTACCGATACTGGATCTTACGATTTAAGATTAATGGTATATGATGTTAACGGTTGTAGAGATACCGCTGAGCAAACAATTGTTGTAACTGATGTTTACGCTGGTTTTGAAGCTGATACTACAACAGGATGTATTCCTTTAACTATCAACTTTACTGATACTTCGGTTACAGCAAGTAGAATTGTTGATTGGGATTGGAGATTTGGTGATGGAAACACAAGTTCTTTAGAGAACCCTAGCAATACTTACAATTATATATCAACTTCTTTTGAAGTAGAATTAGTTGTAACGGATTCATTGGGTTGTATGGACTCAACAACAATGAACATCAATCCTATTATTCCGGATTCAGTTTTCACAGTAAGCGATGCCACGGTTTGTGTTGACGATTCAATGACTTTTAATCTAAGAAGCGCAGGAACAATTGCTTCCGCAACTTGGGATTTTGATGGCATTGGTTCTTCCACTGATATTAGTCCAAGATTTGCATTCCCAGAAGCTGGTGATTACACAATCACTGTTCAAATTACGGATACAAATGGATGTAACTCTCAAATGACCAGAACTGAATACGTTGAGGTTGATGCGTATCCAGATGCTGGATTTACTATTAGTGTTGACCTTGGAGATGTTCTTTGTGCTCCACAAACTGTAATTTTTACCGACACCACTTCTTTTGATGGTGTGACTACTTATGGGTCTAACAGATGGAACCTAGATAACGGTAACCCTGATATCATTAATAGCAGTAGTCCAATTGGAACTTATGCTTTACCAGGAACTTACACTCCTTCACTGATTGTTTCTACTTCAAACGGTTGTACAGATACGTTTGAATTAGATATTCCAATTGTTGGGCCTCAAGGTGATTTTGATATCAGCAGAACGGTTATTTGTGTTGGTGACGAGGTTACCTTTACTTTAAAAGATACTGTTGATGTAGCAACCTTCTCATGGGATTTTAATGATGGTACTACAGCTGTGGAAGAAGATCCTATAACGCATACGTTTAC
Source organism: Flavobacteriales bacterium (assembly GCA_038154685.1). GTDB lineage: Bacteria > Bacteroidota > Bacteroidia > Flavobacteriales_C. The sequence goes on along the minus strand of JAYPYW010000022.1, from coordinate 40,234 downwards.
TACTGTTCCAGACGGAGGTGTTCAAACAATTGAGTTATTCCTAGAAGGACTCGGAAACGGTTGTCCGTTCCCAGTTACTAAAACTATAAATATTCACGAAATTGAAGCTCGATTCGAAATTGACACAACGGTTTGTTTAGATTCCGCTGTTGTGTTTAACGATAACTCACTGGTATCCTCATCTACTACTTACTTCTGGGATATTGGAAATGGTACTACTTACTCAACTACAGAGCCTTTCCCACAAACTTATGAGAGTGTTGGTCCTGGAATTTATGATGTAATGTTAGTTGTCACGGATCCTGTAACAGGTTGTATTGATACTACGATTCAGGAAATAACGATTTATCCATTCCCAACCATTACTGCAAAAGACGGTGAGATGTGTGAGGGTGAATCGGCATTTATTTCAGCATCGGGTGGTGAATTTTATTCATGGGAAGATCCTGATGGATATTTAAACACTCCAGATTTAGACACTACTACTGCATCACCACTTGTCACAACTGACTTCACTGTAACGGGTAATACAGAATTCTACCTAGAAGAGGACACAACAACTTGTAAAAATACGGCTGTATCAACAGTTACTGTATTAACCCCTACTGAAAAGGAAGATGTTGATACGTGTATTGTAATTGGGCAAACCGTTACAATTGGTAAAGATTACGGACCAGGTTATACTTATGATTGGAATGAAGGACCTACTGATTTCTTAGTTTGTACAGATTGTGCGACTCAAACAATTCAAATTACAGAAGAGATCGACTCAATAACTTATGAGGTTAAGTTTGAAGATCGGCTTGAATGTTTCCCTGAAGTTAGTACTTATAAGGTTTGTATTATTGATAACTACACTGTAGATGTTCCAACTGCATTTACTCCTGATGGAACAGGAGAAAACAACATTGTGTATGTGAACGGTCACGGAATAGAAGAATTAATTTACTTCCGTATTTACAACAGATGGGGGGAATTAGTTTTCGAAACAAATAATTTAAGTGTTGGTTGGGACGGAAGTTATAAGGGAAATGCTCAGGACATGGAAACTTTTGTATGGCAAGCCAGAGTTAAATTCTATAATGGCGAATTCGAAGAAAAAGGTGGAGAGTTAACTTTAATTAGATAGCAACCATCTGCAAATAATTTCGTTACAAAAATAAAAACTAGAACATGAAAAATTTATTAGTCGCTTCTTTAATCTTACTTTTCACTGCATTTTTAAATTCCTGTAAGGTAAAGGACGCTTCCGAATGTGACATTGAAGGTGTAATTTGTACTGAAGTATTCACTACACAATATGTTTCAGTTAAAGATCCTAGTGGTACTCCAATTGCACTAGACAGTATTGTTGTTAAAGTTAGTGCATCAGAAGAAGTGTTATTCTCAGAAAACCCTGTTTTAAATGACGATGGTCTTTTTAAATTAATTTCTGACACAGAATTTGATAAAATTACAAAAGAAGGTACCGATGTAACTTTCTTTGGATATATCGAAGGTGCTAGCATTGTTACAGAAAACTTACGAGTTGGTCATGATTGTTGCCACGTAGTTTACATCTCTGGTGTTCAGGACATAGTTGTTACTCTTCCTTAAGAGATTCAACCATATCTTTTATAGTATTTCAGTTGGGGGTATATTTTACCCCCATTTTTTATGCTTTTTCACCTAATAATCAATATGGTGTTTTAAATTATTTGCTCGATAGGCCATCATTTTCTTTAAAAAACGCCTGTGGGTTTCCCTTAAACAGCTTTTGGCAAACTTCATAAAAGTACCATTCCCATAAATAGACAGAGCAGTAGAATGATAAATGGTTAATTTATAATATGGAATTGGCCATGAGTAGTGTTCGGTAAATTTTTTAAAATGAACAATAATACCTTGGGGCCTCAGTTCAATGCTAGCATTAACTGTGGACTCATCAGACGGTAATCTTTGTATTATATCATGACTAGCAGATTCCATTATTAATCTTGCAGAACCAACACCTTTCAGCTTTAACCTATCGATAAAACTAAATGGTTCACCAACCAATTCGTTAATATCCCTAATTATAGTCCGATCATAATATGAAGTATTATAGATCATGTATTAAAGAACGAAATCGCTTTTAAAAATGTACCCTGGAACTTGGACTCAATTCAATTTTTAAGCTAATTTTCAAGTTAAACCCATCAAAAATGCTTGGAAAGATAATACTCGAAAACATTTCTAAGGAGATTCAAAAACCTATTAATCAGGTTTCACCACTTTCTGGAGGGGATATTAATGATGTTTACTTACTGGAAAGTGGACAAGAGAAATGGGTTATAAAAGTAAACAGCCGACAAAAGTTTCCAAGTATGTTTGAAGCTGAAAGAGCAGGTTTAGGAGAACTCGCTAAAAGTAATTCCATCAAGGTAGCCCGGCCTATTTTAACTGGAGAATCCGAAGAACAATCTTATCTTTTATTAGATTATATTTCCCAGGGTCCTAAAACGAATTCTTTTTGGGAGAATTTTGGAGAACAATTAGCTCAATTACATCGAGTTTCAAATCCTCAATTTGGACTGGATCATGATAACTACATCGGAAGCTTAAAACAATACAATAAACAGCATAATTCTTGGTCGGATTTTTACATTCATCAAAGACTTGAACCGCAACTGGAGATGGCTATTAATTCAGGTAATTTAAAAGGCAGTTTAAGGACTTTTGAGCGACTTTATGATAAATTGGATAATCTTTTCCCTCAAGAACCTTCAGCACTTTTACATGGCGACTTATGGAGTGGCAATTTCATTTGTGGAAAAAATGAAACTCCGTGGTTGATTGATCCTGCTGTTTACTATGGACATCGGGAAATGGACATCGGAATGATGCACCTTTTCGGAGGATTTGATCAATCTTTATTTGATGTATACAACAACATTACTCCCCTTGAAAATGGATGGCAAGAAAGAATTCCGTTAACTCAACTTTACCCTTTGTTAGTTCATGTGAATTTATTTGGAGAAGGTTATGTTGGATCCCTAAAATCCATTCTTAATCGATTTGTTTAACCAAAGCGCTGGTTAATTTTCCTATTTTAGTAATATGTCCAATACCATTCTTGAAATAAAAAACTTAGTTACCGAATTTGACAGTGATAACAATAAAGTTAAGGCTGTAAATGGTGTTAGTTTTTCCATTCAGGAAGGAGAAATTGTTGGAGTTGTAGGTGAGTCTGGATCTGGTAAATCCGTAACCAGCTTAAGCACTATGGGCTTAATCCCTTCACCTCCTGGTAAAATTACTGATGGGGAAATCCTTTTCACTAAAAAGAATGGCGAAACTGTAGACACTACAAAACTTGCTGTAAGTGATTTAAGAAGTATTAGAGGAAATGAAATGAGTATGATTTTCCAAGAACCTATGACTTCTTTAAATCCTGTTTTTACCTGTGGTGATCAAGTTGTTGAAGCTCTAACCCTTCACAAAAAACTAAGTAAATCAGAAGCCAGAGAAAAGGCTATTGAATTATTTAAACAAGTTGAATTGCCGCGACCAGAATCAATATTTGATCAATATCCGCATCAAATTTCAGGAGGTCAGAAACAAAGAGTAATGATTGCCATGGCGATAAGCTGTGACCCAAAACTCTTAATTGCTGATGAACCTACTACAGCATTGGACGTTACTGTTCAAAAAACCATCCTCGAGTTACTTAAATCCTTGCAAAGTAAAACGCAGATGGGGATTCTTTTTATCACCCACGATTTAGGGGTAATAGCTGAATTAGCCCATAAAGTTGTTGTGATGTACAAGGGGGAAATTGTTGAACAAGGTCCTGTAGAGCAAATTTTTAATAATCCACAACATCCATATACAAAAGGGCTAATTGCTTGCCGACCACCTTTGAACGCTAGGTATTCTAAATTACCCACTGTTCCTGATTTTATGGAGGTGACTTCTACAGGTGAAATCAAATCGAAAATTGAGTCTATTCCCAACTTCATTAACGAACTTACTTTATCCAATGAAGTTCGAAAAAAGGCTCACGAATATCTCTATAAAAAAAGTCCGTTATTAGAAATAAATAACTTAAAGACATATTATCCTTTAGAGAAGAACATTTGGGGAAAAACAACCAATTGGGTTAAAGCTGTTGATGATGTTTCTTTCAAAGTTTATCCAGGAGAAACACTTGGTTTAATTGGCGAAAGTGGCTGCGGTAAAACAACAACTGGAAAATCTATTGTCCAATTATCACCAGTTACAGAGGGAGAAATTATTTACAAAGGGAAGGATGTTTTGGAAATGAATAAAAAAGAGATTTCCGAATTCAGAAGGGAAGTTCAAATAATTTTTCAAGATCCGTATTCCTCACTTAACCCAAGAATTACAATTGGTAAAGCAATTACTGAACCAATGAAAGTTCACGGCTTGTTTAATAACGAGGAAGAACGTAAAAAACGTGCCATCGAACTACTTGAAAGAGTTGGATTAAAAGCAGAACATTTTAATAATTATCCGCATCAATTTAGTGGTGGTCAGCGCCAAAGAGTTTGTATAGCTCGTACCTTAGCTATGGAGCCTAAGTTTATCATTTGTGATGAAAGCGTATCTGCATTAGATGTTTCTGTACAGGCTCAGGTTTTAAACTTACTAAACGAGTTAAAGGAGGATTACGGTTTAACTTACATCTTCATCTCTCACGACCTTTCTGTAATTAAATATATGTGCGACCGTATGGTTGTAATGAACAAACAAGGGAAAATCGAACGTTACGGAGAATGCGACGAAATATACGCCGATCCTCAAACAGAATACACTAAGAGCTTAATAGAAGCTATTCCTAAAGTTTAAATTCCATATGCCTTCAAGTACTTTTGGCAAATACCTTCCCAAGAGTAATTCTGCATTACAACATCCCTTAATATGTTTTGAAGAGCAGTGAAATCAGTATTATTCAATCCCGCTTTATAATTGAAATATTCAATTAGGTTTTGAGCGACATTGTTTGAAGCATTTTCATCTAGGAAAACCTTGTTAATATTAAATGGGTGATCTTTTACAGCTTCAATCACCTCATCACTTATTTCTTTAAAAGCACTTTGGTAAGTTAAAACTGGATAAACTCCACAGGCCATTGCTTCAATCGCTACCATTCCAAAAGCTTCTGGGAATACCGATGGAGCAATTAATGCATCCATGGCTGGTAATAATTTAACCAACTCTTTATGCTCCGCAATACCTGTAAAAACAATATTGTCTCTAATATCAAAAGATAATTCGGAGATAATTGCAGATAAAGTTGCCTTCTCTTTTAAAAGGATTTCTTCCAACAACTTTATGTTTCCTTCTTCTCCTTTAAATAATGGATTTTTAGCCTTTAAAACAGCAGCTAAATCATCTAATCGATTATTAGCAAGTGCATTGATAATAACCTCACAAGGCTCACGATAAGGTCCAAATCCAACAAACACGAACTTTGCCTTTGGGAACTGCTCTAATACCTTTGGAATTCCAAATATGATTAAGTGCAATCCTTTAGTCCAAAGGTATTTCCCTACAAACATAATACGATGTGACCCATCTTTTAAAGTTTCAACCTTTGTTACAACGTCTTGATCCACATTTCGGTAATCATATTGATCGCGCAGCTTTTCAACCGAGGCAATTACTTGTTCAATATTACTCGGATCATTTAATATACCTTCAGTTTGATAGGCTTTTCTACCTTTTGATGTTGGAACTTTTAAAGCAATTTTATCCTGAAATTCTTGGATCATAGCTTCAGCTGAAGCTGTTGGTAAAGAAAAACTTGTTACATCAACACCAGCTGGAATAATCTCCACTTTTTCTTTAAGTTCAGATAGGTTCACATCATCTAAAAACTCTTTCAACTCTTCGTCGGCATGTAAACTATCTACAATAATTTCATCTGCTTTTACTAATGATGATTTCGCAAACTCTTCAAATCTATTGTCTTTCTTAACGGTGAAATTTAAAGCACTTCCATGGACAGTTATCAAATGTTTTACTCCTGTAGACTCCTTCACTAAAGTTGCGATATGAGGGAACATTACTAAATGATTAGTATTCACCACCTCAACTCCAAAATCCTTCACCACTAATTCTAGGGCATTTTTATTTTGGGTAACATAGGCATTCACCTCCTCATCCGAACAATCAGGAAATTCCTTTACAGTATACCCCTCGTAGTGATCGTAAACATAAACAGGTAAAAATCCATTCAAATTTGGCTTGAAAACCCTCACCTTTCCTGGGAATGGCGAATCCTTTTCACCTACTAATTTATACTCCGTATTCTCGGTATTAAATTCATAATACTCGTTCACAAAATCGATTGCCATTGGGTCGAAATCCTGACAAAGTAAATTCACTTCTTTTCCAACCTTCGCTAACTCCCTAACAAGATTGTTTACATATAAATTACTTCCTGTTCCGGTTAATAAATACCCGTGTGTAACAACTAATGACATATTGTGAAATTTTGAATTCCCAAATTAAACATACTCAACTTGAATTTGATCATGTGATTGATTTGTTTGTAAACCATTCACTTTTTATAAACTATGCTTATCTTCAATTTATGTGTGGGACCTTCGGCCAACCAGATGATTTTGTTAAGCGGATTAAGCAAAAGGAATTGCTTAAAACTAGGCAACAGCTTATTGCTCGGGATGGAACTCCATGGAAACCCGTTATAAAACCCAATCAACTAGCAAACATTCTTACGAAACAAGGAATAGTTGAAGCAAAATTTGGGTTTGTTTTGGGCGAATTTAAGGATGGCCGACAAAAATTCTGGTTCAACGCGAGGGTGGAATACTTTGAAAACAAGGAAAATTCAACCAATTACGAAGGGCCTTTTGAAATATTTAAAAACAAGGAAATTGCGCCACTTTTAAAATCTCAAAGGGCTGTGATACCTATGTCTCATTTCTTTGAGAATCCTGAAGGGAATAACAAACAAAAGTTCATCGTAAAGCCTTCGGATAATGATTTACTATTTGTAGGCGGCGTATGGATACAAAACCTTGATGCCGATTCCGGTGAATTACAAGATCCTCATTTTTGCATTTTAACTACAGCTGGTAACAAAGCTACCAAATCAGTTAATCACCCGAGATCTCCTTTGATTTTAGAAGAAGCTGACGTAGATGAATTTTTGGATGGGCAATTGAATGAAAAGGAACTTTCGAAATACTTCAAACCTAATAATTCAAGAGAGTTTGAGGTATTTGAAATAGATCGTAGCCAAATGGATGAAAATAATCTTTTCTCTCCTGAAACTTTAAATGACTTTCAGGCTATTGGGGAAAAAAGAGTTGTTTAACCCCCGCAGGACTGAAGGGGTCAGACTCACTTACTTTTCCTAAAATCGTTTGGTGTAATTCCCGTTACGGCCTTGAACGTTTGGCTAAAACTGGCAGAACTATTAAAACCACATAATCGTGAAATTTCAAAAGCCTTTTCATCAGTTTCTTTCAATAACTTCTTGGCCTTTTCCACCCTTAATTGATTAACGTAATCCTTAAAGGACATTTCAGTTTCAGTTTTTACTCGGTCGTTAATGTAATCGGTAGATAATTTAAAATGCTCAGAAGTTGAATTTATGGTTAGTGACCTACTAGAAAAATTCGAGTTGATGTAATATATAATCGGATTATCGTGTTTTGGCACATCTTCATTGTCTGGTGAGGACTCTATACTAACAGCTGATTTTTTATTGTAAACCATCAAAATCATCCCTATTAAAAATAAACCTCCAGCAAGCGGATATCTGTAAGCTAAGTCTTTCTTCGATAAAGAAACATTTGTGATTTGTATAGATGCCTTATCATCGTTATTAGGTAATCCAGTTACTTCAATATTTAAACTTATAATTCCCTCCTCTAATTTTACATCTTTTCTTGCGTTAGGATTTGCATCTATCCACCAATTCGGAGTTTTAAAATCCTTCAAAGAAACTTTCTTGGACAGAGTTCCAGGACCAACATTAATGGCCTCTGTTAATCTGAACGGTCTCGTAGATTGATCTGCCTTGTATTTTTCGAAACCTAAAAAAACGTGTGCAGCAACATCAGAATTAAGCTCAATTTGTAACTCCTCCTTATCTTCTATTGAAAAGAAACTCTTATCCGATTTTTGAAAATAAACTCCTGCGAAGCCATGCTCGTAGGCTTTACCAACAGCAATTTCAAAGGAATTTTCACCTAAATCTTTGATGGTAGAGTTTCCTCCCTCGGCAGAATCATCATAAATACCAACCCTGAAATCTTTTTTCTCTAAAAAATCAATTGGTTCAGCATCTCCTAATACCACATAAATAACAGCGGCAAAAACAACCTGAATTAATCCAAAAATTTTTAGCGTAAGGTTATTCATTTACTTAATTATAAATCGACCCGTTTTGGTTTGTCCGTTTAATTTAAGGAAGTATACGCCATTATTCAAATATGAAAGATCAATTAACTCATAAAAGTTCAATTTTTGGGCGAAAACTTCTTGTCCTAAACTATTAAGGATTTGTAATTCACCGCTCTCATAAATCGATAATTGTTTTCCAACAAGTTTAAAGTTTAATGGTACAAAAACTTCTTTTTCTCCAGTTACCAGATTATTCTCCACTTTATTTACATATGCCAAGGCACCTGAAAAACCAGCATTATAGTAGGTACAAACCTCCGAATTTTGGAAAACATCAATTTCATCTGAATAATTGCCAGAATTATCTGGACCTCCTACCAAGGCACCTTTTAATTCAAAAGCATAAGCTACCGATCCTGGTGTGTTGCTTTCTAAAGTAAATAAAGACCAATCTAACTTCGTACTACCAAAGGCTGCTTTGTGATGCGGACGCAATGGGTAGCCACCCCCTAACTCATTATACCCTATTAAAAAGGAGAAATTAGCAGGTATGTTGCCAATTCCGTCGTGGCTACCCAATATGAAATCGACATTGTTTTTAGCGAAATCATAATAGTCCGACTCTGTACCACCGTCTAACAAATGAAGGACAGCAGCCATGAAAGCCTCATTTCCAGTGTATTGTAGGTTACCCCAACCACCACTCCACTGATATTTATAAAATCCTAAAGTGCTGTAAGTTGGATTACTGTGGTAATCGAAGTGGTCTTTTAATTTGTTTAAGTATGATGCCGTTCCTGTGCTTTCGTAAAGCATTGCTGCAGCTAGTAAATTCATGTTTCCATAATACATTACCTCTCCAGCCCATTCACTAGTATTGTAATAGTTTTCTGCATCTGTTAAATACTGAGACTCACTTGTTGCAGCGTATAAACTAGCTGCTGCCATTGCCATTTCATCGTTAGATGACTTTGAACTTAAATTATAACAAGGACTTCCTCCCGAAAAACAATCTTCACTTCCGCAGCTCTTATCTACTTTAGTTTTTCCGAGCATGAAAAAATCTTTTGCCGCTTGTAAACATTCATCAGCATAAGTAACATCATAATATCTATATTCAATAGACATTAATGCTAAAGCTGCTGCTGCACTTCCAATAATGTTGGTACAACTTCCATCAATATATACTGGCCTTGGGTCACCACCTTTATTTACTGGTTGAGCCGACATAGTAACTGGCTCTGAAAAACTTCCAGAGTGATCATAATCTCCATGTCCTACTTGCTGAACCACTGCTCCTCCATTGTAAGATTTAATTATAAAATCTGTTTGAATTTTAACCTCATCCAAAATATCCGGAATACCATTTGATGGAGGTGCTGAAAAAGCAGTAGAATAATTATCAGGATAACCTGCTGGGAAAAAGTGAATACCAGCTAAATACATTGTAGCAGCCCAGTTATTGGTGAAACTAAATTTGATATAATCACCGCAATCGTGCCACCCACCTTCTAAATCAACAGAAGGAACCAAACTTGCTCCATCTTGTGTATGAGAAGCTCCATGAATCCATGAATCATTATATCCGCTTCTTTGAGCTCCAAGAAAATAAGTTGATAAATCGATAGCTTTTTCATAATCGTGTTGCGCGGTAGCTGGCCAAACAACAATTACAGAAAAAATAAGGGTAAAGATTGAACGTTTCATATTTCGATTGTTTACTGGTTAAGGGATGACCGCAATATGAAACATGAAAATGTCCTATCAAAATTTTGGGTTTGGACACAATCTGGACGAAAAAAAAGGGCGTTTTTAAAAATTTAAAACGCCCTTTAATTATCTTGATTATCAGATATTTATAATTAAATTATAATTTTTAAGTTGTGAAATTTATCCCAAATTCTGCATTGTACATAATTTGAAATAATGCCCTTTTAATTTATAAAGTTCCTCATGAGATCCCTGCTCAACAATCTCACCTCTATCCATCACCACAATAATGTCGGCATTCTTAATAGTACTTAATCGGTGAGCAATAACTATGGCAGTTCTACCCTCCATAACCCTTTCGAGAGCCTGCTGAACCAGTTTTTCAGATTCAGTATCCAAAGCAGATGTTGCTTCATCTAGTATTAATAAAGGTGGGTTTTGTAAAACCGCTCTCGCTATACATAACCTTTGGCGTTGTCCACCACTTAATTTCCCTCCTCCTTCTCCAATTACTGTATCAATCCCTTGATCCAATTCATTTACAAATTCGAATGCATTTGCAATTCTTAGCGCGTTGCTAAATTGATCATCTGAAATATTTGATCTTCCTAAGGCGAGATTATTCCTTACAGAATCGTTAAATAAAATTGAGTCCTGGGTTACAATTCCGGTTAGCTTTCTTAAAGATTGGACATCCAAATCTTGGATGTTTTTTGCATCAATAAGTATTGATCCATCATTTACATCGTAAAACCTCGGAACTAAATCGGCTAAAGTAGATTTCCCACTTCCGGAATGCCCTACTAAAGCGAGTGTTTTTCCTTTAGGGATTGATAAATTAATTCCCTTTATTACTTCATCCTCTTCGTACTTAAATCGAACATTCTCTAACTTAATTTCCTCTTTAAACTCGGTTATTTTTTCTCCTTCGGACGTTTCATTTTTAAAGTCGGCTTTCAAAATTTCGTCCAACCTATCCATCGAAACCAAAGAAACTTGTAAACTATTAATAGCCCCAATTAAAGCCTTTAACGGAGATAATAATCCCCACATATACATTAAAAAGGTAATTAATGTGGCTCCCCTTAAACTTTCATTCGGATCGGGGTTAAATACAATATTTCCTCCTACCCACATTACAACTGCAAAAACAGAAATCCCTATTGTTTCACTAATTGGAGAAGAAGCACTTTGCTTTCTAATTTGACGATTTCTTAGCTGGAAAAACCTTTTGTTGTGTTTTTTAAAGGAATCCTCAAATGTATTCTCTACAGCAAAACCTTTAATTACCTTAACTGCCGAAAGTGTTTCTTCTACAACAGATAAAACCTGACCTAATTGAGTTTGTGCTTTTTTCGACGTTCTTTTTAAACCCTTTCCAATTACCGAAATGAACAAAGCTGTTAGTGGTAACAATAGAAGTGTAACTAAGGTAAGTTTAACACTAATAGCAAAAAGCCCCAAAAGGAAGATAATAATCTGAATTGGCTCCCTTAACATCCTTTGGAAAGCAATCATTCCAGATTCAACTTGCATAACATCGTTAGACATTTTACTCATTAAATCACCTTTCTTTTCATCGCTGTAGAAAGAAATAGGTAAACTAAGCATTGTTTTATATACATCGTTTCTTAAGCTGGCGATAATCCCATTTCTAACTGGAGCAAGGAAAAAATTGGCCAAATAAAGAAACAGATTCTTTAAAAAGAAAGAACTCGAAATAAAGATACAGATGTACAATAACGCCATTCTCTTCCCTTCTTCAAATGAAGGAGCGGCATTTATGTAAGTAGCAAACAGGTGGTTGATTTCGTACTCAACGTAATTTCTATTGAGATCGGTGTAGGGGTTGGGCTTTAAGAATTCATTTAACGAAACTATATCTGATTTAAATAAAATCTCAATCAGCGGCATGATACTCGTAATTCCAATCAGCGTAAAAATCACACCAATTAAATTAAAAAGGACTGTTAAAGTAAAATATCCTTTAAAATCTTTGAGGTACCCAAGAAGTAACTTAAATCTTCCCATTTCGGCAAAGGTAAGGTATTTAAGTATCAGTAATCAAAACATAAGCTAAACCAAAGCTTAAAAGAAGTTAAGTTTTTAAATAATCTTACCTTTGCAACTTCAATCTGAATTCAAATTTGAGTATTATGGAAAATTTTTTCTCGGTTAAAGACGTAGAAAATGTGCAGGATTTACTTTCGAAAGCCCTTGAAGTAAAGGCCAATCCACTAGCAAATACTGAGCTTGGAAAGCACAAAACATTGGGTTTAATTTTTTATAATTCAAGTTTAAGAACCAGAATTTCATCCCAAAAGGCAGCCTATAACTTAGGCATGGATGTAATTGTTTTAAACATCGGAAGTGATGGATGGCAATTAGAATCCAAAGATGGAGTTGTTATGGACCAAGGTACTGCAGAGCACATTAAGGAAGCTGCTGCGGTTATTAGTGAATATGTTGATGTAATTGGAATTAGATGTTTTGCAGGACTAGAAGATCGTGAATATGATTACAGCGAGGAGGTTCTCCAAAACTTTATTAAACATGCAACAGTTCCAATAGTCAATTTAGAATCAAGTACACTTCACCCGCTTCAATCATTAGCGGATCTTGTTACTATTGAAACGAACAAAACAAAACCTCGTCCGAAAGTTGTTTTAACTTGGGCGCCACACCCACGTACTTTGCCTCAAGCAGTTTCAAACTCTTTTGTGGAATGGATGAAAGAAGCCGAGGTTGATTTAGTAGTTACTCATCCAGAAGGATACGATTTAGCCCCTCAATTTATGGAAGGAGTTAAAGTTGAATATGATCAAAAAAAGGCATTTGAAGGTGCTGATTTTGTTTACGCTAAAAACTGGAGTTCTTACACGGATTACGGACAAATATTAAGTAAAGACACTTCTTGGACTGTTGATGCAGATAAAATGGCGGTAACTAATAACGCTAAATTCATGCATTGTTTACCTGTTCGAAGAAACGTTGTCGTGGCTGATGAAGTAATCGATTCAGAAAACTCAATTGTTATCGAACAAGCTGGTAACAGAGTAGTTTCTATCCAAACCGTTTTACAAGAATTTTTAAAGAAGTAGGAATAATTTCTGCGAAATCCGCGATATCTGCGGGATAAAATATCTTATCAATAAAAAGGAAAAAGAGAGCAATGATCAAAGTAGTTAAAGTTGGAGGTGGAATTATTGAGCAAGAAGATGCTTTAGACACTTTTTTAGATTCTTTCGCACAAATTGAAGGTCCGAAAGTTTTGGTTCATGGAGGAGGTAGATTAGCTACAAAAGTCGCTGAAAGCCTAGGTTACGAAACCAAAATGGTTGAAGGAAGAAGAGTTACCGACGAAAATATGCTAGAGGTAGTAACAATGGTTTACGGAGGGTTAGCTAATAAAAAGATTGTTGCTTCCTTACAAGCCAAAGGAGTAAACGCTCTTGGTTTAAGTGGTGCCGATGGGAACTTAATTGCTGCTCATAAACGACCTGTAAAAGAAGTAGACTATGGTTGGGTAGGTGATATTGATGAGATTAATGCTGATTTAATTGTCACTTTAATCAACTCAGGAATTGTTCCTGTAATTGCACCGCTTTCTCATAATGGAGAAGGTAAAATGTTAAATACCAATGCTGATACCATTGCAAGTACAGTTGCTCGTGCTTTAGCTTCAAAACAGTCAACTCAATTAATATTAGGGTTTGAATTAGACGGTGTTTTAAGAGATTTCAACGATAAATCAAGCGTGATTGAAAGTATCACTCCCGAGTTATTCGAACAATATAAATCAGATGGGATTATCTCCGATGGAATGATTCCTAAATTAACCAATGCCTTTGATGCAATTAATGCAGGCGTAGAATCGGTAAAGATTTGCAATGCCCTTAAAGTTGGAGGAGAATTAGGAACGGTTATTTCAAAGTAGCCTGTGTAAAGTAAAAGCCTATTTTCCAAAGAGTTCCTCTTCTACAATTTGGCAGATAATATGCCCTACAAGGATATGAACTTCCTGTATTCTTGGTGTATCCTTAGAGGGAACTGCAATTAAGAAATCAGCATATTCAGCCATTTTACCACCTCCTTCGCCAGTAAAAGCAATTGTTTTCATTCCCAATTCCTTTGCCTTTTTCATAGCCAACAAAACGTTTTGAGAATTACCGGAAGTAGAAATGCCAACTAAAACATCACCTGGCTTACCTTGCGCCTGCACCATTCTCTCATAAATCACATCATAAGAGTAATCATTAGCAACAGCAGTAACATAAGAACCATTTACATGCAAAGCCTCAGAATCCAAAGGAGGACGATCAAAATAAAATCTACCACTTAACTCCGCCGCAATATGCTGCGCATCCCCAGCGCTTCCTCCATTTCCACAAAAACGAGTCTTATTGCCATTTTTGTAGGCATCAACAATTGAATTTGCAATATCATTAACGATTACCTCATTATTTGAATCATTCAAAAATCTTTGCTTGACTTCAATGGAATCATTGAATGATTGGGTGAAAACAGCTTTCATTACGCAAAAATAGATATAAAATTATTATCTCGTAAAGCTAAATTCATCCCTAACCTTTACGGTAAATAAACTCACCTATTTGATTCATTTACCTTTTATTGAACTAAATCTCTTTTCAATTAGAAAGAATTTTTAAAATAACATGAATTACTTTAAAAGAAAAAAGTTTTCTCTTGATATATAAATTAATGGGTTTCATTATTTAATATCACCTAAACTCCGAAAAATGATTTACTCATTTTAAACTTTAAGGCTATATTTGAATGATTAAAAATACATTATGACTAAAGTAAAGGTATTTGCATCACTTTTGTGTTTTAGCATTTTTTTAAACGTTTCCTCTCAAATTTCATTGAGTAGTTTGAGATCACAAGGTATTAATTCCAAAGAAGACCTCTTAAAAATGGGATTGTCTGAATCTGAAATAAGTGCTCTCGAAAAACAATATTTAAATCAAGTAAAACCTATAGAAAATATCACAGAAAGTTCAACAGGTGAAATATCCAAGCCAATAAATAAAACTCCTGTAAAAAATGAAGAGCAAGTATCGGCACCTTTAAACACAAAGCTTCCTAACGAGAAAGTTTTTGGTCAAAACGTTTTTAATAATGGATCCTTTAAACTGAAGGAAAATAGCGATAGAATAAACCCTTCCTCTTCATATACTCTTGGTTCCGGAGATAGAATTAGTATTACGATTTGGGGTTCTTCGGAATTTAATGATGAATTTACATTAGATGAATTTGGTAATATAACACCTAAGCTTGTTGGTAGAATTAGTCTGAAAGGAATGACCTTTAAACAAGCAAAAAGTATCATTGCTTCTAGATTTGGTAAAGTTTACAATTTGGCTTCTTCCAAAATCGCTGTAAACCTAAGTTTTTCCAAAGTGATTTCTGTTAATGTTGTAGGAGAAGTAAAATCACCTGGTACCTATACCATTCCAGCCATAAACAGTGCTTTTAATATCCTTTCATTTAGCGGGGGAATTACAGAAAATGGAAGTGTAAGAAGCATTGAAATTAAACGCGGAGGAAAAGTTGTTTCTACTTTAGACCTCTACGAATTTTTAAACAACCCAAAAAGATATAGCCATTTTACTTTGCAAGATGGCGATTTCATAGTTGTTAATCCATTAAAAAACATTATTGAAATTGATGGAGAACTTAATAGAAATGGTTCTTTTGAAATTAAAGACGGGGAAAAACTATCTGAAATAGTGTCCTATGCTGGTGGTTTTAACCATCTTGCTAATAAAGAAACGATTGGGTATACAACGATTGACAATGGACAATACAAATTCAAATCATTAAATTTTAAAGAGAATAAAAACTTAGTTTTGAAAGCTGGTGATAAAATTGAAGTATTTAAAATTTCTGAACTAGTTTACGGAGTTGTTCAAATTATCGGGGCTGTTAATCAACCAGGTAAGTATCAATTCAATCAAGGCGATAAATTACTTGATGTACTTAAAAAAGCTAAGGGCCCTACAAGACTATCTTACGATAATTTAGTTCATGTAATTCGTGTTTCACCTGTAGACTTAAGCAAAGAAATCATATCCTTAAACTTATCAAATATTTACGACAATAAAAGTGACAATATTGAATTGAAGGAATTTGATATAGTTAAGGTTTATGACAAGTCAGCTTTAATTGAACCAGACTCCGTGATGGTTTATGGCAAAGTTTTAAATCCAAGAAAATTAGCTCATTATGCTGGTTTAACAATTAGAGATATTGTTTTAATGAGCAATGGATTAAAAAAAGAAGCAGACCCTGAGAATATTCAAATTGAAAGAATTTCTTTCGACAAAAGCGATTCTTCCAATTCATATATCAAAATAATTAAAATAGATCTTGTTAAAAACAGTGATTTCCAAATAAAACCTTTTGATAGAATTCATTTTAGAGCACTCCCTGAATTTAAATTTCAATCTTCAGTTATAATACGTGGTGAAGTTAGATACCCTGGTAATTATACATTAAATGGTAGAGGCGAAAAACTTTCGAGCCTAATTAAAAGAGCAGGTGGTGTAAGTGACTGGGCATTCCAAGATGGTGCCAAACTTTTGAGAAAAGAAGACAGCCTTGGTTTATTACTTATGGATTTAAAAGAGGTATTAAACAAAGAAAGATCAAAATTTGATTACGTTTTAAAGCCAGGGGATATAATCACAGTGCCAAAAATTAACAATATTGTTACAATTTCAGGTGCAATTGGCCATAAGTTCATAAATAAAGCCGAAAATAATGTAAACTCTCCATATCATAATGGAAAAAGAGCAGGGTATTACATTAAAAAATATGCAGGTGGATATGACAAAAAAGCAAAGAAAAAAAATGTTTACGTTGTCTCTTCAAATGGTAAGGTTAAGGAAACTAAGCTATTTGGTTTAATTAAGCCGAAAATTGGCGCTGGAGATAAAATTGTAGTTAACCATAAGGAAGAAAAACAAAAGAAAGAAAAAGGTGAGCCAGTGAATTGGAATTCGGTAATTGAAAATACCACCATAAAAATTACGGGTATTCTAACATTGTTAATTTTAGCAAATACTGCTATCGGGAACTAATAATAATGGAAGAAGAAGGATTGAATTTTAAGAAAGTCGTTGAGAAGCTTAAAAGCCTTTTAACGTATTTAACTTCAAAATGGAAGGCAATTTTACTATTTACCATTTTGGGAGGTGGTTTAGGGTTTTATATAGGTAACACCTCTATTCCGGAATATAGAGCAACTTCTACTTTTATGATTAATTCCTCTAAAGGAGGAGGTCAATTTTCTTCTCTCCTAGGAATGGCAAGTAGTCTTGGGATTGGAATTGGAGGTTCGGGAATGAACATAGAAAACGTTAGTGAAGTTCTTATTTCAGACCGAATTGTACTTAATTCTCTTATTAAAGTTCAGGAAATTGATGGAAAAAAACAATGTTTAGGGAATTACTTCATTGATAGATTCAAGCTTAGGGACAAATGGATTAAAGAGAATAAAAAATATAAAGATTTTAGATTTTCGAATACCGATGCCTTGAACTTAACAAATAACGAATATGTTTTGGCAACCGTTATTTTAAAAAATGTGAAAAGTTTATTAAATGTTGATTATGAAAAACAAAGTAATATCATTACGATTTCATGTAAATCGGCAAATCAAAAATTTTCATACTTAATGACTA
>JAYPYW010000022.1:0-22444 GCA_038154685.1 Flavobacteriales bacterium | reverse complement strand
ATAGAACTACAAAAAATGAAAGAGAAACTTTTGAAATTTTAAGTTCTAAAACAGATTCAATTAAAAGTGTTTTACAAGAAGCTGAAATTTTATTAGCTCAATTAAAAGATAATTCTTTTCAAACAGTAAAAGCTGTTGGACGCCTTAAAGAAATGCAGTTAGAGAGAGAGATAAGTATTTTAAGTGTAATTTACTCTACAAGTGTTTCCAATGTTGAAATGGCGAGAATCAATTTACTCCAGAAAAAGCCTTTTATTCAAATTATTGATGTTCCAATTTTGCCTTTAACGGTACTTGAAAAATCTACTATTGTAATGATTATTATATATGGCTTTTTATTTTTCTTCTTTATAGTTTGTTTCTTCGTGGCAAAATCTGAAATTCAAAAAGCTTTAAAATAATGGCTTGGAACGAAAAATCAATTCTAGCAATAATTCCAGCAAGAGGAGGATCGAAAAGGGTAATTGGTAAAAATCTAAGAAAAATTGGAGGAATTCCTTTAGTTGAAAGGTCTATTATAACAGCATTAAAATGTGAATTTATAGATACAATTTGTGTTTCAACTGATGAACCAGATTCTTTAGCAATAGCTAAGAAATACGATAATGTTATTGGACTTAAAAGGCCAAATAAAATTAGTGATGATAAAGCGCCAGCTATTGACTATGTAAAGCATGCTCTAAAAGAAATTGGTGATCACGATTTAATTGTTATTTTACAACCCTCATCTCCTTTTACTTCTTCAGAAGATATTTCAAACACTATACTTCAACTTGATTTCGAAAAAGGTATTGAAGCAAGTGTTTCAATTATGGAAGTAGACCAAGAGTATAATCCTTTGAAATTAAAAACGCTTAACGGTAAGTTTTTAGAGCCTTTTTTTGAAAATGAAAAT
This sequence comes from Flavobacteriales bacterium, assembly GCA_038154685.1. Lineage (GTDB taxonomy): Bacteria > Bacteroidota > Bacteroidia > Flavobacteriales_C. The sequence goes on along the minus strand of JAYPYW010000022.1, from coordinate 21,549 downwards.
GGGAAAGTTGCTGCTCATGAAATTCCCAAACTATATACTAGGAATGGTTCTGTGTATGTTGTCTCTAAGAATTTGGTTAACCAAGGGATTATTATTTCTGATATTTCAAACGGATACTTAATGCCAAGAGAAAGATCAGTGGATATTAATACAGAATACGATTTGAAAATTGCAGAATTCTTGTATCAAAACATGAAGAATGAAATTTGATTTTTGCTACTTAATTACAAATAGCTTCTCATCTAGGATGATTCTTCAATCAGAAATCATTCCTAATCTTACTAAAGCAGGGAAAAAAGTCTGTATAATAGTCCCAAATGCTAACGAAGAAAATCTAAAGGAACAAGCAAAGTCCTTAGGAGTTAGTGTTTTTCCTATAAAAGCAGAGAATACTTGGAAAGTAAATGAATTTAGCCTTTTAAAAAAATACATTTACGAGGATATTAAAAATAATCCTGCACTTTGGGAAAAGCATATACGCTCCATCAAAGCAAATAAGAGTAAACATCCTTGGAGGATTTTAAGGCCCTACATATACATTTTACTTCACTATTTGGTTTTTAAGTGGAAATTGGGCAAAAATGTATTTAAAGCGATTGAATCAAAGCTTTTGCAAAGCTCTGAAATTGATAATCAATTGATTGAAATCCAAGCTTCTACCTTAATCTGTACATATCCATCCGACTTAAGGGAATCTGCTTATTTAAGGTCGGCAAACAGGCAAAATATACAGACTGTTATTCAACTTTTGAGTTGGGATAATATTGTTACCAAGGGTTACTTTTCCGAGATATCCGATTATTTCATCGCATGGGGTGAGATTATGGCTAACGAAGCCAAGGAATTTTACAGTTATTCTAATAACAAAGTATTTACACCTGGTGTAGCGCATTTTGATAAGCACATTAATGAAGTTAGTATTGAAAAAATTAATCAATGCTTTTGTGATCTAGGTGCCAAACCAAATAAACCGACACTTATCTTTGGAATGAGCTCACCTTATTTCACTCCTTATGAAATTGAGATTGTTGAATGGATTGCAAAAAAGGTAAACAATGGCAGTTTTGGTGATGTTCAATTAATTGTTAGACCTCATCCACAAAATGTAGAAGGTTATATGGCTGACACCACATGGTTGCCAAGGTTAAAGAATATTGAATCTGAAAAAGTGTTCCTTAATTTACCTAAGTTGCAAAAAAGTAAGTTAGATTGGAATATGAAAAATGAGGATTTAATTACCCTCGTTAACCTAATTGCTGGATCTTCGGTAGTATTAAACTCGTGTAGCACTTTCTCTATTGATGGATTGGTACAAAATAAACCGGTAATTTTAACGGCATTCGATTCGGATAAAAAACTATCATGGATGGAATCGGTAAGTAAAACATTGGAATATCCTCATTTAAAAAAGTTGGTGGGCACCAATGGTTTAGATGTTTGTAAAAGCTACGCTGATTTGGAAATAAGCATCCTTTCTTGGATTGCCGATTCGGATAAAAATATTAGTTTAAGGAAGGCAGCAAAAATTGCTGAGTGCGGAATATGTGATGGTATGGCTTCGCAAAGAATTGCTGATACCTTAATTAAAATACAAAATTGAATATGAGTTTTTCGTTTGAAAAATACTTAAAATCTGGATTTGTAATTGGAGAAGTTGCTCAATCTCATGATGGAAGTTTAGGCGCTTGCTTTGCCTACGCAAAAGCAGTAGCCGATGCAGGTGGACATGCCGTAAAATTTCAAACACATATTGCAGAGGCAGAAAGTACGCCGGGAGAACCATGGAGAGTAAAGTTTTCTAAGCAAGATGTAACTCGCTATGAATATTGGCAAAGAATGGAGTTTACTCCCGAAAATTGGAAGGATTTAAAAGAGTATGTAGAATCCCTAGGGTTGGTTTTCATGAGTTCTGCTTTTTCATTTGAGGCAGTTGATTTGCTAGATGAATTAGGCATGGAAGTTTGGAAATTAGCCTCTGGAGAGATTAACAATTATCCTCTACTTGAAAGAATTGCTCAGACAGGAAAACCTGTCATTATTTCATCTGGGATGAGCTATTGGGAAGAACTGGATAAAGCAGTAGAACTCTTTAAAAAAGCAGAAGTTCCTTATGCAATTATGCAATGTACCTCTGCTTATCCTTGTCCGCCGGAGGAAGTTGGATTAAATGTAATTCCTGAAATGAAAAACAGATATGATTGCCCGGTGGGACTTTCAGATCATTCGGGAACTATTTATCCGGGTTTAGCTGGTGCAGCTTTAGGTATGGATATGTTGGAAGTTCACATAACCTTTGATCGTCGTCAATTTGGTCCTGATGTTCCAGCATCGGTTACCATGGATGAGTTTGAACATTTGGTAAAGGGGCTTTCTCAAATAAAAAAAATGGTAGCCAACCCCATTGATAAAGATAAAAAGGCAAGTGATCTACAAAATTTAAGAAACCTATTTACCAAGAGTATAGTCACCAAAAGGCCCATAAAATCTGGTGAAATAATTTCAAAAGGAGATTTGTGCTTTAAAAAGCCAGGCACAGGGATTCCAGCCGATGAAGTTGCAACTGTAATTGGAAAGAAAGTAATAAATAATATAGCAGCAAATTCTCTGCTAAAAAAAAGTGATTTTGAATAATAATGATCGAACCAAATTTTATAATAGCAGGTGAAAGAAGATCAGGAACAACCACGCTAGGAAAGTGGATTCAATGCCATCCTGAAATTTTCATCAATCATCAATTTGATCAAGCTTATTTCATGGATGATGAAGTGAGAGGAGCTATAGAATGGTCGGAAGGCTTTTACAATAAAGAGGATTGGTATAGTAAGCATAATAAAAAAGAATATTGTGAGCAGTTTGCTGAAGCAGATGTTAAAATTCATAAGGCAATAGGAGAAAAAAGTGCAGACTATTTATTCCTTAACGAAAGTTTGGAAAGGATGCATAACTACTATCCTGATGCGAAAATCGTTTTAACACTCAGAAATCCGATTAAAAGATCTTGGTCTCATTATTGGAATGAAGTAGGGAAAGGTAGAGAAGTCTTATCTTTTGAAGAAGCGATAAAAAAAGAAGACGATCGAATTAGTAAAAGTGATTTTGCCCGTACACACCTATCCTACCTCAACCGTGGTAAATATGTAAATTCCATTAAAAATTTACTCCAACTTTATTCAGAAGATCAAGTTCATATTATTATCCTAGAGGAAGCAATTAAACAGCCTGTAGAGGTTTTAAAATCATTATATGAGTTTCTAGGTGTTAATACAGAAATTGGCCTTGAAAACGCGGGGAAAAGATTCAATAATAACTGGACAACTATCCCAAAGAAGTTCTGGTTATCCAAACCCATATTAAGAAAAATCGAAGAAAAAATAATTAATAGAGGTGTAAAATTAGTTGCCAAAATCTTGTACAGAGATTTTTATACAAGAAGAAAAAAATTAGTAAAACTACAAGCTCCTTTTAGAGTTTCTCCAGCTGAGTTAAAAATGGAGGATGCATTAAAAAATGAACTAATTGAATATTTTAAGCCATCTATTAACGAATTGGAAACATTGTTAGGTAAAGACCTTTCATTCTGGAAAAAATAATGAGCAACTTAACCGTTAGAATAAAATCCAAACTTAATAAGCTCTTTGTTAAAAATGGGCCTTATAAATTCCTAGTCTCAAGATGGGATGAAATATCAGATATAAGTACTGCTGCGAACATTTTTAATACCGAGTTTTTTAGATCGGAAATTAAACCGTTGCCTTTCGATTTTTCTAATACTAAACAAGTATTAATATTAGCGCCACATCAAGATGATGAATCTATTGGTGCAGGGGGTTTAATGCTAAAATGTAAAAGTTTAAACATTCCATGTAATGTGCTTTTTCTAACGGACGGGGCTCAAAATAACCTCCCAGGCAAGTCCATTGAAGAGGCCATTCGAATAAGAAGAGAAGAAGCCTTAAAGGCCTGTGCATATTCCAATTCGGAAGCAATTGAACTTGGCATATCCAATTTAGATTTTAATATTTCGCAAGAATCGATTAATCAATTTATTGAAATTATTAACCATAAAAAACCAACTGAAATTGCAATTCCGTGGTTTTTCGACGGACCGATAAAACACCGATTTTTCAATGAATTTTTGGCTAAAATATACCCACTATTAACGCATAAAAACTTCATTATTTTAGGCTATCAAGTCCACAATCAGATTTATCCCAACATTTTCTTAGACATTTCTGAAGAAATGGATCTTAAAGAAAAGATGATTAAAGAATATGCCTCGCAAAACAGCGCCTATATTTCTTATGATCATATTACAAAAGGGATTAATGCCTGGAATTCAAGATATATGTACAAGCCAAGCGACGAAAAGGGCAGTTACTGTGAGCTCTTTTTCTCTTTGCCAGCCAAAGATTATGTAAAGCTTGTAAATAAGTTTTATAAAAATACAAAGCAAATTTACCTGAATAATGAGGTGTTAAAAAAAGCTTCCTCAGAATTAAACCGACTTCTTAAGAACCTTTGATTTAACCCACGTTAAATCGGACTTGCGGGGAATAAAAAACTGAGTTAAGTTAAATTTAAATCGTTCAACAGCAATTAAATAAGCGAAAAGGGATGAAGCAGAATAACCTATCGAACTTCCAATCGCTGCACCAAGGACTCCATATTTAGGAATAAGAAAATAATAAAGCAGAACACTTACCCCCATCCCAAACAAGGTAACCATTGAATTGTATTCAATTTTACCTCTTCCAGCAAAAATCTTCGTTAGAATTTTAACCGATGTTTGCATCACAATCCCTGGTAAAATAAAAACAAATGGAATGACGGATCCTGCATATTCCTCTCCAAAAACCACAGGAATAAAGACAAAGCCAATTACACCTGCTACAATAGCAAGAAATAAAACAAGGCCAAATAATATTCTATGAATCTTCTCAACAAGCAGCAACTGTTTGTTCTCATCCTTTTCGACTGAAATCTGATTAAATAAGACTGGTCCAAGAGAATCTGGTATAATCCAAATGATTTCTGCAAGCTGAACAGCAATTACATATATCCCCAAAAAATAAGAATTAATCGAACCCAGAAAAAATTGATCAATTCTTAAATTAAACGCTAAAGCTAACCTTCCGAACCACCCCTTTACACCATAGCCTGAAATCTTTTTTACAAAACTTTTATTCCATTTAACTTCAACTTTTATCTGTTTTAATACTCTGTAAACAGATAGAAGAGTCCTTATCAAATTATAAAAGAGAATACAATACATCACAGAAAGAACATTAATTTCTCCAAAAAAGTAAACTAACGAGATAGACGATAGGTACAAAATAGGTTGTAAAAGCGTCATATAATTAATGAAAATAAACTCTGATTTACCAATTAAAGTTCGCTCGGTATAAAACAAAATAGCGTTTAAAGGAAGTAATATCAGTAGGGGAAAAAGTTCGTTAAAATTGCCAATAAATTCCTCGGTAACTAAAAACGAGTTTTTCCAAAAAATAAAAAGCAGTAACGACCCGAATAACCCTTGAAATAAAGCTATTGTAAGCGAAGTAAAATAAGTGGAATCAACAGAATAATCCTTTTTACTTATAAAAAAAGTAACTCCAGTACCCAATCCTAAATTAAGAATCGGCATGCTAAACGAGTGGAACAACAGTAAATAACTTAATGTTCCCCTCAGATCCGGACCTAAAACTTTGGCCAAAACAATACTAGTCCCAAAAGAAATAGGAAAAGAAATAAATCTTGTAATGAGATTACTCAAGCTAGAACTAGTTGCAGAACTCGCCATAAATTCATCAATTTTAGGTAAATTTACCCTATAAGTTTCCAAAGCCAAAAGATGAAAGGAATAAAAAGAATTTGTGTTGTGATTACAGCAAGACCGAGCTACAGCCGAATCAAAACTGCTTTAAGAGCGATTCAATTAAATAAAAATCTTGAATTAAAACTGGTTGTTGCCGCTTCGGCCTTACTTGAAAAACAAGGAAGAGTCGTGGAATACATTGAAAATGAAGGCTTTAAGGTTGATGCGAAAGTTTATAACGTACTGGAAGGGCATAGCTTAGCAAACATGGCCAAAACAACAGCTTTGGGAATTCAAGAGCTATCATCAGTATTTCTGAATCTTGAACCAGATGCTGTAATTACCATTGCAGATAGGTATGAAACTTTATCCACCGCAGTTGCCGCAGCTTACATGAATATTCCTTTAATTCATATTCAAGGAGGTGAAGTTACTGGTTCAATTGACGATAAGGTAAGGCATTCAATCACCAAACTAGCTGATTATCATTTTGTTTCATCGGCAAAAGCAAAACAAAGAGTTTTGCAAATGGGTGAATGGGAAGATAGAGTTCTTCTTACAGGTTGTCCTTCACTAGATTTAGCTCATGATGTTTTAAAAAATCCTAATACTTCATTTGATCCATATGAAAATTATGGAGGAGTTGGACACAAAATAGATATGAGTAAACCTTATATCGTAGTAATGCAGCATCCCGTAACTACAGAAGTTGATGAAGCAATGATTCAAACTGAAAAAACTATTGAGGCTGTTCAAGAACTAGGAGTTCAAGCATTTTACTTTTGGCCTAATATTGATGCAGGATCAGATGGGTCATCAAAAGCAATTAGAAGATTTAGAGAAAATAATAAAGACAACAAGTTTTATTTTTTCAAGAATATGGAGTCCCGTGACTTCTTAAACTTAATTAATAACTCAGCTTGCTTAGTAGGAAACTCAAGTGTTGGGATTAGGGAATCAAGTACACTAGGAATACCAGTAGTTAACATTGGTACCAGACAATCTTCAAGAGAAAGAGGGCCAAACGTATTGGACGTTGACTACATAAAAGAGGATATTAAAAATGCAATTGATCATCAAATAAAATCAGGTAAATATCCTTCTTCTCATATTTATGGAAATGGAGATTCAGGAAAAATGATAGCAGACACTATTGAGAATACTGATTTAAAAATTAAATCAACAGGATTTAACTCTTTATAAACTCCTTTATAATGGCTAATATCCTTGTTGTTTCCTGGTCAGCAATTCCATTTACAAAAACAGCTTCAGCTTTCTTAGCAGAAGATTTAAAAATTGTTTTACCAAAACATAATGTGATTGTTTTAGGCGAAGGACCTGATCAATCAAATGAGAAGGGAAATATCTTTGTTGAGACTGAATTAAAATATAAAGGAAAAGGAAAGAGGTTTCTTAAAACTTTACGTTGGCTAAAACTTTCAAAAGCTACTTCTAAAATAGACAAAGTAATAAATGACAATAAAATTGATCAGGTGATAGGAATATTTCCTGATGAAATATTTATATATGCTGCATATAAGGCAGCACTAAAAAACAATATCCCATTTACTCCGTGGTTTCACAATACTTACATTGAAAATAGAAACGGATTAGACCTAATTCTTGCGAAAAATGTTCAAAGCAAGATATTTAATTCAAAAAATGTACTGGTTATCAGTGATGGACTAAAAGAGTTCTATCAAGAAAAATATCCTAAGGTTAATTTCCAAGTACTAAGACACTTTTTACCCTTTCCTCAAATGAATTTTGAGGAAAAAACACCTTCTGAAAAAATCACATTCTTTTTTGTAGGAACCATTAATGATTCAAACCTAGATGCAACCCGCTACTTCTGTAACGCAATAAAAGGGGAGGTGAATATTGAGTTAAGAATAAGCACTAGTGTTCCTGAGGCTACATTAAGAAATAACGGCGTATTAAATGATAATGTAAAGTATCTCGGTTTTGTTGAGGATTTAAATAAAGAATATGAAAAAAGTGACTTTATGTTGCTTACTCATGGTTTTACAGGTGGTTTTAGTGAAACGGAATACAAAACTATATTCCCAACCAAAACTGTTGAAATGCTTAGAAGCGACAAACCAATATTTGCCATTTCACCTGAAAACACCTTTTTAACCGCGTTTTTAAGGGAAAAAAACTGTTGCGTTTTAAACACAAAAAAAGACAAGAATGCATTGCTTAAGAAAATCAAAGAATCACATCTTGATTCTAAGATGAAATCTGAAATTGTTTCTAATGCAAAATCTACATTTGAATTATTCAGTATAAAGAATGCCGAAAAAAGCTTTGAAAAGTTTCTTGATTTATAAACCCTAGGTTTACACTAAAAATATAACATAAAGTTAGATTCTTAATTAGCTTTTAAAATGTTTACTTTTACAGCTAGAAAAAGCTAAGGCGTGGTTTTCAACTCATTTGAATTCATTCTATTCTTTCTATTTATCTTTTTTGGATATTGGGCTTTAAAAAATAGACTTAAAGCTCAAAACTTGTTATTACTTTCAGCAAGTTATTTTTTTTATGGATGGTGGGATTATAGATTCTTGGCTTTAATTTTTGGAAGCTCATTAATTGACTACCTAGTTTCCCTAAAAATTGACAGCACAACAAGAAAAAAAGGATGGTTAGTAGTAAGTTTAATCATGAACCTTGGTTGCTTATTTACATTTAAATATTTCAATTTTTTCATAGAGTCATTTGTTGATTTATCCAATTCAATTGGTCTTCAAACCAACGTTTCATCTTTGAATATTATTCTGCCAGTTGGTATTAGTTTTTATACTTTTCAAACATTAAGCTACACAATTGACGTTTATAGAGAGAAGCTCAAACCATCAACTAATTGGATTGAATTCTTCACATTTGTAAGCTTCTTTCCTCAGCTTGTTGCTGGTCCAATCGAAAGAGCTTCTCACCTCCTGCCTCAATTCTCGGTTAAAAAAACATTCAATTCAAATCAATCAATACAAGGTTTAAAGCAAATTGTGTGGGGATTATTTAAGAAAGTCGTTGTTGCAGATACTTGCGCAGGCTTTGTTGATTTTGCATTTGATAACTTTCAGGATCATTCTGGAATAACACTTATAATTGGAGTTGTTTGTTTCGCCTTCCAAATTTATGGGGACTTTAGCGGGTACTCCGATATGGCTATAGGATTGGGTAAACTATTAGGGTTTAATTTAATGACAAACTTTAAAGTCCCATACTTTTCAAGAAATGTTGCTGAGTTTTGGAGAAGATGGCACATATCTTTGTCTACTTGGTTTAGAGATTATGTTTACTTTCCTTTAGGAGGAAGTAAAGAAGGTAAAGCCAAATCAATTCGAAACGTTTTGATAATATTCCTTGTAAGTGGCTTTTGGCATGGTGCCAATTGGACTTATATTATATGGGGAGGGCTTAATGGATTGTTCTTTATACCTCTTTTGATAAAAGACAAAAATCGAAACTACCTTGATACTGTTGCAGAGGGCAAAACTTTTGCGAAAATAAGTGATATCGGTAAAATGGTCTTCACTTTTTCACTTATCTGTCTTGCATGGATTTTCTTTAGAGCTTCTAGTTTAGATCAAGCAACTTCTTATATTTCGACTATTTTCGAAAACATCTCAATTCTAAATTTTCCGACTTCATCAGCATTAAGCTTGTTTCTGATTGGCATATTGGTTTTTATCGAATGGATTGGTAGGCTTAGCAAGATTACATTTGATTTTAAAAAAACACCTAAATTATTTAAGCAAGGCTTTTATATTTTAATCATTTTAGCCGTTTGTTTTTTCTTTGATTATAATACAAAAGCATTTATTTATTTCCAGTTCTAATGATAGGGTTTTTAAAAAAAATATCACCCTTTGTATTATTGCTAATTTTTGTACTCGCATTTACTGAATGGTTCTCCAGAACTTCCAAAAATGATATAACCTTTAAAAAGGAGCTCATTAATAAAAAAGGTATTGAGGGAGTAATTTTAGGTACGTCTCACAATTATTTTGGTATTCATCCCGAAAAAATGAAATCGGCATCAATAATAAACTTAGCCTATCCGGGACAGTCTTTAAATTATGATGCTTTTATTGCTACGAAAGTAGCCAAAAATCCTTCTATAAAGTTCGCCTTTGTTGAGCTTTCTTATCATAGTTTACCATATGCTTTGCATTTAAGTAAAGGAGGAATTGAACACAGTTTGTACAATCATTATTGGGAATATGACACTTGGTATGATAACAATATCATAAAACGTTTATCTACAGCATATTCAAATGGGTTATCAATGTCCTTTAGAAGAGCTATTAAATCTTTAATTAAACCAAATTACTCGCTAGTACGCTGCAACAATTTGGGTAGTGGTAATAGAGAAAAAAATGAAGATTTGAAAAGAACTGCTGAAGTAGACTCTAAAAGGCATAATTCCCTTTTTATAAATCAACCTGAAATCATAGAAGAAAGTAAATCTCATATTCAAAATATACTTGATATTCTTTCCAAAAATGAAATAAAACCAATCATACTAATTCCTCCGTGCCATAGAGAATACAGGAGCCGATTAGATAAAAAGAACTTTGAAATTTTCCAAAATCAAATTGAAATCTATGAAAAACAAAACGTAAAAGTATGGGATTGTATGGATTTGTATCGAAATACTGATTCTTTGTTCTCAGACTCTGACCACTTAAATGAAAAAGGAGCTAAAGTTTTTAGTGAGTATTTAGACCAAAGAATTAGTAATGAATTCTGATCAACATATAGGAGCTTCTTCATTTAATTCATACCAGTGGGCTTTTTACTTACTGTTCATTTACTCGTATCTAAATATTGGGGTATTGGTTACTAGGATTTTCAAGCAATCCATCCCAATAAACATAGTAATATTTGTAGTAGCTCTTGGGTTTATAATTCTTAAAGCACCTTATAAGTTTTTCACTAAGTACTTCATATGGGTTTACGTATTTTTGATTCTATTCATATTTGGTGGATACATTGGACCAAGCGCCGATTATGGCTTTCAATCCATACAAAGTATTTTCAAACATTGGATTGTGCATCTTGGTTTACCTTGGTTAGCACTAATAACAGTTGAAAAACAGCATTTTAGATTTTACTTAAAGACAATATTGGTTTTAGGCGCTGCTGGAGGAATTTTCTCGTTGATACAAATTCCATTTTTCTCCGTTTTTCAAACAATAATTGGTTCTACAACTGTTAGAACTGCAGGATTTTGGTTCAACCCGAACAATGCAGCAATGATGCTTCTTGCGTCATTATTTTTAACCGGTAGCTTTAAATCTTCCAAAAAACAACTTGTTCTTGTTCTAAGAATCTTAATTATTGCCGGTATTATTACTTCTTTTTCCAGAACAGCGATTGTTCTGTTATTCCTTGGCGGAATATATTACGCATTCTTAATGCGAAAAACTAAACTGATTATTCTTATCTGTTTAGGCGGATTCGTATTTGTAATTGGATTGGCGCTTAATATGAGTAAGTTCTCTGAACACCAACAAAAAAGAATTACTTCGATTATACAAATTGCTTCAAATGACGAAGTAGATGCCGACAATCGGTCTGCTTTATGGATTTATTCTTCAATTGCAGTATTGGACAGAGGACCTATATTTGGACTTGGTCACACTTCCATGGATAATATTGTTCCCCTTGCTGCTAGAGGTCTTGGGCCGCATAATTATTTTATTTGGATTTGGGGAAATTCTGGTATAATAGGTCTTTTCGGATTATTTACTTACCTAATAGCCATATTCAGAATCTCTAAAAAAATTAAGATTCGAGAAATAAAAGCAGGTGCTTTGATAATTGTTGTTACAATTGGATGTTACGATATCTTAGCGCATGATATCATGGCTCATCAAATGACAGGAACCTTAACTGCAATGCTTATATTATCAGTATATCATTTTAGAAAAGAGAAAACTCTTCCTATAAACGAGAATAACTGTTAGATGAATTCCCCGGTAAAATCGTTTGCAAGTAATATAATAACGGAGTTAACTACTACTCCTTTAAGCATGATTGCGGGGATTTTAATTGCTGATTTAAGTACCGCTGAAAAAGGTATTTATTCATTCATTCTGGTAATGCTTAATCTGATTATCTCGACCTTCTTATTGGGAATCCCAGGAGGCATTAAATACCACATTAGTAATCAGTCTCATAAAGTAAAAGATGTAATATTCACTGTATTTTCATTTTCAACCCTGTACGGTTTATTATTTACAGCATTTGTATTTGTTATATGGAAATTTGGATTTTTCTTTGAAATGGGCAGTCGGTTTTCTCTAAGAGAGATAACTCGAATTTCTTTCTTTTGTCTACCCTTAACCATAAATATCTTTCTCAATAAAATCCTAGAAGGCAAAGGGAATTTTGCAGTTAAAAACTACATATATACCGCTCATATAATTATTCTACTTGCTTTGAACATCTATTACCTCATATATAAAGAGCAAAGAATAAGTTCTTCATTCTTTGCCTTTGGAGTATCACATGGATTTGTAACCATTTCACTTTCATTATATATTTTGCTTAAATACGGTGTGAATTTTTCAATTAATTTCAACTATCTAAAAAGATCCATTAATTACGGAATAAAGGTTTGGCCAACTGAGCAATTAACAAGGCTAACAAGTAAACACGATCAAATTTTCTTAGGGTTTTTCTTTCCTTCTGGAATCTTAGGTGTTTACTCCATTGCTTACGCTTATTCTAGTTTAGTTACAAAAATACCTAACGCAATTGTGCCAGTATATTTTAATCAATTGGCAGCAAACGATAAATCAAAGTTTAGACTAATTGTAACACTCCAAGTTTTAAGGGTAGTAACATCACTTCTTTTTTTAGTTACCCTGTTTCTTGGCATTGTTGGATTTTGGGTTATCCCATTAATTTATGGAAACGATTATTTAGATGCTGTTGTGCTAACTTTTGTTATAATTCCAAGCTTTATATTCTACGCTTTTTCTCAAGTAATAATTCAATACTTCTCCGCTGTAAACATGCCATTTAAAGGCAGTATTATAAAAATGTTTGGTTATGCTGTAGGCATTCCTCTTACGATTCTTTTTGTTCTAAAATACAATTCAACTGGAGCTGCTATAGCACATTTATTAAGTTCAGTAATCATTGCTTTTATGTCGTACTACCAATTCAATAGTATAAATAACATAAAGCTGAAAGATGCTATATTTTTAAAAAAGAAAGATATTAGCGGTATCTTGTCAATGCTAAAAAAGAATAAGGTTGTTCAAGGCTAACATTAAATTCAATGTCTCTTCTATAGTTTGGATATTAGTTATCCTGTCTTATTTGAATATTGCTGGAATTACAAAAGCACTCTTTGGACACTCATTTTTTCTTAATCCATTATTTACAGTTGCTTTATTAAGCTTTGCTTTCATCATCGCAACCAGGAATAAAACACACAATATTCTAAAATTCTTTGCTGGATTCTTTATTATTTATCTAATATCTGGTTTTATTGGTCTTAAAGAAACTCCACAAGATTTATGGCGCTATCCAATTAAGTTAGCCTCATCAACTTTGATTATTCCATATTCAATATACTCGCTAAGAAAAGTATTGGATAAACGTAAAGTGCAAATGCTCCTGGTATTCCTTATGCTAGCTTCTTCGGCGTTTACAATTATTCAATACTTCTTTTATGATTTTTTCCGTCCTATTTGTATGGCTATAGAAAATAGGCCATCTGGACTTTGGATAAACCCTAATTTAGCAGGTTTGGTTTTTTATTTAACCTACGTAATGACTTTGGACATTGAAATGAACAAAAAATGGATTGTTAAACTAGCCAGATATCTTTGCTTAATTGCTATTCTCCTAACCTTTTCACGAACTATATATCTAATCACAATATCCACTTTAACAGGATACGTATTATTAAAAAATAGCAAAAGGTATTGGACCAATTCAATATTATTATTCCTTGCAGTAACCATTAGTTTTAGTAGCCTCTATCCTACATTTAATGAAAATCAAAAAGGACGTTTACTTTCATTTTTTCAGTTTGCAAAAGGAGAAAAAATTAAATCAAATACAAGAAAATACGTTTGGACTTACTCTTATAATTATGTCAAATCTAACGGGCCCCTTACTGGGACAGGTCACTCAAGTATGAATCACGTAGCTCCCTTTGAAGGTGGTAAATTAGGTCCACACAACTTCTATATTTGGATATGGGGAAATTCTGGAATTATCGGACTGATAGCATTCTTAACACTCATTATTGGGATACTCTTTAAAACAGGAAAATATTGGTTTAAATCAAAAGATTTGAGGCCAGCTATGTTTGCCTTTGCCTTTTTCTTCTTTGCTATATTCGAACATGCTTTCCCCTTCGATCATACAATAGGCCTTTTAATAGGTTTAGCACTTATTATTTTTGAAGATTTCAAATTCACTAAAAAACTGGTTTAGTAACTCTAAAACCTTATTTTTGCTGCTTAATCGCAAGTATACACTCTTACAATAACGCAAGGACATTTTGCAAAAATTGAATGTAAACATTATTTCAGCTATAGTCTCCAACAAAGGCTATGATGATGTATTTGATATGTTGGAGCATATGACTTCTCGCTGTAACAAAATGTATGTTCTCTGTAAGGAGTCTGGAGATTTTAAAAGCCATGATAATTTTGAAATTGTAACTCCTAGTCAGTCTCTTTCTGGATTTAAATTTTGGTTGTGGGCATATAAAGAGAGTAAGAAGATTATATCAAATTCTGATGAATCAGAGAAGTTTGTTTTTCTTCAGTTGGTAGCAGGAATTATGTGTGGATTGCTAAAATTCAAATTTGGAAAAAGAGTTATAAAAGGCACTTATCTCGTTTCTGCCGAATATACTTACAGAGATAATAAATTTTGGTTTGCTGATAAAAACTCCAAACATATAAACAAAGAGTTAGTAGATGCATATCAAAAATGGTGTAAAAAGAAATCATTTATCCAAAAAATATCTGCTGTTGGGAATGACTTTATAATAGGAAATTCTCAATTGGTAATTGATGATGTGGAAGGAAAAAAATGCTCTAAATATGTAGTAAACGGAAATCCTTTAGGAGAAAGGTGGTTTAACGAAAAACCTACTTTGCAACGCAATATAGATTTCATCTACGCGGGAAATTTACAACCTCCCAAAGGTCTTGACACTTTGTTTTTAGCTTTTAAAAACATGATTGACAAAGGTGTTAAGGCGAACTTATATATTGTTGGAGGAACAAAACCTTATGAAGAAAAATGGTTTAACGATCTAGCTCTCACGGTAAAAGATTATCCTGTAGAAATTTTAGGAAAGGTTTCACCACAAAAACTACAAGACTTATATAATCAATCAAAAATATTTGTCTTTCCTTCTTTTTATGAAGGATCACCTAGAGTAGTAAATGAAGCATTATGTTTTAATTGCGACATAATAGCCACTGATATTCCTGGGGTTAGAAGTATAGACTCAAAAGGGGAAGTTATTAATTACTTTGAGGCCGGAAATGCAGAGCAATTAGAACAAATTATGACTAAGGTTTTAGGAAACTTTAAACCTACTTCGCACCTAGAATTTGCTAAGAGATTTACAGCCGATAAAGTTGGTGACAAATTTATTAGTGTAATTGAAAAAGAGCTAGCAAAAAGATGAAAGTAATAGTAAATGCATCAAATTTAACTGTTGGAGGAGGGGTTCAAGTTGCTATTTCATACATTCTTACTCTTGGTGAATTTAGCAATCATGATTTTTTAGTCCTTGCTTCTGATAAAATCTATAATCAACTAACATCAACAAAGCGTGGCAATAACGTTGAGCTAAAAAATGTAAACTTTGGATTGAAAGATGCTATTAAAAAATCCAGTAAACTTTCATCCATTGAAGCCCAATTTAAACCTGACGTTGTTTTTTCTGTTTTTGGCCCTTCATATTGGACTCCAAAAGCAAAGCACCTAATGGGTTTTGCTCTTCCTTGGTTAATTAATCCTGAATCAAAAGCGTTCTCTCTCTTATCCTCTAAAGAACGAATCAAGAAAAAAATACAAAACAGTATTAAAAAATACTACACGAAGAAAAATGCAGATTTCTATGTTGTTGAAACAGAGGATGTAAAAAACAGGATGCATAAATTCCTTGGAGCAAAACTTAAAAACACATGGGTTGCTGATAACACTTATAATCAGTTTTTTGCTGAGGCAGAAAAACCTGATAGAATTAAAAATGAAGTATTCAGATTTATAACTATTTCAGCGAATTACCCTCACAAAAACTTATCTATAATAAGGGACGTAGCTGATGAACTTAAGTCTCGAGGGGTAAAGGCTATTTTTACTTTAACTATACCAGATTTTGATTATGAAAATATGTTTTCAAAACATAAAGATGTGGTTAAAAATTTAGGGCCAATACCTGCTGCAAATTGTCCCGAGCAATATTCAAAACACGATGCTTTGTTTTTACCAACCTTATTAGAGTGTTTTACAGCTTCATACCCTGAAGCTATGGTTATGAAAAGACCTATACTAACCTCCGATTTAGGGTTCGCTAAAGCGATTTGTGGCGAGGAAAATGCGTTATTCTTTGACCCTCTAAATGCTAAAGATATTTGCGATAAAATTGAACTCTTAGTTAATGATGATACCAAGTACAACCAATTAGTTGGAAACGGTGAAAAAAGAGTAAAAGAATTCCAAAATAGAATGCAAAGAGCGGAAACTTATACACAAATACTTGAGAAGTTGGTTTCCAAGTAGTTTTTTTAGCTCATTCAAGCCCTTAGTCTTAAGCATTTATTTACTTTTGCCTTTAAATCTAAAGCTATGGCAGGAAAAGTTGCGTTAATCACTGGGGTTACTGGTCAGGATGGAGCCTATTTATCAGAGTTACTTCTTTCAAAAGGATACGAAGTACACGGAATCAAAAGAAGATCTTCTTTATTCAATACAGCTCGAATTGATCACTTATACAAAGATTTACATGAAAAAGATGTAAAGTTTAAACTTCATTATGGTGATTTAACAGACTCAACCAACATCATTAGAATTATTCAAGAAGTTCAACCTGATGAAATTTACAACTTAGGAGCAATGTCTCATGTAAAAGTAAGTTTTGATGAGCCTGAATACAGTGCAAACGTAGATGGTTTAGGTACTTTAAGAATTTTAGAGGCTGTTAGAATTTTAGGTTTAGAAAAGAAAACAAAAATCTATCAAGCGTCAACTTCTGAATTATACGGATTAGTTCAAGAAGTTCCACAAAGTGAAAAAACACCATTTTATCCGCGTTCACCATATGCTGTAGCTAAGATGTATGCTTATTGGATCACAGTAAACTACCGTGAAGCCTACAACATGTACGCTTGTAACGGAATATTATTCAACCATGAATCTCCATTAAGAGGAGAAACCTTTGTAACAAGAAAAATCACTCGTGCCGTATCAAGAATTGCTTTAGGACTTCAAGAAAAGTTCTACATGGGTAATATTGACGCTAAACGTGATTGGGGACATGCTAAAGATTATGTTGAAGCAATGTGGAAAATCTTACAGCAAGATACTGCTGAAGACTTTGTTATTGCAACAGGTGTCACTACCACAGTTCGTGATTTTATTAGAATGGCTTTCGCCGAAGTTGGAATTGAACTTGAATTTACTGGTGAAGGGTTAGAGGAAGTTGCTACAGTTAAGGCTTGTAATGGTGAATTCCAATTACCAATCGGAAAAGAGGTAATGAGTATCGATCCAAGATATTTCCGTCCTACAGAAGTTGAATTATTAATTGGTGACCCAACAAAATCTAGAGAAAAACTAGATTGGGAACCTAAATATGATTTAGCTGGGCTTGTAAAAGAGATGATGGAAGAAGATGTTAAGCTTTTCAAGAAAGATTTATACTTGAAAGAAGGTGGGCATGATATTTTAAATTTTGAAGAATAAATATTAATGGATAAGTCTGCAAAAATATATGTTGCTGGTCACCGTGGAATGGTAGGTTCAGCAATTGTTAGAAAACTGGAAAAAGAAGGTTTTTCTAACATTATTACTAGAACATCAAAGGATTTAGATTTAAGAAATCAAGCTCAAGTACAAGCTTTTTTTAAAACTGAAAAACCTGATTTTGTTGTTTTAGCTGCAGCAAAAGTTGGAGGAATTCATGCAAATAATGTTTACAGAGCTGAATTTCTATACGACAACTTATCTATTCAAAATAATGTAATTAACAGCGCTCATGAAAATGGAGTTACAAAACTTCTTTTCTTAGGTTCTTCATGTATTTACCCTAAAATGGCTCCACAACCTCTAAAAGAGGATAGTTTATTAACAGGTGAATTAGAACCTACAAATGAGCCTTATGCGATAGCAAAAATTGCTGGTATTAAAATGTGTGAATCTTACCGTGATCAATACGGAAGTAACTTCATATCTGCAATGCCAACAAACTTATATGGGCCAAACGATAACTACGATTTAAATAATTCTCATGTTCTACCAGCCTTAATTCGAAAGTTCCATGAAGCAAAAGAAAGCGGAGCGAAAGAAGTTATGATTTGGGGAACAGGTTCACCAAAAAGGGAATTTTTACATGTTGACGATTTAGCAGATGCTTGTTTCTACTTATTGGAGAATTACGACGGTAAAGAACTTGTAAACGTTGGATGTGGTGAAGATATCTCAATTAAAGATTTAGCACTAACGATTAAAGATATTGTTGGATTTAAGGGTGAATTAACTTTTGATACAAGCAAACCTGATGGAACTCCTAGAAAGCTTATGGATGTTTCTAAACTTAAAAATATTGGATGGGAAGCATCTATTTCTTTAAAAGATGGAATTAGCAGTACTTACGAGTTATTTAAAGCTAGCTACGAAGATTTTAAAGGAAAATAATATAGCATTAGACCACATTTAAAAAGCCTATCCTATCTAAAGGGTAGGTTTTTTAATTTAGGTATCAACCTTGCAAAATACTGAGCACCAGCTTTAGTTAAATGTCTGCAGTCTTGACTAATAAACATACAATTAGAATTAAATACAGGTACTGTATTATTGGAATCAACCACTAGTCCCATTAAATCTAAATAATGATTTCCTAGAAGAGCTTTCATTTTTGCATTATTCTCAGGATACATTTTCTCCATTTTAACCCTTTGATTACAATAATCATCTCCTGAATAATTATAGTATAAACCGTTATTGAACCCAAAGTTTTTTGTCCCAACAACCCATACTTTACTTTGATAGTCCTCTACAATTTTTAATTCCTCCTCCAAAATCAATCGGGTTGAATAAAACACATAATCTGCCTGATTAATCCTAGAAACAAGACTATCATGCCCCTTATGCCCAAAAAGATATGTTACTTCAAGCGAATCGGCATAAACTGATTCATTTAAAACGTTTACCCAGTCCCTTGCAAAGCTATCACCAATAACCAAAATCTTCTTTTTATTGCTAGTGGTAAAAGGTTTATTTAATTTGTAGATTCTATGGTTATATGCCGAATGCATATTTTTCTGAATATTGTCTGTAGAAATTCCGAGCTCAGGAACATCCTTAACAACCCCAGTATTTAAAAATAAGTAGCCACTTATTCCTGTAGTTACTACAAAAAATGCTATTTGAGTCCATACTACAGTACTTGTTTTAAATTTCTTTTTATTTCTAAACGGCTGCTCAATTGCATAATATGACCCTATAGACAAAACAAACGTTAGCAACACAAGGATAATTGATGCCTGAGTATCTATTTCATCAAAAACCATGTAGCGCCCAAAAGCAAATAAAACTTGATGCCACATGTAAAGGCTAAAACTTATATTGCCTATAAATCTTACAATGGGATTTGTTAAAATTGGACCTGCAATAGGATTATTTGTGTTGTCGACACATAAAACTCCACAAGCAACAATTACGGTTATTAAAAGCCAAAGAACTGGTGAAACTCCGTCAATATTTACAGCCATTAAAACAACTAAAAGAATCAACAGAATTGGAGCAAATTTTGTTTTTATAACTCTTCCATTCAGAAGAACAGCCGCTATCCCTCCTACCGACATTTCAAAAAATCTAAATGGCAATAAATAGAATTTTAAATAATCTTGAAATGGTAAAATATATAGTACTAAAGAAATGACGGTTAATCCTATGATTATTGGTAGTATCCAGTTTTTTCTTTTTTTACCAAACAAAGAGAAGATAATAGGGTAAACAAAATAATATTGTTCTTCAACCGCTAAACTCCACGTATGCATTAGTGGCTTGTATTCATTTACTACATCCCAGTAATTTTTGGTAGTTACAGTTTGTAAAACATTGTTACCAAAAAAGTTTGTTGCTATTACACTTTGCGCCAAATTTTCAAGATCATCCGGAAGCATAAAACAAATCCCAAGGACAAGAGCTAACAGGCAAATAAAAGATACTAGGGGTAGTATCCTTCTGATCCGTCGAACATAAAAATTAACTACAGAATATCTGTCCTCGTGTATTTCCTTAAAAAGGATATCAGTGATTAGATAACCGCTTATTAGAAAAAAAACATCTACTCCAAGAAAACCATTTGGTAGAAAACCTAAGTGAAAAATTATTACTGCAATAACAGCGAAAGCCCTTAAGCCATCAATATCACTTCTATACTTATCCTTTTCTACTAGTTGCATCCCAATTGAATGCCGCAAATATAATCATATATACTTTTAATATGACTTGAGAATTGGTTGAGCAGAATTGGAATGTTTAGACAAAAATAAAGGCCGGGTAATCAATCCGGCCTTTTTATTTTTTTGTTCTTCAGTTCATCTGTCAGGATTTGTTAGAAGAAACTATTAATTAAGTAACACTACTAAGCTAAACGCTAAACTCCTCAAAATGTTACAATTATCGACGAAAAAAGTTTTTTCTTCGACGAATTCTTAATCTTTTCTTCAATTCATCACCAAGGCCACAATACATAATTTAACTTATTTCGTTTCCTTTATTATTAATTAAAGGTGAAAAAAAAGCTCATAAACAGGAAGATTTTCGCTTTCATTAAAGAAATAATTATCCCGAGGTAGTCATTTCGTTTCCCGTTTGCGTTTAGTGTTCAAAAATCAGTCATGCTTCAAAGAATTCTTTATCCAAAATTTAGTGTTTCAAGCAAACGTCTTGAAGAAAAGTTAAACAACAAAACTATTCTTATTACTGGTGCCTCATTTGGAATAGGAAGGCTACTGGCTGAAAAATTAGCTTTCAAAAACACTCAGCTTATCTTAATGGGAAGAACTTCAGAAAAACTGGAAGAGGTTTGCAATATTGTAAATAAAAATGGCGGTAATGCATCATACATAGCAGGGGATTTAAGAGAAAAATCTACTATTGACGAAATTTTTGAATTCTTGAAGTCAAAAAATTTGGGTGTAGATATCTTTGTAAATAACGCTGGAAAATCTATCAGACGATCAATTTATAACTCCTTAGATCGATTTCATGATTTTACCAGAACAATGAACCTTAATTACTACGCGCCCGTTGAATTAGGTTTAAAATTATTACCCGTAATTTCTAAACGTAACGGTCAAATAATAAACATTTCTTCCTTTATCGTGCTATTACCCGCAATGCCATTTTGGTCAGCTTATCAAGCTTCCAAAGGAGCTTTTCACACATGGTTAAAATCAATCCAACCTGAGTTGAATAAAAGAGGTGTTGTTTGCAATAACATATAC
>JAYPYW010000021.1:32117-44918 GCA_038154685.1 Flavobacteriales bacterium | reverse complement strand
TCACTAGGCTCCGTAATGGTGATTACCTTTTTACCAATAGCATTATGAACAACAAAATCTGCTTCCGAAATCTCACCTGCATAGGCTCCATTTTTTACAGGAACTGCTCTTACAGTTGCATCTTTTGGGTATACAAAAGGACCCTCGTAAAGATTTGAATCAACTCTTGGGTCACCACCATCTAAAGAGTAAGCAATCTTTAAGTTAGGATTTGAGGTGGTTACTTTAACCAATAACTTTCCTTTATCATTTACTCCCGCCCCTTTAATGAAAGCTTTATGAAATCTACCTTCTTGAATTTTTGTTAAACCTGCATTCATAGATTCAAATTGTAATAATTCAGCTTTAGGAACCGCTCCCCATGTTGTAAACATGTGCCCCAACATGTTAGAATCTTGTTTTGCATAAGAATAGGCAATAAAAGCCTTGGCTGCTTCTGCATCCTTCCAAGATGACGGTAATACTCTAAAACCTTTATTTATAAATAAATCAATCGATGGATATTCATTCTGAACCAAATAATGCCAGTCACAAATAATAATATCTTTTGGTATGCTATCAATCGCTTTCCAAGTCCCATTCGCTGAAGCCTCCCAAGTTCCATAACCATATTTAGTCATGTCAATCAACCTATCTCCCCAAATATATATTTGCTTACCTTGTTTTTTAGTGAAATAATCATGGAATTCCCTTACCACTTTTCCATATAAATAAGCTGGGTCCATTCCCTTTGTGCTTGGAGATTTTGGATGCCCTAGTAAAAACACTTCATCCATTCCTAAATGAATTCCATCTGCATTGAAGGCCTCAATAATTTCATCAATCATAGGAAATACTATTTCATTCACCTTAGGATTAATCACATCCCATTCCCTACAATAAATCGAATCGTTGTTTGGAAAAGCACCTGGTGTTAAGTCTAATTCAGGATAAACAGTTAAAAGTTTCCAAGTATTTTCAGCCCACGACTGGTGTCCTAAACTCTGAAATTGAGGAACAATTTTAATCCCATAGCTTTTAGCAATTTTTGCAAACTTTTGAGCTCCCTTTTTAGTTATTACAGTATCTGTTTGCTGCAATTCTGGGTGAGATTTAAAGGCATAATGATAATCTACTTCTAAAAATATTTGATTAATCCCTTTTGCTGCTAAGCCCTCAAGGTCATCTGTTAATTTCATTAAGTCCTTGTTCGAATTATAATTTAATAAGTGAATAGACTTAAGATTTTGGGCATTAGCAACCGAAATAAGTAATAAAGCTATTAGGGAAAGAATCGTTCTCATTAGTTTTTGTTTTGGAATACTAAACTGTAGAAAATTAATAGAAAGCCCTAATTTCAGGCAAGACAAGAATTGGACATCCTTTAATCACAGCATTTTTTCTTTGGAACAGGATCGTATCCTGAGGTTCCCCAAGGATGACATTTGCTTAAACGCTTTATTCCCATCCAAACTCCTTTAAAAGCCCCCCATTCGTTTATGGCTTCTATTGTATAACTAGAACAAGTTGGCTGATGCCTACATGAAGAAGGAAACCAGGGACTTATTAACCCTTGATAAAGCTTAACGAATAGTATGAAGAATTTTGAAATAATTTTCACGAGATAAAGATAAGGAATTGTAAGGAGGACCCTTCGACTCCGCTCAGGGTGACGGGATATGGAGGTGGGGTGGTGTGAGGTTAGAAAAAATTATGAAAACTATGTCATCCCGCACTTGTTGAGGGATCTTTAAATTCCGCGCATCTAACACTAATTAAGATCCCGCAACAAGTGCGGGGATGACAATATAAAAAAAGCCAGCAATTATGTTGCTGGCCTTGTATTTCTAAAAAGATTTTGTCTTCCGTCTTTCATATCCTCATCTCCTGATTCCTGGCTCTTTAGAGCCCCTCTAATTATGATACAACTTAAAAAAGTTAATCACATCCACAGCTGGAACTTTCTTTTGAGGGTTACTAATCATTTGATCTAAAAGATTTTGGACAGCAAAAGGATTTAATCCTAATTTGAAGCCTATCTCTCTGCAAACCCTTATTTCTTCTTTAGCTAAATTTCCATCGATTTTCATCACCAATAGAAAGGTATAAAACAGCACAATTCTTTGATGCTCCTCCTTTGGTGGATGAAATTCAACTTCCTTATCTAATAAAACATCTATATCCTTTTTATGAATATTTAGCTTTTTCCCAATTTGATAGATGAAATCCACTTCACTTTCCGACTCAACATGGTCTACCCTTGTTAACGTCAACAAATTATGAAGCAAACTCAACTTTTGATCGTAGTTTAAGTTGTTCATGATAATAAAATTTTAACTACATCACCCTTTAGAATGCGCTAGATTAAAAGCACCCTGAATATAATAACGAAAATAAAATCAATTAGTTACGGGATTTTCATCAGCGCCTCTGCAAACCACTTTGCCATAGCTACTCTGTTGTCTACTACAGTAAACCTTTTCTGATCCTGAGCGTTCTGAATATTCCCTAATTCAATATACACTCCTGTAGGTAAAGACTCCCTTAACATGTGAAGGTTGCGTGGTTTAACTGTTCCTTTGTATCCTCTACCCTTTTGGTATTGATCATATTTAGACTTTACTGTCGAATACATTGTTCGCGCCACCTTTTTACCTGTCTTGCTTTTGTTGTAGTAATAAAAGAACATATCAACCCTGCTCCCAACATTTCTTGAGTCCACATGAATCACCACCATTCTTTGATAAGTTGCCCCCGCTTTTTTATGCTTTCTGTATAGTTCATTGACTGATGCAACGCGCTGATTTAGCCTTTTAACCTGATTAATAGGCATCTTTTTATTAGGATAAGTAACCTCATCTATATCGCATTTTAGCAAAGAAACATCTCTAATCCCATCGTTTTTATCTCGAACAATAATATAAACAGTCGCTCCTTGCTCAATTAACCTTCTACCTAATCTTAAGGTCACATCATATGCGTATTCATCTTCACAAATAGATTTACCGCTGCACTTCCCTATCGCTCCTGGATCTGGACCACCGTGTCCGCTCACTAAATAATAAACCCTCCCTTTTAACTTATTTGAAGCAATTTTTATGTTTTTGTATTTATCTCCAAAAATCTCATGTACAACAGTTTTCCCAGCAATTACTTTTGGCCCCTTACCCTCTGTCCCTAGGACTTTCTTACCATACTTAGAGTAACATTTAACAAGATAATGTGGTACCCAAAGCTTACCTCCATTAGTATATAGCTTGGATTTTACTTTAGATCCTGAAATCGATTCATTCCATTGCTGAATTGATTTAGCTTGATCGTAATCGGATATTCCGATGGTAGTCCTGATACTCTTTCCGTTGTAACTATAAACCTGGACAGGCATTTTGTACGATTTCCCTTTGATCAGAAAATCATTTGCCTTCATATTATTCAACGTTAAAAACTTTTCTTTACTGCACTGGTCAGTTAAGTGATAACGTTTCAATAATACAATTCTATTATCACCAGCTTTCGCTGTTATTTTCAACCATGATTGCCCAAAAGAAAGCTGAGTAAGTAGTAAAAAAGACAATAAAACTCGCATACCTCAAATTTAACGTTTGAAATAGAGGATTTATTCAATGAATATTTAGAAAAAATTAAAAGGGGAATGTTAATCCGACTCTACTCAACGTAATTTTTAAAAGCAATCAAACCTTTATTGAACGTTTCGCTTAACTGATCTTCCGCTCCGAACATAGACATCATAAGGTTTCCTTCGAAGTCCATAGTCCAATTTACTTTTGTTTTATTACCATCTGTGGATATTTTAAAGGCATACAATAAAGGCTCAACTTTTTGGATATTTACAGAAATCTGCACTTCGTCAATCGCTGATTTTTCGATAACATAAGAAGCCATAACTCTGTTTAATGAATCAACAACCTCCAAACTAGGTTTCCCATCGCTCATTGAAAAATTATAGGAAACTGTTAAATCTGATATTGCTTTTGGATCCCATTCACGAAACTTATTTATATCACTCAAAGTTTGCTGAACAGAAAAGGGAGTCGAATCAACTATAATTTCAGCGCTGGGACTAATTGTGGAAGGTATAGAAACTAATGCTGCTAAAAACAAAACAACAACTAAAATCCCGTATCCGATGGTCTTTTTAAACATAATCCAAAGATAATATTAGTTAACGATTTTTCGGTTAACAGTTAACGGTTTAGTTTATTTAACTTTGCAACATGTTTCAAGTAATTCTTAAATCGGGAAAGGATGCTTCTGTTAGAAGATTCCATCCATGGGTTTTCTCCGGAGCCATAAAAAAAATCAAAACCGAAGACGGCAGAGAGTCTGATCCTCAGGAAGGTGATATTGTTAAAGTTACTGACAACAAAGGCAACTTTTTAGGTATCGGACACTATCAAAACGGATCTATTATGGTCCGAATCCTTTCGTTTAAAGACGTTGAAATCAACGAAGATTTTTGGACGAATAGAATTCAGGAAGCTTATGATTTAAGAGCGCAATTGCAGCTTACAAACAATGATCAAACAAACATTTACCGGTTAATTCATGCCGAAGGGGATGGATTACCTGGATTGATTATTGATTTCTATGCTGGTACAGCTGTAATTCAATCCCACTCTATTGGAATGCATTACGCTAAAGACAATATTGTTGCGGCATTGAAAAACGTATACGGAGAAAACTTAAAAGCCATTTTTGATAAGAGTGAAGATACACTTCCAAAAAATGGACCTGTTCAAGTTGAAGACCATTACATCTATCAAACTGAAGGATATTCCTCAATTGGACTAGAACATGGTTGTCAGTTTAAAATAGATTGGGAACAAGGGCAGAAAACTGGATTCTTCATCGATCAAAGAGATAACCGAGCTTTATTGGCATCATATTCAAAAGATAAAACAGTATTAAATACTTTCTGTTACACAGGTGGATTTTCATTGGCTGCATTAAATGCTGGAGCTACTCGTGTTGATTCTGTTGATGCTTCAGCAAGGGCGATTGATTTAACAGATGAAAATGTAGAGTTAAACGGATTTTCAGATCGTCATGGTTCTTTTGCCATTGATACCTTTAAGTTTTTTGAGCAAAACGATGCTTCAAAATATGACATCGTTGTTCTGGATCCTCCTGCATTTGCTAAACATCAGAATGTAAAACATAATGCTGTTAAAGGTTATAAAAGATTGAATGCAACAGCGTTGAAGGTAATGAAACCTGGTTCGCTTTTATTTACATTTTCTTGTTCTCAAGTAGTAGATTCAAAATTATTCTACAATACAGTAATGGCTGCATGTATACAAACAGGAAGAAAAGTAAGAGTACTTCACCAAGTTACGCAGCCTGCTGATCACCCAATTAATATTTACCATGCGGAATCGCATTACCTTAAAGGATTAGTATTACAAGTTATCTAACTCTTCGACTCCGCTTAGAATGACAGTCATCCTGAGCCAAGTTGAAGGACAAACAAAAAAACTATGTTTAAAGCACTTCCAAATATCAATTTCAAAGACTCGAAAAACTTTTTCCTAATCGCTGGACCATGTGCCATCGAAGGAGAACAAATGGCAATGGATATTGCTGGAAAGATTGTTGAGATTACTAATGAGTTAGAAATCCCATACATCTTCAAAGGGTCCTTCAAAAAAGCTAACAGATCAAGAATCGACTCTTTTACTGGTATTGGAGATGAAAAGGCTTTAACCATCTTAAAAAAGGTTGGAGAAACTTATAACATTCCAACAATTACAGATATTCACGTTCCTGAAGATGCAGCGATGGCTGCAAAATATGTTGATGTACTTCAAATCCCAGCTTTTCTATTTCGCCAGACAGATTTGTTAGTTGCTGCTGCTAATACAGGAAAGGTAGTTAGCATCAAAAAGGGACAATTCGCTGGTCCGGAAGCAATGAGCTTCGCTGTGGATAAAGTGAAAGATTCTGGAAATGACAATGTTTGGATTACTGAAAGAGGAACTACTTTTGGTTACCAAGATTTAGTAGTCGATTTCCGATCGATTCCGGTAATGAAGCAATATGCTCCTGTTATTATGGACATTACACATTCCCTTCAGCAACCTAATCAAACAAGCGGTGTAACTGGCGGAAAGCCAGAATTAATATCAACTATTGCCAAAGCTGCAATTGCAACTGGAGCAGATGGTTTATTTATTGAAACTCACCCTGATCCATCAGTTGCTAAATCAGATGGAGCTAACATGCTTCAATTAGATGGTTTAAAGCCATTGCTGGAAGAGCTATTAAGAGTTAGGCAGGCTGTAATTTAAAAAAATGAGATAGCCACGTCGTCCCTCCTCGCTATGACGTAATTCTTGTTAAAGTTTAGATTAAGGTCATGGCGAGAAGGGACGACGTGGCTATCTCAATTCTTTCAAGGCAAAATCTTAATCTTAGTTCCCACATCAACATTCCGGTAAATCTCTTCCATTTGTTTATTGGTCACAGCAATACATCCATAGGTCCAATCCTTCAACAAATGTAATTTCCCCAACCAAGGCTTATCGTTTGGCAAACCATGAATTTTAATTGCACCACCTGGACTTTTGCCCAATTTCTTTGCATAAGCTTTATCTGATGCGTTTGGATAAGAGATCCCTAGATTTTTATAATACTTACTTTTTGGGTTTTTACCGTTAATGAAATACTCTCCTTCGGGCGTTTTTTGATCGCCTTCAAACTGTTTATGTCCAACCGGGTTTCCTCCCAACGAAATAGAATATTGTTTTACTTTTTCTCCTTTGTAAACCAACTGCAATTTTCTCTTGGATTTTAAAACAATGATTTGATCTACTTTTACTTTTTTGAGGTCTTGTTTAAAGGAAAGGCTAAAGGAGAATACAAGAGTTATTAAACATGTGAGAATTCGCATATAAAACTAACTTTCATCTCTACACAATTATTGCGACGTGGCTATCTCTTATTTTTTAAATAAAAACAACCCTAAAGCTGTTATTCCTCCATTTATTGCCAGAATCTCAAATCCGAAACCAAATATATCTGCAAGGAAGTAACTAGATACGGCACTTACAATTGCAATAAAAGGAACTGCAAAATCATGAATCTTGATTTTAGTTAAGATTCCTAGTCCGTATAAACCTAATAATGGACCATAAGTAAAGCTGGTGTACTTAAATAATTTCCAAACAATACTATCATCGTTAAAAGCTTTAAACACCATAACAACACCAAAAAGTATTATGCTCATTAAAACGTGAACATAGGTTCTTGTTTTCTTGTCTTCTTTTTCTATCAAATCCACGCAAACACTTGTTGTAAGGGAAGTTAACGCAGAATCAGCACTTGAGTATGCAGCAGCGATTAAACCAATTAAAAACGTACCACTTAACCAAATAGGGAAATAACCATTTTTAGCTAAAGATGGATAAATTTGATCGGGGGCTACAGCCTTCATTTCACCATCAATCAATAACTTATACTCACCTGTTTTAGCAACCTCTCCAGCTGCATTTACTTTTTCAATTACTAAAGCCGATAACTCTCCAGATCCTATATAAGTTTCAAACAATAAGATTCCTAGAATTAGGAAAACAAAGTTAATAGGCACTAAAACAATGCTAAACCAAGTTAAATTCTTTTGAGCCTCCTTTCTATTTTTACAAGTCAGGTTCTTTTGCATTATGTCTTGATCCAAGCCTGCCATTGCAATTGTGAAAATTATCCCATTGAATACACCTAACCAAATGTTTCCATCCTTTAGCTTACCTCCCTCAAAATTGTATAACTCACTATTAGAAGCCACTTCCCACAACCCGCTTAAACCATCTCCATTTAGATCAGCCAGGAAGTAAATAGTTGCTCCTGCGGCAATTAGAATTGCGGCAGTCTGTAGTGTATCCGTCCATACAATTGTTTTTATACCACTCTTAAAAGTATATACCCAAATCAAAAGAATAGTCATTAAAACCCCTACCCAGTATGGAATACCAGTTGGCTCAAATAGAAATATATCCAGTACTTCAGCAACTAAGTAAAGCCTCAAAGAAGCACCTATAATTCGAGAAATTAAAAACGAAATAGCACCAGTTTTAAAAGCATAAAAACCAAAGCGGTCTCTTAGATAAGTATAAATTGAAGTTAAATTGTACTTATAATAAATAGGAATTAAAACATAGGAAACAATAAAGTACCCTAAAAAGAAGCCAATAACCATGGGC
The DNA here is from genome assembly GCA_038154685.1 of Flavobacteriales bacterium. Taxonomy (GTDB): domain Bacteria; phylum Bacteroidota; class Bacteroidia; order Flavobacteriales_C. Next base: position 36,723 of record JAYPYW010000021.1, on the reverse strand, counting down.
ATGTATTGCATTCCTTTTCCAAAAACTGATCCCGGAATAGAAATAAAGGTTATTCCGGATAAAGTAGCCCCAATCATTCCAAAAGCTACTAAATACCAGGGTGATTTTCTATCTCCTGTAAAAAACGATTTATTGGTACTACCTCGTGAAGTCCAGTAGGAAATTCCAATCAATACAGAAAAATAAATCAATATGATAATAAGCGCGGCTGAACCAGTCATGTTATGAGCTTTTTATCAAATTAACGGAAATATAGCTCCTGCATATCGCTTGGAGCAAATTAGTTTTTAGGGAAGAATTGTGAATTACAAAAAAAATGGGTTTCAAACGAAACCCACTTATCTATATTAATATTAAAAATGTTAGTTCAAATAAAACTTACTTTTCTTAAAATCGTCTATTAAGTTTAAAGCCGCTGGATACTTTCTTACTTCTTGTAATTCAAACTTTTTAACTGCTAGTTTCTTTAGGTTTAACTCTCTTAGCTCTTGAACAGACAAATCATCTTTATCAATGATTTCCGCAATTTCGTCTAAGATTTTTAAATATTCATGTGTATTCTTAATACTCATCCCCAGGTTTTTTATCAAAAATAAGAGAGATTAGTGTACTTGTCAACACCATAAAATACGACACCATCCAAACCCCTTGATTATACACAAGTTAGGAGCGAAAAAAAATTATTTTAAACGGGAAATAAGTGCTAAATCAACAAAAAGAAAGTCCTTTTTATATTTCCTTTCTTTCGCCAAATCGTCGATTTTATTGACAATTCGAACTTGAACAGGCTGCCTGTTTCGATTAAGAAAAACCTCATTTGCATCTTTGGTTTTTAAATACACAAAATGTTGTTTTTTCCAAGCGATATTTAGGGGCTCATCCAGCTTCACCAAATACCAATCTTTTTCCCAGGTTAATAATTCCCTTTTTACAATTTCTCCTTTTATTGGAAGATGTTTGGAAAGTATACCATACTCTCCATATTGCTGAATGGTTATTAGTGACCCAATAATCTTGTTTAAATCAAAACGCTGAACCTCAACTCTTGGCACACTATACAACGTATTCCAATCCCAAAATTTTAACGGCGCCCAATAGTTTGGAATCACATCAAACTTACTCAACTTAGTAGTTAGAAAAATCAGTAAAAACAACCCTGATGACAAATCCTTTTTCAATTCGAAATTAGCAACGTCAGCCCCGAAACGCCAACCCATTAGTAAGTATTCAAACAAGAATATTGCTGATAAACTGAAGAGCAAGTAATTGTTCAACTTTTCCGGATTATAGGACCATATTATTTTCCTGTTAAAACTATTGTTTAGACAATTATTTATCACAGAAACCCAAACAACCATGCTCACTAAAAGCCATACAAAGGTGATAAAGCTGAACGATCTTGCCGTGCTGTTTATCAACCAGAAATCATAAAATCCATGAAAAATAGCGGCCAACACATAGAATAAAACAAAATAAAGCCCCCAGTTTCTTTTCTTCGCATACTTTCCAATCACGATTCCATAAGCTATAAGAGAACTGTTAAATAAGTGCGTAACAGTTGATGAAAGCGATCTACCTTGAATTGTCTTCAGCCCTCCTTCATCAAAATAAATCAGATTTTCAACAAAGGCGAATCCTAAAGCAGAAATGGAAGCAAAAACCACATAATCGATTGGTTCTTTTAGCTTCTTGCTAAACATCATTACCAATAGCAAAGGAATTATTTTTACTAACTCCTCTATTCCTCCAATCCCAATTACACAATAAAGAAAATCATTAATGAATTCATCCTTTAAGCTAAACCCTATAACATAGCTATTAAAATCTGTCAGCAAAGAGGTTCCAAAAGCGAAAATCATCCCAAAAAACAAAACTAACATTGCTAAGGGCCATCTTTTCTTAATGAATTCATGAATTAAAATCAGATAGAAAAACCAAACCAATAAAATTAAAAGCGCACCTAAAAAACCTAAAGCGTTTACTCCGCTGAAAAATCTACTAAAAATAGCTTTGGAATAGGATTTAATGTCTTTAGTTTTAAAATAAGCGAACCTCTTTGACTTGTTAGAGGAATTCTCGAAAGAAATTGGATCTTGCAAAAAAACAAATAGCTCATAGGGTTTTTCGTAAATTAAAAATGTCCGAGCCATCTCTTTATGGGCAATTGTATTCTCCGGATAAAGGAAAATCTCCTTCCTTAAATACTCTACTGTTTTATCATAATTCCCTTTGCAGAAGTAACTACCGTATACAAAGTTTAAATATGGTAATTTCTGATCATAAATATTAACAAAACTTGTTAGCGCCTCATCTAAATAACCTGAATGATAAAAGCATAATCCCCTTCCAAACTTTCCAACATCAGCTATTCCCTTGTCGTAATTAGATAGTAAACCGCGATAATAATCCACCACCTTATCATAATCCATAGAATTCCCTCTACCTCTCCCCGACTCAGAAATTGGTAGTTTAAAATAGGTATTAATGAAATTAAAATGATGCGAAATTGTTAAACTATCCTCCTTTATTAAGCGCCAGTAAATATTGTTCTGACGCTGAATATCTCCAAGGGTAATCGCGTCTTCTAAATCTTCTTGAAGGGATTCATAATTTGGTTCGGAGAAAAACAAGTTCACCAATCCAATAAGGACTAAAGTAATTGGTAATATATAAATGATAAACTTTCTCAACTATCCTACAACTAAAGGAAACTTCACAAAATAATCGGTTGCTGTACTCAACTCAGATACTCCAGAAGCTTTATTATACAACTGATATCTTTGCTTTAAGTTGCTTATAAATTTTTCATTTTTTGCCCTTGAATGTATTGATGGAAGTAGCGAGGTTTTAACAACAACAAATTTTGCATTTTCTATATAAACCTCAATATCAAGTTCGTCTTTACCACCCAGCGCAAAAGTTTTAAACTGCTCATCCAAAACCATTTGAAAAACTAGTGGAGGTATTTTAGTATCATTAAATTCAGGAGTAATATTGAGTAATAAATTAACTTTGTTACCCAACTGCAATTCTGCTAATTCACAGTATTCTTTAACATTATGAAGTTCATCTCCCAATTTAACAAACCTTTCATCCCTACTTTGAAGAAGGTAACGGAGGATAGCTGTTAATTTTTCTATTTGAACAACCGCACTTGAAGGATCCTTATTAATTAAACCCGCGGTATTCCTCAACGATCCCTGTAAAAATTCTATTACGTTTTGAGATTTTAAAGCGTTAAAACTATGCTGCAAATAAGCTTGTTTTTGAATCAAAAGCTTTGTTCTTTCTTGTCCATTTTTTTTTATCCAAAAATACACCCCTTGAAAAACACCTATCACTAAAATGGCACTACCTAAAAAGATTCTTGAAGTAAAATAATCTTGGTGCGAAAACTTGGTTATGGACAGAACAGAAAAACCTAATGCTAAGCTAATAATCAGAAAGAAAAACAAAAATGACCAGAAAGAAGGATTCTCTCTTTTTACAATTTGATTAACCACAAGTCTCGATATCTCCATTATGAACATCAAGAATAAAAAGCACACCATCCAACCCCAAAATGGCTTTACATTGAAATCTAAAATCTGAAATCCAAATGTTAAAATCACACTAAGGATAACAACAATCAGCAACCGAATTGAGGTTAAACTTTTAATCATGTTATGAATTTAACCATAAAGCTTCAGAAACCAATAAAACAGTCGAAGTTATTAACAATCTAGTACAGTTATTAACAATCTTCAATGAATTCTTTATTGAGTCACGTATAATTCCATCATCTTATGCGTAATATATTGCACATGTGTGTAAAAAGCCTATCATAACCAGAACATTAGTCTTACTATTAATAATCATTGGATTTAAAATCCAAGCCCAGAGATGGCAATACTATAGCTGGACGTTTTATAGCCAAGGATCTGCACTATCAAATTACCGAACTGTACCCATTCAAAACCAAGTTTATTACAGCGGAGGATTAGGATATGGAACCTCACTAACTAATAACTTAAATATCAAATTAGGAGCACATTACCTTGAAACTACTTTAAATAGCGACAAACAATTTCATTCTATTTGCGACCAACCAGATCATTCTTGTTTCGCGGAATCTGAGGTTAAGTATCTAAATATCCCAATGGGAGTAGAATTCTACTCTAACAGCTCAAGAATTAAAACAAAATCTTATTATCATCTTAATTTAATTCCAATGTTTTCTTTGGAATCACTATTAGTTAAATCCGAAATTTATTTCGATAATGATGATGTAGAACTTGGCGTTGATTCTATTCTTAACCCAAATTTTAAATTCCAAGACATCCATTTTGAGTTTGTTTTAGGAACTGATATTTCCTTAACTAGGAAACTTAAGCTCTTTTTTGAGCCATCTATACAACATTCGATTCTTTTTAGGAAAGAAGATTTAATTAATTACAACTACATGATATCTTTGCGCCTTGGTCTTAGAGTAAGATCTTATAAAAGATAAAATATGCGCATTCTGAAGTTAACCTTCTTCCTTTTGATTTCTACCTTCACATTTGCCCAAAGTGGTAGTGTTTTAGGAACTGTTGCCGATAAAGAAACAAATGAACCCGTTTCGTTT
>JAYPYW010000021.1:1691-32107 GCA_038154685.1 Flavobacteriales bacterium | reverse complement strand
TGTACTAATGAATTCTATGGACTCCATAATTAATGGAACCATTAGTGATATTGAAGGTAAGTTTCAAATTAATGGAATAAATAACGGAAATTACTATCTATCCATCCAGTCGATTACTCACAAAGAATTTAAAACGGAGAGCTTCTCTATTTCACCCTCAAATACCAAAAAGGATTTTGGAAAGCTAAATTTAGAAAGTACTTCAATCCAAACTGAGGAGGTAACCATCGAAGTAGAAAGAGCAGCTGTAAAAATAGAACCGGCTAAAAAAACTTTTGATGTTAAAGCGACTGGAGCAGATGCCGGAGGTACTGCCGTTGATGTACTCAACAACTTACCATCTGTGGAGGTAGATGAAAACGGAACTATTAGTCTGAGAGGAAACAGCAATATTAGGGTACTAATTGATGGTAAGCCTGCTGGTTTCAATGCGGATGATATTACTACTGTTATCAATCAACTACCTGCTAACTCTATAGAAACTATTGAAGTAATTACTGTTCCATCCGCAAAATACGATCCTGAAGGTATTGGAGGAATTATCAATATTGTAATGAAAAAGGAAAAGAAGAAAGGTTATAGAGGTAATGCTAATGTTTCATATAGCACTGTCGACAAGATTAACTCTCGATTCTCAATCTCCTTAAACAAAAAGAAATGGAGTATAAATACTTCATACAGTTATGCCGACGGAACCTATTGGAACAGAAGAACGAGTGATGGATTTTTTGCGCTTCCTGATAGTTTTGTTGTTTTTAATAATTATAAAGACGGTTTAAGAAGAAGGCCAAATCACAATGGAAATTTAAATATTGGATACAAAGTAAATAAAGTAACCAACGTTTCATTGGAAGGTGCCATAAGACAAACTTCTTTCATCATCACCGACTCAACAGAATTCTTTTGGAATTATAATGATGTTGCCTATGATGCTAATTCCAGAGCTGCTAAAAGAGATGGCAACAGAACAAGTGGAACCGGACAATTTAACTTAAACAGCAACTTTAAAAATGGAAATAAAATTACTTTCCTATCAAGAGCCGAAGCAGTACAAAACCCGCGAAACGGTTACTTCACAGAACCGTTTGTTACCCAAAAAGAAACTCGAAATTTTGAAGCTGAAACTTTTGTTAATCAGTTAGACTTCACTTTTCCAATTAAAAAAGCACAAGATGATACAATTAATGGATCCTTTTTCACTCTTGAAACAGGGGCAAAAACAGCTAACAGAGCATTTAAAGAGGAGTTTTCATTTTTCGAATTCAACCCAAGTTTAGCTACCTATGAAGAACAATTGGAGTTTACAAACAATCTTGACTATGGAGAAGGAGTTTACGCAGGATATGGTTTGATGAACTTCGGAAATAAAGGCATTCAATACTCTTTTGGTCTGAGGGGAGAATACTCACAAATTAAATCACAAACTAAAGAAGGTAACTTCAATAAAAACCTGCTTAACTTCTTTCCTAGCACATCTATTGTAAAAAACTTTAGTGAAACTAGATCCCTAACGGTCAGCTATAGCAAGAGAATAAAACGTCCAAGGGGGAATCAGTTAAATCCAATCCCTAGTTATTCTGATCCTTTTACCTTAAGAATTGGTAACGCAGATTTGGTTCCTGAAAAGAGTCACATGAGTGAAATATCATATTTAAATATTGGTAAAAAAGCGGTTTTCAACTCTACTATTTTCCACCAATTTAGAGATGATCGACTAGGACGATTAAGCTATACGGATTCCCTTGGCGTTTCCACTATTCAATGGATCAATTTTAACTTTCACCAAACACTTGGACTAGAACTTTACTACAATTATAAATTCTTAAAATGGTTTAAAGCCAATGGTTCCTTCACTTTATACAACACTTGGGTGGATGGTAAGAATTTCAGAGAAGGTTTCACAGCTGTTTATTTAGGACACGACAGCAAATTAAACCTCCAATTTAAAGTAAGTAAAAACACCAATATTACTTGGACAGGTGATTTTAACTCAAGAAGATTAGCTGTTGTTGGAGTTGTTTTCCCAAGAGGAGGTTCAGATATTTCGCTTAAACACAAGATACTTAAAAACAAAGGTGCATTAACATTGCGATATACCGACATATTTAGAACCAGAATGTTTAGAATCGATGTGGACACTGATGGTTGGTTGAGAGAAGTAAGGTATAGATGGGAATCTCAATTGCTTTGGGTAGGTTTTAACTACAACTTTGGACAATCTGGATACAAAGGGAAGAAAAAATTCAAAAGGGTTTCTCCTAACGATAGGAGTTTTTAATTATTTTGTTACCCCCTCAGGCTGCAGCAGCAATGCATCCTAGGGCTAAACTAACTCAGATAAAAGCTCATTCAAATCGATTATGAGTAAGCCAACTCTTTCAGATAAACTTTCTACATTTTGTAAGTTCTTAGCATCCTGCTCCATCTGAACAATAGTATCGTACATCGTCTTAATCCCTAGCATTTGAATATTAGGCTTTATTTTATGACAAACGGCTCCTAGTGCCTTATAATCTAACGAAGATTGAAACTCAATTAAAACTTGAGTATCAACAGGAATTTCAGTAATAATCTTGTCTAAAATTCTATTTTTAATTTTTTCATTACCGCCTACGTAATCCAATAAAAATGCATCATCCCACATTTTTGGAGACGATTTAGTTGTACTTTTCTCAGATAAGGACGACTCGGAAACAACCTCATTTAAAGCATCTAATTTTAAAAGCAATCCAATTTTATCATACAATTCTTTTGGCTTGTAAGGCTTAGATAAATATTCATCCGCTCCAGCTAATTTACATTTCTGAACTTCAGTATCCGTAATATGGGCGGTTAAAGCAATTATTGGAATGGTACTTCCTGATTCTCGTAATTTTTTAATGGCAGTATAACCATCCATTACAGGCATCTGCATATCCATTAAAATAATATTATGCTTGGACCCATTATATAATTCCAAGGCTTCTGCTCCATTATTGGCTAATTCAACTTCTACTCCTACTTCCAGTAACAAATCCGATGCAACCAATTGATTTACTGGATTATCTTCAACTAAAAGTACTTTAACACCATTTAAATCAATAACCTCAGAAAGATTCTTTTTATTTAGCGACGAATCAGCTAGCTTTTTAATCGGGTATATTAAATCAAATGAAAAAGAAGACCCTTTCCCAGGCTCACTTTTCACGATTATCTCTCCCCCTTGTATTTCTACTAGTTGTTTTACAATGGAAAGCCCTAACCCTGTCCCTCCGAATTTTCTTGTTGTACTGGAATTAGCCTGACTAAAGGCTTTAAATACTTTTGACTGCTGTTCTTCGCTCATTCCTATACCAGTATCGGTAATAGAAAAATGAATAGTTGCATATGATTCATTTCTTCTTAAAACATCAACAGATAAGGACACCTCACCCTCCTGGGTAAACTTAATAGCATTTGAAATTAGATTGTATAAAATTTGATTCAGTCGAACAGAATCCCCTGTTAATACCTCTGGTAAATTAGATTCATGATAATTCGCTACCAAATTAATTCCCTTTTCAGCAGCTTTACCTTCAAAAACTCCTATAACAGAGCTTAATAAATTAATAAACAGAAAGTCTTTAGATTCAAGCGTTAGTTTTCCTGCCTCTATCTTAGAGATATCTAGAATATCATTAATAATTACCAGCAATGTATCCGAGCTAGATTCAACTGCCCTGAGGTATTCGTTTTGCTTTTCATTCAAATCGGTATTCAGCAAAAGCTTTGTCAACCCCATTATTCCATTCATCGGAGTTCTAATTTCATGACTCATATTCGCCAAGAAATTCGATTTCATTTCTGCAACCGATTCAGCCTGATTCTTTTTACTTTTTAGGTTGGCAATTAAAGCTTGTAATCTATTGATTTTGCTCAGATTAGTTTCTTCTCCAAACCATCCACCTCCATCTTCATCTAACTCATCTAAAACAGTAGATAACATCATGGAGATTACATCTTTATCAGCAACTCCTTCATTTAATTTATTCTTGAGATCCTGAATTTCTTTATCCTTTGTTTCTAGCAAAGTTTCCATTACACTTAATTTCTCAAGTGCACGCTCCATTCTTATTCTTAATATTTCATCCTGAGCCCCCAATAAAGAAGTTTTCTCCTTTTACTGAAGTTCTATTCATTTTGTTATCCAAAATTACTTGGCAAAATAAGCAACTAGCTTCTTAACCGCTCTTCCGCGGTGAGAGATTTCATTTTTAGTCTCCATACTCATTTGAGCAAAGGATTCATCATAACCAGAGGGGCGGAAAATTGGATCATAACCAAAACCATCTGTCCCTGTCCTTTCCTCCAACATTTCACCTTCAACCTCACCTTCAAAAAACTGAGGCCCGTTTTCATCAAACAAACAAATCACGGTCTTAAATTGAGCTGAACGGTTATTAATCCCCTTTAAATTTTCCAGCACCAAATCCATATTCTTTTCTGAATCACATTCCGGACCCGCATACCTTGCCGAATAAACACCCGGAGCACCGTCCAAAGCGTCTATTAGCAATCCTGTATCATCAGCAAAGCAAGGAACATTATAGTTTTCAAACACATACTCAGCCTTTTGTTGAGCATTGCCTTGTAGGGTATCCTGCTCTTCGGGAAGCTCTTCAAGACAGTCTATTTCTTTAAGGCTTACTATCTCAAACTGCGGCAATGCAACTCTCACTTCCTTTAACTTGTTTTTATTGTTCGTTGCAAAAACTATTTTCTTCATAATAAATTATAACTCTTGACTCCTGGCTCCTTGCTCCTTGCTCCTTGCTCCTTGCTCCTAATGATGATACTTCTCTCCTTTAGTGATCGTAAAAGCTCTATATAACTGTTCGGTAAATATTAACCTAACCATCTGATGCGTAAATGTCATTTGAGATAAAGCAATTTTTGAATTAGCCCGCTCGTAAACTTTATCACTAAAACCATACGCTCCTCCAATTAGAAAAACTAATCGCTTGGTTCCTCTCATTTGGTGATCTGATAAAAAAGCAGCGAATTTTTTAGAAGTATATTCCTTCCCTTTCTCATCCATCACAACTAAGAAGTCACTTTTTTCTAATCTTTCTAAAACAGCTGATTCCTCTTTTAGTTTGGTCTCCTGTTCAGTGGCATTTTTACCAATTTTAGCCGCTGGAAGCTCTATATATTCAAACTGACAATATCTCTTTAATCGTTTGATATAATCGTCAATACCTGGTAACAAGTAGGTATCCGTTGTTTTACCAATAACCCAAAACTGAACTTTCATAATTTTTTAATCCGGGCAAACACATGGGGATTGCCCTTACATTTTATTAATGTGGGTATTCAATCCTAACATGATAAATGTTCATTAACATCTTTTTGAACATCTTCTTAATCAAACGAATATCTCTTAAAGTAATATCAGCATTTTCAAACTGACCTTCGCTCGTCTGACCGCTTATAATTGCATCCACCAATTTTTCGATACTTTCTGCATTTGGTTCTTTTAAAGACCTAGAAGCGGCTTCCACAGAATCAGCCATCATTAAAACAGCACTTTCTTTACTAAAGGGGATTGGACCAGGATAAGTAAACATTTCAGCTACATCCTCTTCGCTTTCTCCAGGATTTTCATTCATATACATCCTGAAAAAATAACCTGTCTTAGTTGTACCGTGGTGAGTTCTTATAAAGTCAATAATCTTATCTGGCACTCCGTTTTTCTTGGCAATTTCTACCCCGTTTAAAACATGCCCGATAATAATTTGAGCACTTTCTTCATAGCTTAATTCGTCGTGAGGATTAAGTCCTGTACTTTGATTTTCGATAAAGTACATTGGGGCCTCCATCTTACCTATATCATGATAAAGTGCAGCAGTTCTTATTAAAAGAGCATTTCCGCCAATTAAACTTGTTGCAGCTTCGGCCAAATTTGCGACTTGCAAACTATGTTGGAACGTTCCTGGAGCCTTTCTAGCTAACTCTCTAAGCAATTTATTATTTGTATCAGCCAACTCCAATAATGTAACGTCGGAGATAAAACCAAAAATCTTCTCAAACATATAAATCAATGGGTAAGCTAAAAGGGTAAGTAGAGCTGATATCCCTAGATAACCTACTGTTAACCAATCAATTTTCGAGAAATCTCCTTCAATAATAATATTCAAAGCGATGTAGCAAATACCATATGAAGAAGCGATTACTAGAGTTGTTAAGAAAAGTTGTGATCGATTTCGGAAATTAGCAAAACCATAAATCCCCATCATACCGGCAACTAATTGTAGGAAAATAAAATGGAATCCGTTAGGTACTATAAAACCTAAAAGCAATACAATAACTAAGTGCACAAAAAACGCTGTTCTCGTATCAAAAAAGGACCTAACAATAATAGGTGCTAAACAAATTGGCACAATGTAACTGTTAAATAATTCATACTTCAATGCCAAAGTGGTTGTTACTACGAAGCCAGTAATCACAAAAAGCATGAATACTATATTCTTATTATCATCCAAAAGTTTCTTTCTAAAAAACACTAGGTAAAGTATCATACAAGCCATCAAAATCGACACTAATAAAGTTTGTCCGAAACCAATTGTATACTTACTAAACTGGGATACTTTTTTACTTTTGTATTTCTTTTCAAAAGACTTTAAAACCTTAAAATTGTCTTCGTCTATTGGAGCTCCTTTTTCAATAATTCGATACCCTTTTTTTATGGTAGATTCCATCAAAGAAACTTTCTCTAATTCCTGCTCCAAGACTCTATCAGTTTCCTTTTTATTAAAACTAATATTGGCAGCATTTTTATTAAAAACCCCTTCTATAATTCCTTTTAAAAACCTTTCATCTACCCCCTTCTGGTCTGCTATTCTTTCACTAGCATATTCAAAAGCACTCTTAGGTGTGAATAAATCGTTTAAAAATGTACCTGCGTAATAATTATTCCTTTTAACATAAAACTTAATGGTATCGCCTAATTCATTTATTTCATTGGTAAGCTCAACCACCCCCCTATCGTAGATGTAACGGATTATTTGTGCTCCAGCTTTTTCGTGCCGCTTTTTGGCTGAATCATTCGACTTCTTTTTGTTTTTTTCAGATTTAAAAAAACCTAAAAAACCACCCTCTTTTGTTGCGTCTTCCCAGGACTTGTTTAATTCTCTATTGAACAAATCAAGCTTTTCCTTCACCTTATTTTTATTAAGGGCGAAATAGAGTTTCTTTTCATTTCTTATTTGATCCCTATCACTTTCTACTTCTTTATCCGTGCGATAAACAGGAATATCGTAGGGAGCAATTAATGTTTCATATTTCCATGGCTGATTCTTTTGAAACTCATATTTGAATGTAGCTTCTTTGGGAAACAAATAAACAATAACAAAAACCGATGCTAAAAACAGAAAAACCTTGTAGAATAAGTCGTGACGGTTTCTTACCTGATTAATAAAGTCAGCCATTTAATAATTTTTTAATCAAGCTACAAAGTAAAGAAATCAGTTGGTTTTAAATTAAAATAAAGCTTTTGTTTATTAACAGACCAACAACAAAATAACATTCCAAAAATGTTATATCTGGAAAAAAATCATATTTTCGAACCAATGAATGAGCCAAAGGGATTTCATAAAGGCAAAATTCTTATTGCCGATCCATTTTTATTAGGACCAGTTTTTGAAAGATCTGTTGTATTTCTTGCCGATCATTCAGACGTTGGTGCAATGGGCTTCATTTTAAATCAACCTACTGATTTTGAGGTAGAACAAGCTGTTCCTGAACTTCTGGGATGCGAACACCAAATGTATTACGGTGGCCCTGTAGATGAAACACTTTTGTTTTATGTTCACACTTTAGGAGATCAGCTACCTAACTCAGTAGAAATCGGGAATGGATTATTTTGGGGTGGAGATTTTGAAACACTTCAAACGCTTAATAAAGAAGGTGTTTTAAATCAAGAGAACATTAAATTCTTTATCGGATATTCTGGTTGGGAAGCGGAACAACTTGAAAATGAATTCGAAAAAAATACTTGGATTGTTGGAGATTTTGAAAACGATTACGTTTTCAAAAAGCAAGATAAAACGCTTTGGAATAAGGCCATCGAAAAATCTGGAGATGACAATTCATTTCTTGGAAAATTCGCGCATTCCCCTTCTATGAATTAATTGCTACCTGATTAAGGTAACGTTCCCTTTCTGGAAAAACTCCTGCTGACCTTCGCATAAATATTTCAGATAGTAATCAAAGACCGCTGGATCTGCGCTTCTTCCTCTAAAATAACCATCCCAACCAACGGATTGATCGGTTGTTTCAAAAACCTTTTCTCCCCATCTATTGAAAACAGCGAAATACAAATCGGTAATATTTCGCCCCCTTACATACAATACATCATTATCACCGTCACCATTTGGCGTAAAAGCATTAGGAACAAAAATATAAGGATCTAAACATAAGGTTTCGATGTGATTAATAACTATTGACCTAGTACTGCGACATTGACTTAAAACTGGATCTGTTACTGTAACATAAAACTCCGTTTCTTCTATAGTACTAACAATAGCTTGATTTCCCTCCTGACTTAAAACAAACTGATTAGGCTCCCAAGTATAATTTAAACCTCCTGGAGAAGCTGTTAAAATTGCCGTCTCCGAATTAACCAACGTATCTTTTGAGGTAATTAATTCAACAATACTTGTATCAAAAGAACCAAAAGTTAACTCAACATAATCCGTATCAGTACATCCATAAGCTGAAGTTGCCGTAACAGGCACTGTATAACTTCCTACCGGACCAAAAAACAGCGCATTTGTATCACTAGCTTCTGTAAGCATAATTGGACTTGGACCCCAATCAAATTGAACCGAATCGTAATCTTCATAACTTAAAGGTGTGGAAGCCAAATAAGAGTTTCCACAGGCTTCTAAATCATTAGTATATTCCAAATCAAATTCAAAAGCATTAATCACTACAGAATCAATTCTCACGCAACCAATTTCATCAAATACCTTCACGTAAATCTTTTCTTCTCCTAATTCGGGTGTAACCGTTAAAGTATTTGAATTAACTCCAGATGCTAAGGTGTCCGTAAAGTCCTTGTTGGAACTCCAAACATGCGTTAAACCTTCCTTTGTTTCATTGTATAAGCTAAGTTCTGCCAAACTATTACAAAAGGCTGTATCACCAAAGGCCTCTAAATTGATTTGCGAAACATTAATAGTTTGAAATATAGTATCCCTACAGCTTCCATTATCAATAACTAAACTATAGATTGCGGTATCTACTCCAGTTAAAATAGGATCAGGAATGGAATCGTCCGATAACCCTTCACTTGGAACCCAAACAAACAAGCCTTCACTCGTGTCATCAAAAGGAATACCTATTTCTATTAAATCATCTTCACATGCATCAATTGTTGGAAGAGTGTAATCTTCAATTGCTAAATTTAAAATGATAACCGTATCAGAATCAAAACAACCATTTGTGTCTGTTACATTTGCCCAAACAGTATTGTAAAATTCTTCGGCTTCGATGGAAGTAATGTAATTCAATGAATCGGAAGTAAATCTAGAAGAAGAATTCCAGTATAAATCAACCATACTTCCCGCATCATAATTTTCTACCTCCACTGTTGGAAACACCTTATTACAGGCTATAGAATCTCCAGTGGTTTCTATTTTAAAATCAAGATTATTTACAAAAACATCTCTGGAATAACTACATCCAAAAGTATCTACGTATTCTACAAATAATGTATCAAGACCTACAATCGGATTAAAAGATAAATTTCTCGCCTTAACTAATGTATCGGTTAAAGCTGAATCACTAAACCAGTAAATTGGTGTGTAAATGTAATTAGGGTCCCCAAACAAAGTAATTGTCTCACTGTTACAAACTAAAGTATCCGAAATCGCCAAGGGCTGATTATTAATCACCTCAACCCTAAAATTAATTGTATCTAAACACCTCAACCCAAAACTCTTCTCTAACCTAAAGTCTTGTCCAACAGCCGGAACTGCCCACATGCTATCACTTGAGGTCATTATAATCGAATCACTAGGCGTCCAGAAATAACCAACAACTAAATCACTTAGGGTTGAATCACTAAAAACCACGGTATCACCATAACAAACGGTATCGGTTACACCTTCATACTGAGCTCCTGCCCCCCAAACCGTTATTGAATCTATCACCTCACATCCGTTTACGTCAAATGCTTCTACATAATAAATACTAATACCTTGAGCTAAATCAAACTCAATTAATGCCGAATCGGTTGGATAATTATTTAAAGTGTCGGAAAATAAAGGATTCGAACTCCATAAAAACTGATCGAAATTTCCAAATCCATTAAAAGTACTTCCATACCCTTTTGCAATACAACCTGCACCATCTTCAATACTGTAAGCCGATAAATAAGGGGTAACGGTTTGCGTTAGAGTATCGGAACAGCGTCCATTTGTAATTACTAAGGTATAAGTAGTTTCAACATCCACGTTTACAAGGGGATTTGAAATAGTAGCATTACTTAATCCAGTTGAGGGGGACCATAAATAAGTAATTGTAGGATCAGGATAAGGAGCTATTCCTATTTGGGTGTTTTTACCAGCACAACTAGAATCACTGGCTAAATCATCCAAAGTTCGTCCCATTACAAATACGGTTTGGGTAATGCTATCGTACAAATTACAAGAGGCTGGATCGTAAATTTTCAATTCCACCTCATAATGCCCAGGACTTGCATAGGTGTGCTCTGGATTTTCTTCGGTACTCTGACTACCATCTCCGAAATCCCACAAATAGGTTGTTGCATCTAATACTTTACTTTGATTAGAAAACGCTAAGCTTTCTGAAGGACAAATAACGGGAGGTGGTAAAAAATCAGCTACAATTGTTGGTAAGCCAAAATCAAACTTGAAAACTCCGTTGTTACACCCTGGGCTTCCATACCAAGATCCATTATTGGTTGAACTCACCGCATCTACAGGCTCTATTGGAAAATCATTATTACCTCCACAACCTGCACAAACTGATTGGTACATCACTCCTTTTTCATCAAACCTCGAGGTTCCTCCATCCACATGCTCTTCGCTAATATTACCTCCGTAAAATGATCCGTAAACCAGCTTTGAAGCGTCATCCTCCAAAACCATTAAGTAAAAATCATGACCATCTGTGGTTGGTTTAAATGCATCTGGCGTTACCTCCATTCCATTTGTTCCATTGGCGATATTCCCGCCAATCATATCAAACCCACTGTCATCCGATCCCCATCCCGACAAGTAAACCTTATTACACAAATCAACTAAAAAGGCAGTTGGACTGATATTAATTCGACTATCTCCGGATCCAAAACTCGTACTCCATTCCATATCTGTTTGGGAAGGAAGAAGCTTGGAAATAAACTGACCGCTATTCGGGGTTCCATACAATGCATTTCTTATCCAATAGGAACCAAACTTGTCGGACTGACCATAAAAATAAACCTGATCAAATTGATCTTCCCTAATAAAATATATCTGATCATACTGATCTGATCCGTAGTAACTCCCTTTCAATAACGAATTGCCATCATTTGAAATCTTAGCATAAAAACCATCTGTAATTCCTCCTTGATAACTAGGTTGAATTGCATCAGCAGGGAATGAAAAGCCAACAGACTTAGTACCTCCTGCAACATAAAAATCATTAGAATTACTTTTAATAACACTGTATATTCCATCAGCATCATCTCCACCTACATAGGATGACCAGATAAGACCAGTTAAGTTCTCATCCATTTTGAAAACAATCCCGTCTTGTTCTCCACCACCATAAGTATTCTGATAAGCTCCAGGAGTAGTTGGAAAATCCGAAGACGCCGTTGAAGACCCCACAACAACATTCTGAAATTCATCTAAAATAATCTCCCCCCTCATTTGATCAGCATAATTTGCCACCAAATCAACATTTAAATTCAATCCATCATTTTCGGATCCACCAACATAAGTAGAAGCCAGCATAGCTGTTCCATCGGCTGATAATCTTGAAATAACTATATCCGATCCATGGGTATAATTCACAAAAATACCTCTAGCTAAATTTGCTGTATCTCCCCCACCAAACGAAGCATCATAAGCTCCAATTGTAGTTGGGTAATTACTCGAACTAGTTGTACCTAAAACAAACAGCTCATCCCTATTATTTACAATTAAACTATGTGGAACCTCACACCTGTTTCCTCCTATATATGTAGAATACAATCTCGTTCTCCCATCTCCACTATACTTGGTAATTCCAATATCCGAAACACCCCAAATGATCCCTGCTTCCCATCCCCAAGTAGTAGACGAACTAAAAGTAACATCAAAAGCACCTAAGCTTGTTGGGTACCCCGCACTAAAAACTGAACCTCCAGCATATAAATTACCATCCTCATCATAGGTGGCTGTAAACCCAAAATTATTAGCAAAGGATCCTGAATAAGTAGAAAAAACCAGCGTTGGATCAATAATTAAATCCAGTGTTTTATCATAACCAGCGATTTCAAATCCAACTTCATTATTGCCAAGGTTAAAATTCATTGGAATCTCTTTCTCACTTTGCAAACCAATTGGTTTAGTATCTATTAAAGTACCTAGTGAAGTTTTCATTAAAAGATTACCTTGCTCAATCCCCAGGTTATCTAACCCTTCCAACTCCAGTCTAATATCCTCAACCTTACCGCCAGGGTGCACAATAAAATCGTATTTCAGTTCACCCTTATTGGAGTAAATTCTAAAATCGATATTCTTATAAATATTCGAATAATAAACCTCCCTTCCTGCAGTAACCCCACTCACCCATTTAGAAGGATCTTCTCCCAAATAATAATTAAGTAATCCAGGGTTTTGTTTATTCAAAGTAGCTTGAGCCTTTTTGGCACCTTTAAACTTTATCTTATAAGCATGAAAATGAATCGAATCAGCCTTTTCGCCATGATGTAAGTTATGGAAGTAAGACGCATCATAAAAACAAAAAGTAAAACCATCCTTTTCAAGGTAAATAGATCCAGACGGCACATCCGATTTATACAAAACGTTTTTATGAAACTGCCCTTTATTAGGAACAAACTCAAAATCATTCTGTCCTAACAGAAGAGAATAAACAGTAGTTAATAAAAAGGCAAGGCGAAACCGCATACTTAAATATAAGGAATTGAGCGCAATACAAGTAAAAGAAGCCATCGAAACAATTAATTCCACTCAAAGTATTTGAAAATTCAAAAAATCATTTATCTTTGCACCCACCAAAATAGGGATGGTCGAGTAGCTCAGCTGGATAGAGCATCTGCCTTCTAAGCAGACGGTCCTAGGTTCGAATCCTAGCTCGATCACACTGATAACCTGAAGGTTACAAACAAAAAGCTCAGTTTTAAAACTGAGCTTTTTTATTTTGCTCACACTTTTCGCACACTCAAATAAGCATTTCAAAAAATTTCCAGAATATTCAAATAAATTCTTATCCGGACGTTTTTGGGCAAATAAAGACATATCTGCTCTTATTCGCGCAACGATATTTTAAGGTGTATTTAGATTAGAATCAAATCAAAATTCATGAAGGTAATAGTATTCCAAGAGGAGGCGTACTATGAACTTGTAAAGGAAATGAAATCCGCCATTATTGAAGTAGCCTCCAAGTTAAAAGAAGAAAAAGAATGGATTTCAATAGATGAAGCAAAGGAACTCTTAGGATTCCGAAGCAAATCAAAAATGCAACAGTTGCGAGATCAAGGAGAAATAGATTTTAGCCAACATGGAAGAATAATTAAATACTCCAGGTCCAGTATCATTAATTTCTTAGAACGCAACAAAGTCAAACAGCCCTCACTCGAGGGTTATTTTTTTGCCTTTACTTTTTCAAAAATTCTAAAATTCACAAACCACTCCTACTACAAAACTACATCTATATATAATACTAATAATAAGTATATTATATAATCATTAGAGTGTAGTCTTTGTAGTTTGAAATGTCTTAAATGATGTTGAATTATGTGACAGATGTCATTTTAATGGTCCAACTATTCATATATCTTGAAAGTATGAAAACATACGAAGTAGAAATACAAAATTTGAAATGTGGCGGCTGTGCTAACTCCATAAAAAATAGCTTAACTGATATAGAAGGGGTTTCTGATATCTTGGTAAATGAAGAGACTTCTTTGGTGAAAATGAAGATTAACGATGAAAAGCTAATTAGTGGCATTCATGAAGAATTAAATTCAATGGGATACCCTGTGGTTGGAGACGAAAATAGTTTCGGTAAAAAAGCTAAGTCCTATGTTAGCTGTGCAATTGGAAGGATTTCTTAAATCTTATGATTTTTGAAATTGAACATTGCTCTTACCTAATTTGAGGTATTGACAACTCGTAATTAGAAGCATATTATTGCTTTATGGGATTTCTTTCTAATGCTTTTATTTCTTGTGGTTTAAGTATAGATACGTTTGCATTTGGACTTAAACCTATCTGCAGTAAACCTAATCATCTAAAAGAATCCTTCATAGTCGCTTCATTTCAAACAACTTTGTTATTCCTTGGGGCTACAATTGGAAAAGAGCTTACCCCATATATAGAAGATTGGGACCACTGGATTATACTTATTGGACTTTCTTATTTTGGTATAAAATCAATTTTCGAGCAAGATTCAAATCACGATTCACCTTCAACAAAATGGAAATTTATTGGACTTTGTTTACTAGTAAGTTTAGACGCTTTAGCAATAGGATTTTCTTTAATTACCATCCTACCTCTTGGGGTTTACTTTCTTCTCATTCTCTTCCTAATTACTTTTATTTCATTCTATGCAGGAGGTCATTTATTTAAACTAGGATTAAGTAAATTCAAACACTCTAAAATAATTGGAGGGATGGTTTTAATCTTAATTGGGTTTAAGGTATTTATCACCCATATGATGGACCATGGACTATAATTTAGTGATATCAAAATAGTTCATTAAATTAAACTCTTTGAAATTCTCCCGTTTTTGGATTGTATATGATTCCGAAAATATCCAAATTTTCATTTTCATACAAATCTCTTATGTATGGAGCCTCCGTAAGCTCGTATACTATTTTCATTAATTCATTTCTGTACACCAATTCATCTTTTGTTATGAAGCCTGAAAAATCTTCGTTTACACCTATTATGTTGAGAGAGTACAACTCTTTATCATCTAGAATAAAACTTAGATGCTTGAGAAATTTGTTGTCCAATGAATCATAATTGAGGCATTGGTATTGTAAAAAATAGTTCTCCTTCCCAAAAGTATTTGATACTGATTCTTTGGAACAACAACATGGACAATACAGGTACATCTTTTTCATTACTAAAATGTTTTACCGTATTCAAAAAAAAGCTTTAGATACCTCTTCTCTACTCTTTTAACTGGCTTTAAAACTGCCATGCTTATAGTTGTTAATATGATGGTTAGCACAGCCCATGATGCAAGAGAAATCCAAATAGGCATTTCAATTTTTTGATATATACCTAGCACTATCAAAACTGAAGCAAGCAATGGACCAATGAATCTGAATAAAAAATTAAAATTCTTTAATGCATAATCATTTTGAAAAAGCCGTTTTTTATTCAACATTGCTCCTTCTAAAAAGAAAAAAACAGCAATTGAAAGAAAGACTATAGCAACGTACAATATAGTGGCAAGAAGGAAATTATCTACCAAATAATCCACAATCATAAATACAATAATCCCAGGGACATAGAAAGACAATGTTCCTATCAAAAAAATTATTAACCTAAAGCCTATTAGAAAAAGCTCAATAACAACCTCTAGTATGTTTATCCTTTCAGCAGACCTAAATGATGTTAGTCTTTTTATATCCCAAAACCTATGCGCGTTCATTTGTATTAACTTTTAATACAGTTTGATAAATACTTTAAGATTTCATTACTCTTTACATTGTCATGCAAAATATTAACACCAAATTCGGGAGGGTTTAATATCTTTCTATCCACCATCTCGTTAAGTATCCCTAAATAATTATGATTGGTTTTACCTAAAAACAAGTTATCCAGCTTAACTCCTCTTTCTTTCATTTGAAGAATTTTACGGAATCCTCTTAGATACAAATAATCCTTTGTAAAACCACCGCCTCTGTATACTCTGGTAACCAAATAGAACAGCTTGTTTGGATTCCAATTAAAGGTTTCATACAAGTAGGTAAACGTGGTTTTAAAGTCGTTCCCGGAAACCATTGATTCAATTGCAAGAGCTCTTAATCCTAGTTCTTTCAACCTTTCAATTGTAAGACCTCCACATTGAAACTCTGCATAAATTGCTAGGCCTTCTTGTGTGTAAGTGTTCTTAGGCAAACCTAAACTTAAAAATTTCAAAGGCTGGTTAGCGGCATTTATCGACGTGGTAACATGCACCCCTACCTCATGGTTAATCAAAGCATCTAATCTAGTTGCTGTAAATTGAGCACCTTTTTTAAGAATAACCTTACGTTTGGAATTGATGACTAATGCATCCGAAGGAATTGAGTTGCTTAATTCCACCTTAAATTGATGACCATATTTCTGGGTTGCAGTTTCAAATCTTCTTCTAACAAAATCGAAATCCAATTCTTTTTCTTCAAGATTAATTTTGTAATCATCGCAATACAATAAGAATTGTGCATTTGCTAAATCGTTTTTCGATGGCTCTCCAAAATATCTTAATGAGTTATACAAGAACTTTTCTGTTCCTAAAGACTTCAATAAATCTACTTTATCACAGTAAGCAGAAATGATATCCGAATACATTTGCCTAAAATGAATATCGTCAATAGAATCGATATCCAAACTAAACATTTCGGCCTTGAATTTATGAGGGTCTATTGTTAAAGGACGATACTTAAATTCAGGATTGGTTCTGAAATTAGATTTCATGAACTTCTTCTTTTCAGCCTCAATATTTGTTGGGTTTACAAATGAAAGCACCTCAAAATTTTTCACCTTACGATACAGCGCTTTATCAAATTTTTGAAGTGCTGGACTTAAACCTTGAGAAAGAAGTGTGTTTTTCTTCTTTATATTGATATTACTGTAAGTATTGGAAAAGTACTTAGAGCTATTTGTAATAGCGTTTTTAATCCCAACACAAAGCTCATTAATCACCAAAGGAAAAGGAGTTCCATCAGATTCATTCATGAACATTTTTTTCACTTCGGTAGCTAGAACTAAAGTGTTTTTAAAATTCTCGGATATGTAATTAAGAAAATACCCTCTTCCGTAAAAAATATGGTTAACCGACAAGTCGACCGTTAGCTTTTTTAACTTGATTTTACTTAGCTCATTTTTCCAAAAAGAAATTTGTTTGTTGAACCTTTTAACATCAACATTTTCAACTCCAATGTTAAAAAAGTAACTCTCAGGGTGTCGCTTGTAATTATATGAATGAATATCATATACAACCACCTCTTTAAATTGGTTCTCTAACTTAAAAATCAAGGCGTCAATAACCTGGTAAAAGGCTTGATGCTTGGATTTTGAAATCACGATATCTTTTTCGTTGAATTCCTCCGTCCAAACTTCTTTTCCCCATGCGGTTTCATAAACACAAGATTGTGGATCTCGGTTTAAATCATACTCATAACGAGAATCTTTACCTATTATGGTGATTGGTAATGAGGAAATAAAATCTCCTGTATACGGGTCTTCCTCATACAATCTCTCTTTATCCGAAAGTCTGCATTTATAAGTTAAATCTTCTCTTAACTCATGCCCATCATGAATCGCCGCGCATACATACGGTACGTATTCATCTATTTTTAAATAGAAGCTATCGTTAACCAAAGCCTCGAAAACCTCCCCATTTCCAATTTTTTGGATGGCGGTTTTAGTCTGTAATTTTTGCATTTTTTACTGTTAATCTGTTGGCCAGTTTTTTGTTTAATGCATTCTCTTTGATGTTCACTATTTGCTCAGCGAAATCAACTATTTTTTGCTGCAGTTTTGTGCGATTTAATTTGTTAATTCTTGAGATACCTCCAGGGCTTAAAACATTAACCTCAATAAGTTTCCCGTTTATAACATCTAGCCCCACGAAATAAAGCCCGTCGGCAACTAGTTTAGGTCCTACCAACTCACAAATTCTCTTTTCTTCCTTTGTAAGTACATGCTTTATCGCATTTCCTCCCGCATGAATATTGGAGCGCACTTCTTCCTTTGCTGGAACTCTTTTCATTGCACCAATTGGCTTTCCATTTAGCATTAAGATTCGAACATCACCTTCGTCAGCTCCTTCGATGTACTCTTGTAGCATTACATAATTTTGTTGATTATTTCCATTTATATAGAAATCTAAAAGCGAGCTAATACTTGCAGAAGCTTTTCTCTCCAAGACAATCACCCCACTTCCACCATAGCCATCAAGAGGTTTAAGAATCATTTTTTCATGATCAGATTCTTTGATGATTTTTTGGAGATATTCCTTGTTTTTAGAAACATAAGTCCTTGGAGTAACCTCAAAATTAGAATCAAACATTGCTGCCGTATACAACTTATTATTCGCCTTTCGAATCCCCTCGATATCGTTTAAAATCAAAACATCATCCTTCAGGGAATCCAAAAAGTTTAACATCGTTGTATCAACGGGAGGGTTAGCTCTGAGAAAGATTACATCAAAACCAGAAATTGGGAGAAGTTGCTCTTTGAACTTCACTTTATTGTAGAATTTGCTACAATCCGACGGAACTTTTTCCATCCCCTGAATAATTTTCACGAAGCCAAAAACTTCATTATCACGAATCGTTAAATTGTTGGGCACCATAATTCCCACGTTGTGGTCTCGCACAACACATTCATGAATTATTCTAATAGTTGAATCAGTCTCATGGGCTACCCTCTCCCATGGATACATAATAAAACAGATGTTCATTTTTTTACTTTTAATTTTTGTAAGAGCGCTAAAGATTTATCAGTGAGGTAATACCTTCCATTACTAGATTCTAGGTAATTATCTTCCCAAAGAGCGTCTACCCTTTGGGTTAATAAAACCTCATCCTCTACACAGAGTCTTTTTAATTTTTCGAATAACAAATCGGAATCGATTGTATAATCTCCGCTTTGAAAAAATTCAAAGCATGTATCTAGAATTAGTAAGTCTAAACTTTTCATCGTTCGTGTTTTTTAATTGTATATTTTCTATTTCTTCAATCATTTTTTTAAGCTTTAAAACAACAAGCTTTAGTTCAATTCTTTGGTCATTACTAGAGTTTGGAAATGAAATAAGCAGGTTGTCCAAGCTTAAAACCATTCTCATAGCTTCGGCTTTCAAAGCAGATAGTCTCTGAGGTTTTTGCTTAGCTGAGTTTATAGCGGCCATTAATTGCCCCTCGTTCAACTCAAAAAAATCACTGTTTTTCATTTTTCAATTTAATTTGAGTGCAAGATGAGGGGGCATTCTGAAGAAAATCTGGAGAAATATTTTTTTTGACAGAATTAAAAAAACAGGTTTCCTACAGAATTGGCGAGTAACTATGCCCTATAAATTTTTAAAAAGTGAACTGAAAACAAAACTTTTAGTAGTAGCCGTTGCCTTTTCGGTTTTTGGATTAACAGGGTGTAAATCCAATGAGACAAAAGGAAATACTGAAGAGTCTTCAATTGAAGCGCCAGCTGAATCATTTAAGTTATCTGACTTAGTCGATGAGGAAGCAGAAATGAAAGAAGATGAGCTAGCTTACTCAACCGTTGTAACAGCTATTGATTCTCCGGATGTAGATATTGAAATTCCAACTGAAGACGAAGAGGAAGAATATGAAGACGACGATGAATAATCGTTAATTTTAAAGTTAATGGCTACCTTCGGGTAGCCTTTTTTGTTGATATGAAAGTACTAATTGTTGAGGACGAGTTAGAGTTAAAAATTTCGATGGAGAAATTTTTAAAAAGTGTTGGCTACGTTGTTGAAACAGCTGATTCTTATAACTCTGCGTATGATAAGATTTTTGTGTATAAATATGATTGTATTGTATTAGACATAAATTTACCAGGAGGAACTGGGTTAGAATTATTAGATGAACTTAAGGCCGAAGGTCTTGAAGCTTCTGTTATAATTGTTTCAGCAAACAACACTTTAGATGATAAACTTGAAGGTTTGGCTTTGGGGGCTGATGACTATTTAACTAAGCCTTTTCACCTGTCTGAATTAAATGCTCGAATTAAGGCCATATTAAGACGTAATGTAGGTAAAGGAAGCAAATCGATTAAGGTTAATGAAATTGATTTAGACCCAGAATCAAAAGTGGTAAAAGTGAATGATAAAATCGTTAAGCTTACGAAAAAGGAATTTCTGCTGTTAGAATTTTTTCTAATTAACAAGAATAGGGTTTTGTCTAAAGAATCCATTTCGGAACACCTTTGGGGAGATTATATGGACCAATCTGATTCGTTCGATTTTATTTACTCTCATTTGAAAAACTTACGTAAAAAGCTAGTGGTTGCTGGCAGCGAAGATTATGTTCAAACTGTTTATGGAACGGGTTATATTTTTAAAACGGAATGAAGCTACTTAACAAAACAACCTTGTACTTTTTCATCCCTGCTTTAATATTGATTATTGCTTGTGGATTTATTCAATATGAGTTGGTTAACGACCGTATTATTAAGCGAGTTGATAAGCAGTTAATAAAAGAGAAAAAATTAATATTAAAACAGCTTAAAGACCTTGAGGATACGGATGACTTTTCTTTATATAAAACCTTAAAATCTGACATTGAAATTAAGGAAGACTTAATGCTTAAACCTCCCAAAGATGACTTTTATTCAAAGGAGATTTATGACAAAGAAGATTTAGAGTATGTTCCATTTCGATTTTTAGATTTCAGTTCTAACATAAAAGGACAAACTTTCATTGTATCCATAAGAAAACCAATGGAGGAGACAAGGACATTTATTTATGGTTTAGTTGGTGCCAATACAATACTTTTTGCTTCGCTAATTATCCTCGTTGTATTTGTTAATAGATATACTTCGAAAAAAGTATGGGAACCATTTTACCTTACCCTCAGAAAATTACAAAGATTCAATATTTCAGATCCTGAATCTGTGAAATTTTCAGAAACGGAAATTCACGAATTCAAATTATTGAATTCAGAGTTAGACTTGCTAATCAAAAAAATAACAAGAGATTACAATACTTATAAAACCTTCATTGAAAATGTTTCACACGAACTTCAAACTCCAATTGCTGTAGCAAAATCCAAATTAGATTTAGTTATTCAAAGCACTAACCTAAAGGAAGAAGAACACAGGCAATTGGGTGTAATGTCCATGAATCTGAATAAGCTAACAAGATTAAATCAGTCTTTAATCATGTTGCTTAAAATTGAAAACAATATATACTCGCAAAAGGAGCGAATAAATATTGTAAAAGTAACAGAAGAGTCTCTTTTAAATTTTGAAGACATCATTGAAATAAGAGGTATAAAAGTTAGGCTCAACCTCGAAAATGACAATGGAATTTTGTGTAACGATTTATTAGCCGAAACATTGATTGATAACCTTTTAAAAAACGCTGTTAAACACAACGTAGAAAATGGTTACATAGAAGTTAACTACGCAAACGGGCAACTTTCTATAATCAACTCTGGGTTACCAACGAATGTAAAACCTGAGTTTTTATTTGAACGGTTTAAAAAAGACAGTGACTCTCCAGACTCCTCTGGATTGGGCTTGTCCATTGTTTATCAAATTTGTAAGATTCACGGATTTACTGTGAAGTACAAAGTCAGTCACGATTTGCATTCTCTCCAAGTAAATTTCAATTAAATAATTCCCTCCAGGATTTCTCCAAAATCATACTTGAAATTGCAGTCATATTATTCAGAATATGAAAGCTACTGTGCACGATGATATTTCAATCGGGTTATTGGGAATCATCAAAAGGTATTGTAAAGTAAAATCTGTTAGTTACCCTAATAAAAGGGTATTGAATGCAATTAAAGATGAGCGACTTAGCCTTAATCAGGTAATAGGTATTTCATTAGATATTGAGGAGAAATTTCAGGTATTAATTTTTGAAGAATTACTTCAGGTAGCCAACCCAAATGATTTATTTGAAGTTTGCTCAAAATTAATTTCGAAAAAATCAAAATAAACAGATTTTCTACAGAATTGGAAAATAACTTGAAGTAAAACAAAACAAATGTTGAGTTCAAAATCTGTGGAGTTATTGTCTGTTAGACAGGTTATAACTCGAATTAAGGAAACTGTTTCTGATTTCTGTGTTTCAGATGCCAGAAACATAAGTTTAAGAGATTCCTTTTCCAAGGACTTAGGCATGGATTCTCTTGATATGATTGATTTATCTTCTACAATTGAGGAGAGTTTTAACATTTATTTGCCTGAGGATTTAAACCAGGTTAAGGATGTTAAACAACTCACTAAAGAATGTATTAATAAACTTTAATCTTTTTGTCATGAATGTTATTAAGAGTTACAACAAATTGTCAGCTGACTTAAAAGAAGGTTTAAGCGCGTTTTATCCTGATGGATTTGAAAGATTCACCAAAACAATTTCAATTAAGGGTGACCAGTATTTAGTTGTTCCATTCCAGTTTGGAGATTCCAACTATTTGGTAAAACTTAAAAAGCTCCAAGTTGATAAAGGTGATGTTGATTTCTCAAAAATCAAATGGGAAGGTCAGGATGAAGAAGTTTTTTAGTTAGTGTTCTCCAGGAAGTGGAATTTGGATTCTCATCAATTCTTAAAATAGTTGTTTAGTTTAATTGTTCGTCTCCACTTCCGTTTTGCAATAAATTCGACGATATGTCGATCATCTCTAAAAGAAAAAGGTAACAACTCTGTTACCTTTTTCTGCTTTTATTTCAACCATCCAGTTACGGAATACCTTATTCGGCTTGTAGGTTTTACTTCATGGAGCATTTCATCACTTCTAAAAATAACCGTTTTACCAAATTCTGGAAGCATAGTTATTGGCTTTTCTCCCATCGGATATAAAACTAACTCCCCTTTATCCTCTTTTCCCCAATTATCATTTAAATAGGTAACCACTGAATACTTTCTTTTATTCTCTTTTTTAAACCCATCTAAGTGTTTTTCATAAAAAGAGTTGGGTTCATACTTTGCCAATAGGAATTCCGCATTTGTAATACCTGTAAAACAGTGCAAATTCAAATATTTATAAAGAGAGCTTATTTCGTCAAAAAATGCTTTTTCGAAAACACCTTGGGTTTTATCAATCCAATAAATATTATCCTTCCTTTTCTCTTTATTTACAATTCTGTTTTGATTTCCAATTGCTGCGGGGGCAAATAAGTTTTGCCTTTCGACAATTTTAATTTTCTTCTTCAAACCATCAAGAGTTTCTTTTTTAATCAGGCCATTTATTTCGGCATACCCTTTCCACATTAAATCATTTATGATTTTTTCGTAGGTTTCATTTAGTATTAATCTCTCTTCACCCATTCTTATATTATTCTAATTATTAGCGCTAAAAAACTTAGTCCCACAACAAAAAACCATTTGCTGTGGGACCTCATTACAAAGGAATCAACCATTACTAATTAACGGTATTATCTAGTCTCTTGATTAGTTCAAGAGATTTATCTGTTAAATAATACTGGCCATTTGTTGAGGATAAAAAATTGTTTTCCCAAAGGTTTTCAATTCGTCCTTCAACATCATCAAACTCGTCATAACAAAGTCTTGCCATTTTTTCAACTAATAAGTCCGCATCAATCGAATACGCACCATCTTCAAATGCTTCAAAGCACACGCCTAAAATCATTAAATCCGTATTATCCATTTTCTTTTACTTTAATTTGGTTAATAAAACCGATAGTCCTTCAATCATTTCTTTTAATTCTATTTTCCTTTCCAATAACCCTGGAGGAAAAGACATTAAAAGAGAATTTAAATTGAACTTTAATCTTTCAGCATCATTAGACAGTTGCTCCTTAAAGGAAACATCCTGAGCTGACTTAGAAACCAAGAAATCTATTTCTTGAGGTTCCAAATTGTATAAATCGATGTATTCCATATTATGTGTTTTAATACAATATGGAACTGGATTCTGTGGAAAATCTGAAGAAATGAAATAATTACACTCGAGTTGAAAAATTTGTCAGTTACTTTTTAAAATTTTTTAAGAATTCTATACTGGATCCTGTCAAAATTTCATTTTAGTTTTGGATGGTATAGCGATTGATAGTGTCGCAGTGAAGAGATTAAAACACTCTTAGTATTTGAATTAATGGTTGTTTAACCAACAGGTTTTAAAATTATTAAATGATTTGCTATGAAAGCTTTAATTACGAATTCAAAAGAAGGAATCTTTTTAGGTGTTTACCCTTTTCCTTACAACAATCTTATTTCTTCTAAACCTCCTCCCCAATAATAGTTTACAAGCATTTTATTAACGCTCAAAACTATTATCATGAAGAATATTTCAAGTTATTTAACTGCATCAATAATTGGAGTGGCTTCATCAATTATAGCCATTCAGTTTGTAAAACAGGAAGAAAAAGTAAAAGTTAGTCACGTAGAAAATTACCCTGCGGGACAGGTTTATACCGTAAAAAATTCGGGAGAGGTTATCCCATTAAATTTTAAAGATGTATCCAAAAAGGTAATGGATGCAGTTGTGCATATAAAGAGCTCTCAAACAGTTCATCAAACTGTAAGAACTCCGCAGTATCACGACCCTTTTAGAGACTTTTTCCAAGATGATTTCTTTGATGATTTTTTTGGTCATCGAAGGTTTAGAGCTCAGCCGAAACAAAAGCAAGTTCCTCAAACAAAAGTTGGAACAGGTTCTGGGGTTATTGTAAATGAAAACGGATATATAATTACCAATAATCATGTAATTGATAATGCTGACGACATTGAAGTTACACTGCATGATAACCGCACATTTAAAGCCACTGTGGTTGGTACAGACCCTTCAACAGATTTGGCTTTAATCCAAATAAAAGAGGAAGGATTACCAATTGTCCCTCTTATCAACTCAGATGAAATTGAGGTAGGCGAATGGGTTTTGGCTGTTGGAAATCCGTTTAACTTAAACTCTACAGTAACCGCTGGAATCGTAAGTGCTAAGGGGCGTAATATTAACATCCTTAAAGACAAGTCCGCAATAGAATCTTTTATACAAACCGATGCTGCTATTAACCCTGGTAATAGTGGTGGTGCTTTAGTTAACCTCCAAGGAGGGTTAGTTGGGATAAATACGGCAATAGCAAGTCCTACTGGTTCTTATGCAGGTTATGGCTTTGCCGTCCCTTCTAACATAGTTAATAAAGTTGTGGAGGATTTGCTTAAATATGGCGTTGTTCAACGTGGTTACCTTGGTGTAATGATACGAGGAGTAGACGGAAACTTAGCTGAAGAAAAAGAACTGGATGTCACCGAAGGGGTTTATATAGATAGTTTAATGGAAAACAGTGCTGCTAAGAAAGGAGGTTTGAAAATTGGCGATGTTATCACTCATGTTGATGATAAGCTCGTAAAAACCGCCCCTGAATTACAAGAATTAATTGGAAGGCATCGTCCTGGAGATAATGTGAAAATAAAAGTTAATCGAGATGGAAAAGAAAAAGAACTCTCGGTTAAACTTCGAAATGCAGAGGGTAACTCCGATTTAACTGAAGTAGAAAAAGATGAAGTACTTAGAAAGCTAGGTGCTGAGTTTGAAGAACTGGAAAAATCCGACGCCAAAAAATTAAAAATTAAAGGTGGTGTTAAGGTTAAACATCTAAAGCCAGGACTACTGCAGCGCCAAACAAAAATCAGAGAAGGCTTTATCATTACTAAAATCTCAGGAAAGAGTATTAAGTCTAAAGAGGACATCTCTGAAATTTTAAAAGAACACAATGGTGGAGTAATGCTCGAAGGAGTTTATGAAAAGCTTCCAGGTAAACATTACTATGCTTTTGGAATGGATTAATAACAATAAACACTTTAGGAAATGAATGGTTTAATAAACATTAAAGAAAGTTTGATTCCTAATTATGTTTTCGACCCATACACGAAAAAAAAGGAATCATCAAAAAAAGGAACTTACAACAATTGGGTTCCGCCAGCTAACTTGAACGAGTTTGACGAATTTTTCGAGATTCAACTCTTTATACCTGGATTTGAAAAGGAGTCCATTAACCTTGAATTCGAAGATAATATTCTTACTATTTCTTCATCTCCTTTTTCAAACATCAATGAAAAGAAGGCTCGAAAAATCTTGAATGAAATTCCAAACTACTCTTTCAAAAGGTCTTTTTCCATTAAAGAAGAGTTGATTAGAGTAAACAGAATTTCGGCAAAATGTGAGTTGGGAATACTAACGATTACAATGCCTAAGAAACGAAATTTAAGAACTTTTAAAACTATTGAAATAGAATAAAATTAAATGTTATGAAAAATTTAGAATCTTCAAATAAGAGCAATCCTATTAAACATTTTGAATTTGAATTAACTGAAAAAGGTGCTCACGCAAAACTTCAATTAAGGAATCTGTACAATCAAAATGTTTCGGTTGAATTGGCCTATGGAAATATTGTTGTTAAGTATTTAAGTTACGATTGGATTCAAAATCAAGATGGATTACAATTAAAGCTAAGCTCAAGAATGGACAGTATAGCTACACCATTGAATCATGCCAATTATGACCTTAATTGGGAAGTAAATAACAATGAAATTTCTGTTTCATTGGAAAGAGGACAAAATAGTTCTCACCCCTTCCCATTGAAAGGATATCAAAAACAATTTTTCGAAACAGAAAAAAACTCATACGGAAATGCTAGTTAATTATAAATACTACCCTGGACAAAGGGTTCGACATAAATTAAACAACCAAATTTTAAACGTCATTCGATACACTCAGGTTTCCCGTGTAAAAAGTAAAAGCATACTGGAATGCACCACCTTCGATAAAAAAAGAGGATACATGATGTTACTTGTTCATGAGGACGAAATTAAACCTGAAAAACCAATAACCGGAAGACTAAAAAATTGGAGGAATAAACTGCTAAACAAATTGAAGTTCTAACCTTAAAAATCACAAATTATGAAAGCAAAATTTAAGCCTGGAGATTATGTAGTGAAGAAAAGTGGAGGAATTCCAATGACTGTTAAGCATTACGTAAGAGATAAAAAATCTAAATTGATTTTCCCGATTAAAAGCAAATATGTTAAATGCTATTACCATGATGTTTATGGAAAGAAATCGGAAATAGTACATGAAAACTTTTTGGAACCTGTGATTGACCGAAATAATTCCCTAAAGTCAGTAAGCAATTTTTCCATACGCAATAAATTCCTAACACAATCAGCTTACTGACTTACTCGTCTAACTTTCATGGTTCTCTTTGTTTTGGTGCCCATTTTGGGCACCTTTTTATTTTCAATTACAGGGATTGATATAAATCAATTTTTGACAGTGATATAAATCAATGCAGATTCCTGTTTGAATTAGGAATTTAGACGTAAACTAAAATTTATGGAATATGCATTTTTAATTTTAACCATTGCAGCAATCATAGCTGTAATTCATAATTTTTTTAAGCCAAAGAAAAAGAAGGAAGAGTTTTTATCAAAATGTAGGTTTTATCTCCAATCTATTCACCCAAATTACCAAGAATCAATAAAATTTAGGTTAGTTAAAAAGTTTGCCAAAAACCGTTATAAAATAAAATATGAGCTCAATGACCTGGACCGAGAAGTACTTGTTCAATACAAGAATGGGGAATTTGAAGAGATTGCAAAAATAAAAGAACTAGAGGATGATATTGCCTTACAAGCTGTGAAATACAGCCACAGAAAAATAAGGAAAAACAAACCTATCAAAAGACTCTTCAGAGTAATGCCACCAGGTTCACCTTCTTATTACTGTGTGGAAACAAAAAAGGGGCGTCGGTTTTATTATTCAAAGCTTGGTCAAGATATAATCCCAAATTTTTAAATTATGAATGTTAGTTTAGAAGAATTCAAACAGTTTTCCTTAATTACTCTTGACGGATATGAAGTGAGTTTTAAAGATTTTATTTACGATCCAGAGGATTGGGAATTAAAATATTTGGTTGGCGAAATTTCGTACCGTCTGAAAAAAAGAATTGTATACATACCAAAGCTATTTTGGAGTAACATTAACTGGGAAAAGAAACAATTACTACTACTTATTGGGAAGACGGATTTAGAATTAAGTTTGCCAGTCATTGGCAATTCCAAAAGTATTGAGGAATGCGAAATTCCTTTATTAGCATTTTATAGAAAACTGACACATTTAAACAGCTTTACAAATAAACCTGTTAATTCTTTATTGATTGATTTTGACAAAAATGTAAGTGCGGCATATCAAAAAAAACACAAGCTACATGATTTAAAAAGAAAGAATATTATCACTAAAAATTGGACTTTTGGAAGGATAAAAGACTTGATTTTAGATTCAGTAAGATGGAAAGTTTCCTTTTCCCTAGTTGATTATTGTGAGAATGTCTCCGGAAAAAGAAAAATGGTAGTACCTACCAGTAAACTTTTAAGAAAAAGTTTAAATCAATTTGCCATTAATTAAATGAGTTCATTGATTTTCTCTTGTGGTTAAATTTTCCTTTAGTGAAGAATCTTTCTACATTAAGGGTTATGGCAAAAATACTATTCATCCAAAATGAAGAACCAGACAACTTTTTACTCAAAGGATTAATAGTAAACGGCTGGAAATACAAAATACTTTCAATAGGTGAAAACACCGTACAATTGATTAAAGATTACTCTCCAGATATAATAATTCTTAACTTATCCCTTAACAATCCCCTTGGAAATCAAATTTTATATTTAGTTAAAGAAGATCATATTTTAAGATCTATTTTGGTTATTGGAATCGGTTCTGATTTCTCTGAATACAGGTCTTTTATGGACCTTGGAGGCGATGACTTTTTCATATCTCCTATAAATCCCTCACATTTTATAGAAGTTTTAAAAAGACGTTTCAAAATTAACGATAGTAGAATTAACAATCCGGTTGAATTTGTTTCGGAGGAATTATCTGAGTTAAAGGATCTTAAGGATAAAGCGATTGAGGAAATAAAAATTCGAGAAGGAGAATATCTTTTTAGGTCGGGAAAACCAGCTAGGTTTTTATATTACTTGAGAAAAGGATCTGTTAAAACAACTTTGTTGGATGAAGCTGGAAATGAATTAATCACGAGTATTTTAATGAGTAACGACTTTATTGGATTTAAACCACTAATTGAGGAGAGGGTTTATTTTAAAGATTGCATTGCTCTAGAGGATAGCACAGTTTTAAAAATCCCAAGATCTGATGTATTTAAAAGTCTTTCCTCAAATATGCAATTGATAAAGTCTCTTCTATTAAATATTTCCAAGCAGTACACAAATAAGGAGGAAGACCTGCTTTATATCGCCTACTCTTCTGTAAAGGAGAGACTTTCGGTTAAACTTATTGAGTTATTTAAGGAAATCGAATCGTCTACTATTACTATCAATAGAGAAGATCTTGCTAATTATATCGGGTCAACTCCAGAAACAGTTGTAAGAGCACTAGGTGACTTAAAATCAGAAGGTCACATAAAAACAAAAGGGTCTAAAATTAGTTGCGAAGACCTCAACAATTTTGAACTTGTCTACAAAAACTAAGAAACCTTAGCGTAAATTAAATTTGAGGTTCCTGATTCATTTTTTCTTGTCTCTATTTCTATATTTTCGATTGACTTTAACAAAGAACTCAAATTAGAGACCCCATAATTTCTAGCATCGAAGTTGGGCCGTCTTTTTTGCAATAAATTCCCAATGTCTCCTAAAAAAGACCAACCATCATCATCTGATATATCTTTAATTGCGTTGGTTATAAATTTCAAATCTTTAGCATTAAGCTTTACAATTTTCGACTTAGTTGTTCTTTTCTTGGAAGTAATTTTTTCTTCAATAGGAATTAAATTTTCCAGGTAAATAAACTTGTTACAGGCTGCCATAAATGGTACTGGTGTTTTTTGTTCTCCAAAACCGTAAACATCTTTTCCCGATTCCTTTAGTCTGAGGGCTAATTTTGTGAAATCACTATCACTTGAAACAATACAAAACCCATCTAATTCTCTAGAATAAAGCAAATCCATTGCATCAATGATAAGAGCAGAATCTGTTGCGTTTTTCCCAGCGGTATAGGCATATTGTTGAACTGGAGTAATTGCATTTTCGGAAATTAAATCCTTCCATTTTTTTATGTAAGGTTTTGTCCAATCACCATAAATTCTTTTAATGATTGGATTTCCATATTTGTTAATTTCCTCCATCATACTCTCTAGGTACTTTGATGGCACATTATCACTATCGATGAGCACCGCTAATTTTTTATCCATTCTTCAATATACCTATTTAAAACCAAGGGTAATTGATTTACATCAATTTCTAATTTGATGCACATCAATGCTATTAGATTGTTATTTCCT
>JAYPYW010000021.1:0-1681 GCA_038154685.1 Flavobacteriales bacterium | reverse complement strand
ATTAAGGCAACAGATGGGAATCATGGAGATATCAATGACTTTCTGTTTGACGGGAACAATTGGATTATTAATTATATCCATGCTGATTTAGGAACCATTTTCAAAGATAAAAAGGTAATTATTCCAAGAATGTTTTGGAAAAACCCAAGTTGGATCAATCAAAATTTTGAAGTAAGTCTCTCAATTAAGGACATTGAGAATGGCCCCCTAATTGATGAATACTTACCGGTTTCAAAACAGTACGAAAAGGAACTATTGAAACACTTTGATTTGCAATCTCATATTATGAGGTTTCAGTCTCAGTCAGTTCTTCAAACAGCAGGAAATATTCATTTAGAAAACGCTTTTACAAAATCTGTTAGTGAAGACTATGAAAATAAGGGGAGCTTAAGAAGTTTTAGGGAAGTCTGCAATTATTCCATTAGAACTAAGGATGGGTTTAAAGGAAAGTTAAATGACTTAATAATAGATGACTCCAATTGGGAAGTTAAATACATTATTATTGATTTAAACGGTTCGATCCCTTGGAGTAGAAAAGTTTTGATCAATGTTAATTGGATTGAAAGAATTAGCTATCCAAAAAAATCAATAAAGATAAATCTCAACTCGGACAGTCTACTCAACAGTAAAGATTTCAATCCAAACGAGTTAGTTAACACAAAAAAAGTAACCAAAAGATTTGATTACTTAGGTAGACCGAAAGAATTAAAATAAGAAATATGACAGAAAATTATACAAAATATGGATTATCACCTTTAGAAGTTGTTGCCCTATCAGAGAAATTGAATACAATAATTGCCAATTATAGTGTACTGAACCAAAAGTTTAAAAACTTCCATTGGAATGTAGTTGGGGCTGATTTTTTTGAATTACACGACCTATTTGAACATCACTCTCGAGAAGCAATTAATAAAATAGATTTAATTGCAGAAAGAATCAGGTACTTTGATCTCAACCCACTTTCAACTTTAGAAGAATATTTAGAGGTTTCAGAAATTAAAGAGGTCAAGCAAGTACCAACGAGTTTTGAAATGGTTAAAACTATCAAAACAGATTATGAGGTTTTAATTAACCATATATATTCTTCAGTTAGCTATACCAAAGAAATAGGTGATCCAGTGACGGAAAGAATATTGGTTTTTATTCTTAGAGATATTGAGAAAATGTTTTGGCAAATTAATTCTTGGTTAAAATTAGAAAAGAAAATATAGTAGTTTGTTATAGAACTATAATAACATTATTCTGACTCATAGATCTATTTTATATGCAAAATAGAGGGTTTTTAGTTTCACATGAAACTATTTTAATAATAGTCAGTAAAACTAACTATAAAATCAAGTATTATGAAAAAAGTAATTTATGCAATCATAAGCTTCTTTTTATTTGGAGCTTTAGAAGCACAAACAATCCACAAAAGTCTAGGAATAGAAGGACTTTATGTTAATTCAATTGTTAATACCGTTAACTATAAGGCAAGAGTTAATCTTTTCAATGGAGATGAATCTGCTATTGGTGTTCAAACCTCACCTGGCATAGGAGTAGAAACACCAATGGGAGATTACAGTGCTCAACCAGCCTATTCTCTTCCTTTAGCAATGGAATATATTTATGGTTTAACATCAGATGACACTAATTTATCAATGAAGGGTTGGGGCACACGGGTTATGTTACTCACTACAAA
>JAYPYW010000020.1:33896-47813 GCA_038154685.1 Flavobacteriales bacterium | reverse complement strand
ACTATAATAGTTAAAAGTAAACGCTGCTTCTATCTTCAATCTTTCAAAGAACTTTTATATCTCATGTCCCGAAGGACGATATCTCTAATTCTAGTTCCGTTGTTAAAACGGGAGCGCAAAGATACGACTCAATTTCTTTCCTGCAAAACTTTAGGAGAAAAATTTCATCATTTTTTTTCACTCTCATTTCAATACTTTAAGAACTGCTTCCCAAAATTGGGAGGGCAAAGATACGTCAAAGCGTTTTTAACATCCAAATGTTTATTAAAGTTTTTTCGTCTTTTTTTTACTTTGAATTAACAAACGGCTGTTATTGTTGGAGTTAAGGTGTGAAGTTTTTTTTATTTGGACGCAGAGTTCGCTTTGAAGACGCTGAGAAAAAGGAGATTTATAGACCGCTAAAACAATGCTTTAATAATGGTTAGGCAAGTCATCCTTTAGATTTTTATTTAAACTTTTGTAATCGGACTTGAGATATATAGCTTGAGATTCTTCGCTGATACTCAGAATGACGTGCTCGATTATATGACTAGTATGAATAAAAAAGGCTCCATAAGGAGCCTTTTAAATATTTTGTGAAACAAAACTTATTATAGAACCATTCCTGCTCCTACTGTTTCGTTTGTTCCTTCATCAACTAAAATAATTGATCCTGTACCTCTGTTCTTCGAATAGGAATCAATCATTAATGGTTGAGATACTTTGATTTTAGCTTTACAGATATCATTCTTACCAACTGAAGAATCTCCTTCGATTTGATTTAATGTATTGATATCTACTTTATAATCAACGCCCATAACCATACCTCTTGTTTCGTTAGCAGTATGACGAACAATATACTTTCCTCTTGGAGTTAAAGGCTTATCATTCATCCAACACAGCATAACATCTAATTCCTTAGAAACTTCTGGCTTGTTATCAACCTTAGCAATTAACCCACCTCTAGAGGCGTCAATCTCATCTTCTAACGTCATTGTAATACTCATTGGAGGAAATGCTGTTGTTACCTTCTTATCTCCAACATACATTTCTTTAATTTTAGAAGTAGTTCCTGCAGGAAGAGAAACTATATCATCTCCAACATTAAAAACACCTCCTTCTACCTTTCCAGCGAATCCTCTGAAATCATGGAATTCATCAGATTGTGGACGGATAACTCTTTGTACTGGGAATCTTGCATCTTCAAGGTTTCTATCAGAGTTAATCTCGATAGTCTCTAAAGTTTCCATTAAAGTCTTTCCTGTATACCAATCAGTATTCTTTGACCTAGTTACAACGTTATCTCCTTTTAAAGCAGAAATTGGAATGAACTGAATATCTGGAACATCTAATTTTGCTGAGAACTCTTCGTACTGAGCTTTGATCTTTTTAAACTGATCTTCAGCAAAGTCAACTAAATCCATTTTGTTTACACAAACAACAATGTGCTTGATCCCTAACATGTTTGCAATAAAAGAGTGACGACAAGTTTGCTCGATCACACCATTTCTTGCATCAATTAAGATAATTGCCAAGTTAGCTGTTGAAGCACCAGTAACCATGTTACGAGTATATTCAATGTGACCTGGAGTATCTGCTATGATAAACTTTCTTTTTGGAGTAGCGAAGTAACGGTAAGCAACATCGATTGTAATTCCTTGCTCACGCTCAGCTTTTAAACCATCTGTTAAAAGTGCTAAGTTTACTTGCTCATCACCTCTTCTTTCAGAAGAAGCTTCAATAGCTTCAATTTGATCTTCGAAAATAGACTTAGAATCATACATTAATCTTCCGATTAAAGTAGACTTTCCATCATCAACACTTCCTGCTGTTGTGAACCTTAAAAGGTCCATATCTAAATATCCTTGAGTATCCATTTGTCTTTTCTTTAGAAGTATCCTTGTTTCTTTCTTTCCTCCATTGCAGCTTCTGATACTTTATCATCAGCTCTGTTACCACGCTCAGTTTGACGAGCAGAAGCAACTTCCTGGATTACTTTATCTAAATCATCAGCATCACTTTCGATTGCACCAGTAATAGTCATACAACCTAAAGTTCTATATCTGATAGTTCTTTCTTCGTATTTCTCTCCCTCTAACAAAGTATTGAATGGAGATTCCGCGATTAAAACACCTTTTCTATCTACGACATTTCTCTTGTGTGAGAAGTATATTGAAGGTAGTTCAATGTTTTCTGCTTTGATGTATTGCCACACATCCATTTCAGTCCAGTTTGAAATCGGGAAGATTCTAAAAGACTCTCCCATTGCTTTCTTACCATTATATAAGTTCCAAAGCTCTGGTCTCTGATTTTTAGGATCCCACTCACCGAAATCATTTCTATGTGAGAAGAATCTTTCTTTAGCTCGAGCCTTCTCCTCATCTCTACGACCTCCTCCAAAAGCAGCATCGTATTCACCTTCTTCCAATTTCTCTAAAAGAGTAATTGATTGAAGTTGGTTTCTTGATGGGTTAATACCAGGCTTTTCAACAGCTGTTCCTCTATCAATAGAATCTTGAACTAATCCTACATCTAATTTAACACCATATCTTTTCACCAAATTATCTCTGAATTCAATAGCTTCAGGGAAGTTATGTCCAGTATCAACATGTAAAAATGTGAAAGGAATTCTTGCTGGGTAAAAAGCTTTATAAGCTAAGTGAACCATAGTAATGGAATCCTTCCCTCCTGAGAACAACAAAACTGGGTTCTCAAACTGCTCTGCAACCTCTCTAAAAATGTGAATCGCTTCCGATTCAAGTTGCTCTAAATGACTTAGTGTATGTGACATAACTAAAGTTGAATTTCTTTTAATACTAATTCTACCAATTCGTTTTTGCATGTTTCCAAATCCTTTTCATGAGTTTTTAACTCAACGAATGGATTTTCAGAACCTTCAAAAGGTGAATCAAGCCCTGTAAAGTTCTTTATCTCTCCTGCTAAAGCTTTTTTATACAAACCTTTAACATCTCTTTCAGCACAAACATCGAATGGAGCGTTAACGTATACCTCTCGAAAACCTTCTCCTATAATTTCTTGCGCTTGCTTTCTTATTTCTCTTGTTGGACTAACTAATGAGCAGATAACTACATCACCGTTTTCCATGA
Source organism: Flavobacteriales bacterium (assembly GCA_038154685.1). GTDB lineage: Bacteria > Bacteroidota > Bacteroidia > Flavobacteriales_C. Next base: position 44,727 of record JAYPYW010000020.1, on the reverse strand, counting down.
ATAACTTACTCACCTCAGCAGATCTTCTGATATTCTCAACACGATCCTCTATTGAAAAAGTCAAGTTATTATTTACACCAGATCTTAGGTTATCCCCGTCTAACAATTTGGTATGAATTCCTCTCGAATACAAATCGTTCTCAAGAGCTCTTGCAATTGTACTTTTTCCAGATCCCGACAATCCAAACATCCACAAAACAATTCCTTTGTGTCCGTTCAACTTCTCTTTATCAGATTGTTGAAGAAGCGTATCTTTTATTGGAAAAATATTCTCTTGCACGTTATTTTAATTTTGTTGTACTAGTTGCTAAAAATGGTCCATTCAACAAATCTTCTTTGTTGTAAGTAAACACCTCTTTACAATCTAAATCCTTATACACCTCACCTCCTGCTGCTCTTACAATTGCATGACCAGCGGCAATATCCCACTCCATTGTTGGTCCAGATCGATAATACAAATCTGCACTTCCTTCAGCCACCATACAGAACTTTAAAGAAGATCCAACAGAGAAAGATTCTTTAACTCCGATTTCCTCATAAAACTCCTTTTCAGCCGGCTTAGCATGAGACTTACTTCCTACAGCAATCCAATCTCCTGAGTTTTGATTTACATTTAATTCCTTCAATTCACCATTCCCTTCTTTTTTAAAAGCACCCTCACCTTTAATTCCAAAGTAATATGTATCCTTAACTGGAACGTAAATCCCTCCAAATACCGGAACATCATTCTCAATTAAAGCGATGTTAACAGTGAACTCTCCATTTCGATTGATAAATTCTTTAGTTCCATCTAATGGATCCACACACCAGAATTTTGTAAAATCTTTACGAGCAGAGTAATCAGCGTTCTCCAATTCTTCCGAAATAATTGGATAATCGTAGTTCTCCTCCAACCCTTTAACGATTTCGTTATTGGACGCAATGTCCGCAAGAGTTAAAGGTGAATCATCAGCCTTATGGTCCACTACATTTGATTGATCACTGTTGTATATTTCAATGATCTTATCCCCTGCAGCTTTTAATATAGGCTCAATTACTTTTATCAAATTGCTCCCCATCTAGTTTAATTGAAGTGCAAAAGTAGTAATTTAAGTTCAGAGTTTAAAGCTTTGAAAGTAAGTCATTATAAAGATCTTCATAAACGGGCAGAATATTAGAAATATTAAATGAATTCGCCTTCCTAAATGCGTTTACAGAAAGTCGGTCGTAAAGATCTTGATCAGTTAATAATTTTATTAGGTTTTGAGCCATATCCTCTACCTCTCCAACGTTACTTAGAAAACCTGTTTCTCCATGATCATTAACCTCAGGTATCCCCCCTGTATTAGATGAAATAACTGGCACTCCTGCTGCCATTGCTTCTAATGCAGAAACCCCAAAACTTTCTGTTTCAGAAGTCATTAAGTAAACGTCTGCAGAACACAACGCTTTTTCTGTTTCTTTAATTTTCCCAAGAAAATAAGTAGAATCTTCAACTCCTTCTTCCCTTGACAACCTTTCCATTGCCGACCGCTCCGGACCATCTCCAATTAAGATTAACCTAGTTGGGATTTGTTTTGAAACGATTGCATGAATTTTAATAATATCCTGAATTCTTTTAACCTTTCTAAAATTTGAAATATGCATTAAGATCTTTTCCCCATTTGGTGCGAAAACAGACCTTTTACAATTTTCTTCCTTTTTCCGGAACTTCTCTACACAAACAAAGTTTGGAACGACTTCTATATCCTTAGTCACATTAAAATGAGAGTAAGTATCTTTTTTCAAACTTTCGGAAACCGATGTTACAATATCAGATTGGTTAATTGCGAATGAAATTGTTGGCTCGAACTCTGGTTCCTTCCCAACAAGAGTTATATCAGTACCATGCAACGTAGTTATATAAGGGATTTTAACTCCCTGTTCCTTCAATATTTGCTTAGCCAAAAACGCTGCTGAAGCATGTGGTATAGCATAGTGAACATGTAAAAGATCTAACTTTTCATACTTTACAACCTCAACGATTTTGCTGGTAAGAGCTACCTCGAATGGTTGATGCTGGAATAATGGATAAGGATTAAGCACAACTTCATGAAAGAAAATATTTTTTTCAAAAACGTTTAGTTTAACCGGCTGGCTGGAAGTTATAAAATGAACCTCATGTCCATTTCTTGCCAATCCTGCTCCTAATTCTGTTGCAATTACTCCACTCCCACCAAAGGTTGGATAACAAACTATTCCGATTTTTAAATTGTTCCTTGCCATTTTCTAATAAACCACTCTATTGAGATTAAACCAATTAAAAGGAAAAGTATCCATTTATGCTTAATTAATAGATCTGAAATTGATTCGAAATAACTAATCGACTTAAAGTTTTTCGATGACCTTAAATCATTTATCAGCTTAGATCGCTGATCCCAGTGATAAAACTTTCCATTATTCTGGTTAGATATTCTTTTTAGGAATGAATGATTAGCCACAAGATTCTCAGATTCCACTTTTATAGCTTTAACCACAAAAGATACTTTTTTATTCAAAAATAAATTCCCTTTTCTAAAGGTTGTTTTTAATTGGTAAACACCTTCTTTTAAATTCCCAAAATTGAAACTAAAATCATTTGATGTTTTAAGCAATTTTGTATTAATCAAAAGTGAGTCACCTTTAATTAACTTAGCTTCAACCTCACCTGAATTATCAAGCTCACCAGCCTGGTTCCAATATTTTGCAATAAACACAACATCTTCAGATTCGTAATATGATTTTCTTGAAAAAAGTTGAAACTTAGAATCATCAACTTTAACAGCAACAGCATCAATAGATTTTCTTAAAAACTCAGCTAATCCAAACTTCTCCTTTAACCCTAATCTCCAGAAGCCTTCTCCAATTAATAATCCAAACTGAACACCTCGTAGCTGAGAAAAAGCTATTAAGGGCAAGTCAGTATCAATCCCATTTATTGATTGATATGAAAAAACTTCTTGCTCTCCCTTTATTTTCCATTTTCCAAAAGGCACGGAAATTGGCAAATCCGAACTAAATCCCTCCAGGATTCCACCACCAAGTTTAAACTTTGAGAACCCTTTGTTCAATCTAGCTCTTACTTCATCGAAAGAATTATCCAATCTTGTTAATTCAAAAAAGTCATTCTTAAAAGCTCCTTTAACTCCAGTTAACCAAAGAAATCCTATTCTTTTTTCTACTATTTTATTTAGCCAAGCTGATTGTTCTTTAAGCTCCCCGTCCCCTATAAAAACTACAACGCTTGTTTTTGACAAGTCATAATCTAGGTTGTTAAAGGAGGTGGTATTTAATTTAACATGCTCAACCCCAAAAAACGCAGACTTAACCAATCTTATATCAGGAGTTGGAGCTCCTTGAACCAGCAACAAATTCAATTTCTTATCCTTTACAGTTATAAAACTCGTCTTGAAATTATTTACTTTATTCTTCTCTTTTACCTTGTTATTTAAAACGACTTTAATTGGGATCTCACCCGATTTATTCGCTTTAACCTTAATTTTACATTTTTTAAAGACATTATTCGATTTTGGAATAAATGTTATTTGTTTTACTAAATCATTTCCGTAATAAACCTCTACAACCTGATTTTCTGCTTTGAGTTCCTTAAATTTTAAATTCAACTCAAGCTCAAACTCATTCCCTAAGAATGTAATATCGTTGTGAAACAAACTCTTAATAAATGCATCAGGGTGTTTTACCGAATCTCCAATTCCGATTGAATACAAGGGAATTTGATTCAAATTAATATCCTTTGAACCTTCAGTAATAATCCCGTCAGATATAACTAACGCACTCCCAATATTTGAAGCTGGGAACAAGGCTTTTATCTCACTTAAAGATTTAGAAATATTAGTTCCTTGATTGGAAAAATCTAGGGAATCACCAACTTGAAGTCCATTAGAAAATGGAATTATTTTAACGTTCGTATTAGCGAAAGTAGATTTTAGTTCATTTGTAAAATTTAAAATCTCTCCTTCCAGAGAAGAATTAGAAATAACTACAGATTTTGAATTATCCAGCAGAACAGGAAAAACAGACTTCATTAACTCTTCCTTTTTTTTTGTTGTTAAAGGTTTAAACAACAAAAAAACTAGAATGAAAACAATAAAAAAACGGCAAGAAGTTAAAGCTAACTTTAACCAACTTGCCGTTTCATTTAATTTTTTATCCTTTAAATAGAATAACCCTGAAACAAGAATCGCTACAATAAAACTTATTAAAACAGAAAATGTAGACGATTCTAAATTCAACTTTATTTAATTTTTACATTACCATCCCACCACAGATATTGATAACCTGCCCGGTGATATAAGCACTCTTATCAGACCCTAAGAAAACACATAAATCAGCAACTTCCTCAGCCTGCCCTGGTCTTTGTAAAGGAATTCCTTTAATCCACTCAGCTACCACTTCTTCTCCTAAAACTTCAGTCATTTCTGTAGCTATAAACCCAGGTGCAATTGCGTTTGATCTAATATTTCTAGACCCAAGTTCTTTCGCAACAGATTTTGTAAATCCGTAAATCCCAGCTTTTGAGGCAGCGTAATTAGCTTGTCCGGCATTTCCGTTTACCCCAACTACAGAACCGACATTAATAATAGATCCTTTTCTCGCTTTAAGGAACGTTCTTAATGCTCCTTTAGTTGTGTTGAATACAGATTTTAAATTTGTAGCAATTACTTCGTCGAATTGCTCTTCAGACATTCTCATTAAAAGATTATCTCTTGTAATCCCAGCATTATTAACAATAATATCTAAACCACCGAAATCTTTAACAACGTCAGCGATTAATTGTTCAGCTTGAGCAAAATCACCTGCATTACTTTTATATCCTTTAGCTTCCACCCCTGAAGCTTTTAATTCTTCTTCGAAAGCTTTCGCTTTTTCCTCTGAACTTAAATAAGTGAAAGCTACTTTAGCACCTTCTGCAGCGTATTTTTGAGCAATTGCCTTACCAATTCCTCTTGATGCTCCGGTTACAAGAGCTACTTTACCGTCTAATTGACCCATAATCCTAAATAAATTAACTATTTTTGCAATCGCAATTTGAGAATCAAAGATATGAGAATTTTACTTTTAACTACCTTTTCCCTATTCATTTCATTAAAATCTTATTCACAAGCATGGGTAGATTGTGGAATTAAAGGTGGAGCAGGTTTAACGAGTTTAGTAAATTCTAACGTTTGGAATAATACAAATGTTGAACACCAATTGTCATTAGGATACACATTTGGAGGTAAGCTTGGAGTAAACTTCGACTTAAACTACCAGATAACTCTTGATTTCATGCATAGAAATGCAGACCAAAGATACTACTTCCAACCACGTGAAGATGTACAAGAGTGGGTTAAGACTGTTAATTATAGATCTTTCGACATGCCATTATTATTTAGACACAATAGTGACAATGGAAGCTTCTTAGAACTAGGACCTCAAATTAGCTTTATTAACGGAGCTACTGAAACTGACAAAGCGGGAGCTGAAACAGATATTTCAAATCAATTCACAAAAACTAATTTCGGAGCTGTAGTTGGTTTTGGAAGTTTTATGTTAGGAGCAAACAACACCTACCTCGTTTTTGGACTTAGAGTTCATTATGGTTTCCAAGATTTAATTACTTCTGAAGGAGGAAAAGGCTCTAACACATATTTACCTGTTAGTAATGGAGAACTTGATGCATATGAACCTGGATTTTCTTTTGATGATTATAAACCAACTACACCTTTAAGTGCGTTAGTTTACTTAGAAATCAATTATGACTTAGCTTATTTGGTTAGATCAGAATGTAAGAGAACCGCTTTAAGATTCTTCTAGGATTTTTTAGCTCTTTCCCAGTAAACATTCATTTCATCTAAATTCATTTCCTTAAGGTCTTTTTGATCTCTTTCGATCTCTAATTCCATTTTGGTAAATCTATTTACGAATTTCTTATTCGTTTTCTCTAAAGCATCTTCCGGATTAATTCCGATAAATCTCGCGTAATTAACCATCGAAAACATTAAGTCACCAAACTCTTGTTCCATTTTTTCGCGATCATTAACATCAACTTCTGCTTTAAACTCACTTAACTCCTCTTGAACTTTATCCCAAACTTGTTCTTTATTATCCCAATCGAAACCTACCCCTTTTACTTTATCCTGAATCCTTACGGCTTTAACTAAAGAAGGCATGCTTTTAGGTACGCCTTGAAGAACTGTCTTTTTTTTGTCCGACTTTCCTTTTTCTTCTAATTTAATTTTCTCCCAATTTGCCTTTACCTCCTCCTCTGATTCTGCTTTAACACCACCATAAATATGAGGATGCCTATGAATCAATTTATCACAAACAAATTCCAAGGCATCAGCTATATCAAAAGCATTTTTTTCAGAAGCAATTTTCGAATAAAAAACCATGTGTAACATTAAATCACCAATCTCGCCCTTCAACTCCTGCAAATCTCCCTCTATAATTGCATCACATAACTCATAAGTTTCTTCAATAGTTAGATGTCTGAGCGACTCGAGTGTTTGTTTCTTATCCCATGGACACTTCTCTCTAAGGTCATCCATGATATTAAGCAATCTTTCAAACTGTTCTAATCTCTTATCCATCCTTTTTTTAGACTAATGTAAAAAGGAATCTAATAATTTCTCGAATTCTTCTTTTGTTTTAAACTCCGGTTTTAAATTAATCGACTTAATAAAACCGAGAGTTACTTGTGAGTACGCCACCTGATAGCCACTTCCACTTTCCTTGTATGCAACAACATATCCAGACTCGCCTGAAGGCACTCTAGAAAACTTATATTGATTATTTGAATTAGAATTAGCTAAACCAGGGATTATTGCATTCCTTCTGCTTAACGCTAAACGAACGGTAAATTCCTCAGAAACTCCCTCTAAAAATAAATTCAAATCACTCGGTTGATCAACATTAACAATTCGATCACAATTAATCCATCCTATCTTCTTTCCAGTTAACAACAACCTTTTTTCCAGCTTTTCATTGTTCTCTTGCTCTGGAGATCTAACAACAAACTTACCCCCATTATCCATGTTCTCCATTAACTCCCCCTCGTCAAACATACTTGTATAAGCGTATGACCTTTTATCTTCTAGCCATTTAACATTTCCGTTTTTTACGGTTCCGTAATAAGCCTTGAAACCTTCTGAATCCTCGGATCTGTTTAAATAAATCTTATAAGATTTCCCCTCCTTTAATTGCAATTTATCTTTGCCTTTAAATCCTTGGATATAAAATGTACTTGCTGTTTCTAAAACCTCATCTTTTCCTCCGGAAGAAACCTGCCCAACAATCATATCTTTCTTTTTATAGAATTCCCAAACACAAATACTAATATCCCCGCTTACAGGCATTCCTGTTTCATCTTTAAAAGAATTTTCTTTAAACACAAACACATTACCTGTTTTGGTTTTAAAATAAGATTGCTGACCCCCTTGAATCGTAAAACATTGCTGCTCTATTTTGTTTAAATTGATTTCTCCACTGATAGAATAAGTAGCTTTAGGCTTAAATAGGATTAAAGTAGGTGTTCCTGCAAGATCTAACTTGACATTCTTTGACAAACATCCAATCCCTAAAAAGAACTCCCTAACACTAAAAGCTCTTTTTTTAGCTAATTGAATTTGTTCTTGAATCGCCCAATTCTCCTCACCTTCTCCTTGTAATTTAATTCGGGTATAATTTCGTTCGTATAATTTATTATATACGTCTGAAGCCTGCTTCATAACTGTTTGAGTAAGCTTGGTTACTCCAGTAGGAAAAATAATTTTTGAATATTGTTGCCCGTTATTGGCAAAAGAAAAATGGGTTATAATAATCCCCAAAGAGAAAAATAACATTCTTAACATATCCCCGAATTTTAAGCTGTATGCTTAAATAAACGTGGTTATGAAATATTTATTGCGTGGATTTATTTTTTGAATATTGCATATCTACTTTTATTCCCTTTGTCATCCATAAAAGCGATTTTACACTCATATCTTCTCAGTAAATCATACTCACCAATACCGATATAAAGAATGTTTCGAGTTGTATAAAAACTTACAACTCCATCAACTTTTTGCGCTGCATTCCAGTCGAATGGAATTACAAGATCAGAAACATTTTCCTTTTCCAGATCACCTACTGGCTTATCTAAAGTAATGTGAATATTTTTAATTGCAGAAGGGTCAGATGGCAATGTAACCATGTAATAAAGCTTACATTTCAAAGCGTTATTAGCATCTCTATACCCAGTTAAAGTTACCATCAAACTTTGTGGCGAAGGCACGTCTTGTGAAGATGTAAATGAAGGCAAAACAAGCGCTGCCAAAACAATCAATGCAATTATTCTAAATTTTCTCATAATTCAAACAGCTTTCCAGCTCCCTCAAATTACGAGAACTTTCCAAAATTGTTCCATTTTTAACACAAAAAAAGGCCAGATTAAATCCGGCCTTTTTTTATTAGTTTAAATTTAAAAACATATCTCCCATTTCCTTACTTTTCTGAACCAAGAGACTTTTGGAATAATTTAAAATAAAATCAATTGATTTCTGACTAGGTTCCACAACGTTCATTGTTTCTTCTATTTGTTTTTCAATTTCCTTGTCTGTATAATTTTTAGTGTAATATTTTGCCATAAGCATCTATTGTTTTTAAGCATTGTTCTTTCCTTAAACGACCAGCTTTAAACAATATTGTTATCGCAATTAACTTTTTTTATAATTCTAAGCTTACACCATGCTCATCAACCATTTTTCTTAAGTTAATTAAAGCATACCTCATTCTCCCAAGAGCGGTATTAATACTAACATTTGTAAAATCTGAAATCTCCTTGAAGCTCATATCATAATAATGACGAAGTTTAACAACTTCTTTTTTCTCAGCTGGTAATCTCTCAATTAACTCCTTAACATCTGTCCTTACTTGATTTTTAACTAATCTTTGTTCAGCATTTAATTCATCGTAACCAATAGTACTGAAGATATCCATATCCTCATTATCTCTTGATCTACCACTTACCTTTCTGAATTTCTTTTCTTTTCGAAAATGATCGATCATTAAGTTATGTGCAATTCTCATTACCCATGGTAAAAACTTACCTTCCTCGTTATACCTTCCACTCTTTAAAGTTTTAATCACTTTTATGAAAGTATCCTGAAAAAAATCCTCGGCTAAAGCCTGATTTTTAATTGTAACAAAAATGTAAGAATAAATTCTGGAACGATGACGGTTAACCAATTCTTCTAATGCTAACTCATTTCCTTTGATGTAAATGCTCACCAACTCCTTATCGGACATACTCACTAACTCCATAATTCCTCTGTTTTAGGGGTTTTTAACTAATAAAAATTTTTCAGAGTAATTATGTTTCTATAAGCGAATACGTTTAGTTATAAAATTGGTACTAATGTGACAACGGTGTTAAAAATACTTTATTGTGCGAGATTTAAAAAATCTTTAACTTTTTTTAAGTTCTACCCAATTTAAACATAATTTTACCTATTGTCAAGCACATCCAAAAAACATCAATTATTATGCCGAAAACATCGAAAAATGAAGCTAAAAACCAAAACATAATAATTAAGGGTGCTAAGCTTCATAATTTAAAAAATATTGATGTTGAAATCCCCAGGAATTCATTTACTGTAATTACTGGCGTAAGCGGATCTGGAAAATCATCACTTGCCTTCGATACTCTTTATGCAGAAGGACAACGCAGATATGTTGAGAGTTTATCTTCCTATGCGAGACAATTTATGGGTAAACTAGAAAAACCTGATGTAGATTACATTCATGGAATCTCTCCTGCAATTGCTATTGAACAAAAAGTGATTACTAGAAATCCCCGATCAACAGTTGGTACCACCACTGAAATCTACGATTACCTGAAAATACTTTTTGCAAGGTTGGGTAAAATAATCTCCCCTATCTCAGGAGAAGAAGTTAAAAGGGATGAAGTTACTGATGTGGTTAAATACATTGAGTCGTTTCCTGAAAAAACTAAAGGGTTGATTTATTTAAAGTATAAAGAAGCCCCTGATTTTGTAATCCCTCAATTAATTGAGGAAGGTTTTTCTAGAGCTAGAATAAACGGAGAATTTATATCCCTGAACGATATTAAATCTGAAAAAGATTTTGAACTTGTTGTAGATCGATTTTCGGTTTCAAAAAACGACGATTTCACCAATCAAATTTCAGATTCAGTTTTAACCGCATTCAATGAAATAAATGGGTCATGTTGGATTGACATTTATGACAAAAACGAAATAACCTCAAAATATTTCAGCACACGTTTGGAAGCTGATGGAATTAAATTTGACATTCCAACGCCAGAGATGTTTAATTTTAATAGCCCACTTGGTGCTTGTCCAACTTGTGAAGGCTTTGGTAAAATCTTAGGTATAAGTGAAGACTTAGTAATTCCTGATAAAAATCTTTCTGTCCATTCAGAATGTGTTGCTCCATGGAAAGGTCCTAAACTAGGAGAATGGAGAAAACAATTAATTAAGAATGCACACCACGTTAACTTTCCTGTACACACTCCCTATAAAGACTTAACTGAAGAGGAAAGAGATTATTTATGGCACGGATCTGTTTACTTTAGCGGTATTTATCATTTCTTTGAGGGACTTCAAGAGAAAATCTACAAAATTCAAAACAGGGTAATGATTTCTCGATACAAAGGGAGAACAGACTGTAATGAATGTAAAGGACATCGATTAAAAAAAGAATCACTTGCTGTTAAAATTGGAGGAAAACACATTGCAGAAGTAACAGCAATGACAATTGAGGAAGCCTACGATTTCTTCATATCGCTTGACTTTACTGAAAGAGAACTTAAAAT
>JAYPYW010000020.1:29120-33886 GCA_038154685.1 Flavobacteriales bacterium | reverse complement strand
TCAGTTAAATAACTAAATAATGTAAACAACAACAAAATTGGTAAAAGATTAATTGAAGAAATCACTAACAGACTAGCCTTCTTAACTAATGTTGGTGTTGGATACATATCCCTTAGCAGATTAAGCAACACATTATCTGGAGGAGAGTCTCAAAGAATAAACCTGGCTAGCAGGTTAGGCTCCAGTTTAGTTGGGTCGTTATACGTATTAGATGAACCAAGTATTGGGTTACATCCTAAGGACACAAATCAGTTAATTGAAGTTTTAAAAGGACTCAATCAAATTGGAAATACAGTTGTTGTGGTGGAACATGATGAGGACATCATGCGAGCAGCTTCTCACATTATAGATATAGGGCCAAAAGCTGGAATATTTGGGGGCGAAGTGGTTTTCGAAGGTGATCATAAGAAATTATTAAAGTCCAAAACAAGCTTAACTACTCAATACTTAAATGGTATTTTAAACATTGAAGTTCCTACTAAAAAAGAACCTAAAAAATTCCTAAAACTAACTAGCTGCCATTCTAACAACCTAAACATTCAAGAAGCAAACTTTGCTTTAGGAGGGCTTACGGTGGTAACAGGAGTTAGCGGATCTGGAAAATCCACATTGGTTAAAGGGGAATTAATCCCGGAAGTAAAATCCATTTTAAACGGAGGAGAATCGGATCGACTTAAGGGTGACATTAAAAGCATTGAATCAATCGAATACGTTGATCAAAACCCAATTGGAAAATCTTCTCGATCTAATCCTGCAACTTACGTTAAGGCATTTGATGAAATCAGGAATATTTTCACCAAACAACCTATGGCTAAGTTAAGAGCTTACAAGCCTTCTCATTTCTCATTAAACGTTCCTAATGGAAGATGCGAAAAATGCCAAGGAGAAGGACATATTACTATTGAGATGCAATTCATGGCAGACTTGAAGGTAAAATGCGAAGAATGTAAAGGAAAAAGATATAAAGAGGAAGTACTAGAAGTTGAGTACGATGGGAAGAATATTTTTGATGTACTCAACATGTCAATTGATGAAGCAATTGATTTCTTCAAACAAAATGCTGATCCGAACCGAAAAACCACATTAGAAGGCAAATTAATCAATAAGTTAATCCCACTTCAAAAGGTTGGTTTAGGATATATCAAACTAGGTCAATCTTCAAGCACATTATCGGGAGGAGAAGCTCAACGAGTTAAACTTGCTTATTTTTTAATTAAAGGAAATAATAGCAGTAAAACTCTTTTTGTTTTTGACGAACCTACAACTGGACTTCATTTTCATGACATTAACCTTTTACTCGATTCCTTTTACGCATTAATAGATCAAGGTCATTCGGTGATTGTAATTGAACACAACCCGGAAATAATGAAATGCGCTAACTGGATTATAGACTTAGGTCCGGGGGGAGGAAAAAATGGGGGAACAGTATGTTACGAAGGAACTCCAGAAAAAATTAATGAGGCTAAACAATCTGCCACAGCGCCATTTATTTTGGAAAAGCTTTAAACTGAAAGACAAGAGACTAAACATAAATAAAAAGCCCGATCAATTCCTTGATCGGGCTTTTAGTTTATATCCTTGAGGAATTTAATCCTCCTCTACTTCAATCATTGTGAAAGGAACTTTAATAATCGCTTGGTAATCTTCACCAGCTTCTAACATATCCTCATCATCCTCTTCATAATACCAGTTAATAGCAACTTCGTTCCCAGCTTTATGAATAGCCTCTAACTTCTTGAACAAATCAAGAATACACTTAGAAGATGAAGTATTAAAGTACTCAAGCTGAATCTCAACTTTAGTTGCAGCTTTTGGCCCTTTCGCATACTCATCTAACGACTCAACAATAGGCTTGTAAAATTCAATACTGTTCTCTGGAATGGATCTTCCTTTAAGCTCCATTACCCCCTCATCAGAATCAAATAATACTGTTGGTGTTTTTGATGTCCCTTCTATAGAAATCTTTCCCATAATGCTGTTTTTTATTTTTGGGGTATTTTAATGTATAAACTAAAAAATGAATAAGTATCATCCACATCCATAAAATCGTAAACCAATTTTTGCTTACTTTTTCTTGCGATGTCAATTATCCCTAATCCTCCTCCACCTTTTTCACTTCTTTCATCATTATTTAATACTTCTTTATAAAGAGACTTTAATCCTTCTTTATCTAAAGTGTTAACATGATCAATTCGAGATTTTAGTTTCGGTACTCTTTCCGACAAAATGTAGTTTCCAGTTACAATGTTATAAGCCTCTTCATCTCTTCCAATCATAAAAATGGCCGCGCTTTCTTCATCTATACCTTTTCTCTTCATTTCATCTCGATGATGGTATAAATTCTGCAAGCACTCAACTAAAACATTATAAACTTTACGCTTAACCTTATTTCCCTCTCCTAAGTTATCCAACTTAGTTTCCATGATTTGAAGCATAGAGGTAAGCATCTCAGACGTCACGTCACCCTTGAAAGAAAGCATAATATCATTGCTTTCCATCTTGCGGTAAAAATCATAAATATTTAAGTCCATGAATGACATAACAGGATAAAATTATAGTTTTTAATCGAGACTAAAAACTGTTTATCTTGACTTATAACGCTTGTCACATCCCATTAGTTTCAAGAAACCCATTTAATTTTCACCGTTTTCTGCTATTGAAGCATATCTAAATTCTATATTCCAAGAAAAAGAATTCATTTAGGCTTCCTATCTTTATGTTATGGCACAAGAATGGTTTGAAAGCTGGTTCGACACCAAGTACTATCACACTTTATATAAAAACAGGGATTATTCAGAGGCAGAAAGGTTTATAAACAACCTTATAACCTTTCTACAACCACCCAATAATGCAAAGTTTGTAGATATTGCCTGCGGAAAAGGGAGACATTCTAAATTCATATACAACAAAGGATATAATGTTGTTGGATACGATCTATCTGAACAAAGTATCACATCTGCAAAATCCTTAGAAACAAAAGGATTGGAGTTTTACACGCATGACATGCGTCAAATATTTAGAACCAACTACTTTGATTTTGCTTTAAACCTTTTTACCAGTTTTGGATACTTTAAAAGTAAAAGAGACGAATTGAACGCTTTAAAAGCATCCGCCCGAAACTTAAAAGCAAACGGTACTCTGGTAATTGATTTTTTAAATCGTGAAAAAGTTATTGCCGGTTTAATTCCTTTCGAAATAAAAAATATCGATGGAATTGAATTTAAAATCTCCAAGAAAATAGAAAACAACCAGGTTTTTAAAACAATCGAATTTGAAGATAACGGTCAAAACTTTTCTTTTCAGGAATCTGTTAAACTCCTTGGATTGGATGATTTTAGAGATTACTTAAAGCAAGGAGATTTAGAAATTACTCATACCTTTGGTAATTATGATCTGGATGAATTCACAATTGAATCAGACAGATTAATTATTATTGCCAAGAAGATTGGATAATTTAACAACTCATATAATTCTATTCCTTACCACATTTATAGCTGGTAGTACCTTCTTGTTCATTAATCTGACAAAAGAAAAATATTTAAAGATTCTTTTGTCTTTTTCAGGGGCATTTCTTTTTGGATTAACTGTACTGCACTTTTTACCCGACTTATTCCTCGACTACAAACAAAGCTATGGTTTGTTTATTTTAATTGGTTTTTCAGTTCAATTAATCATTGAATTCATGACTCAAGGAATTGATCATGGACACTACCACAAGGGACACTCTCATAAAATTAAAACAGCAGCTCTGATTGGATTGTTTTTACATGCACTTTTCGAAGCTACTCCTCTCGCTGAAGGTCACCATCATGCCGGAGATCACAACCATTTCCACGGAACATTTTTAACTGGTTTAATTTTACACAAGCTTCCTGTAGCTATTGTTTTCGGAAGCATGCTCAACCACTACATCGGAAAATCTTTAAAGTCCTTCTTAATAATTGGCGCTTTTGCTTTAATGGCGCCATTAGGTTTACTTATTTCTGATCAAGTACATTTCTTGCAAGACTTCCACCACTATTTTATGGCGATCGTAATTGGGATTTTCCTTTACATTTCCACAACTATTTTATTTGAAGTAAGCGAAAATCACAAGTTCAACTTAGTGAAATTCATTTCAATAATTGTTGGTTTCGGAATAGCTGGAGCTGTTTCTTTTTTATAATCAGTTTTCACTATTGATTTAATTGCGAAATTCTATACTTAATCTTTTCATGATTTATTGAATAGCCGTATTATTGCAGAAGCAAAATTTAAACCAATTAAAAACTTATAAAATGGCAGTATTAGTAGGAAAAAAAGCCCCTTCTTTTAGCACAGATGCAGTAGTAAACGGAGGTGAATTTGTAGAAAACTTCTCTTTAGAGCAGTACAAAGGAAAAAACGTTGTTTTATTCTTTTACCCATTAGATTTCACTTTTGTTTGTCCAACTGAATTACATGCTTTCCAAGCAAAATTAGCTGATTTTCAAGCAAAAAACACTGAGGTTGTTGGATGCTCAATCGACTCTAAATTCTCTCACTGGGCTTGGTTAAACACTCCAAAAAATAATGGAGGAATCGAAGGTGTTACTTACCCATTAGTTGCTGACCTTTCGAAAACTATTGCTGAAAACTACGATGTTTTAGCTGGTGAATACGATGTTGATGAGGAAGGAAACGCAGCCTTTAGCGGAGCTCCTGTTGCTTACAGAGGTTTATTCTTAATTGACAAAGAAGGTGTTGTTCGTCACCAATTGGTGAACGATCTTCCACTCGGACGTAAC
>JAYPYW010000020.1:0-29110 GCA_038154685.1 Flavobacteriales bacterium | reverse complement strand
GTTAACGACTTACCATTAGGAAGATCAGTTGATGAAGCATTAAGAATGGTTGACGCTTTAAACTACTTCGAAGCAAACGGTGAAGTTTGTCCAGCAAACTGGAAAGAAGGTGAAGATGCTATGAAAGCTGACGCTGCAGGTGTTGCTAACTACCTTTCAAACCACTAAGAAATAATTAATTTCAATATATTAATCCCGCTTCGGCGGGATTTTTTATGCCTCAATATTCGAGTAAAACATTTGATTCGCACTAAGTCTTGCATTTTCTTTTTGATAATCCTCTTTTAAACTTTCTACAAAATACATCTCTAATTCCCCCCTATTTTTTGCTACTATCTTCCCCCTTTCTTCGCAATTAAAGTACAATTGAACCTCATCATAAGTCGCCTTTGAAATATTTACCTTACCTGGCTCACTATTGCTCTCCATCCTACTCGCAACATTAACAGTATCTCCCCAAACATCATAGGCAAACTTCTTTTTCCCCACTACTCCTGCTATTAATTCCCCAGTATGAATACCAACACGCACATCCCATTCTGGCTCATTGTTCTCTCTTTGTTTTTTATTAAAGCTTTCCATTACTTCTACTAATTGTAAACCAGCCAAAACAATATTTTTCACCTGATTTGGATTTCCATCTGGAATTCCAGAGGCACACATGTAAGCATCTCCAATTGTTTTAATTTTCTCTAAGTTATTTCGCCCAATAACCTCATCAAATGCTACAAATATCTCATCTAGCTTTTTCACTAGTTTTTCCGCGGAGATCTCGGATGACATTTTGGTAAAGCCTTTAAAATCTGTAAAAAGAACTGACGCTTTTTCATACTTTCTTGTCTTAGCAAACCCGTTAACTTTCAATTCGTTTGCCACCTCAACCGGTAAAATATTTAACAATAATTTTTCCGATTTCTGTTTTTCATCATTTAAATCTTTAGTTCGCTCCTCTACTAAAAGCTCTAACTTCCTCTTCTCCCGCTCAAGCTTCCTGGTTCTTAATTTATAAATCACAAATAAAAATCCTATCAGAAATAATACAATGGAAATCTGGAAAGATTTTGTCATCCAAAAAGGAGGTTTAATCTCAAATTCAAAAACCATTGGATTTTCCGACCATTCACCCCACTGAGTTTTAGCATATATTTTTAACTCGTAAGTCCCTGGTAATAAATCGTGAAACTCTTCGGATATATTAGTCGTCTCAAAAACTGTTTCTTGCTCACCAAAAAGTTCTAGTTTATATATCACCTCTTTAGGACTCTTTAAATGAAAAGCTTTATAATCAAAAGTCAAGTGATTCATTCTATGTGGTAAAATTAACCCCTGCGGAACTCCATTAATTATTGTATCGGAATATTTAGCCCAATCAAACTCAGAATTGTCGCACAAAATATTTTCAAAATGAACTTCTAAATCCCTACTTACTCCAGTATATCCTGATGGATCAAACTTTAACATCCCTTTAATTGTACCTACGTAAACATCTCCATTTGCATCTTGAGAAACCGCCGACCTAAGTGCTGACTCTCCCATAAAACCTTCTGATAATGAAAATGATTTTGTATTTACCTGACCATTTTGGAAAACCACATGAATAATGCGTCCTTTTAAACCAAACCAAAACGAAGAGGTTGTATCTTTTAAAACAAACTTTATTTCATCCGATCTCTTGTATTGTTTTTCCCAAACGATTCTATTCGAGTCGATTTTAAAAATTTTACTTCCTAAGTTAAATCCTACTTTAAAGCCCTCTCCTTCAACTAGCTTTAAAACACCACTAATGGGAAGGGTTGACTGAACTTTAACTATACCATTTGTAAAAATTAACTCATACAAAAGTGAATCTGTACCTATCCAAAAAGAATCGCCGATGTTACTTACACTATGAACATATGATTTGATTATTTTGTTGACGGCCTTGGTGTTTACAGAATCCAATTCAACTCCGTTCGAATCATTCTTAACTACAAATAACTCTTCCAGATTGGTTAAACCAATAGAGTAATCCTTATTCGTACAAACAGAAGTAATATAATTTCCTTCAAACAAACCATCATAACTATCCCACACTCGCTCAACTTCGAAATTCTTTATAAGGTTCAACCCTTCATTAGTAGCGATTAAACTCACAGAATCATTAATATGAGCAATTGAGGTGATTTGATTTTCCGATAACCCAATTTGCTTGTTGATGCTTTTCAAGCCCCCCTTACTCCAAACATCCACTCCATTTTCATGACTTCCCATCCAAAGAGAAGAATCAGATAAATTCCAACTTACAGCTGTAATTACATTATCCAGCAGCCCACTAGACTTATTAAACATTGAGAACGATTCATTAAAGAACCGGTTAACACCCCCAAAATACGTCCCGATCCATACAGCTTCAGAAGCATCCTTATACAAACATCTAATACGATTATTACTTAATCCGTTCTGATCATTAAACCATTTTACAGCTAGCTTTTTTTCTTTAAAATCCACCACCTTTAACTTCCCCAAACCAGCTCTTGTTCCAATCCACACTTCATTTTTAGAAATGGGTAAAACATCCTTAATTCTATCATCAAACAACCCATCATTAACATCAAAAGCCAATACAACCTTTTTTTCAATGAAAGCAATCCCTTTTTGAGTACCTACCCAAACGCCACCATCAACACCTTTTTTTAGGGATAGTATTTTATTACTTGGCAAACCATCACTTGCTTTGTAAACCTTAACAACTTTCTCCTTCTCTATAAGCGCTAAACCATCATCAGTTCCAACCCACAACAAGCTATCCGTGCTTAAAATAGATTTACATCTTAAACTAGGCAAACCTTCTTTGACACCTATCTCTCCAATAATTTCTCCATTTTTAACAACGGAAACTCCTCCGCCTAAAGTAGCTGCAAAAACCCTTCCTTTTGGATCTTCCACAACTCCCCTTACTTGGTTAACCTTGAGGCCATTTGTGGTATTGAAGCTTATTAGTTTATCGTTATCGATCATTGAAAGCCCATGATAATCGGATCCAATCCACATCCTATTTCTAGAATCTCGGAAAATAACTCTAATATTTTTCCCAACATTAAAATCATTTAACCTTGTAACCTCCCAACCATCATAAATATTTAAACCCTCACCTTCTAAACCAATCCACAACCTTCCTTTAGGCCCTTCCGCAATGGAATAAACACCATGAGCAGATAAACCCTGCTCAACCGAAATCTTTTTAAAATTGTAGAGCTGTGTAAAAGCACTATGCAAAAACAAAAAAAGAGAAGCCATAAAAATGACTTCTCTTTTTGATAATATTTTAGATAAGAGTTTCATACAGTGTTTTGTACGAATTTACCCCTGAGCATCCATAGAGAAAAGAAAATCCTCAACAATTGATTTCAAATTTTTAAGGACGCTATCACTTTTCACCAGATAATAAGGAGTTCCTTCAGATTGGACTGTTGCTATCACGTCAATATCTCTTTGAGCAGAAACAACAATAATCTTAGTATCTGGCGACTTTACTTTTAACTCTTTTATTAAATCTAACCCATATATATCAGGTAAATTCAAGTCAACTATTGCAACACTTGGTTTTTCGTCAACATTCTCCATCAACTCACCACCTGTTTTAAAGTGAGTCATTTCTAAATTTTTAACGTTACTTAAGGCTAAGCGTAACAAAAATCCTTCAGTAGGATTATCTTCTATTAAAAATACTTTATGTTTCATATTACACCTGGTAGTTAGATTTAATATACTCAACTAGCTCTTCATACTTAGCTACTACTTCGTTTGCTAATGGAACAGCAGTCGAATTATTCCCACTTTTTAAGTCGTCATTTAAAACTTTACAAACTTCGAAAAGTGGATTAGCACCAATTGTACCACATAAACCTTTTAGAGTATGAACGTCAAATTGAAGCTTTTCCCAATCCTGAGAATCAGCAGCATTCTTAATCCCTGTAGATAATTCTTCGGCATCTTCTAAAAAAGACTGAAAAAGCTCTACGAGAATGAAGTCTTCTCCGCCTGCGAGCTCCAAAATCCCATCAATTGTTTCTTTGTTTAGTGGGGTCATTAAATTTGTTGTTTCGTCTTGTTACGACCATTTCAACAAAAAGTTCTAAGAAAATTAAAGAAGATTTCTTTCTAATAAAGTACTAACTAAAAATGGTAAATTTCCTTCTTTGTCCTTATCAAGTCTTAAACGCAGTGAGTTCGTGAAGTTAGACGTTTTGGTCTACTTATTTCTGCTATCGTACAATTTCTTTAGCGACAAGAAATTAACACCATCTCGTTCTATTATTTTTATGGTTTGAATATCAGAATTAACCTCACCAGTTTCCCTATCCTTATCTACCTGAACTTTTTTGAATGATTTAACACTTCCATATTCATCTGAATACTCTGAGTAAACTCCTTTAGCTATATCGAGATTAGATTTAGTAACTGAAACGTTTTCCGAATTAAATAAAACAGGATTTTGAACAATCTCCTGTGTTTTTAATGAAACTAGTTGATTTCCCACAAACTGTTTTGCTAACTCTCCCATACAATCAAGATACTTTCATTTCTCTCTTTTGACTGGAACAAGTAATGTTTGTTTTACACACCTTGATTTTGAAAACAGCAATTAAAATGGCAGTTTAACCTTGGAAAACAATTGTTTTTTCTCCAAACTCTTACTTTCTCCCGGTTTCAAATCTCCTAAGTCTAGCTCTTCAATATGAGTCCTAACCAACCTTAAAGTAGGAAAACCAACTTTTGCCGTCATCTTCCTCACTTGTCTGTATTTTCCTTCCTGTAATGAAATCTTCATCCATGAAGTATTTTTCTCAGCTACCTCCATAGGTGGAACGGATTTAGGAGGATTTGATTTTTTAACTTTTGCTGGCATGGTTTGAAAAACTTTCCCTTTGGAAACTATCTCAACACCGGCTTTTAAATTTTTAATTGCCTGCTTATTAATATGCCCTGCAACCTGCACCCAATAAGTGCGCCAATGCCCCTTCTGAGGATCCAACAATTGTGCATTTACAGTTTTATCGTTAGTTAAAATAAGTAACCCTTCAGAATCTTCATCCAGCCTACCAACTGGGTAAACATCTGATTCAACATCAAAGTAATCTGCTAAAGCCATTTTCCCATGTTCTTTGGAAAATTGACTTAAACATCCTTTGGGTTTATAAATGATATAATACTTTTTGCCTCTTGCCATTATTTAACTAATACCTCAACCCGTCTGTTGAACTGCATTTCGTACTCAGTTTTCGCTTTCGGATATATCATTTGTCTATTCCCGTAACCTACAGCTGTTAATCGATTGGGTTTAATCCCTTTCTTGATTAAAAAATCTACAACGGCTTTGGCACGAGCATCAGAAAGGCTTTGATTTTCCTTGTTATTTCTTTTCCCTGGACTATTTACATGCCCTTGAATCTCAACATCAACATCAGGATTCTTTTCTAAAACATCATATAATCTATTCAAATCCTTGAAACTAACAGCTCTAAACTTTGCCTCACCTCCAATAAAAAGAATATTACGAAGCCTGATTTTATCTCCAGCCTTTAACCTTTTTTCATACCAAACTAACTCTGTTTCTTTTTCTGTAATTAAAGGGCGAATATTCAACTCCTTTCCTCCAATTACTTTAAAAAACAGATCTTTTGACATACTAAATTTCGAATAACGCTCTGTACAACTGTTGCAATAACATATGCCCGAATTAATCATTTCCTCAGAGGGAATAATCAGTCCTGATGAATCCAAACTATAAGATTTTTGATCGTTACACTCAGAAGGCTGAACAATCAACTTTTCATAATCACCTGAAAATTCTATTTTTTTATCAACTGTATCCTTCCTGATTTTAAAATAAACGACTTCTTTAGAAAAATTAGAAATAGACTTTAAGCTATCTAAACTAATTTCTTTTGCCGAGGCGCAAGAAGTCTGCGCATTCAACAAAAAAGGGAACATTAATATAATAACGCTTATAACAAACTTCATTCAACAGCAGTAATTACAATTTCAACCCTACGGTTTTCTCCAGCTTCAAAGGCATTCTTGGGAGATGGATAACGCATTTGCCAATTAGACATCCCCTTTGCATCTATCCTATTTTCTTCAACCCCGTTCTCTACCAAAAACTTCTTAATTGCTTCCGCTCTTGCGATAGACAAGGATAAGTAAAATTCAGGTTTTGATTGAGCAGGGCCATTAACATGGCCACGAACTTCAACATTTAATACTTTATGCTTTTTTAAAAACGCTTCTAATTTTTCTAACTCAGGAATAGATGTAGGTAAATAGTTTGGAGTAGCAGGAATAAAGAAAATTTCCTTCAACTGATACACCATACCAACCTCAATTTCTTCAACTGGAACGCTATCTATTGAAAACTGAATTGGATTTAAAGTATCCCTTTGCTTAAAATCCATATTAAACTCAAAAGGCTCTTCATTAGCTAAAACTCTTAATAAATAAAACTCTCCTTGTTTTACCTTAACACTTTTCTTTAAATCAGCCTCCAACTTTTCCAAGCAGGTTCCACAAGCACAAATTCCTTCGTCGATAACTTTCTGCCAAAGCTCCTCTGTTAATCCGCCTCCATTTTTAGTAACACTTCTTAATGGCGTTACAAATCCTGATTTTATTTTATGACAATCTGCAAATGGATATATTTCGTACTCAAAAAGACTATCACTTTTGGTTAGAGATCCTGTAAAATCTAATAAATTTCCTTTCGCCCTAAACTTATACCAAACTTCTTTAGTAGACTGGCTTACTTTAACTTTCTTTTTTCTTAAAAAAGAAGAATTATCACAATTTAACTGAGCAACAGAAGTATTAGCTAAAAAAACGACAAGAAAAACCCAAAGCAACCTCATAAACACAAATATAATTAATAACAGAACTTACATTCATAACGCGACTTGTAAGTTTTATTACAATATGTTTTCAAAAACTAAGCCGGATCCATCCAAAAAGGCAATCTAACCTCCTCTCCTACAAACCAATATCTATCTTCCAACTTTGTTGGATAAATTTTCAATGTATTTCCAGCCGAGCAAATATCACGACCTGTTTCGATATCAAATGTATATTTATGCCAAGGACAAACAACTGTTCCTTCTTCACAGACTGCATTTGCTAAAGAAGCCTTTTGATGCGGACAGGATTTCTCAAAAACTTTTAAATCGCCCCAATTCTAACACAAAGTACGTCCAGCCCCTTTAAACTTAAAGGCCTAACAACATTCTCCAAAAAATCGTTGTTAAATAACTCTTCCGAAAAAACCTTAACCCAACGAACGTGAGTTTTAAAAAACATGGTTAATTAACCGAAAGCTTAACTGCTTGTCCAACAATATGGAAATTTCCATCTGTAGAAAAAGCCCAAAGCCTACCTTTCAAATCAACCCCGTATGAATCTCCTTCTTTCATAAAGATCCAATCAAAACCTGGCTTATCACTGTCTTTCTTCAAACCAACAGCAACCGGTTTACCATTTATCTCTTGAAAAACCTTATCCTCCTCATCTACGAAGTACATCTTCTTATCTAACGCTAAGAACACTCTGTAAGCATAATCTGGTTTGATAACAGATTTCGCTTCAGCAACAACCTTATTAACTACCGTATCCTCAACAGCTTTAGCAACAACTACTGTATCAGTCATTAAAACTTTTGCGTTATTCCATCCTTTAGTAAGAGATGCTAAACGAGCATTTTTGGAAATACCTTTACCAATACTATCTTCTCCAATAGCAATCTCTAAGGCCTTGATAGCTTCATCTAAACTTGCACCCATTTTGAACAAAACAAAACCAGCGTATTTATCAGCTTCTATATCCTCTTCAATTGATGGAACACCATTTTCTAACTCATGATTTGAAAGGTGATGTCCAATTTGACGCGCTAAAACAGACAAGCCAGGCCAATTTGTATCTCCCTGTAATTTCTCCATGAAATCAGGGTTGTACTCCAATACTCTTTCGTTGTCTTCTACATAAGCTTTAACATTCTCAACATCACCTGGCAGAATAACAAAATTCTGAGCCAAACCTGTCTCTCTAATGATGTTTACTACAGTTTTATAAGCTGCAATTTCTTCGGTTAAATCTGTTGTAAATCCAAAACCTGTAGAATCTTTTTTAACGACAGGGGATTCAATAAGAAGTTGATCTTGTTGCCCTGATCCCTCATCACATGAATAAAAAGCAAGTGACGATGAAAGTATTATTAGCCCTAGTTTCCTTAACACATTTTAAATGTAATAATTCTTTAGTTAATTTTCTATCTCAAAGTGTTGATACTTATTAACATTAAAATCAAGTGTATCAGTAGAATGACCATTTCTAATAATTAGTAAATAATTCCCATTTAAATTGATGTTCAGATCTTCGAATAAAAGATGATCTTCTGCTTTTAAAACAAAAAACTCATCATCTATTTTCAATTCATAATGGTTAGGCTTTTTAAGTATCTCAACGTTTTTACGTTTTGGATTTATTAAAGACAACAAAACGAAAGTCAATGAAAGCCAAAGAAAACGAACTTTGCGCAAGGAAACAGCTACTAAAAATGAGAAAAAAGCAAACACTATTAATTCTTCAAACCTCACCTTAAATTCCAAATGTATAAACTCATTTATAAAACCTAATAGCTTAATAATCCAATCGTAAAGCCAACAAAAAACTTTTAATACCTGAATACTTAATATTGGATAAAATGAAATTATCATTACTAACATTGCGATATACATAGCGACAGAAATTAAGGGCACAACCAAAAGAGAAGACCACAAACTGGTTAAATTCACAACTCCAAAATGGTAACTTAAAACTGGAGATGTAAAAAGAAAGGCACTCAAACTAACCAATAATAAAGTCCAAAACCAACTTAAGTATTTATTAATAATCAAACCAGACAAACGGGAATAATTAACTGTTATGACTATTCCAATAACTGCACTGAAAGACAATTGAAATCCAACATCATAAATTAAAGTTGGATCCCAAAAAAGCATTAAGGCTCCGGTGAAAAAAACAATATTTAAAGTGGAAACCTCTTTATTAAACCCTTTACCTAATTTAATAAGACTAAACATTATAGTCGCCCTAACTACCGAAGGAGATAACCCAGTTATAAAGGCATATCCGAACAAAAGAAAAACTATTGTAATTACACTTAATAAATTTCCAAACCTGAGAATTTTAACAAATAAAAAAGACAAGGTTAAATAAAACACTCCAACGTGTAAACCCGAAATGGCAAGCACATGCACAACTCCAGTTTCTCTAAACAAAGACTTATCTTCCTTTAAAAGGTTTGACTTATCACCTAAAAGCAACGCCGATAAAACACCTCTAACTCCCAACCTTATCTCTTTGAAAGACATCATCTTTTGAATAAGCCAATATTTTATTCTTTGGGCGAAGTAATAAATACTTAAAGAGTCACGAACAACCAGATCAAGTTCATTTGCTTTTACATCAACTATATACTCAACACCTTTATCCAATAAATACTGTGAGTAATTGAAGCCCTTCAAAGTAAGTGGTGCCCGCACAGGGCTCAAACTTTTATTGATGCAAATTATATCACCTGAAAATAAAAATTGTTGCTCGTTATTAAGTTTAACATTTGCCACAACAGAATTATTACCAGACAACAGTAAAGACTGATTTCCCATTTTAGTTTTGAGGACCTTTTTAACCAAATAAGAATTTCCAGGATAATCGGAATCTTCATTGATCATCAATCGAGAAAAACAAATCAAGATCAGAAAAGAAAAAATTAAGGGTAATCGCCAATCTTTAGCAATCACAAAGCAAAATAGAATCCCAAAAATCAAAAAACTAAAAACACCCCAAAAAGCGAAGTTCTCCCATAATAAAATCAAGGGAATAAAAACCAGTAAAATTCTAAGCGATGGAAGTGTTGAAATTTGCACTAATCTTCTTTAAAAAACAGAAGTGCTCGCTGATTTACGATAAAAACTTTAGTATAGTAGTATTTTAATATATCAATATAACTAAAACCTTGTTTAGCCATTTCGATACCTCCCTCCTGACAAAGTCCAACCCCATGACCAAACCCTTTACCGTAAAGAGTTAAACCCGTACTATCCTGTTCAACAGAAAAGAATGTAGAGTTTAATTTTAAACCACTCCTTACTTTTGTTAATGGAGTTGAAATTAAAACTTTATTTGGAAATCTTGCAGTATCTTGACATAATTTTAACACGGAAACAAACTCAATCGAATCTACTGGATTATTTTCTGAAAAAAATGTTTTAAATTCTTCAATTCCAACTTCCTTTTTCCAAAGGGAATGAGGGGAGTTTAAACAAAAAGAATCCTTAACCGACTTAAGGTAACTAACAGGCGTCACCCAAACATCTTCCGAATTACTTGTTTGACCTCCGCAGTTTGAATGAAAAGTAGTATTTATTAAACTTAAATTATGATCAACCACAACTAAACCACTTGTTGATGCTGTTGCTTTGATTATATCGTTTTTCTTACATTTTTGATGATAAACCTGGCAATGAACTTTGTCGCACAAATTAAACCCCTCAGCATCATGGCGCGAAAGATTCTTTAACGCATAAGTCCTGCACAATATGGCTTGTAACTTATAATACTCAAGAGGCAAACCATAACCTGCTTCACCTTCCACAACACCAGCTACATAATGATCTAAGTCAACTATATTAATTAAAGAAGGAAGTCCACCGTTAAAAACCACCTTTAAATCATCATCAAACTTATAACTATTATTATGTGAATTGATTTGGAAATGATTGACATAATCTTTACCTTTTAAAACAAAGCTTTTTGCAAAAAATTTGACAGAATCACCTAAACTTATCTTTCCTCCTTTTTGAATATTTAAAACGGCTCCCTTGGAAAGGTTAATTTCATTGTTTAAATACTTAATTGAATAACTTCCTCTTTTTATCTCAATTGTAAAATCATCCTGAACAATTTCACTTAAGATAGAAACAGATATAGTTTCTGACTTAGCAGGTACTTGAAACAAAAATAAAAGAAGAGTTAAAACCCAGGCTAACCTCATTATTTTATATCGTTAATAATTGCCTCTGCGGCCAATTTACTGGCTCCTTCTGTCCCTAATTTAGATAACAAGTCATTAAAATCATCCTCCATTTTTTTAGCCCCATCTTCTGATTCAAATTTTCGAAGTTCAGCAACAATTTTTTCAGGAGTCATATCTTGTTGAATTAATTCTTTTGTAATCTCCCTATCCAAAATAAGATTAGCTAAACCAAGGAATTTAACTTTGACAAATCGCCTTGCCAAAGCAACAATTAATGCCGGCCCATGATAACACAGAACATGCGGCAATTTAAAAATTGAAGCCTCTAGAGTGGCCGTTCCACTTGTTATGATTCCCAACTTTGCTGAATTTAAAAGCTTATATGTTTCTCCTACTAGAAACTTGGCATCTAAATCACCAATTAAAGACCTGTAAAAGTCGAGATCAAAATCTGGAGTTGCCGCAATATAAACTTCATAATCATTCTCCATCAGCTTAGCCGCTTTTGCCATAGTTGGCAACATTCGTTCCAATTCCATTTTTCGGCTCCCAGGTAACACTGCTAAAATTGGTTTTTCAGATTCAATTACAGCTTGTGTTTTTTGAAATTCAGATATTTGATCAAATAATGGATTACCTACATATTCCACCTCCATTCCATGACCTTTATAAAACCCTGTTTCAAAAGGAAGAATAGTAATCATTTTATCTACATATGCTTTAATTTGATGAATTCTTTTTTCTTTCCACGCCCAAATTTTTGGAGAAATATAGTAATGAACCTTTAGTCCGTTTTCTTTCGCAAACTTTGCAATTTTTAAATTAAACCCTGGGTAGTCGATCAAAATCAAAACATCAGGTTTAAATCTCAACACATCTTGTTGGCAATGCTTAATATTTTCAAGTATAGTTCTTAAATTTAGTATCACAGGAATAAACCCCATGAATGCAGTATCCTTGTAATGATTTACAAGTATCCCTCCAACTGATTTCATTAAATCACCACCAAAGAATCTAAAATCCGCTTTAGGATCTTTTTTTAAGATTTCTTTCATTAAATTACTCCCATGCAAATCACCAGAAGCCTCTCCTGCAACAATGTAGTATTTCATCTATATTAATCTTAATGCAACAAGAATTAAAGCGTATATCGCAGTAGGAGCAATAACACCATTTGCAATCGAGTTTTTCTTCTTATTAGTGAGCAACCAAACCAGAGCCATATTCCCTGTTAAACAAAAAAAAGCGTGATAATGACTTATACTTTTCACATACAATGTCAACACGCCTAAATAAGTATTTGGAGCTATAATAAAACCTCCCTCAATCATCATATATGGTCTATCGCCAAAGTAGCCATACAACCCAACGATCATTAACAAAATCATTGGTAATATAGCTCCAATAACAACTCCTTTTATTCTCTTTTGTTTTTCCAGCTTAACTAAGTCCATCCCAATCTTTTAAAACATTAACCGCATCGTAATCGGTCAAATCATATTTAGTAGGCACAACAGAAACATAATTATTATTTAATGCCCAAATATCCGTATCCTCTCCTT
This sequence comes from Flavobacteriales bacterium, assembly GCA_038154685.1. Lineage (GTDB taxonomy): Bacteria > Bacteroidota > Bacteroidia > Flavobacteriales_C. The sequence goes on along the minus strand of JAYPYW010000020.1, from coordinate 16,489 downwards.
CATCCAAATACATAAACTCTCCAGTCAACCAATAATAGCTCCCGCCATGCGGATCCTTTCTTTCCTCAAAAGTTTCATCCCAATAAGCCTTTGCTTGTCGGCAAACCTTAATTCCCTTCAACTCTTCCTTTGGAGCATTCGGTATATTCACATTTAACGAATAACCTTTTTCTATTGGACTCTCCAGCAATCTCTTCACAATAGATTTCACAACTTCTTCGCAAGCTGAAAAGTCAGCATCTACCGAATGATTATCTAGTGAAAAACCTACACTAGGAATGCCTTCTACAGAACCTTCAACAGCTGCAGACATTGTTCCCGAGTAAATTACGTTAATAGATGAATTTGTACCATGGTTTATTCCACTTACCACTAAATCTATCTTTCTTCCAGCAGCAACCACTTTTGTTCCAAACTTCACGCAATCTACTGGAGTCCCAGAACAGCTATAAGCTTCCACGCCAAATTGATTTTCGTGTTTATTCAACCTCAGTGTGGAGTTTATTGTTATCGCATGCCCCATACCACTTTGAGCTTTATCGGGAGCTACAACTATAACTTCTCCAAAATCTTTTACAAACGAAATAAGCGACTGAATTCCAGGCGCAGTAATCCCGTCATCGTTAACTACTAAAATCAATGGTTTTGAATCGGACATATTTTCCTGATTAATTGTGTGATTAAAACAAATCTAGTCAGTAAATACAAAAGTTTTCAACAAATAAGAAAGTTTCCATCAACAAGGCGTTTTTCATTATAAAACCTCCTTAAATTTAATTGAACAAACCCCCTTCCTAATAATATAATTATGAAGTACAAATTATTTTATCTTTTTACCTTTTTTATTCTGTCTGTTTCAGCTCAGTTCACACCCAAAATCAATTCTTTAAAAGTGTTTTCTAGCGGTGCTCAAATCACAAGATCTGCAAAAGTTAAGTTAAACTCTGGAATCGACACATTAAAAATCAAAGGAATTAGCGCGTTTGTTAATCAGCAAACTATTAAAGCGAAAGTTATTGGGGCCAAAATAATAGATATAAAATTTACAACCAGTTACTCGAATCAAATCAAAGACGAACCCAAATTAGCTCAAATTAAAAGTCAGATTAAATCTGTAGAAAAAGAACTGCTAGACTTGGAAGATGCCTTAGCTTACTTAAAAATTGAAAAAGATTTAATCTTAAGCAATAAAAGAATAAGCAATGAAGAAACATTAGACATTGACGACATAAAAGACTTTGTAGCCTATTACAAAAGTAAAATCCCCGGTTTAATTCAAAAAATAACAGATACTGAGCAACAAATTAAAAAGTTCGAGGAGGTAAAATCTAAACTTAACAAACAAGTTAAAGACCTTCAAAAAGTAAATACTGAACAGACTGGAGAAATAGACATCGTTTATGCCTCTAAGCAAAATCAACAGGTTCAATTAGAATTACGTTACCATGTTTTAAGATGCGGATGGTCTCCTCTTTACAATATGAGAGCAAGTAATATTGGTGAGCCTATAGCATTTGAATACAATGCGATGATTTATCAAAACACAGGCGTAAATTGGAACAATTGTGATTTAACAGTTGCAACTGGGAACCCAGTTTTAAGCGGTGAAAAACCTGAATTATATACTTGGAGGTTAAATAATGAATCTTTCGTTTCATACAAAAATAAAGCTCGAGGGAGAGGGAAATCCGAGGCCCCTATGGCGGGATACGCTGAATTAGACTTTAAAATGGATAATATTGCTATGATTGCTAATACATCCAGACCAATGCAACAAGAAAACTTAACTTTCACTTCATTTACAATTCCGGGTAAATTCACTTTAAACACCGGAGAGGGAGAAAAGAATGTAAATATTCTGAAAAAAGAGCTTCCTGCTACCTATCAATATTACGCAGTTCCTAAGAAAAGTAGTGGTGTTTATTTGTTAGCTCAAGTTACCGAATGGGAGAAAATGCCTCTCATTCCTGGTAAGTCACATATTTACTTTGACGAAACTTATGTAGGCAAATCTTATCTGAACCCTAAAACAATGAAAGACACGCTAGATGTTTCATTAGGACAAGATCAAAGTATTTTTGTTGAACGTGTTAAGCAAGAAGGAAAATGCATCAATAAGACCAATCTACTTGGAATAAGTAAAACAAGAGGTTATGAAATCACTGTAAAAAACAACCGAAACAAATTAGTTAAAATTGAAATTGTTGACCAAATCCCAATTGCAAAAGACAACAAAATTAAAGTTGAGCATAAGTTAGATGGGAATTGGGAATTAAAAGAGGAAACTGGTATCTTAGAATGGAATATTGAGGTTCCTGCCGGAGAAAAAAAATCAGCCTCATTTGAATTTGAAGTAAAACACCCTAAGAACTTTAACGTTCCGTTATAACAGGCAGGGCTTTTGATAAAAAAACAATTCATCATATCGCTTTTAATTTTCGTGCAAGCAATTGCTTACGGACAAGGCTTCAGCAATAAAAGCCCTAACCTTGGCATGATTGGTTTAACCCTTACACCTATTTTACCAACTGGAGGCGGAGGTTATTTATTTGTAGATTCAGAAGACAGTCCTCATGCCGAATTTGGTATTGGTGGAGGATTCGATTATTGGAAGCGTTATGGCAGAGCCTATGATACCCATTTGGGTTTAGACGTAAAGTACCAACAATACCATTTCCACCATGGCGAGAATGAAGCAAATGGTGAATTTCAGTTTCTTCATTTCTCTTTACCTGCAAGTCTTCAGTACCCGATTCCGAACTACACCTATATGTTTCTTAAACTTGGTGTAGCATTAAGCTCTTCAAATATTATCCAAGAAAACATTGGGTTTGCCGCAGATAACAAATACAAAACAACCTTTAGAACAGCTTGGCTAGTTTACCCAGAGATCACTCTTGGAATTGATATTTTAGAGGAGAAAACACCTAAACTTTATTTTAGAGTTGGGATTGACTACTCCTTTGTTCCAATATCTAATATGGGTGAGTTTAGTGCTTCTGTTTCTGAAAACGGAATGATTAATACTGCTCAAGGGACCTTTACACCGAATAAATTTCAATTAAGATTAGCAATTTACCCAATTTGGAAAAAGAAAATCAACTTTTTACAACATGGGCATAACTGCCCTAACCCTTTCTAAACCTTCTTTTCTAGCATTGGAACAAAGGCAAACTCTCCAACTTCTTGTTTGTTAAATTCTGATTCCCCAACGCGATCTATAACAGTCATTATTTGCTTACCTTCTCCTAAAGGGATAACCAAACGCCCGCCAATTTTTAGTTGTTGTAAGAGTGGGGTCGGAATAAATGGAGCTCCAGCAGTAACTATTATTTTATCAAAAGGCCCATATGTTGGCAACCCCTTGTAACCGTCTCCATACTTTAAATGAGCCCTATATCTTAAATCAGTCAGCATTTTTTTTGTCTTAAGATGTAATTCTTTCTGACGTTCAATACTGTAAACTTTTGCTCCTAAAAAGAACAAAATTGACGTTTGATAACCACAACCTGTTCCTATTTCTAAAACTTTTTCACCTTTTTTCACCCCTAAAAGTTCAGATTGACGAGCAACTGTATAGGGGTGTGAAATGGTTTGTTCACAGCCAATTGGAAAGGCTTTATTTTGATAGGCTATTTCAAGAAATGCTTCATCTAAAAACCAGTGCCTAGGTACTTTATCCATTGCCTCCAGGACATTTTCATCCACTATCCCTTTTTGGCGTAATTCGTCCAGCATATTCTTCCTCATTCCTTTATGTCTGTAACTATCAATCATACCACGATTTTAAAAAGCACTTGTTAATTCTTTACAAAACTAAGCGCAACAAACTTTGTTAACGACTGTTAAATTTGCTAAGTACAAACATTTTTATGTTAAGAATAGGTGTCATAGGCAAACTTGAAGAACTGCCAGTTTTATGCTCTTCCATCTCAGGAATGGAGGCAGTGCAATTTATTGGTTTTCATTGTTTGGATGATGCTAAATTCACTAACAACTTTGCTCGTTTCAGTGATGTAGATGAAATTATTGCTGCTACAGATGCTATGTATATAAGCAGCAAAGCAGCCGATTCTGAAAACTTAATTGAGACGTGCATTAAAAATCAGATTCACACTTTAGTCGAATTCCCTTTTATTATTGATTCAGAAAGAGGAAACTTTTTAATGAACCTTGCTCACGAAGCTAATATTAAACTTCAAGTTAGTAATCCATTAAAATTCACTCCTGTATACCAAAGCATTAAAGAAAACTTTGATGCCCCTATGTTTATTGAGAGTCATCAACTTCAATCTTTAAGTTCAGAATTAACCAATACCTCGGTTGTACAAAACTTAATGCTTAAGGATATTGATGTTATTTTAAGTATCGTACAATCATCTGTTAAACGAATTAGCGCTAATGGTGTAGCTGTTGTAAATGGAACACCAGATATAACAAATGCACGAATTGAATTTGATAATGGATGTGTTGCCAATTTAACAGCTAGCAGAATAAGCTTAAATCCGATGCACAAAATGAGAATCTTCCAAAGAAACTCATACCTAAACATCAATTTCGAAGATAACGAAGCTCATATTTTCCAAATGGCTCTTGGAAAACAAGGGAAAGGAAAAATGACCCTTAAGTTATCCGACGGGTTAGAAAAAGAAGTTTTTTACATCAATCCAGAATTAAAAAACAGTAACCCAATCCAGGAGGAGATCAAATCCTTCATAGAAAGTATTCAAAACAATTGGGACAACGACTTAACAATCCCAAAGGCTTTAAACTCTATTGAAATCGCTCAATTAGTTGCAGAAAAGGTGGCTCAGGCTTCCATGATCATGGAATAAAAAGCTCCAGCGTCACAATTTCAAATTAGAATTCGCCTGAATTAAGCTCACTCAACCTCCATCCTTCATCTGTATTTATAAACTTAACAAAACCAGTATAATGGATATGAAAACTTCTTGTTTTTTCTAATGGTGTATGTAATAAATGAGATAATACAGACCGGATAACACCGCCATGACATACAACGGCAATTTTCCCTTCCTCTCTTTTAACAATTAAATCTAGTTCTGTTATAACTCTATCTCGTAATTCACCAAAACTTTCCCCATTAGGAGGTTGGTTGTTTATATTAGCATACATCCAAAGATTGTCTCCTTCTATATTTATTTCCTCCCATGTCCTACCTTCCCAATCTCCATAATTAACCTCTTTTAAATTGGTATTGATCTCTGGTTCGGTATCAAAAGTATGGACAGCCAACTTCACACATCTCTGTAAAGGAGAACTAATTACCAAGTCAGGCTTAAAAACATTCAAATTTCGTTTTAGATTATTTGCTTCATTATAAAAATTATGAGAGACGTCTATATTAGAGAACCCATAACAAACTCCTCGAGGAACTGCTAAACTTGAGTGACGGATGAAAACGATTTCTTTAGCCATGTTTCACAAAGATCAAAAGGAATAATCAATCATAAAAGTAGTTTGCCAAAAATGTAAACCATCAACTCTGTTATAATTCTCCAGCAAAAACTCCATTCCATTTAAATATTGCCAAGATGCCTTCTTTTTCATCTTGATTCCCAAGCCATAATTCACCGCTCCAAAAGTGCTTAAATCATAATCAGACGTGTAATATTCATCAACACTGAAATCAGCAGATTGATAAGGAGAAAAATAAGCGGCTTCGTTTTGGTAATAAAGCCTTACAAAAGGCTTGATCCAAAACAAATAATTAAGTTTAATTGGCGTTTGCAGCTTATAAGTGTAGGTGTTCATTTGAAAAGAATCCCAAGAATACCTCAAATAATTTTTCAAAATAATTCCACTTCCTAAGAAGTAATTATACTCAATTGCTAAAGGAATTTTAACTCTAAAAGTCGGCAGTTTTTCAACTCTTAATTCATTATTCAAATCATAAACTCTATGAAAAGGAGTACTTATAATTCCTTGCTGCACGGTAACATCAAAAAGGAAACCTAATTTACTTCTATAGCTGGAAATAAAACTGTGTTTTCCGGACAGCGTAAGCGTATTTCTATGACTAATGTTAAACCAGGAAGTATCTCTTAACTCATAAGGGTAAACCATCTTAGTAAAATCAAATATACCTGCAGTCACTATCCCCCACCTTAGTTCATCCCAAAAGCAATTAGCTTTAAGCTCTGTAAACCCGCCCCATTTGTTCTTTCGTTTATAAAATAAGCCAATACCTCTGCTAAAATAATCCGATTCCAAAGAAGCACTTAAATTATAACCAAATGAATTTGTATCTGTTGAATCAGAATAAGTTTTCCCAACACTAGCCTGAACCCTGTAATCTTTTCTACTTGCTGATGACTCAAAGAAATCAATATTATCCGTTGAAGCAGATGCGATTCTATCAGCGCCAGCCTTAATTAACCATTTCTGATTTTTCTTGGCCTTTTTCACATAATAAACCCTTGCCGAATGAACCTCTAACTCTTCTGTTCCTGTTCCTCCTGTAACAGCTGAATGAATACCATCTTGTCCTAAAAATCCGTATAGCGCCTTGATTTGGTTTTTTAACACCTTTTTCTTGTGATAACCGGAATCAACCAACAAGGAATCATTTTGAGACAAAGCACAAAATGAACAAAAAAGAAAAACTATGAAGGTTAGTTGTTTCACAGTTTAAATTTAACGAATAAACCCATAAAAAAAGGCGCCCTAAAGCGCCTTTTGATTTGAAATAAGGAAATTGTTTTATTTAACAATTATTTTTTCTGTTCGAACAGTCGAATCAGAATACAACTTTACAAAATACAATCCAGCAGAATCCACTGGGGCTGAGAACGAGAAATCTTTACCAGTTGAAACCAACTGACCACTCTGGTTATAAATCTCAGCTCTAAAATTAGCAATCGATAAACCTTCCGCCCTCACTCTAATCTCACCTCTTCTAGCAATAACTCTTACTCCTTCTAATTTAATTTCAGGACTTGTTAAAGCAACTCCACACTCACCTGTTGGAGTACCTAAATCTGCATACCCAAATAAATGGTTATATCTCGTACAATGAACGGAGATATACCTAAAATCTTCAATATTAATTGCAGAAGAAACATCATAAACCTGCTCACCTAACACAGCTTTCAAAGCCTCCAATCTAATTCCTGTGGCTACTGGGTTAGGTTCATTACTTAAATAGACATCCAAATCTGGTCCCGGCTCTGTAGCAAAATCGCTTTCCAAAATAACAACTAAAGAATCTCCCCTATGAACTAAACTTGCGGTTCCTCTAATTGTAACATCCGTTGCCTGAACACTTCCTGACCTTACACATTCAGGGCCTTGGGCAAATGAATTAAGTGAAACAAAAATAAACAAGGCTCCTAGTAATTTTTTCATGGTAATTAAGTTTTTAAATTAATATTTGGGCGCAATAATTACAGGATTAGTATTATTAAAACTCAGCAGATAAGATAAAAGATGATCTATCCATTCTGATTAATCCACTTTTTTGGAACTTACTTACTATTGATGAAACACATTGACGAGAAGAATTTACTGCAAAAGCTAATTCTTTATGTTTAACGTGCATTCTTACCATTTTCTCACCAGTAAGTAAATTGATAGCCTTTTTATCCGCTAGTTTTTTTAAGAAACTCTTAACTCTGTCCTCAACAGTTAAAGATGAATTAACCTCCATCGTGTTTTGGATATTAAGGTTTCTTTCCATGCTACTTTTAAGCACCTCTTTTTGATGATTTGGGAAACTCCAAAAATCAGAAGCTTTATGCTCCTCTAGGATCACATCCTTAGAAAAAGCCATTGCAAAGTTTGCTCTTTCTTCCAACCCACTTACAACTTCATCTCCGAAGTATTCACCTTCATGAACCAAACTTTTAAAAACCATTTTTCCTTCTGCGGTAAAACTTCCTATTACAACAATACCACTAATTACTTTGTAATATTTAGCCGCTGTGTCACCTTGTTGATAAATGTTTTCGTTCTTTTTAAATTCCTTTGTGATATTTAAAACCTTATCGGTTTCTTGAGTATTTATATAATTAACTGATGCATTCATGATACGGGATTTTTAAGTTACAATTCAAAAGTACTTTCTAAGTATCACGAAAATATCACAGAGAAATATCTAAAGTTTGTCAATTAAGAAATTAGCTCGACAAAACTGGGATTTTCATTAATCCACTCTCTAATTTAGATAAAGTTATAGGCTTCGATATATAACCATCAAATCCTTGTTTAAGGTATTTTTCCTCGTCTCCCTCCAAGGCATTTGCACTTAAGGCAACTATTGGTCGATCAAATCCAGCTGCTTTGATTTTTTCCATAGACTCCTCACCTCCCATAACAGGCATTTGAATATCCATCAATATCAAATCAAAATCTGCCTGATCAAAAACATCTAGAGCCTCCGCTCCATTTTCTACTTCAACTACATTAGCCCCCATCTTTTTAAGCATAATGGAAGCCACTTTTCTGTTTACTCTTATGTCATCAACTAAAAGAACTGATTTTCCATTAAAGTTGAAGGACTCTTTATTTCCTGATGTGGAGTTACTAATAATATCCACCTTTTTAAGGTTAAGAGTAAAGTAAAAACAAGCACCATTACCTTTTTCAGAGTAAACTTTAATTTCACCACCCATTAATTTAACAAGCTGCGAAACTATACTTAATCCAAGTCCAGTTCCTTTTATATGAGTAGCCTTATTCTCAAGTTGAGTAAACTGACTAAAAATTGATTTCTGAGCCTCAACTGGAATCCCTTCTCCAGTATCTTGAACATCAAATTTCACTCCTTCGGTGGTTTTTCTAACCCTCAACTTAACGCTTCCACTTGCCGTAAACTTAACTGCATTACTAACCAAATTGGTAAGCACCTGGTTAAGTCTGGTTGGATCAAACTTTAAAAATTGAGGAACAGAATTGTCAATCTCCACCATTAACTCAATTCCTTTTAGTTTGGCCATTGGTTGAAACAATTCAGAAACCTTATTTAAAAGCATATGAAAATCACCGTCTGTATTATTGATCTCCATTTTACCTGCTTGGATTTTAGATAAGTCTAGGACATCATTTATCAAAACCAATAAATTTTCAGAGGAACTTTTAAGGGTTTCAACATAATCTTCTTGTGTGTTGTCGAGAGGAGTATCTTTCAATAAATCAATCATTCCAACCACCCCATTCAATGGAGTTCTTATTTCATGACTAATATTAGCCAAGAAGGACTCCTTAAATTCGGCCGACCTTACGGCAACTTCTTTTTCTTTTTTAACTTCATTGTATTCATCGGCAATGCGCTTATTCATTGTAATATCTCTAATTGCAACGACAGCCGATTCTTCATTTGAATCAATATGGTCAACAGGAGTGATTTTAAATTGATAATCTTTCCCCTCGTAATTGTATTCATGAACTTTATTAAAATAATCACCCTTAAATTGATTAAAAGCAGCAAGAATTTTAATCTTCATAAAACTCCCAAAGTTTTCATTAATGTAGGATCCGATTTCTATTTCAATATTACTTGTTGTCCAGAAATTAAGCACTTTACCGTCTTTATTAACCTCCACAACTACATCATCTATGGAGTTTAACAAGGAATTCAAAGAGCTTTCGCTTCTTTTTAAACGAGCCGAAAACGCTAACAATTCTTCACTATTAGACCTTAAGGAATTATTAAGTTTTTTATTCGAATCTACTTCTGATAATAAATCATTCTCTTGGGAAGAGTAATAGTAAAGAATTAAAACTATTTGAATTAGAACTGTTGGTTTTACAAAATTTGAAATTATATAAGCCGTGTCAGAAGATATAACCTTAGGAAAGTATGGCGAAAGAACTTCTAAATCCACCATAAAATAAAGAAATATTGGTAAAATCAAATGCAAATACCTTTGATTTTCTTCTTTAGGAGTAAACACTATAAAAGGAACTGCGACAAGAGAGAAAAAGCAATATTGAAGCCCTGTTTCACTACTTAAAAATAGGCTATATACAAAAACCCCTAGTGTCCACGAACCTAATATAAGGTTCCTACTAACATTCAATGCACCTAGTTTATTAAAGTATATACCACTAGCGAAAATTAAAAAGAATACTAAAGTAGTTACAGAAAAAAACCAACCTGAAGGAAAAAAAACAAAGATAAAAGGAAAGGTACTTAGCGACAGCAAAAAGCATATAACGTTTGTTAAAATATACTTTTTTTTGAGCAAGGTATTCGATTTGGCATTTGAAACACCAGCGTTAAATATTTTAGTAAACAAATTAAGCACTTCCTGCAATACGCAATTAGCCCCTCTGATGTTTCTAATACGACGAAAATATTTCTTATCTAATCAAGTTAAAGAAGCCATTGATGATCTTCTGCTCTTCAAATGTTTTATCAATAGCCACAACATAATAAGTACCTGACGCTAAATCATTTCCTTCCTCATCTATACCATTCCAATCGTTTTTGTAGTCATCCTTAGCAAAAACAATAACACCCCATCTATTGTAAACTTCCAAAGAAAAAGTTTTTCCTTCTGAATTTATTAGCTCATAGGCATCGTTAAAACCGTCGTTATTTGGCGTAAATGTATTTGGTAAACTCAGAGCTTCTCCCTCTACCGTAGTACAAGCAGAATAATCATCCTCACAGCCCAACTTGGAAACTACATTTAGGTCAAAACAAATTTCCCCTGGTAGGGATGCTACAAAGTTTAAATCTTCATCAACAGAAATAAGGGAATCTTCTAATTCCCAAGCATATAACTGAGCATTTTCAGATGTGTTTTCACCTAGAAAAGTCTCTCCAACATTAACTCTTTCAGGTAAACTAAAAGAAGCTATTGGATTTTCTTCAACAAAAACAGAGTCAACCTTATTTGCCACACAACCGGCAGGACCAAAAACCTCATAGTTAACGGCATAATCTCCTGAAGATTCATAAATATGGAAACCGTTATGATCATCGGATGTATTTCCATCACCAAAATCCCAGCTAGGAGTATAACCCGGTGTCCCTGAATAAACATTTGCGAAGTAAACAGTATCTCCAGGACAAATTGTATCAATAGAAACAATTGCTGTATTTAAAGGACCGGAAACAACTTCAATTTCCTTAGTAACAGAATCTTCACAACCCAATGAAGATGTTACAACCAACTTAACTTCATTTGCTCCAATGATGGTAAAAGCTCTATTGATTTCATCACCACTATAGAAAACTGAACCATTGATCGTCCAATCATAATCATTAGAAACATCCGCCGACGAAGCCGTAAGTGTAGTTATATCACCTAAACATGTATCCGCAGAATATGTAAAATCCACCGTTACATCCTCAATTGTGTAGTTAAATGTAGTGGAATCTGCGCATCCATAAACATCATCTACTACTTTTAATTCCATTGTTCCACTTGTACTCGATAAGAAATTACGGGCTGGACCTATATAATCACCATCGTCCCATATGTAAGTTATAGCTCCTCCTGAACCTCCAGTATGTGAAGCGACAAGGGTTGTATCATCATTCTTACACAATTCTAAATCTGATAGATCACCCACTTCTAACTGAGGCAATACAATAACAGTTACAGAATCCATTCCTACACAACCAGCACCATCGTCAACATTAACAAAATACTTTGTTGTTGATAATGGATCAACTATTACACTAGGATCAGTCAAAGAAGAAATATCAGTTGATGGCGACCATGAATAATTAACACCACCAGTAGCCGAAAGTTCAGCTGAGCCACCATAACAAATCGTAACATCAGTACCTAAATCAACATTCAAATCTGGCGTTACTTCTACATAAACACTATCTGTAACCGGGCAACTTCCCCCAAAAGAAACATCAACATAAATCATCTGACTAACAGTTGTTGTGACATTAACATTTGCAGCATTATTCACATCTAAGTCCGCATCAGGATACCATAAATAAGTATCTCCTCCCGAAACCTCTAAACTTGCAGAAACTCCAGAACAAGTACTAGCAGTATCACTAGCCATAGAAACTGATGCCGGCGAATTTACAGTTGCAGTAACTTCAACCATTGTTTCTCCTGGGCATACCTTTACATACAAAGTTGAATCAGCTGTTATTCCTGGAATAGAAAAGGAAACACCTGAGTTAACTAACACCCCTCCAGATGGAGCGTCATACCACAAAATAGAAGCGCCTAAAATATTTGTTGTATCAACGGATAAATTAGCAGTCTCTCCAACACAAACAGTAACATCTTTTGCGACCAAAGATGGCAAAAGAACTGGCGTTACATCAGATTCACCAACACCACCAGCTGTTGCTCCATTCGGCTCAAATAAACCATCTAAAAAGGTCCCGGTAATAATACCATTGGCACCTCCTCCTACATTTATAGTTGGACCAGCTGAAGAAGTTCTAACATAACCTCCTCCGCCTCCACCTCCTGGACCAGAAAGTGTTACATCACCAAACGAATAGTTTTCTACATCCCCCCCTTTTCCTCCAACGGCGGAAACATTTAAAGCACTTACAGACCCTTCAGCTTCAACCACTATAGTACCTCCAGCTCCAGCGCCTCCGGCTCCATCTGGATTGGGGTTAAACCATGTATATGTAACAAGCTCTCCTTCTTGACCATTTGAGACAACAGAACCTGTTCCTAAAACATCTGAATTCGTCTTTAAATAAATCATTCCACCTCCTGCACCACCGGCACCTTGTATTTGATTTGCACCGTGACCTTGACCTCCTCCTCCTCCGAGGAACAGCCTACCAGTACCATATTCAAGTGGTCGACCACCAAAACCAACCGCATCAGATCTTCGTCCACCAGATCCCCAATTCGCTTCGCTAATTAAAGCATCTGTATATGGATTACCAGAAGAAGAACTTTTGGTATAACCTCCTTTCCCCCCTCCAGAACTAACGGCTGTACTTAAACCAACTTCTTCATTCTCCCATGCTAATGGGAAATTTGGGTTTGAAACAATATCAGGAACTCCTTTTCCTGTATAAGCAGTTACGTCACCGGCGTTGGCTCCACCACCACCTCCGGCATCTACCGAACAACCTCCACCACCAGCATTGGCCGCAGCTCCTTGTCCGTATTCACCGCTTAATAAAGCATAATCAGAATGATATCCGGCAATACCTTCTCCTTTTAAACCAGCAACAGCTGGATTTGCAGAAGCATACTCACCAAAAGCACCTGGAACACTTCCTAAATCGGCTCTCGAAACAGTTCCTCTAAAACCTTTTTCAGACATATCAACCGTTCCATTAATGGTAGCGTTACCTTCCACTTCAACAACAACAAATCCTCCTACTGTTCCGTCCCATGTATCCCCAGTAAGGATTGCACCAACAGGAACATCAAGTGTAGCATATCTTGGCACCCTAACAACAACAACTCTACCGCTTGCAGAATAATCATTCTTTAAAGGACAAGATAATTCAATTGAAGTTCCACCTGGAACAGCACTTACTTCAGCAAACTCATGTAAACCACAGTTGTTGTAATCCAGGATTTCACCCCATGAAAAATTCTTTCTGTTAGCGTTATTAATGGAAGCCCCCTGAACTTGGATAACAAACAACAAGTCACCTGTTTCCAATCCAGTAGCGAAACGACCATTTGTATTTAACGTGGAAGAGGAAACGGTAAGTAAATCATCACCTGCACTTACATCAATAGTAAGGCTAGTATATTCATTTACAATCTCAGTTCCTGAAATGGTTTTATCTAAATGTTTAGATTTTTGGGCGAGGGCAGATAATAGAACTCCTACAATAGCAAGAGCCAAGATTAATAGTTTCTTCATTTTGGTCAGTTAAAAAAGGCACTTAAAGATAAGAAAAACTGTTAAAACCCGCAACGTAAAAGGCTATTTACCAAAGAAGTAACACGATACACTGCTGTTCATGTCATATTAAAACTTACAACTTACGGCGTTTCTAATCAAAAAAAAGACTCAATTAAACTTTGTAAAAGCTCTAAATAAAAACACTTAGATCTATCAGAATTAAATGTTTCTTCTATTTTAGTAATCATGAATTCTGAAGGAAATTTTCTTGTTTATAAATCATCAGCAGGCTCAGGTAAAACTTATACTTTAGTAAAGGAATACCTAACTATTGCATTACAAGGAAATAATCCTGAGCGGTATAAAAATATTCTTGCCATCACCTTCACAAACAAGGCTGCGTCGGAAATGAAAGACCGTGTTACTCTTTATCTAAAATCCTTTTGCAATCCAAAGGAAGTAAAAGGAGGAGAATTGATGATGTTTAACCACCTAAAGGAGGAGCTAAAACTAAATAGCGAGGCTTTATCTGAAAGGGCTTTTAGAATGCTTCAATCTATTCTGCACAATTATTCAGATTTCAATATAACCACAATTGACAAGTTCATTTTAAAAATCATTAGAAGCTTTTCTTTTGATTTGCAATTACCTTACAATTTTGAAGTAGAATTAGACAGTGACGCTCTTTTAAACCAAGCTATAAATAACCTTTTAGCTGAAACAGGTAAAGACAAAAAACTGACTGCTTTTTTGGTAAACTACATCAAACAATTAGCCCAAAATGATGAAAGCTGGAATTTACAATCTGGCCTATTAAAAATTGCAAAACTTTCTCTTAACGAAGATTCCTACAGTCATTTAAACCAACTTAAAAAGCTTGAGCTTAAAGACTTTGTTGAAATAAAAAGTAACATTGGAAAGGAGATAAAATACTATGAAGAGTTTATTAAATCCAGACATCTTAACGGGAAAGAGTTAATTAACAATTCGGCTATCCCTACGGATCAACTAAAAGGAAAAACGAGGGGAAACATTTGGGCTTATTTTAATAAAAAAATAGAAGCTAAATTATTTGAAGAACCAGCAGCACCTACATTCTTCAAAAACATCGAAGCAGAAGAATGGTGTGGTAATGGTTTTGAGGGAAGCTTTCCGGAAGATCTTAAAAGTCAGCTTTTTGATTTATTCCAACAAATTGAGGATTACAAAGAGAAAAACATAGGAGATTACATCTTGAAATCTAGCATTCATAAAAACCTATTTCAGCTTGGTTTAATGAATGAATTGGATAAGCAAATTGCCATTATTAGAGAGGAACAAAACTTCATTCATATTTCCGAATTCAACAAGAAAGTAGCCGAAGTTGTAGTGGAGCAACCTATACCTTTTATATATGAAAGAATCGGTGAGAAATTCAATAATTATTTAATTGATGAATTCCAGGACACTTCTATCCTACAATGGCAAAACCTATTACCTTTAATTGAAAACTCTTTGGCTTACGACGAAAAGAATCTGATTGTAGGAGATGCCAAACAAGCGATTTATAGATGGAGAGGTGGAGATGTAGATCAGTTTGCATTACTCCCTGAGGCTCCTCAATTTGAAGGCAATGAAATAATTCAAGAGAGAGTTGAAACGTTGAAAAGACAATTCAACTTAAAAAACCTGGATAGTAATTACCGATCCACTAAGGAAATCATTGAGTTTAACAATTTGTTCTTTGAAAGGATCATTGAAAAATTACCCGACTTCTTTTCTCCTTATTATGCGGAATTCAAACAAAAAGTTGGACAAGATAAAACGGGCGGTTTCGCTGAAATTAAAATTCTCGAATCTGAGGATTATTACGAATCTACATTAAATGAGATTCTCAACAACATAAAAGATTGTTTAAACAGAAAAGCTTCTTTATCAGATATTGCAATCCTAACTAAAAAGAACAAGGACTTAACGGAAATTGCCGAGTTTTTAGCTATTAATAACATTCCCGTAATCTCCAATGAAAGTTTAAATCTTAGTCAGTCCGAAGAAGTTCAGTTTATTGTTAATTTGTTTTCAAGTTATTTCGACCACCAAAATAAAGAGGCAATTATTCAGGCAGCCAAATACATTAACTCAAAAACAAATATTAATTATTTTGAGTTATTCGATAAGGAATCCTCTAGTTTTGAAACACTTGAATTAATCATCAATAATAAACTTGGGATAAACCTTCCCGGCATTCAAGGAATGTCTCTTTATGAATCCTTTGAAGAAATCATAAAAGCTTTCAACATCCCTAAAGAAGATCCTTTTATTCAAACCTTTTTGGACATTGTAAAAGATAAATCAACTCAACAAAACGCTTCTGAATTCATTGATTTTTGGTTAGAAAAACAAAACAACTTAAAGATTGCCTCACCTCAAAATATTGAGGCAGTTACTTTAATGACCATTCATAAATCTAAAGGATTAGAATTCCCAATTGTTTTCCTTCCTTTTGCTAACGCAGCTCCCAATAGAGAATCCTGGCTATGGCTGGAAACAAATAAAGAAGACTACGGTGTCCCTAGCTCACTAACCAAAAACAGCTCAAAAATTCGGAAAACTAAGTTTAGCAGGCAAAGTGAATCGGAAAATTTAAAAAGAATTCTTGATGAATTGAATGTTTCGTATGTTGCTCTAACCAGAGCCGAAAAGGAATTGTACATTTATATCGCTGACGTTAAAA
>JAYPYW010000019.1:38927-48199 GCA_038154685.1 Flavobacteriales bacterium | reverse complement strand
TAATTTGCCCCAGTTGGCTTTAACTCTAAACCAATATTCCCAATTACTCCTCCATCATTATAATCATCAACACCATCCCAAAAGAACTCTTCTTTATTAATCATTCTACCCAAAACAATCCCTGCTCCAACATATCCTTTAACCTCCATAGTAGAATCGGCAATAATGCTAAACGGGTAATCATATAAAAATTGGAATTCGAAATTGTTTCTTGAAGAGGAAGAAGTGAAATCAAAACCTAAGACAATAAACCTAGTTTTAAAAGGAAGCCAAACGCCTCCACCAACACCAACTGCCCCTGACTCACCTGCAGAATCGTAGATATTTCCTGCACCATAAATTAGTTCAGCGTTTACAATAGTTGGAGCCTTCTCTTTTTCTTCTTGAGAAAACAAATTGTTTGCAACTAAAATGCAAACCATCATTAAAGCCTTTTTCATAGTAAGTAGTAGTATTAAGTTCGCTGCAAATATAAATTAATCTTTCTTTTTCTTTCCAACTTCCTCAATATCATAAAGCGCAAATTTCCAGTCGAGTTGCACTCTCATTTTCTTAAAGTTCTTCAATTTTATTTTTTGCCAATTGTTACTTGGAGTAAAACTCTTTCCATTAACTAAGATTGGTAATTTAAAGCCTTCTTTTTCAGACTTCCATTTAACTTGTACAGACTTCTTCCAAAGGAATTTCTTCTTTTTAAAAGAAAGAACTGGGATATCTGCCTGAAATAGATATCTGTTAAAAATAAGTCTGGCTTTTTCACCTAATTTATCCTCAAACCAGTTTAGTACCTCTTTTGTGTCAGTATTCTTCAATTTGAAATCCAAATGAAATTGTTTGATTGTTGCCAGCCAAAGAGAATCATTATTAATTTGATTCCTTAATGTATGTAACATCCAAGAACCTTTATTATACATATCCCCGCTTCCCTCTTGATTAACTCCATATTCACCAACAATTGGAGCGTCATTAGCCATCCCTCTTTGCCCCCTTAGATAATTTATAGACTCTTCTTTACCATACATTTTCTCTGTATATAAAACCTCTGTATAGGTACAAAAGCCTTCATGGATCCACATATCCGCTAAGTCCTTCATACTAACACTATTCCCCCAATACTCATGTCCTGTTTCATGAATAATTATATAATCAAACTCAATTCCTTTTGGATGATGTCCTAGGTATCCTTTTTCAAACTTGTTTCCGTAGGCTATTGCACATTGGTGCTCCATACCTAAATATGGCGCCTCAACTAACTTATAACCATCGTTCCAAAAAGGAAATTTCCCGAACAATTCTTCATACGTCTTAAGCATTGGATGAACTTGCTCGAATTGTTTCTTCCCCTTTTCAAGATTATAATCCAAAACGTAAAATTGGGTTTTTAAAGAATCCCCATCGGAAACATACCAATCCTCCACTGCATTAAACTTACCTAAGTAAAAAGTAACATTGTATGTATTTATAGGGTAAGACACTTTCCAAGTATACTCCTCTGTAACATTATAATCACCTCCAATTTCCATAATTTGAGTTTCCTTTATCAATTCACCATTACTAATACATTGATAACCTTTGGGAACTGCAAAGGTTAATTTCATAGAATCTGGTTCATCAGACAAATGATCTTTACATGGCCACCAACTGCTTGCTCCCCAACCTTCGCAAGCAACTCCACAAAAATGCCGGCCGAGAGAATCTTTACTCCAGACAAAACCTCCATCCCAAGGTGCTTTTTTCGCAACATTTGGTTCACCGTAATATGATATTCTTAGCTTATAATTTTTTCCTTTTTTAATTGAATCCTTAAAAGTTATAAATAATGCATCCTCCACCTTTTTATAATCTGCTTTTTCAAACTCCATAATATCTGAAGAATCGATTGGGGAAAACAACTGAAGGGTCACAACTTGATATTGTCTAAACAAATCGATTTGAATTGTTTTTGAATCCTCAAGCGCTTTAAAGTAAATATCATTCTTACCAACTATTCTTTTTTTAACAGGATCGATATCCACTCTTAAATCATAATAAGTAACGTCAAAACAAGTTCTTTCCGGCCTTAGAGCCCCTCGGATAGAATCGGGACTAGTATTAAGGTAGGCGAAAGATAGATTAGCGGAAAACAATAATAGAAATAGCAGGAGTTTTTTCATTTTACAAGTATAGTATATCTCCCACAGACAGCACAGACTTTCACAGACGACGATCATTTCAAAATAAAACTAATTAGGTCTGTTTCGTCTGTGGGAATAAAAAAAAGCGTTGCTGATAAATCAACAACGCTTTTTAAGTGTTACTTAAAATATATCTTATTTCAAGAATCCAGCTGCTTTTGCTTCTTTCATAGCAACCTCGATTCCTTTCTTATCGATCTCTCTTAATCCTGACTTAGAAACTCTTAATTTCACCCACTCGTTAGTACTTGGAACGAAGAATTTTTTATCGAATAAATTCGGCTCAAAAGTTCTTTTAGTTCTATTTAATGCGTGAGAAACATTGTTCCCAGTGATAACTTTCTTTCCAGTAATTTGACAAACTTTAGACATAGCTAAATCTCTTTAAAAATAAATAGGAGCGCAAAAATATGTATTAATTCTGAATAAGTAAAGGTTTTTTTGAAAGAATTTAGAAAAAGATATTCCTCAACTTCCCATCTAGTCAAAACCTCATCTCCTTAATTAAGAGTTACCCACGTGAATACCAATAAAACAAACATCATCAACTTGCTCTTCATCCTCTTTCCAATCCAGGAAAGTTTCCTTAAGCATTCCTTTTTGTTTGTTAATATCTTGAGCTGAAAGCTCAACAAGTAATCTTTTTAATCTTCTAATTTTAAACTTCTTCCCTTTCGCTCCACCAAACTGATCCTGGATACCATCCGAACACATGTAAATATTATCAATATCATCTAGCTTAATAATATGGTTAGTAAAAGGTTGTCGGTATTCATATCTTCCAATTGGTTGTTTATCCGCCTTAGTAACAATTAACTCATTCCCTTTAACCATATACAATGGAATATTAGCTCCAGCATATTCAACTGTATTTGTAGAAAAATCAAACAAGCAAAGAGCTATATCCATTCCATCATTAACAGTGTCTGCACTTTTATCGAAAGTTTCTTCAACGTATTTGTTTAAAGCGTCTAATATTTGCGCTGGCTTTGTTAAGCCATATTCATTTACACAAGTATCTAAACCATTATTACCAATCATACTCACAATTGCACCAGGAACACCATGACCAGTTGAATCCGCACAAGCAACTAATACCTTTTCACCAACGGAATGAACCCAGTAAAAGTCACCACTTACAATATCTCTTGGACGATAGAAAACGTATGAAAATGGCAAACAAATTTTCATCAATTCATTGGATGGCAAAATAGCTTTCTGAATTTTTTTTGCATACTCAATACTAGCAGTAATTTCGTCTCTTTGATGAGCGATTGTTTCGTTCATCTTTATCAACTGCTTATTCGTTTTATTTTGTCTTTGATAGAACAGCAATAGTAATAATGCAATAACACCAACGGCAAAAATCCCTATACCTAAATAGGTCATTTGAGCATCTTTAACCTCTTGATCCTTTTCCTTCCTAAGGATTTCAAGGTCTTTTTTAGTGTTTTCGATGTTTAGGCTCGCAAACTCTTTAGAGAACATATTTTGCTGATGCTTAGCCTCCCTATTCAACTCTTCAAAATATGCTCTATACTTTTCAGAAGTCTCAAACGCTTTCTCATAATTCCCAGCCTTTTTATAGGTTTGAATCATGTTATCGTACAAAAACAAAACATTAAACCCAATATTATCAGGATCATTTAATATTTCCTGGGCCCTCGTAAAAAGTTTATCTGCAGCCTTAAAGTTTCCTAATTCATAATAAAGTTTACCTAAACGAATATTGGTAACATACTCTAAATCAGCATGACCAATCCCTCCACTCAACTCAAACACCTTCAAACTATCCAGGCAACGAATAAAGAAGTATTCTGATTTCTTTAAATCTCCTGCATTTAAATATATAGCCGCTTTTAATTGAATAAACCAAAATGACCACTTAGTTGAATGTCTAACATTGTTATCCAATTCATACTTATGAATCAAATGATACCCAACATTAGCAACACTATCTGCCTCATTATAGAAACCTTCTTTATTTAATAAATCTGAATAATCTAACAAATTGATTGCATACTCAACAGTATCTCCATAAGCTAAAGAAATTGGCAAGGCTTTTTTATTTGTAGAAATCGCATTCTCAATATCATGTTTATTATCGTAGTACAGTGCCAAACTCTTATATAGTTTCAAAAGAGTAAGCGTGTCCATGTCCGCTTTTGTTTGCGCTATCCCAACGTTATGCCAAAAAATACATTTTTCATTTAAAGTCTGACGGGCGTGAGTACAAAGTTTCAGATATGCTAAGTTTCTATCCTGATATGTATATGGAATACTTAAATCATGCTTTTCACGAAGAGTAATTGCTTTAATATAAATTTCAGAAGCATAATCAAACTTACCTTCTTCGGAAGCCATCTTCCCTACTTCGGTATACTTCTTATAAGCCTCGATATATCTTCCAGAATGCTCAAACTCGTCCGCTTTAAGAATTGCTTCTTTAATTCTATCCTTTTGTTTAGGCTGACCATAAGATAAGGAGGAATCGGGATCCGAATAAACAGCATTACTAGCCAGTAGTACAACCAGTAATAAAATAACCCTCTTCAAACTAGTACCCATAAATTAGATTGTGAGTAAATTTACTTTTTTAAGATATTGAAAACAAGCACTTACTTAATTTACATTACGCGTTCACGGAATTGAAAAAAGATAATGCAGATATAGAAGTTACGAATAAAAGAATAATCCACATAGACATGGATGCTTTTTTTGCTTCTGTTGAGCAGCGAGACAACCCTGATTTACGTGGAAAACCAATTGCTGTAGGCGGTAGCCGACAAAGAGGTGTTGTTGCAGCTGCTAGCTATGAGGCTCGTAAGTATGGAGTTAGATCAGCTATGTCTTCTCAAAAAGCAGCGATGCTCTGCCCTAAATTGATTTTTGTAAAATCAAGATTTGAAATATATAAACAGGTTTCAAGTGTAATAAGATCCATTTTCGAACGGTATACTCAACTAATTGAACCCTTAAGTTTAGATGAAGCATACCTAGACGTAACCAATCTTCCTCAGGGATTTAATTCAGCAACCGAAGTAGCAGAACAAATTAGAAAAGAAATTTTTGAAGAAACTCAACTCACTGCTTCAGCTGGCGTTTCCTACAATAAGTTCCTGGCCAAAATGTCTTCGGACGTAAATAAACCAAACGGCATATTTATCCTTACTCCCAAAAAAGCACAAAACTTTTTAGCACAATTAGAAATCAAAAAGTTTTATGGGATTGGTAAGGTTACTGCTGGGAAGTTCCAAAAACTGGGCGTGCTTTACGGATCGGATTTATTACGACTTTCTCTTACTTCTCTGGAACAACACTTTGGCAAATCAGCCAAATCTTATTTCAATTTAGCCAGAGGAATTGACCATCGAGAAGTTAAACCTCATCGGGAAAGGAAATCGGTTGGTGCTGAAAGAACTTTCTCCAGTGATTTAAACAGTGTTGAAGATTTAATTCCTCACCTGGAATTTATCGCTAAAGCAGTTTCGGAGCGGTCTAAGAAAAATAACAAATCAGGGAGAACAATAACGCTTAAGGTTAAATACGGCGATTTTACCCAAATCACACGGAGTCAGACTTTTGAAAAAGAAACAAACAACCTTCAAGATCTAATTAAGACAGGTAAAGAGCTTTTAGCAATTGTCCCTAATATTGAATTGGGAATAAGATTATTAGGCTTAACGTTAAGTAACTTTGAAAAACAAAAAAGCCCCAACAAACAGTTGAGGCTTGATTTATAATTTATTGAGTTTTTTTATCTCATTCCTTGCATCATTCCAGCAAACTCTTGTAAAACAGCACCTCCTGTAATAACCATTAAAAGAATTAGGACAATGTAGATGATTAGGAAAATTCCCCAAATCATAAAATAAGTTTTACACTTCTTAAAAAACTGATCAAGAAATTCAGCTGCTGGTGCAGAAGCAAAACTTGACAAGCTATTCCCCATTCCTAATAATAATACATTCGTATAAATCATTATAGCAGTTAAAAGAAGGTAAACTAACCCTATTTTAAAACTAACCATAATTAGTCCGAAAGAAGCAATCACCATAAATAATGACAATACGAAAAACGTAATTGAAATAAATTTCATCCAAGGAGCAGCTCCTTTCATTGCTTTAACAGCTAACTGCGATACAGTACTGTTTGTTGAATCTAGTGTTTCCATTTTTTATTATTTTATTTTTTTAAAAATTAAGATTTCGAAATAGCCGCTAATTTTTCTAAATTCCTTTGCTCTCTTTCTAAATCTATCTCCTCAATCTGAGCATAAATTTTCGCATTATAGCTTTTAACCAACCCATTAACTAGAAAAAAGGATGCTAAGGTCCAAACTCCTAATCCACCTAAAGTGATCCAAAAGAGAATTTGAAGTCCCCATTTACCAACATAAGCATAATGAGCACCTAAGAATAGAAATAAAACCCACGCAGTACCTTGACTTTTGATACTGGCTTGTAACTCTGGTTTAGTTGACATAATAAATTGTTTAAGTTTTTAGTTGTCCAACAAATGTAAACAAGAAACTTAAATCACCAAGGATTTTCATCGTTTTGAATTATAATTTAATCGGAGAAAAAAGATTAGGGATAGGAAATTAATTAAACGGGGAAAGAATTTAGGATGATTTACCAGTTAATTAATTTTGTCATACCGGGGCAACTTTCATTGTTGCCTGTCGAAAATATTTTTTTATTCGGATTTATAAACTCAAAAATCAACAAACCTTAAACATACCCCTTGATCCCCTTTTGAAAGGGGATCAAGGGGTATGTTTAAATAAAAAAGCCCATCGTTTCCTATGGGCTTTTCAAAAATTATGATCAAAAAATTAAGCTTCTTTAGCCTCTTCTTTATTCTCTTTTCTTTCTGGCTTCGGTAATAAAGCTTTTCTTGAAAGTTTGAATTTACCAGAACGCTTGTCGATTTCAAGAATCTTGATTTCTAACTCTTGTCCTTCTTCTAATTCATCCTTCACATCCTTAATACGCTTATGAGCAATTTCAGAGATATGTAATAAACCTTCTTTACCAGGTAAGAACTCGATAATAGCTCCAAAGTCTAAGATTACTTTAACCTTTCCTTTGTAAGTTTCTCCAGCCTCAGGAACCGTAGTAATTCCTTTAATTGCAGCAACTGCCTTATCAATTCCTTCTTTATTGTTACCAGCAATAGCAACCGAAGCAATCTTATCAGTTTTTTCCTCTAATACAATTGTAGTTTCAGTTTCTTTCTGAAGTTCTTGAATAACTTTTCCTCCAGGTCCGATAACCGCTCCCATAAATTCAGTTGGGATAGTAAAACCAATAATTCTTGGTGCGTGAGCTTTGAAATCTTCGTTTGGCTTCTCGATAGTCTTAGCCATCTCACCAAGGATATGTAATCTACCTTCTTTCGCTTGGAATAAAGCTTTTGATAATACTTCGTAAGAAAGACCATCAATCTTAATATCCATTTGAGTAGCAGTAATACCATCTTTAGTACCAGTTACTTTGAAGTCCATATCACCTAAGTGGTCCTCATCTCCTAAGATATCAGAAAGTACTGCGTAGTTACCAGTTTCATTATCGTAAATCAATCCCATTGCAATACCAGATACAGGCTTAGAGATTTGAATACCTGCATCCATTAATGCTAAAGTACCAGCACAAACAGAAGCCATAGACGAAGAACCATTTGATTCTAAGATGTCTGAAATAATTCTGATTGTGTAAGGGAAATCTTCACCAGATGGAACAACTGGTTTTAAACCTCTCCATGCTAAGTTTCCGTGTCCGATTTCTCTTCTTGAAGTTCCTCTAATTGGACGAGCTTCACCAGTTGAGAATGGAGGGAAGTTATAGTGTAAGTAGAATTGATCTTCTCTTTGAACAGAAACACCATCAGAAGACTGAGCATCTAATTTAGTTCCTAAAGCTAATGAAGCTAACGATTGAGTTTCACCTCTAGTAAAGATTGCTGAACCATGTGCTCCTGGTAAGTAATCAACCTCAGTCCAGATATCTCTGATCTTATCAGTCGCTCTACCATCTAAACGAGAACCTTCGTTTAATACACAATCTCTAACAGCAGCTTTTTGCGCTTTTTTGAATCCAGTAGCGATGTGCCCACCTAACTCTTCTAATTCTTCTTCAGAGTAAGTAGCTTTTAATTCATCATAAATTGCAGCGAAAGCAGCTGATCTTTCTTTCTTAGAAGATCCTTTCTTAGCAACCTCGTAAATCTTATCGTATGTAGCCTTCTTAACAGCTTCGTATACTTCTTCGTTTGATTCTGGTGCTGGGTATTCTCTTTTAGTTTGAGCTTTCTCAACTTGAGCAGCTAAATCTAACTGAGCCTGACACTGTAACTTAATTACTTCGTGAGCAGCTTTGATACACTCGATCATATCTTCTTCAGATACCTCGCTCATCTCACCCTCAACCATCATAATGTTATCCATCGTAGCAGCGATAACCATATCCATATCAGCCTCAGCTAATTCTGCTTTGTTTGGATTAACAATAAATTCACCGTTTACTCTAGCAACTTGCGCTTCAGAAACTGGCCCCATGAATGGGATATCAGAAACTGCGATTGCAGCAGAAGCAGCTAAACCTGCTAAAGACTCTGGAGTTGACGCTTCCTCATCGTATGAGATTAACTGAAGCATAACCTGAGTTTCTAATCTATAATCGTCTGCAAATAACGGACGTAATGCTCTATCAACTAATCTACAGATTAAGATTTCTGTTTCAGTTGGACGAGCTTCTCTTTTAATATAACCTCCTGGGAATTTACCAGCAGCAGTCCATTTTTCACGGTAGTCTACTGATAATGGGAAGAAATCAATTCCGTCTCTTAACTCTGTAGAAGATACTACAGTAGCTAATAACATTGTTCCCCCTTGTTTTACTACTACAGATCCGTCAGCTTGCTTCGCTAACTTTCCTGTTTCGATGGTAATCGTTTTACCACCTGCCAACTCGATAGTTTGGCTTTTTGCTTGAATACTCATTTATATTATAATTTATTTATGCGGCAAAGATATGTAATAGATTTCAGAAGTCAGAAGTCAGGAGTCAGAAAAGACATTAAGAAAAACAAAAAGGG
>JAYPYW010000019.1:23692-38917 GCA_038154685.1 Flavobacteriales bacterium | reverse complement strand
ATAGCAGCCCTTTCAAATCTAGTAGTAATTGAGATTACTATCTTAATCCTAATTCAGCGATTAAAGATCAGTACGTCTCAATATCTTTTGCTTTTAAATAGTCTAATAAAGAACGTCTCTTACCTACAGCTTTGATTAACGATCTCTTAGTAACGTAATCTTTTTTGTTAGCCTTTAGGTGATCAGTTAAGTGAGCGATTCTTGCAGTAAATAATGCAATTTGTCCTTCAGTAGAACCTGTATCGTTTTCGCTTTTACCGAATTTGGCAAAAATTTCTTTTTTCTTATCAGCTGTAACAGTTAATGACATAACTCTATTTTTTCTAAAAAATTGGAGTGCAAAGATAATGAATCTTTTTTAACAAGCAACCCCTTTGAAAATATTTTCTGCAAAAAGAAGTTATATTTGACAATACTAAACGAAAAACGTGGGATTTACCTTTTTATATCCGAATATGCTTTGGGGACTTTTTTTTGTCCTAATCCCTATAATACTTCATCTTTTTAACTTCCGAAGATTTAAAACGGTATACTTTTCTAATGTTAATCTTCTGAAAGAAATCAAAGAAGAATCTAAAAAATCTCGAACGCTTAAAAATTGGTTGATTTTATTATTTAGAATCTTGTTCATCACTTTTATAGTTCTGGCCTTTGCTTTTCCAATTTCCGGAGATCAAAAAATTAAGGAAGATAAAACAATTGGCATCTATATAGATAATTCTTTCAGCATGGACGCTGATGGAATTGAGGGTAATAAACTAGACAATGCTAAAGCTTACGCGGATCAAATCATTAGCAACCTCCCTCCTAATACTAAAATCCACATAACCACTAATGATTTCAGGGGGGATCACCAGATAGCTTACAACAAGTCCAATGCTCAGCAAGAAATCTCTAAAATATTGCCAAGCTCAAAAAGCCGAGACATTAAAGATATTTACAATCGACAGTCACTATTTTTTGAAAACTCTCCTCAAACAAATCTTTACTGGATTTCGGATTTTCAACAGCTGAACGACACATCTTTTAAGAACATCAAAAACTTTAACGTACAGCTTGGGCTTCTTGAAAGCATTGAAGATGTTAACATTTCTATCGACTCGGTTTGGTTTGAAAATCCGATCAGAAAGAAAATTGGAAACGAGCAATTAAGTTTCAAAATCAGCAACAATGGAAAAGATCAGATTAAAGACTTTAACGTTAGTCTTAAAATCAACGAGAGATTAACGAACCTAAATATCCCAGAACTTCCAAATGGCTCTTCAACACATCAAGTTGAGTTTCAAGTTCCAAACGATTCAATAATAAAAGGTGAACTTTCCCTAGATGATGGTTTTCAAGGTTTTGACAACAAGCTTACTTTTTCCTACTTAATTCCTCAACAACAAAAAGTCTACTTAATTGTAGAGAAAGAGAGTAAAACAAGAAATATTGTAAATAGAATTTTTAAAACAGACAGTAGTGTTCAAATTACTTCAAGGAGTCCATTAAATATAGATTATGGAGAGTTAGAAGCCAATGACTTAATCATTCTTGGCGAATTAAACACCATTCCACAAACACTAATTAACGAACTACAAAAACTTGCAAAAGATGGTAAAACAATAGCTGTAATACCTGGAACTAAAATAGACAAAGAGAGTTATGACGAAGCTAGTTTATATTGGGGGAATGTAAAATATGGAACATTAGACACAGCAAGTCTCGAAATCGGAAGTATATCAAAGAAAAACGATTTCTTTTCAGGTGTCTTTGACGAACAAAAAATAAAAGAAAATTTAAAAGAAGCCTTCCCTAAACTTTACAGCTCCTACCCTCTTTCATCGTCCGCCAGTTCAACAGTTTTAATTTTTAAAGAAGATGGTTCGCCCTATTTAGTAAGTAGCAACGGTTTTTATTTATTTGGTTCTGGGATTACAAAAGCTCAATCAAATATTTCCTACAAGGCTATTATTGTACCATTGTTTTATCAAATGCTTTTCAATTCAGTTAATACAACTCCAATTCAGTATTTCATAAAGCCTGTAACAGAAATAGAAACTCCTTCAACGAATCAAAAAATACTTCAGTTAACCCAAAATGAGTTCAAAACCCAAATCAGAGTTAGCGAAAACAAAGCTCAATTACCAAATGATCTTTCCGTTGGAGACTACCAACTTATATCGGGTAAAGAAACCGTAGGTGCATTCTCTGTAAACTATAACAGATCAGAAAGTAAAATCATTCAAAAACAGCTCCAATTATTAAATCAACTAGAGCAAAAGGATGAGTTTTCTCGTGTTGAAATTTCAGGTAATAAAAATGATAACTTGAGTAAGATTGCCGATGAAGCTGGCAGCTTGTGGCTCACCTGTTTAATTATCGCTTTAGGCTTCCTTGCGCTAGAAATGATTTTTATTCGAATTAAAGTTGGATAAGCCGCTCGATTTTGGCTATTTTTGTTCAAATACTTTCTCTATGGATGCACTGATCAAATCTGCCAAAATCATTAGTCCAAAATCTTCATTTCATTTACAAACCAAAGACATTTTAATTGAAAACGGTTTAATTACGAAAATCGATGATAATTTAAATGGACCTAAGCATGTAATCGAAGGAAAAAACTTATGTGTTTCAGACGGTTGGGTTGATTTATTTAGTGTTATTAGAGAACCAGGAAACGAACATCAAGACAATATTGATTCCCTTCTAAAAAGTGCAGCTAAAGGAGGGTTCACCTCTATCTTAGGAATATCAGGAACTATTCCACCAATTGATAATAAATCGCAAATTCAATTTGTAAAAAACGGAAGCGCGAATAATATTGTTAATCTTTTACCTGCTGGAACAGTTACGGAAAAGCAAAACGGAAAGGAAATTACCGAAATGTACGACATGCACCTTTCGGGGGCTGTTGCTTTTACAGATGGTAAAAAACCACTTAAAAATCCTGAGCTTCTAAAAAGGGCCTTATTGTATACAAAACCTTTTGGTGGTAAAATCATTTGTTATTGCGAAGATGCAACAGTTGCGAACAATGGAATGATCAACGAAGGAGAAGTAGCTGCTACTTTAGGTATGAAAGTTCGTCCATCATTAGCAGAAGAACTAGCTATAACAAGAGATTTATACATTGCAGAATACACTGATTCACCAATTCATATTACAGGTGTTTCAGCGGCAAAAAGCGTTGAAATAATTAAGGATGCTAAAGCAAAAGGAATCCAAGTTACTTGTGATGTAAATGTTGCTAACCTTTACTTTACCGATGAAGCTACAACATCTTTTGATGCTAACTTCAAACTCCTTCCTCCCTTAAGGTCTGAAACTGATAAAAAAGCTTTAATCCAAGGGTTAAAAGATGGTGTTATTGATGCTATATCTAGTGGTCATTGCCCGAAAGATATTGAAACTAAATTCTGTGAATTTGATAATGCAGACTTTGGAGCAATCAGCTTAGAAGCCTCTTTTGGAGCATTAAACAAAGCTTTAGAAGGTAGCTTATCGGAAGAACAAATTATAGATTTAATTGCAACTAAACCTAGTCAAATTTTAGGTTTAGAAAACAAAGTTGATGAAAACATTCCCGCTAACCTTACCATCTTTTCTTTAGAAGGAAATTCAACCTTCGAAAAGAATCAAATTGAGTGCTTATCTAAAAACTCACCTTTTATTGGAAATGAAATAAAAGGAAAAGTTATAGGGATAGTAAATAACAATCAAATTCAACTTAATTAATCCTACGGGAAGATGGGTGTTGTAAAAAACATATTCATTTTCCCTCAAAGATTAAACACGGTTAAAAATCAGGTTAAAGAGCAAAAAGCTTTTATCCATGATTATTTACACCCTTTCTTGAGTAAATATCATACTCAAAATGACGGTTCATTAACCGAATATGATTTTGAAAAAATAACAAATTACTATGGTATTGGGTCACCGGTTTTAGCTGGTGAAGGTTTAGCCAGACTACTTGGCTGTGAGTTAAGTAATACAGAACGTAAAACCTTAACCTTAATGGCTGCTATAACAGGGTTGTTTGATGATTTTTTCGATCGATCTTTTCAGAGTAAAGAGAGAATTAAGGGTCTGATGAATCTTTCTGAAGACACTCCACCTCAAAATGCTCATGAACGTTTGTTTTATGATTTGGTCTCTGAAACCCTAAAACTATCGGATAACCCTAAAAGGTTGTACCAATACGCAAATCGAGTTTTCGAAGCTCAGGTTTCTAGCTTGAAACAAAAAGCCAATGAAACTTCATGGGAGGAATTATTTGATATTACTTACAAAAAAGGCGGTGAATCGCTATTATTCTATCGCTGCTCCTTCCCTGCTCCAATTTCTGAGCAGGAATCTGAATGTTTGCTTAGAATTGGAGGTTTAATACAAGTCTGCAATGATATTTTTGATGTCAATAAAGATATTAAAGAAGGTATTAGAACCATTGCTACGGAGACGAGAGACATGGCAATTTTGAAAGCTAAAGTTCAAAAACTCTACACCGAAGTTTTCGAATATTGTAGAATTGCAATCCCATCAAAACAAATGGAAGCTTTCTTGGAGCAAATTAAAATTATCATCTCTCAATCACTAGTAGCCCTTGATTTCTACTTACAGACTCAAAATAATAACGGAAAAACATTTACCCCTCAGAAATATCCACGTGAGTCACTTATTTGTGATATGGGAAAAAGTAAGCATCTACTAAAGGCTTCTTATTACTGGATAATTGATTAAATTAAAAATCATGAAAAAATTAATTTCTTTACTCGTTTTGTTATTTACCATTCAATTAGTTAACGCTCAAAATTCTTTTAATACAGGAAATGTACAGTTAGATACTGATTTGGAAACAATCAATGCAAATGCTGAATTGGATTTTGGGAAGTTCAAGACAGAAATCAGTTTGAAATACGATATTAAAGAAAAAAAGATTGAAACCATGCATGCTGAACTTATCATGAATCCTGGAGATATATTCATGGCCGTTGAAATTGCAGAGATTACAAAGCAACCAGTAGATAACATTATAGAAATCTATAAAGTTAACAAGGAAAAAGGATGGGGAGTAATTGCAAAAGAAGCTGGAATTAAACCTGGTTCAGCAGAATTTCATGCTTTAAAAAACCACGCCAAAGAGAACAAAAGCAAAGGGAAAAAGAATAAATCTAAAAAGAAAAAGAAGAATAAGTAATCCTTTTAAAATTTAGGGCAGCTCTTACAAGGCTTCGCTTTCTTTTTATACTTCTTGCAACACTTTTTCTTTTTATCGCAACAAGAAAAAACAAACTCATTTTCTTGCTCTAACCCTGGGATTGATATTGGCTTTTGGTTTACCACAACACAAAAATATTTCAGGAGATGATTTTTCACAATACACCATTTAGGGTATTATAAGTTTCCTTGTTAAAATCGCACACAGAGTCCTCAGAGTTTAAAGAGTTTTTTCATTTTTACTCTTTAGACTTCTCGGACTCTGTGTGCTAACAAAGAACCAAAGTAAACTTATTGATAGTGTGTTGGAAGATTTACAGGTTTATGCAGAAACAGGAAAACCTTCGAAAAGGAAATTAAAAAGGATAGCTAAGTTGGCTAAGAAGGCGGCATAGATTTTTAAAAACGTTTGTCATTCTGAAGGATGAAAGACTGAAGAATCCCAAGGCTGTTAATTATAGCTTGAGATTCTACAGTCACTCGTCCCTCGTTTGTTCAGAATGACGTTCTACCTGTTAGAAAAGCTAAACCCAATCAATTCCTTTAACCAGTTTACTTAATGTATAAGCCTCTTTTGACCCTTCTTCAGGTTTGTAATCATATGGCCAACCGGCCATTCTTGGCAAGGACATTAAAATACTTTCAATCCTACCGTCTGTGTCTAGTCCAAACTTTGTTCCTTTATCGTAAACTAAGTTGAACTCAACGTATCGACCTCTTCGGATTTTTTGCCATTCTAATTCATGCTCACCATATTCTAAGGGAGCATTCTTTGCCATTAGATGCGTATAAATTGGAGCGAAAGCTTCTCCTACCCCTTGAACATATTTAAAAAGATCTTCTAATGATCTTTCAGCATTAGCTTTCATTCTGTCGAAGAAAATCCCTCCAACCCCTCTTGTTTCCTTACGGTGTTTGATGAAGAAATAATCATCAGCCCATTTTTTATGAGCAGTGTAGTATTCAGGATTATGTTGATCACATACATTCTTTAATTGCTGATGAAACCAACTAGCGTCTTCATCAACGATATAATGAGGCGTTAAATCAATCCCTCCTCCAAACCATGCGTCTTCTATTTCAGTGGAATCCTTGCTCTTTCTTGTTTCAAAATAGCGAACATTCATATGAATTATAGGAACATTAGGATTAACAGGATGCATAACAATCGAAACCCCACTTGCGAAAAAGAATTTTGATTCTAAACCTAATGCTTTTTGAATATTCTCCGGCAATTCACCATGAACTCCTGACCAGTTAACACCACCTTTATCGATAATCGCGCCATCTTGTAAAACTCTTGTTCTACCTCCGCCTCCACCATCTCGGCTCCAGGCATCTTCGTGAAACTTTGCTTTACCATCTGTGGTTTCGATCGCAGCACATATATCGTCTTGCAAATTCATAAAGAAGCTTTTCACTTCTTCGGCAAACTGACTAGTCATTTAACTTAAGAAATTTGTAGTTGGAGTATTTGTAGACATTCACAGAATTATTTGAGATTCCGTTTTGTTCACCGTTGTTAGCAAACTTGTAATCTCTCATTCCTCCAATAAAATAATTCCCCACTAATTTTTCATGGTTATAATTCCTGTCGTATAACAATTCATTTAATAACAATAACGTAAAATCAAACCCAGTAAATGCATAATTAGAAGGCTCTGAATAATACTTCTTAAAATAAGCTTTCATGAAATTATCGGTTAACGGATAACCGTATTTAATATCGGTAGCTGAAGTAACATGAATATTTAAACTATCCCAGTAATCAACTTCAATGTTTTTGTAGTTTTTCAGATCATCTAATCCAAATAAAATCAACTCATGCTTAGAGCTAGAAGGAATTAATTTAGCCGATAATTTCGACGAAAAAGCCTCTTTGTTGTTGGCTAGAATTATGATATTCTTTTCCCCAGCCTTAATACTTTCAATAGGTTCAAAAACTCCTTCAGTAATTGTTGGAATGATTGTTTGAACCGAATCTCCTAAAAGGCTTTTGGCTACAATCTCTCTTTGTATTGTTTTAGCAGCTTCACTATCATTTTTGTCTTGCATAGCAATGATAATGTTCTCAGTTAAATACTTCTCTGCAACAAAAGCTCCAATTGCCTTATAATGACTCTTGTCAGATGGAATTACTCGAATAGTGTTTGGAAAACCACTAATCACCTCCTCTTTTTTACTAAAAGGGGAAACCAATGGAATATTCAAAGAATCTTGTTTTAAGATTTTGGCAGCATAAACAAATGTGTTTGTAAATCCTGGGCCAATCACCAAATCCATTTGTTTGAATGATGGTTGAGCAATAATCTTTTTAATCTCTGCTGTGTCAGCTTTAGTATCAAAAACAAATAACTGAGCGTTCAATCCAGCTTTAACAGCAGAATCAACCGCCATTTTAATACCTTGATACAATTCTAAAAAGATTCTTGTTCTTTTATAAATCTGAGGCTCCTGCTCATCTTTGAACTTTTTCAAAAATTCAACATTCTTTTCGTATTGAAACGGCAGCATAACCGCAATATTAAGGTATGTTGAATCATTTAATTTCGCTTGATCAGCATTGAAATGATTCATCTTTCCTGTTCCTGCAACCTTCAAGAAATAACCATCAATCGCAACCTCATCTTCTGAAGTTTTATCCTTTTGGTAAAGTTTTACAACTCCTCCTACTTTTAATCCCTCTGTTTTAACCTCTGGATTGTCCTTATAAAATTGAGATTCTGCTAAACCATACTTTTTAAGCAGACTATAAACTGTTTCTCCTTGAACAACTGAATGATAAACGAAATTCCCTTTAAAATCGTCAGGCTGTACGGCAGCAACAGCTGCTTTAATTTTCTGACCAAATTTACAAGGAACTTTAATGGTTTGACCTAAACTTAAGTTGGCCGTCAAACCATCATTCATCGCCTGTAATTCCTTTGGCTTTTTGCCATACTTTGTGGCAATGCCATACAAAGTTTCACCTTGTACAACAGTATGTTCACAATTTTGAGCTTTGATTATTCCAAAAGCTCCCAGTAGGAAAACAAGCAAATATTTCTTCATAAATTCAGTTTATACAAATACTATTCCCATTCGATCGTTGCAGGCGGTTTAGAGCTAATATCATAAACAACTCTATTAATTCCCTTAACTCTATTTATTATCTCATTTGAAATGGTTCCTAAGAAATCGTAAGGTAAATTAACCCAATCTGCAGTCATACCATCCGTACTTTCAACTGCTCTTAAGGCAACTGCGTTTTCATAGGTTCTTTCATCTCCCATTACTCCAACAGACTGTACTGGAAGGAAAATTGCTCCTGCCTGCCAAACATTATCGTAAAGACCATGTTCTTTTAATCCATTAATAAAAATCGAATCTACTTCCTGTAGGATTCTAACCTTCTCTCTTGTAATCGCTCCTAAAATTCTGATTGCTAAACCAGGACCTGGGAAAGGATGACGACCTAAAATATCTTCAGGAATATTCATTGAACGACCTACTCTTCTTACTTCATCTTTGAAAAGTAATTTTAAAGGCTCAACAATTTGAAGCTTCATAAAATCAGGCAAACCACCAACATTGTGGTGAGACTTAATAGTTTGTGAAGGCCCCCCATCAACACTTACAGATTCTATCACATCAGGATAAATAGTACCCTGAGCTAACCACTTCACATCTTCTATTTGGTGAGCTTCATCATCAAATACTTCAATGAATACTCTTCCAATTATTTTTCTCTTTGTTTCAGGATCTGAAACACCATCTAACTCATCTAAGAATCTATCCTTGGCATCTACACCTTTTACATTTAATCCTAAAACTTTGTATTGTTCTAATACTTGCTCAAACTCTCCTTTTCTTAGTAATCCGTTATCAACGAAAATACAGTGAAGATTAGATCCTATAGCTTTGTCTAAAAGAACAGCAGCAACAGAACTATCAACCCCTCCTGATAAACCTAAAACAACCTTATCATTACCTAACTGGGCTTTTAATCCAGCAACCGTAGAATCAACAAATGAATCAGGCGTCCAATCTTGCTTTGCCCCACAAACATTTACAATGAAGTTTTTTAAGATAGTTTTACCATCAGTAGAATGGTAAACCTCTGGGTGGAATTGAATTCCAAAAGTATCTTCTCCTTGAATATGGTATGCAGCACATTCAACATCTTTTGTAGATGCAATTACTTCAAAACCTTCTGGTAGTTTAGTAATGGTATCCCCATGACTCATCCAAACTTGAGAATCCAATGGAACTCCATCCATTAAATGGTAACCATCATAGATATAAGAAATATTTGCTCTACCGTATTCACGAATTTTAGATGGCTCGATATTTCCTCCGTTAGTTTTAGCAATATACTGTGCACCATAACAAACACCTAAAAGCGGTAGTTTCCCTTTAATTTCTGATAAATCGAATTGAGGCGCTTTTTCATCTAATGTTGAAAAAGGACTTCCCGAAAGGATTACTCCCATTACTGATTCGTCTATTGCAGGCGGATTATTAAAAGGGTGAATTTCACAGTAAGTATCTAACTCTCTAACTCTTCTTGCGATCAACTGTGTATATTGTGATCCAAAATCAAGGATTAAAATCTTCTTTTGCATACGCAAAGATAATTATAAAAGACCTTTATAAGGTGTTATATAACCCCTTCAGTTTTCAACATTTATTAAAGGAAACTTTTTATATTTTGAAGAGTAGAATTCAAATAACTAATCACAACTTAGCGTTTCGGTTTTTTTAGCCGATATTTAACACAAGAAACAGATACTATGGCAGGTAATTTAACTTTTACAATGATAAAACCAGAAGCAATGAGAAACGGCGCTGCTGGGGCAATTTTAAAAATGATTCAAGAAGGCGGATTTGAAATTGTTGCAATGAAAATGAAACAAATGTCCAAAGCTGATGCTGAAGAATTTTATGGAGTTCATAAAGGAAGACCGTTTTTTGAAAACTTAGTTGAGTTTATGACTAGCGGACCTATAGTTGCTGCTGTTTTAAGAAAAGATAACGCTGTAGAAGACTATAGAAAATTATTGGGTACAACAAACCCTGAAACTGCCGAAGAAGGAACTATTAGAAAAGCATTTGCTACAGATATGACAATGAATGCTGCTCACGGTTCAGACTCGGATGAAAACGCAATGATCGAAGCGAAATTCCACTTCTCAAACAATGAGATGTTTGTTTAATGTAGAAATTCAAAACACGGAAGACAAAACACGAAACACAGAAAATAGTAAAGCCCCGCAAATGCGGGGCTTTTTTATAATTTGTCTTTTACCTTCTGTATTTTGTCTTCCGTCTTTCGTATTCCCTCTTCTCTATTCTCCCTTCTCTCAATTACCTTATCAAAGAAACAGCACCCATTTTCTCTAGGTCTCTTCCATTTTTACCAATAAGCTTAACCGTGTAAACATACACATCCATTGGCGCTTCCTTTCCAGCAGGTGTCATTCCGTCCCAACCTTGATTAATATCTTTAGTAAAGAAAACTTGATTCCCCCATCTGTTAAAGATTCTTAACTCATAGGAAGCAATACCAACTCCTTTTGGTAAAAACTCATTATTTACAATATCTCCATCGCTTGAAGGCGTAAACGCGTTTGGCACAAAGAAATGAAGTGGTGGTAAAATCCTTAATTGTCTGAATGTAGAATCTTTACATCCTAAACTATCTGTAACAGACAGCGTTACTGTATACAATGAATCCTCGTTAAAAATGGTGTAAGGATTACGTTCATCACTCGATTCTCCATTACCTAAATCCCATTCGTAGTCAACGATATCTCCTGTAGAATTTTCATAAAAATAAATCGTCTGCCCAGTTTCTAAAATTTCAGAATATATAAACGAAGCTCTAGGTTTTTGAACTGTTAATTTAACCGAATCCCTTGCAGGAATTATCCCACATGAATCAGTCACCGAAACCTTTACAAACTTAGTTTCATTAGATGCAAAAGTCGAAGCTGAGTCGTTATCAAAATTCTCCCAAACAAATGAATAAGGCGCGATTCCACCTGAAGGAACAGCAACAAATTCAACAGAATCACCTGGACAAACAGTAGTATCCTTTAAGATATCTACATTAAAAGCCGGATAATTTAAAGTAACATCAACTGATTCGGTATGATCAATCCCACACTGATCCGTAACTGTTAAATCAAAGGTTTCTGACCCTGAAATTGCCGGAGATATTGCCCTAGAAGTTTCGCCTGAACTCCATTCGTATCTATAACCACCAGCACCTCCTGAAGCCATTGGAGAAAAATTAACTAAAGCACCTGCACAAATTACAGTTGTATCATTCGGCATTACTAAATCTAAAGCTGGAAAAAGAGGTACTTTTACCTTAAAATCATTTGTTGTTGTAGTTCCACAAACATCTTCTACAGTAAACTCAAAATCTGATGTTACTAATGGGTCAACAGTGGAAGTCACTGTATTATCACCATTATCCCATGAATAGGTATACGGACCATACCCTCCGCTAAAGTTGGCATCAATATCTACCTCCTCGCCAGGACAAGATAATTCAACACTATCAGGAGTAGAAGTCATTCCATCTAACTCGGAAATAGTGAATTCATATTCAATACTATCTGTTTTACAAACATTTGGATCAGGAAACTTAAGAATAACAGTTTCATTCCCTTCTGCTAAACCGTCCGCAAGAGGAACAATTAAAATGTCTTTTTCATCCTCATTAGCAGCAAAATTAATTGTTCCTGTTAAGTTCGAATAATCCGAACCGTTTGTAGCAGATCCCATTATTCTATAATCAATTGAAAGTGGAGCCCAAACATCTTCTTCTCTTGTAATTTTTAAAACGCCATCCGAGCAACCTTCCGGCAATAAAAAAGGTGTTCCAACATCAACAGTGTTGGATTTATCAATATTATATCTTGGATTACTATTTAAACTTCCTCCTTCTAAGAATACACCAGTATCATAATCACCATCACCAACATCAGCAATAGCGATTTTTAGGTGATAGGTCTCACAAGGCGTAACTTTCGAAACTGCCTTCAAAGGAATAGTAAAACCATTAAAATTTGTTACAGTATTATCTGTGTAAGTTGGATGAGCAGGATTACTTCCACTTCCGTTACTTATATACAAATGGGTGTTGGTGATATCATTAATTGAGTTAGCTGAAATTGGATCAGTAGTTGATGGAATTACTGCTAAGTTTTTTACCCCAGCTATACTTGGCCCACTTAAAAAGAAAGCAAACACATCAAAGAAACCTCCTTTCCATTCATCCGGATATTCATCCGAAGCAAAAACATAATTAAACTCTACAGTGTCCCCTTGTGGAACAAAATCAAACTCAAGAATTGCAGCATCAAAAGTTGGCCTACTAATTAAAGTTGTTAGATCTGGATCACCAGGATTACCCCAGTCGTTCCTCATTACTCCATTATTTGGTCCAACCGGACCATTTTTCCTACCTCCTGAAGTTTCATCTAAAACCGTACCGGTTGAAAGAATAATACCTTCTGAAATACCAACATTACTAGCTGACCCATCAAATCTACCTATGGACCTACTCTCTCCAACAAAAGTAATATTACTTACTTCTACCCCTGATCCAACTAATACGTCTTCTACTAGTTGAGTAGGAGTTAATAGAATATCAGTGGTTAGTTGGGCCTTTACAAAGCCGCATAAAAGAAATAATATGACACTTAACCGTTTCACTTATAGCTAAAACACTAATGTACAGCATTTTGTTACTTTTTAAAAAAAGTAATTGATTAATTACATAACATCAAAAGGTAAACTTTATTGTTTCCCTTTAATTTCAGCTAAGTATTCAAACACTTTTTCGTCCGTAACCACTGCGCCATGTTTTACTAAGAAATGGAGCTCTTTGTTTCTGTTTTCTTCGGAAAAAGACTTGCTTGTTCCGTAAATAAGCATATCCGCAGCATTACTTGCGATAAACTCTATCACCCCCTCTTCTGGCAACTCACCTTCTCCTTTATAATCAACACCAATTAAAACAGCATTTTCTTTGTTAAACTTAAATGCCTTGAGGGCTTTAGGAGATGTATGAAGAATGTAATTTGTTTTATCGTAAACCTTATCTAATATCAAATCACTAAACAAACCAACAATTTCAATTGCTTTGTCCGGATTTTCAGAATTCATTTTTTCCCATTCCTCGGCATGCAAGCCATTCGCAATTAAGAAATGTTTGAATTCTTCTTCAAAACCTTTTAACTCTTCGTCTGATAGAAATCTGTATTTAACCATATAATTTAGAATTGAGGAGGGAGAATTGAAAAGGCAGAAAGTCCTAATAATAAAAAAGCCGCTAAAAGCGGCTTTTTGTATTCTGTATTCTGGCTTCCGCCTTCTGAATTCTCTGATTAAGCGTTAACTGATAATAACTCAGCCATAGCTTGTCCGATATGAGCAGGAGAATCAACAACTTTAATTCCGCACTCTCTCATAATTCTTTTCTTTGCTTCAGCAGTATCGTTTTCACCACCTACAATTGCACCAGCGTGTCCCATTGTTCTACCTTTTGGAGCAGTTTCTCCAGCGATAAATCCAACTACAGGCTTAGTTCCGTTTTCTTTGATCCACTCAGCAGCTTCAGCTTCTAAGTTACCTCCGATTTCTCCGATAACAACAATACCTTCAGTCTCAGGATCAGCCATTAATAACTTAACAGCATCTCTTGTAGTAGTTCCAATAATTGGATCCCCACCAATTCCGATAGCAGTTGTGATACCTAATCCAGCTTTTGAAATTTGATCAGCAGCTTCGTAAGTTAAAGTACCAGACTTAGAAACAATACCAACTTTACCTTCTTTAAAGATGAAACCTGGCATAATTCCAACCTTAGCCTGACCTGCAGTGATAACACCTGGACAGTTAGGTCCGATTAACGTACAATCTTTATCAGCAATATATTTTTTAACCTTAGTCATGTCAGCAACAGGAATACCTTCAGTAATTGCAACAATTACTCCGATTCCAGCTTCAGCAGCTTCCATAATCGCATCAGCAGCAAATGCTGGTGGAACGAAGATGATAGAAACATTTGCTCCAGCTTTTTCAACTGCCTCAGCAACTGAGTTAAAAACTGGTCTATCCAAGTGAGTTTGACCTCCTTTCCCTGGAGTTACCCCTCCAACTACATTTGTTCCATATTCAATCATCTGTCCAGCGTGGAATGTACCTTCACTTCCTGTGAATCCCTGAACAATAACTTTTGAGTCGTTATTTACTAAAACAGCCATTTTTATAAAATTTGTTGGTAACAAAAATATTCATTCTCCTTTACCTAGAGAAGAAATCGAGCATTATTTTTTCAATCTTTTTAACCGAAATCAGAATTATTAGCTTTCAAGCAGGTCTCAATTTTCTTAAAAGCCTCTTCCATAACTGCAGGAATGTCCTTTTTCTCAAGTCCTTTTGTAGAGATTGGATCTAATACAATCATTCTCGAAAAACCTGGTCCGCATTTACCAAACCACGCATTTCCTCCCTCTAATCTTTTGTAATTATCAAGAAAAACTACTGGAACTAAAGGAACCTGACTATCTATAGCCAATTTAAATGGGCCAGCTTTGAATGGTCTCATTTTAGGAGCCTGTTTACTTCTTGTCCCTTCTGGAAAGATTAATAAATCAGCTCCTTGCTTCAATTTTTCAGCACATTCTTTTAATGCCCCTGCTCCACTTACCATATCTTTTCGGTTAACGGTAACATTCATTCCTCGGAAATTAGTTTTAAATAGAGGAGCTTTTTTCAATTCTTCTTTTGCTAAAAAGGCAAAGTACCTATCCATTCTTGTGTAAGGAACAACAATATCCAATTGGGACGTATGATTAGAAATCATCACATAATTGGCATCTTTTGGAAGCTTATGTTTGTTTTTAATTTTAGGAATTACACCTATCATAACACAAATACTCCAAGCCCAAAATTTATAAATCGTCTTATAAGTAAGTGGATAATTTTTAAGTACAACTATGGTGAAATAAACGATTGGGTAAAATACTATAG
>JAYPYW010000019.1:0-23682 GCA_038154685.1 Flavobacteriales bacterium | reverse complement strand
AGTCTTTTATAAAAAAAAATGCATTTTATTCGGCGATGGTATAAAAATAAAAACGCCCTGGGTTGTGACCAGAGATTTTTTAACTACTTTTTACTATGAAAAAACTACCTTATTTATCTTATATATTCTTTAACTGCCATTAGGTAAACAAAGGTTGTTTAAAACTGTATACAAGCCATAATTATCTGTGAAACAACGAAAATAAACGATGAAACACATTTAAAACTTTCTCTGGGATATTTACCATAATGAATTAATTTTGCAGCAAAACAATCACTATGTCTAGAATTCTTACGGGAATCCAAAGTACAGGAACACCTCATTTAGGAAATCTTTTGGGAGCAATCATCCCAACCATTGAAATGAGTAAAGCAAACAACAATGAGGTTTTTGCCTTCATTGCCGACATGCATTCACTTACTGCAATTAAGGATGGAGAAACTTTAAGAGAAAACACCTACTCTGTTGCTGCAACTTGGTTAGCCTTTGGAATTGATATAGAAAAAAATGTTTTTTACCGCCAAAGTGATGTTCCTGAAGTTACCGAACTAGCGTGGTATTTAAATTGCTTTATGCCTTTTAGCAGATTACAGCTCGCACATTCCTTTAAAGACAAAGCTGATAGAGCTAGTGAAGTGAACGCTGGTTTATTTAGTTACCCTGTTTTAATGGCTGCTGACATATTACTTTATGATGCGGAAGTTGTACCAGTTGGGAAAGATCAAAAACAACATTTGGAGTTCACCCGTGATCTAGCAAACCGAGTTAATCACCAATATGGAGAGGTTTTAACTGAACCTGAGAT
Organism: Flavobacteriales bacterium; assembly: GCA_038154685.1. Lineage (GTDB taxonomy): Bacteria > Bacteroidota > Bacteroidia > Flavobacteriales_C. Next base: position 22,877 of record JAYPYW010000019.1, on the reverse strand, counting down.
TAGCTTAAACGATAAAACGATGTACGTTCCTGGTGTGGACGGACAAAAGATGAGCAAATCTTATGGAAACACCATCAATATCTTTTTAGCTGATAAGCCTTTAAGAAAGGCTATCATGAAAATTAAAACTGATGATTTGGGATTAGAAGAACCTAAAAACCCTGAAACATGTAATGTTTTTAAACTTTATGAACTTCTTGCTGAAGAGAATCAAATAGCTGAATTAGCTCAAAAATATCATGCCGGTAACTATGGTTATGGTCATGCAAAGCAAGAATTATTTGAATTAATTTGTGAGAAATATGCTAAAGAACGTGAAGCATACAATCATTACATGGAAAACAGAGCTTTATTAGACGAGCAACTAGCTATTGGTGCTGAAAAAGCAAGAACCATTGCTAAGGAAACTTTGACAAGAGTAAGAAAGGTTATGGGGTATTAATGATTCTTATTGGGTTTATATTTGGTTTATTTCTTTTGTTCAGATTTGATATTCAAAATCAAATCCCTAATAAAGCTATTAGACTAGCTGTAATTTCGTCGGGAGTTTTCGTTTATTTCTTTGGGTATATTTTTAGTATTCAACATTGGCCTGGAGCTACTATTCTTAAAATGATGGGATTGCTCCTAATTGTAATTGGCATAGTAATTAGGTTAATTGTTAAGCCAAACCAAATGAAAAAAGACTCAGACATTCTGGACTCTTAAAACCAAAAAGGAATCGAGTTGTCTAACTTTTCCATTATTCCAAATAAACCTTTTCCAAGAATTTCCTTTTGAATCTCTTTAGATTTTACTTCATTTTTTCTCCAAACTTGGTGATGACCAGGCATACCAGAATAGTTAAAATCATATGGCCTGGTAGTCATTTGTTTTATATAAAGAGAAAAAGCCAAATACAAAATACCTAATGCAAGTTGTTTAGTATTCAATTTTAATAAGATCCCCACTAATTTAACGAGTACGTTTAAAAATGCCGTATTTACAATAATTAGGAATAAATCATAATTATTCCACCACCATATATAACCTTTTCCTCCCCAATAATTTTCTGATGGAAATAAAAAAGCTACCCCACCCCAAACAAAATCTGGCGTTGGCATATCCTCAAATAAATGGACTAAATAAGAAATTAAAACAGCCCCTAACTCAAGTTTATAATTTTTAAACACCTCCATAAATGGCACTTTTTTCAAAAACTTCAATACAAAAGCAAATGAGAAAGTAAAAACAAGAGCCATTGCTAGGGAGTGAAAAAGTGCATGATGAGAAAACCATCTTTTTTGATGATAAAGGTTGGCTCCCCTTTCTTCCAAGTTTAAAAACGCTCCAATTGTTTCATCAAACTTGCTCCAATAGGTAATCGCATCTAAATCAGGAAAGAACGCTGCCAAACCACAAACTAAGATTAAACCAGAGTTATACTTAAAACTTTCTTTATTGAAGTGAATGGCGGTAGCTCCAATAGCAATTCCTGAAAAAATATGTGAGAGAATGTCCATACTTTCAAGTTAATTAGGAGCAGCTAATTAGATTCAGTCTATTTATTATTAGTAGTAAGAAGTGTATTATTTGTATGGGCGGGTTTTATGCCCGCACAAGCACAGAAAATTCAAACAAAGGACAAAAAAATCGGGCGGGCATAAAACCCGCCCATACAGAAATAAAAAAAGAAGACTAACGTCTTCTTTTCTTTTTGTTTTTCTTTCTTCGATTATTCAACCACTCAGGGACCTCTTTCTTTTCTTGTTTGTTTTGAGCTTCAGGCTTCGATCCAAGTAATCGTTTCTCTAAATCTGGTCTGTTTAATTTTTGTAATTGCTTCTTAATCTGATCCCTATTTTCACGTTTATGCCAGAAAAAGAAAATATTCTGATCTTTCTTTTCATCCTTTTGAATAGCTGTTTCCATCTTTTCCAAGGTATAAGGATGATAACCAGAATAATATATTACAGTTGCAACTGTCATTGGTGTTGGAGTAAAATCCTGTACCTGCTCCAACTTAAAACCTAAGTCCTTGGTTTCAGCAGCTAATTCAGCCATATCCTCAGCTCCTGTACCTGGATGAGAACTAATGAAATATGGAATCAAAGGCTGATTTAAATTGTGCTTTTGATTGATTTTATCGTACTTCTTTTTAAACTCCTTGAAATGCTTAAACGATGGCTTCCTCATTATTTTCAGCGTTTCGTCTGCTGTATGTTCAGGAGCAACTTTTAACCTTCCTGAAATATGCCGTGTAACAACCTGCTCTAAGTACTCATCCATTGATTCGTCTCCGTTTTTATTGTAAGACTCCGTCAATAAATCATACCTAATACCACTTCCTATAAAAGCTTTTTTAATTTCAGGATGCTCATCTACTTTTCTCAACAAATCAATCATATCCTGATGATTTGTATCCAAATTAGAACAAATAACTGGGTGTATACAGGAAGGACTCACACATTTATCGCAAATATCCTGATCAATACCTTTTAGCTTATACATATTAGCAGAAGGTCCACCTAAATCAGAAATATACCCTTTAAAATCTGGCATCTTGGTTACTTGATCAACTTCTTTAAGGATTGATTCTTGAGACCTACTTGCAATAAATTTCCCTTGATGAGCAGAAATTGTACAAAAGCTGCACCCTCCAAAACACCCTCTATGCATATTTACCGAATGCCTAATCATTTCATAAGCAGGAATCACCCCACGCTTCTTATATTTTGGGTGCGGCATCCTAGTGTAAGGTAAGTCAAAGGAAGCATCCATTTCCTTTTCCGTCATGGTTTGATATGGTGGGTTTATTACCAGTTGCTTATCACCAATCTTTTGAATTATTCTTCTTGCAAAACTCTTATTGGATTCTTGCTCGATGATTTTAAAATTTCGGGCATAAACCAATTTATCTTTTAAACACTCCTCATGCGAACTAATCTCAACATCCGTCCAAGATTTAACTTTAGGAACCTTGTCTTCTTTTAATACAGCAGTTTGCTTAACTGTATCGATTCTTTCAAAAGGAACCCCTCTTTCCAACAAGTTTATAACCTCTCTTAGTGGCTGCTCTCCCATTCCATAAACAAGCATATCAGCTTTAGAAGTTTCCAAAATGGATGGAAGCAGTTCATCTTTCCAATAATCGTAGTGGGTTACTCTTCTTAAAGAGGCTTCAATTCCACCAATTAAGACAGGCGTATCAGGATATAACTCTTTTAATTTTTGCGAATAAACGGAAGTGGCATAATCTGGTCGGAATCCTGATTGACCACCAGGGGTGTAGGCATCCGTAGAACGTCGTCTTTTTGACGCTGTATAATGGTTTACCATTGGATCCATACAACCTCCTGTAACACCAAAAAACAATCTTGGCTTTCCTAACTTTATAAAATCTCTATCATCTTTCCAGTTTGGTTGCGGAACAATTGCCACCTTCAAACCTTCCGATTCAATAATTCGCCCAATTACAGCACAACCAAACGATGGATGATCAACATAAGCATCACCAGAGAAAATAATTACATCTAGTTCTTCCCACCCACGTTTTTTTACCTCTTTTAAGGTGGTAGGCAACCAATCTGATATTGGTCTTAAAGTTTGATCTACTCCTTGATCTGACTGCATTTTACGAATGTAATCAAATTACACTTTAGACATAAATGGATTTAATTGATTTTAAATATGAAGAATAAAGTTATTAACGTTGAAAACTTCCGTTCTTTACGCTATGACATTTCAAAAAGATCAAGTAATTTAAATGTTTGAGAAAAAGTAACCATTTCTAATAGTTTACGTTATCCATGACTTGACTATATAGACCGAAACTTGTTACTTTTGGCGCGGCCAAAGACTATTAGGTGAGAAAAATTTTTAGAGTAATAACAATTTTAATGCTTCCACTACTATTCGCTAGTAAGTGTGAAGACGATGCTGGTACTCTATCAGAAGGGATTATCACCTATGACATTTCCTACCCAAGGCCAATTGAAGATAAGTGGATGGAAAAACTGATGCCTTCAGAAATGGAGATGCAGTTTAAAAACAATAATATCAATACTGAACTTACTTTTGGTTTAGGAATGATTAAAATTGGCTACATCACCAACACTGAAGACAAGCATCTTCATGAGATGTTAAAATTTATGAGAAATCGTAACGTTTCACATAGAGGCGTTCCACAAGTTGAGGATCTTATCGCTCAGATTCCAGAACACAAAATAGAGTTACTACCAGATACAAAATCAATTGTTGGATTCCTTTGCCACAAGGCAAAAGTCAAAGTAGATAGTCCTGCAGAGCCTTACTCGTATGACTTATGGTACACTAACGATATTAAAATTAAAGATCCCAATTGGTGCACACCATTTAAATCGATACCTGGCGTTTTAATGGAATATCGTGTAGAAAGATTTAACGTTATTATGCACTTCACTGCAATTGATGTTGAAAAGGCAGAAATACAGGACACGGAATTTCTTGTACCAAAGAAATACACCGAAATCTCCATTGAAGACATGGAGAAAAACCTACAGGACTTAAAAGATATATAATCAAAGTCCTTCTTTTCTTCTCATTCAGAATTGTCTCTTCAATCCAATTTAAATTAAGGCTTGCTTAAGAATTCTTATTTCTAGACGATAATGATATTTTGTGCTTAGAGGTAAACACCTTTTTAAGGAGTCGACAATTCTAAACTCCTGACTCCTAAAAATCTACTTAGCTAACTGAACATATCCGTTCAACTTGAAATCTCCAATCTCAACCATGTAGTAATATGTTCCAACTGGAAGTTCTTGATTATTGTAAGCGTTAACTCCACAGAAATCAGTTTTAAACTCATTAGAGTCAAAAACCTTCATCCCCCATCGATTTAACATCACAAAATTTGTACAGCCTTCAAATTCCTCTGGTATAATAACCTCAAAACAGTCATTAGTTCCATCATTGTTTGGAGTAAATATATTAGGAATAAACACATCTAAAAATTCAGAAATATTCTCCCAATCAAAACTTACAGAAGCAGTGTCGAAACATATTCCATTATTAACAGCAGTAAGAGTTGTTGTAAGTTCAGAACCAAACTGGAATATATAAAAAGGATTAGCTTCAGTTGATGTATTTCCATCTCCAAACGACCATAAATAACTGTCGGCTAATTGACTACTATCACTAAATTGAACTTCAAAACCACTACAAGTCGGTATATAATCATAACCAAAATCAGCTATCGGATTGTCATTTAAACTTATTGATGTTTCTGTTGAATCAATACAACCATTGCTATCGACAACGGTAACTTGGTAAGTAATCGGACTTTCAGGGCTAGCCACTACTACATTACTCCCAGTGGAATCACTTAAGTAGGTGGATGGGCTCCATAAATAAGAATCTCCACCAGTAGCCCAAAGGTAAGCGTTTGACTCTTTACATATAAGCGTATCAGACATTACTCCAATTACAGGTAATGAATTTACGACAACTTCAACATCGGCTAAATCATAACAACCATTACTTCCATTTACTCTTACACTGTAGGTATTAGTTTCTGCAGGAATCAGAGTAACAACACTCTCCGTACTTCCTGATAAAACATCATCATACCATAAATAAGATATACCACCAGATACATTAAGTGTGATAGATTGTCCAATACAAATGGCACCATCGTTAGAGATATTAATTTCAGGTAGAGGCAGAACAGTTACCAAAGACGAATCTCTATTAACACAACCATTTGTATCAACACCTTCTAACAACACAGTGGTACTTTCATAGGATATATAAAGCAAATCTTCACCCTCACCTAAAAACCTATTATTATCATACCAACTATATGTGGAAGCTCCAGTGGCATTAAAAGTCACAGAATCATCATAACACATCGTAGTATCAGAAGGAGAAATATTAACAAGCGGTAAATCATTAACCGTTATGAAAACAGAATCAATAGAAGAACACGTATCATTTGTTGCCATTAAATAAAACCATTGTGAAGAAGGAGGAAAAGCAAAAGTCTCCGCCTCTAATGGAGCAACAACGTTTTCTGCTAAATCCCATGAAAACACAGAGCTATCTGGCGATATATTGTTACCTATAGCAATAGAATCCCCAACACAAATGATTTGATTCTCTCCTGCATCTACAGGTACCTCTGGTGTAACTTCAACAAATATAGTATCATAGCTAACACAACCATTAGAATCCGTTTGCTCCACAATATAATCAGATGACGAGGCAGGATTAACAAAAGGATTTAAACTACTTGGATCTGATATTCCAGCACCAGTCCATGTGGCAGAAACAATTGAAGAATCAAGACTTAAAGTAACACCGAAACCAGGACATAAAACCTCATCTTCTCTTTTATCTACTTTATCAAATACTTCTATTTGTAAAGTATCTAAAAACATACAACCTTGGTCGTTTACAGCCGATAAGATATATTGCATACTTTCTCCACTTATTTCCTCAGGATTAAAATCAGGATTACTTATACTTGAATTTGAAAGACCTTCAGAAGGACTCCAATTATAATCTACTCCTGACTCAGGAGAAAAACCAATAGGTGTTAAAACTTCCGGACACGCATTTATTGAATCCAAAGAGGACACCGGACCTGGATCGATAACAACCTCTCTCGAATACTTCTCTACTCCACAAATAGTGGTAATATCAACATTTACAGTATATGTACCTGGCTCAGAAAACACATGAGTAGGCCTGTACAAATTAGAACTATTATCAATTACTGAACCCGGATCACCAAAATCCCAAATAATATCAACTATTGCTGACTCATCATCTAATTGAAAAGTCGTTGAGTCTTCAAAACAGAAATTAGCTGCAATAATAGACTCCGGAACCACAATACTATCTCCAATCAAAGTAACATTGGGTAACTCCCATGAACTTTCCCCTCCTGCTAGTGATAAATTAACAGCAAATCTTTCCCAACCTGCTAAGAAGTCCGAACTTTCAGGAAAGTTAATAACTCCCAAATGAGAGCCTCCCCCACCAATTAAATCGGCGGAACTTGCTACGTAAATCTTTCCATCTGGCGCCAATTGTAAACTTCCATTTGGCCTGAAAGAACCTGAAAGATTTACCCTAGCCCTTAGGGTACTTGCATTATCTGCTCTAACATCAAACTGAATCACACCTCCACCTGCACCAAAAGCCGTAACATACATCTTTCCACCTGATGGAGAAAACTCGCAACCATGCGGGTTATTTATTTCCCCTAATATCCCGAAGCTATTAGAAACCATCCCAGTAACATTATTAAAATCAGCAAGTGTGACCAAACTTTGATCCTGAACAACAGCAGCTACCTTAGTACCTTGCTGGTTAAATTTAAGATCACCATGAGAACTAGTAAATGTAGGTCCCACTACACTTATTGCACTTGCCGGAGATACTCCAGAAGAGGTAACTAAAAAAGCCTCATAAACATTAGAGTTTTCATAATGCGTCATTACCCATATATCTTCACCATTCCCATGATACGTAACACCTAGTTTTTGCGATTTACCAGGCGTTAATGGGATGTTTTTTGCAATTACTCGACCTAACCCACCTTCAGAATTTATATTTACAATACTGAAGTTTATACCGTATATATCGGAAGAAGTAAAGATGTAATAAATGTATGGACTTTTAGGTCTCCTAACTATAATAGCTCCTTGCGTTGGAGGATAACCAGCTCCAGCCACTCCATACAAGCCTGTACCATTAGCCATGACATTATTACCTCGGTTCCAAACTGTAGATCCATCCGTATAAAACAGCAAATTACCATCACAATCGGCAACTGAAGCAGCTGTTTCCGCTGTACTTATATCAGAACCAACAACAACCGGATCAGCACCATCTGTGGTAAAATCTAAACCTGCACCGTAACCAAATCTCCATTGATCAAACTCATTTTGAGCCATCATAGTAATTGGTAAAAGAATAAGCAAGAGTAGTTTTTTCATATGTAATCTAAAGTTAAATAATCCAGTTTACTGAGTAACTCAATTAACTGCAAAAATTAAACCAAATACGAATAAAAGACTCCTTTATTATGGAAAGGTTGCTAAAAGGATGGGCAATCTAATCTTTGTGGGGATTTTTTCCTTGTTCTGCAATTAAATTTATAAGCAGCGCTAAGCTCAAATGCACCTCCGGAATTATCCATTAATTTACTGCTTGTAATATCATAGCTAAAACCGAAACTAAGCTTTCTAGTTTGCACGCCGATCAAAACAGCTAAAGCATCCTGATTTCTATACCACAAACCAGTTGTAAATCTATTTTTAACATAGTACAAACCTAAATTAACCTCTCTAGCTGATCCTTGTTGTTGATAAATAACCTGTGGCGATAATCTTGGGCCAGTACCTAATCTTTTTTCCTTTATAGTTTGAGGTAAATGAATATTTCCTCCAAAATGAACAGTATGCCTTTTATACAGAGGACTATCGTCCTTTAAAAAAGAAATATTTGGCTCCATTATATGATGCATGGAATACCCCATATAGAGATCTCTTGAATAAAGTAAGACCCCTGAACTTAAATCAACGTCAACATCAGCAATGTCAGATTGAATTTCTTGTGGTTCATTATTAATACCTGTTGCCGTAACCTGGTTAGAAAATATTAAATCCTCATGGCTTAACCTTTTTGAAACCACTCCAGCTTCCAGAGCAAAAGATATTGTCCACCTCCCATCCAATGGAATTTTCGGGCTTATAATACCCGATAAATTATTTGTTTTGATAGTACCTTCTCCTGCATCATCGCCGTTAATTAGTAATCCATATCCAATATTCTGATAAGAAGCATCATAGGACGCAGTATAACTAACGTACTCCCCTGGCATTCCAGGCCATTGATCACGAAACCCAAGTATTAACCTTGGACAAACTTCTGTTCCGGTGAAAGCTGGATTTAGATATACTTTATTTGCAAAAAATTGAGTGTACTGGTTGTCTTGCCCAACAACCGAAAAGCTGATAAAACCTAAAATAAAGGCACAAATCTTCTGTTTCATAATTAAATGATTTAAAAATTAATTAATCCGACAGAGAGAATTTTTCTCCTATCCCCAATAAGAAGAGCCTAGAAAAGAGACTTGCTAAGTCTCTAAAAAAATGTCAATTATTTCTTCTGGTGTAAATTAACTCTCAAGCTAAATTGATGAGATTCATGATACTTGTTAACCGTAGCTAAACCAGAAAACTCTCTTGGCTTAGAGAAACCTAATCCGTAAGTTAATCTAACCAAATTATTTTTATACCCTAAACTTGTCATAAACTCTTCGTTTGTTGCTGCTCCTGCAGCTAGGAAAAATCCTTGAAAACTAAATTGAGTATTCATCCATAGAGCGTTGTAATTCCCAAAGTTAATGTAGTTAACTGATGGGCTAAACGAGAACTTACCTCCTTGGCTTTTATAGATATCAGTTCCAGCCATTGCTGAAATTTTAGTTGGCATTTTAATTGTTTGATTAAAGCTAGGATCAGTGTACTCGGCTTGATTAACATGATCAATCTGACCTCCAATGTAGAACTTCCCTGCATTAACTAACATCCCTAAACCTAAATCAAAATTACTAACCTCAGTTTCTCCTAGGTTTTCCGGAATAAAAGGAACTGACCCATAAAGCACTCCATTTCTTGGATCTTTAATGTCGTTAGTGGTAATTCTTCCCCATGCAATTGATCTCTGATTAAAAGTTCCTTTAACAGAAGGCTCAAAACTTATTCCTTTCCCAATTATTTTCTGAGAGTAAATAAGCGACAATGCAGTTGCATTTAAAGCTCCATGACCTAATCTATCAGCATTAATTATAGCCCCAATACCAGCATTAAGCTTTTTAAAGAATCCATCAGCCGAGATAATTTGTGTTGAAAAATTATCCGAAGACGCTGAAGGCCATTCAGTTCTGTACAAATACTCAACTCTAATCCCTTCTCCACCATTACCAGCAAAACTTGCGTTTTCCTCTAATATTTGTGCTAAACTATAGTTTAAGTAAGGATCCTTATTGTTTGTAACAAAGAACTTAGGTTGATTAGGGTTTTCATATGGGGTTTTATCCTTTCTCATAGCAAAAGGCAACATAAATTCATAGGCCCCTTCCTTTAAGGCAGCGATATTAAAGCCATCTAATAATTCGTTTAACTCCTCCTCACTTTTTAAAGCATCCAAATCTGATTTAGCAACATTTGAACTAATTTTAACTGTAGAAGATTTAGCTTTAACTGGAACCCTTTCAATTGAAGAATTTTGATCAGTAATATTTTTGTTTAAAACCTCTGAAACATTTCCACCTGATCTTTCCTTTACTTTAGATTCATTAGCTGTATTTAAATTTACTACTGAAAAAACATCCTCAGCAACTTCATCTTTAACTAAAATTTTATTATCTGTAATTTCTAATTTGGCATCAACAATAGCTGATGAATTAGTCGTGTTAACGTTCTCGGTTACAACTTCCACAAATTGGCTTTTTTGTAATTCAGCTACAACATCTTGACTACCATCATATTTAGTAACAAGTCCTACAGAAGCTACACCAACAAGGCACAACAAGGCACCACCAGAGGCCCATCTCAACCAACCTTTAGGTGATGACTTTTCTTTAACTAATAAATCATCAGCATATTGGTACTGCATTGAAACAGTAGGGATAACGCTTTGTTTCCAAGCGTCAAAATCAACTTGATACTCAGGATTATCTTTAACAAAGTTTTCTAGTTCCTTCGCCTCATTAGCTGAAAGATCACCCTCAAAGTAATCAAACAACTTTTCCTCTATATTATTTTTTCCAATCATACCTTTAAAATACTTAGGTCCTTAATTTGGTCTTTAATCTTTTTTCTAGCTCTAAATAAGTACACTTTGACTTGAGACTCATTTAGATTCAACATATCTCCAATTTCTTTGTAGTTATAACCTTCAAGGTCTCGTAACAATAAAATTGTTTTTTGTTGCTCAGGTAATTTCTCCATCGCCATATCGATTATCTCTTTTAATTCAAATCGATTTTTTGACTCAACAGAAATATCCATTCCTTCTTCCATTCTCGATTGCCTCCCCGCCTTTTTTATAAAATTTATAAAAGCGTTGTGTGCTGTTGTAAACAACCAAGACTTAGCCTTATTGAACTCAACTTTCTTTCGGTTATTCCAGAGTTTCATAAAGGCGTCCTGAACTAAATCATTGGCGTCTTCTTCATCTTTAGTTAATTTAAAGACGAAACCAAACAGCCTATGACTTAAATCATTAACAGCTCTATTATATTCCTCCGTTGTCAATACCTAATCTATCCCGAGTTCAGAACGTAAATTTCATTAAGTTCTTGGTTTAAAACAATTATTTCAAACAAAAGTTACAGGGTGTAAGTAATTTTGTTTAAATTTCCATTCAATAACCAAATAATTTCAATTTCGATTATGGCTGTAGTAGATAATTTTGAGAAGCTGTTAACAGATTTTTTTAGTCTTTACCATCCTAGACAAGTTGCCAAAGTAGGAGCAATTGCTCAAGAATTTAAAGGGCAAGAAATACTATTATTAAAGACCTTATGCGACAGGTATAAAAAGTCTTATAAAGTTATACCTGGATTGGAAGATGCATTGGCAGCACCTGCTCCGTCTCCTGTAATTGAAGAACCAATTGCTTTAGAAGAAGCGGAGGAAGAAGTAGAAGAAACTGTTGAAGAAGAAACAACAGAAGAAGTAGTTGCTGAAGATTCAACTGAGGAAGAAGAAACAGTTGAGGAGGAAGAGGTTGTTGAGGAAGAAGAAGAAAAAGAATAAATTAAATTCTTTAAAATACAAAAAAGCCTTAGATGAAAATCTAAGGCTTTTTTATTGGTTATTATTTTTTCAAGTGATATTTTAATTAACTCCCCTTAATTATCTTATTGTATTTCTTTGTATTCCCAGGATCAATAAGAATTAAAATAGGAACCAATTTCTGCTTTTGTTGATCAGAAGCATTCTTAAATATATTCACAACTTCATCAGACTTGGCGTTAAAAAACACTTGCAATAAATAAGAAGAAGGCTGTCTTTTATGGACTGCTTCAAGTGCCAGCAAAGCCTTATAAATAGAATACTCTCCTTGTTTTTTGTTTTTATGCATCAAATCCAAACCTTCTCTATGATATTTGTACAAACAATCTCTAAATGATTTAAATGCAGCATTGTTTAGATTTTCAACCAACCAATATCTGTTTTGACTTCCATCCTTAGATTCCCAACCAGAACCTCCTCCTGCAGACAAGGTAGTAATATCGAATGCCTGAGAAAAATATTTAGCTCCTCCTTCTTTACTAAAGGTATCATAATCAAAACCTAAAATAATATAAGCGTAGTATGCAAAAATTGATGTTAGATTAGATGTGAATTCGTTAGGGTTAAAATCCAAAGGCTGTTGATCTACATAGCTGAAATCAAAATCGTTATCATTCACAATAAACTGCGTGGATTTATAATTTGTCCCATAAATTGGCCTACCACTTTGAACTTGTAAAGTACCTTCAAAACTATTTCCATTTCTATTTTGAATAGTAATAAAGAAAGAACACTCTATTCTCTCCTCGATTTTATATTTGTCACCTGTCCATTTACGATTATTGATAAACTCAATAATTGACCTTCTCATATTGTCGTAAATATAATCATCGGAACTTTGCACCTGCTGGTGATTAATAACCACATTAGCAACTAACTCCTGAGCGGTAACAGTTTTAACACAAATGGCTAAAAGAAATACAATTAAATGCTTAGTCATTTAAAATTTTCTTTACTGAATTAATAATATCTATCGCAACATCCTGCTTCGATTTCAACTCAAATTCTTCAATTTTATTGTCTGAAAAAACAAAAGTCACTTTATTAGTGTCCGATTTAAATCCAGCTCCCTTTTCCTTTAAAGAATTTAAGACAATAAAATCTGCATTCTTTGAAACAACCTTTGACTTTGCATTTTCTAGCTCATTTTGCGTTTCCATTGCAAAACCAACCAAAACTTGATTTTCTTTTTTAACCTGTCCAAGCGATTTAAGGATATCATTGGTACGGTTAAGATCTATTTTAAGATCACCATCTTTCTTTTTAACCTTTTCTGAAGATTTATTGGCAGGAGTATAATCGGCAACAGCAGCAGCCATAACTGCCACATCCAAACTATCTTGATGTTTAAAGACGGCATCATACATCTCTTGAGCTGAAACAACATCAACCCTATTTACATTTTCATTTTTGGAAGGTATAGAAGATGGTCCACAAACCAAAGTAACTTCAGCCCCAAGATCTGCAAACTTATCAGCGATAGCTATTCCCATTTTACCACTTGAGTGGTTACCAATAAAACGAACTGGATCGATCGCTTCATAAGTAGGTCCAGCAGTCACAACAACTTTCTTTCCAGCGAATTCTTTATTTGAATTATAAAACTCATTAACAAGGTCCGCGATCACCTCTGGCTCTTCCATCCTACCTTTCCCAACCAATCCACTGGCCAATTCACCATCAGTTGGCTCAATACAGCGGTTTCCAAACCCCATTAATTTTTGAATATTTTGAGTTGTGGATGGATGTTTGTACATATCCAAATCCATCGCTGGCGCAAACCACACCGGGCATTTCGCACTTAAATATGTCGCAATGAGCAAGTTATCACAAATACCATTTACCATCTTAGCTAAAGTATTTGCACTTGCTGGGGCAACAATCATCAAATCAGCCCACAAACCTAATTCAACATGATTAGTCCACTCACCGGTACTTTTATCCGCAAATTTAGAATAAACTGGATTTCCAGAAACTGTTGAAAGCGTTAAGGGACCTATAAACTCAGAAGCGGAGGCAGTCATTACAACTTTTACCTCCGCTTTCATTTTTTTAAGAGCTCTAACTAAGTATGCAGTTTTATAAGCTGCAATACTTCCAGAAACTCCAATAAGTATTTTCTTGCCGTTAAGCATATGTATTATGCTTCTTCAGAATCCTCGTTCTCGTTATTTGGATTTCTAAAGTAGATTTCATTATTTTTCCACTCTTCCTGTGCAATTAAAACTGGCTTAGGAAGCTTTTCGTAAAACTTAGAAATTTCAATTTGCTCTCTGTTTTCAAAAATCTCCTCTAAGTTGTCAGTCGTAGATGCAAACTCTTCTAATTTCGCATTTAACTCCTGCTTTAACTCAGTACCAATTTGATCAGCTCTTTTTGATAAAACATTTAATACTTCATAAACGTTTTCACCTTGAGAAAAATTAGTTACATCTCTAGTGATTGTTGATCCAGGTGCAGTTGTCTTTTTGTAGTCCATTACTCCTCTTTTATTTGATACTTAATTAAACCTTTTTCTATCTTTTTGTTAAGTTTCGAAAGTTTCTTCTTATAATCTTCACTTTCAACCCTTCCAATATGTTGCTTGTAAAACTCTTGGGATCCATTAAAACGTTCAAATCGCTCAAAACGTTTCCCTTTTTTTGCGTGTTTCACTGAAGCAACAATCAGCAAATATACAATTTCTTCTTCATCTTTCTTAGTTATTTTGGTTCTAAGTAGGTTTTGCGCTCTACCGATTGCCAGTTTATATTTTCCATTTTGGTATGGCTCTCTAATTAACCCAACAGGAAACATGGTTAAATCCTTCTTTACTTTACCAATTAGTTTTTCAAATTTCTGATTGTAGGAAGAAGGAGATTTTTCGAGAACACCCCTTGTTTGAGGGGCAATTTCACTTAAAGAATCTAGCACAACTTTTCGATCTAAAGCCTCTAAACCAGCTGCATATCTGTAATTAGCTAAATAAAAGAAATACCAGTCTTTACTAGAATTAACAAGCCCAGTATCAGCTAATAATTTTTTATACTCTTTAACCGAGAAACTGTACTTCCCCTCTTTGTATAATTGGTAAGCCGCACTTGATCGGTAGGATCCGTATCCTAACTTAGCAGAAGCCACCTCCTTTCCTATTTTGTTATCGATATAATCTTTATTTGGTGCACTTAACTCATTGTAATACTTTAATAGGTCTTCATAGTACTCAACCTTGTATTGTGTTGGAGCTTTTTGAGCCTTTGAATGGTAAGTTTGAAAAAGCTTTTTAGCAAACTCCTGCTGATCTTCCATCTTTTTTGCTCTACGCAATAAAGTTTCATACAAGCCAATTGCCTTATCATACCTTCCAACACGGTGGTAATAATCGGGCAACTCTTTCTTTAACCTAACTACTTCCTCCTTACTTTTTTCTTTTATCTCTCCAATTTTAACCGAATAGTCACTTTCTTTATATTTTGAGTTAAAATAATTGGCAGCTTTAACCGCCTTATTATATCGCTCAATTTTCTTATCCTCGATACTTTTACTTGCTAGCTTGTAATGAGAGTCTGCGATTAAAAAGTTTACCTCTTCGGCATATTTAGAATCCGGGAATTCACTCAATAAATTTTCCAAGAATACTGTGGAAGATTTGTACTCTTCCATATGATAGAAAAGTTTTGCTTGTTTGTACATTTTCAATTCCAATTTGGAATTTAATTTATCAACAAACAGGTTAACCTCATCTTGCTTTGCACTATTGGGAAACTTATCCAAAAACAACTGAAAAGACTCAATTGCTCTGTGCGTGTAATCTTGATCTAAGAAATATGGTGGTGATTTATGATAATTAGATAATCCAATATAGAACTGAGCGTCTTCAACACACTCCCCTCTTGGAAACTTCTGCACTAAACGTTCAAACTCATAAGCAGCCAATCCATAATCTCCTAAATGATAATCACATAAAGCATAATAGAAAAACATAGCCTCTATATCTTCCCCATTTTTTTTATCCTGGATAAGAGATTTGAACAATTCTGAAGCTTTATAAAAATCCCCTTTTTCATACAAATCAAAGGCAAGCGCTTCTTTTTTAGCAATATCTCTACTAGACAAAGTAGATTCGTAGGCAGACTTACATCCAACGATTAAAACTAAAGCAACAAAAAACAAGAATTTTTGCATTCGGCAAAAGTAGGTTGATTCCTTTAAATAACCAACCCAAAACGGAATTGTACTGAATATATTATTTACAGTTTAAAATTCCTATTCAAATTAGGGTGTTACAATCAAGCAGATAAAAATTTTATTGTAGCATTAATAGCCTCTAAAGTATGAATTGGCAGCCCTTCCCTTTCCCACGGATGCTTACCCCCAAACACATGATTTGCTCCTTCAATCTCAATTAATTTGGACGAAGGATTCCATAAATGCATTTCACGAGCACCCTTTATATCAACAGCTTCGTCTTTCGTTCCATGAATTATCAAATGAGTTGCTCCTAATTTTTTAGTTGAATTTTGGATAGATAACCTCTCTTTATTCTCCATTAAGGTTTCAACAAATTGATATCGCATTGGCATATCCTGATTGGTTCTTCCGTTCTTAATAAAACGAACACCATCTCTTTTCCATTGCAGTAATTCACTCTCATTAGGTAATCGATTAATACAATCACTAATCCCAGCCCATGAAACAACTTTTGATACAAATCCACTTTCAGCTCCTGCAATTATAGCCATACCCCCGCCTCTACTATGTCCTAACAAATGAATTTCACCATTCCAATTTTCAACAGGAATTTGCCCCGATTTTAATGCCTTCACCATGAAATGAATTTCTTCAACTTCTTTTAAGTAATTATTGTCTCCAAAAGCCTCCAAATCGGGAAAATCAATTACATCATGAGCAGTCCCCCCATTAAAAGAAAAGTTAAACTTTAGCACTACGAAACCATTGTTACAAAGCTCTTCCGCAATTAAATTAAAATGCCCCCAATCTTTAAAACCTTTGAACCCATGACAAAATAAAATCAGAGAGAATTTTTCCTTTGATTCAGGAATTAGAAGGTCGTATGCAGTTTCTCGACCAAAACACGATTTGATAATTGCGCTATTTTTCAACTTTAAGGAATTTAATTTCTTTGTTTACAGAAGTCTTAATAACATATAATCCGCTCTTTAAACCACTCATCTCTATTTGATCACCAACTCCATATCTAACCAGCCTGCCTTCTAAATTGAAAACATCATATTCTAATGAGCCGCAATTAAATTTTATAATGTCATAACTAACACTATAACACTCCTCCACTTCTCCTACACTCTCTGGGCCGAAATTTAAACTTACATTATCAATAGAGGCATCAACTATATCCCAAGGACTTAAATCATCTGTAATTTTAAAAATAATTTTAAATGGTTTATCACCCCAAGCTAAATCAGACGAGTTAAAACTTATTCTATCCCAGGCAAAAGTTGTAAACTCATTATTTAAAGCCAGGTAATACAAGGTATCTGTCCCATTTACCAAACCAACATGTAAACTGTCACTTGCTTTATCCGACAAACCTAAATAGTAACTAAAACTTACTTCAACATTATCATTACCAACTGGAAAACTTACTTCTGGAGACACCAAAAAATTAGTGAAATTAACTGTTGTAGAAAGTGCAACTAAATTAGAATCTATTCCTGTTAAATAAGCGTAACCATCACACGCACCAACGGGATCATCAGTATCAGGATCATACATTTCACCATTGTCTGGGTTAGTAGAAGGTTCGGGAACTCCTCTTTCCCACAAAACATCTTCTCTAACAGCAGATGCTTCCCAACCCTGATCAGCAGAAAAATCATCGAAATAACCTGGCGTTAAGTTAAATTTAAAATTATTCTTTGAGCTGTTTACAGAATCACTGAAACAAGTATTCACGTAGCCCCATTCCCCGGCGTGAAACTGGTAAAAACCAATTGGGCAGTTTGCAATTGTAACCTCTCCGCTTGCATCAGTTTCACCTTCAAATGAAAAATAGTCAGATTCAAGAGCAACAAAAATACCTGCTCCAGCTCTCACTCCGTCTAAATCGACCGAAACTACAATTGATTCCGTTGGAATTTTTTTGAGCCTTACCGTATCAAGCAGCACTTTATTTTCTTCAATCGTGGCAATCAATGTATCTGGCTTATACCCATTCAAAAAGAATCTCACTTTAAGCTCTTTTCCATCAATTGCACCCTCTTTAAATTCTCCATTAAAGGAGGTATTACTTTGTTTATCACCTCCTAAAACCTTTACTTCAACACCAGATAAAGGAAAATAAGTATCAGCATCTAAAACAACTCCCTCTAAATACCCAGCATGCAGCGGAGAGTAATCTAACACAAACAATCCTTTGGTTATATCTGTAGCAATGATTCTTCCATTTCCAAAATGAGGATAAACACCCCAACATCCTCCGGATAAAGGTCCTGCCAGTTTTTTATCGGTATCAAACCTGGATAACTCAACCAAGTTTTGTGGACGACTTCCATCTAAAACCACAACACCTTCTTTGTAATAAGAAATAACTACTATCGAATCCTCTACATGCACATTGTGCGGCATTTCATCACCCAATGTTTTCGATTTAAACGACTCTAAAAACTCAATATCTGTTGGATCCGAAACATCGTAAACCTCTATTGCTCCTCCATCAACCTCATCAGTTGTATAAACATACGGACCATTATAAGAAGGCCATGCACTATGGGTAAATCTACTTCCTGTTTGGATAGAAGAAATTAAAATTGGATTTGATTTATCTGAAACATCGAACATTTGAAACTCTCCTTCATTTATTGCCGATCCCAAAAGCGTGTCATTACTGACATAAACATCATGTAAGTAATTTAAGTCAATCACACCAACCTCAACAGGATTCCAAGGATCAGGATTAAGATCTAATATTATAGTCTCTTCTTCTCTATCTGTACCAGCAATATAGGCTAAACCGTTTTCATCAATGAATAAGTTATGGGCTTTTGTGAAATCACCTCCAGAAGGATTTGAAAAGTTTTTGTACGGAATACTAAATGATGAAGGCAAACCTGATAAGTTATAAATTCTTAAGCCAGAATCAGCCTCATTGGTTACATAAACATAATCTCCAAAAGTTTTAATATCCCTCCAAGGTGTTTCTGGGCCCAAAGCCCTAAATACTTCATTAGGATTTTCCGGATCTGAAATATCCACAATACTTAAGCCATCTACTAATCCTACAAGCGCATAGTGATTCCCTAATTCATCTTCGTACCCCCAGACGTCGTTCAAATTCGAAGAATATTCAAGATGACCAATACTATCTAACTGAGAAACCCCTTTTAAAAGGCTAAAAAGAAATAATAATAAAAGAAGTTTTTTCACACACTTAAAATCTGAATTTTACACCAAGAATCCAAAGCTGATTAGTAAATTTGTTTTATTTAGTTTGATCAATGTCTACGTTTTCATACTTTGAATTATTAAAAGATAATCTAAAAGATTCTCCAGAGTTTAAGGTTAATAATCTTGGAGAATTACTTTTCCATGGGATCGATTTGAATGAGTTAATAAAAGAACACGGCTCACCTTTAAAAATCACGTACCTCCCTATTATTTCTAACCAAATAAAAAAGGCCAAAGAAATATTCAACAGTTCGATGGCAGAATTAAACTACAAGGGAAACTACACTTATTGCTATTGTACAAAAAGTTCTCATTTCTCTTTTGTTTTGGATGAAGTATTAAAAAATGATGTTCATATCGAAACTTCATCGGCTTTTGATTTACCTATAGTTGAAAAGCTTTTCGAACAAGGAAAGCTATCCAAATCAACTAAAATTGTTTGTAATGGGTTTAAACGACCTGAATACACAAACAACATAACTCACCTTCTAAACACTGGATTCAACAATGTAATGCCTGTTTTAGACAATGTTGAAGAATTCCAAGAATATGAACAAAACGTAAAAGGCAACTTCGATTACGGAATAAGAATAGCAACCGAAGAAATACCCAACTTCAAATTTTACACGAGTAGATTGGGGATTGGGCCGAAAAAAATCCTTGATTATTACAATGAGGTTCTCAAAAAAAGTAAAAAGGGAACGCTAGCTATGCTTCATTTCTTTATAAACACTGGTATAAAGGACCATGTTTATTACTGGAATGAATTAGCAAAATGCCTTAAAATTTATGCTGAACTTAAAAAGGTTTGCCCAACACTTAACTCCCTTAATATCGGAGGAGGATTACCATTTAAGAGTAGTTTAAGTTTCGACTATGATTATAAGGGATTTATTCATCAAATTTTATCGGAAATAAAAAATGCTTGTGGGGAATATCAGATTGAAGAACCTAATATCCTAACCGAATTCGGAACTTTCACCGTTGCCGAAGCAAGTGCCAATATTTACAGTGTTTTAAACGAGAAAAAACAAAACGATCGTGAATCTTGGTACATGGTTAATAATTCCTTAATGACCACATTGCCGGACACATGGGGAATTGACCAAAGATTTATAGTTCTGCCATTGAATAAATGGAATAACGATTATAAAACAGTATTCATAGGCGGATTAACTTGTGATAGTATGGATTTTTATAATGCCGACATTCATAACAACAAGCTTTTTATGCCTGCTCTTGATGAGGGAGAACCATTACATATTGCAATTTTCAATACAGGAGCATATCAAGATGCTCTTTCTGGATACGGAGGAATAAAACACTGTTTGATCCCCTCTCCTAAGCATCTGATTTTACAAAAAGATGGATCAGGTAAAATTACATCTAAAGTTTTTGGCGAGGAACAAACATCTGATGAGATGCTTAAACTTCTTGGATATTAAAACAAAAGGCTCCAAAATTGCAGCCTTTAATAATTTTCCTATTAGCTGTTTTATTGATTACCTAAAATTAAAGGCATTCCATCACCATTCCCAACAACAATTACTTTTGAATTAGATGATTTAGACAATTCTAAAGTTGCTTCTATTCCTTTTTCCTTTAGAATTTTATCCGTTAATGAAGCACTTAAAATCCTGTTTGCTTCCGCCTTACCTTCTGCCTCAATTTTTAAACGTTCCGCTTCTTTTTTCTGCTTATTTAATTTAAACTCATATTCAAGAGACTCTTGTTCCTGTTTTAATTTCTTTTCAATTGCTGATTTGATCGTAGGAGGTAAAGCTATATCCCTAACCAAAGCCCTCTCCATTATAATGTACTGACTGTTAAGTATCTCTTTTGTTTCCTCCATTATTTCTGATTGAATTGCATCTCTTTTTGATGAATAAATTTCTTCAGGAGTATACCTACCAACAACACTCCTCATAGCAGAACGCATTGCAGGTTTTAAAATAATGTCTTTGTATCTCTCCCCCTTTTCTTGGTGTAATTGTGGCAACTTAGAAACATCAGGACGATACCAAATCGAAATATCAATATCAATTTGAAGTCCATTTGAAGAAAGCACCTGCATTTTTTCCTTTTCCTCTTGTTGCCTTACATCATATCTGATAACCTTATTCCAAGGCATTATTATATGAAAGCCTTCACCAAGGGTAGTTTCTTTATCTACCCCACCTGAGAATGGTTTAAAAACTACACCTGCCTCTCCTGCTCCAATAGTTAAAGCAGATTTAAACAAAACGATTACAACAATCAATCCTATAACAATTGCTGTTATTAATCCTTTATTAATCTTTATTTCTGGTCCTTGATTCATTTTTAATTTTATTTGTGATAGTCTAATATACCAAAGATCTCAATTTTATAATCGAAAAAATGATTAACGGCGAAATAGAAATAAAAAAGGCCAATCATTAAGATTGGCCTTCAAAAAAATTCGTTCTTATTTGATTAGTTTAAGCAAAAGTTTAAGTAAACTGTTTCAGCTCTCACATATCCTTCATCTTTTAATTCTGTTACTTTCGAGCAGGCTAACGCGGTATTATCTAGCATCCCTTGAGTTTTCCCCATACTGTAATAAGACTTTGAAGCTTCAGGGTTAATTTGAATAGCAATTGAGTAGTCGTTTACTGCATTATAAAAGTCACCCATATTTGCATAAGCAAAACCTCTACACATGTAGTATTGCATTTGATTAGGATCATTCTCTAAAGCCAAAGTATAGTCGTTTACAGCTCCAAAAACACTACCTAAATCAATTTGTAAGTTCCCTCTGTAAAAGTAACCTTCGGATCTTGATTCATCCAATTTAATCGCCTTATTGTATTCAACTAATGATTTTGCGTAATCATTCTGAACGTGCAAAACATTCCCTAAGTAAAGGTGTGCCTCATAATTGTTAGAATCCATCTTGATTACTTCAGAATACAATCTAACAGCTTCTGAATAATCTCCTGAAACCTCGCTTAATTTCCCACTTTCTAGAAGAGACTCAACAGTATCAACTGCAAAAGTGTTCACTGAAACTAAAAGTGCTAATATTGATGATATAATAATTTTCATTTTCGGTCCTAATTATTTGTAGCTACAACTTACGCGATTTCCCCCGTCCATTCTCCTGAGTTTCGATTTAATGGCTATGTTCATCGACAAACGGCATTTTTTCACCCGCTAGGATTTTAATTTTCAAATCATTTTCAAATGGAGGTATAGCACAAACGTAGTTTGAATTGTACACACAGTATGGATTGTAGGCTTGGTTAAAGTCTATTTTAACCTGCTTCTGATCGCTTAATTTCACATCAACATACCTCCCACCTCCGTAAGTTTCTTTACCTGAAGTTTGATCATAAAATGGAACAAACAAAACTTCAGGCGCAGATCTTTTTTCAGAGAAACCTGTTAGCACAAATTCTTGCCCCTCTAATTTGAATTTAAGTTTTGCGATTGGATAATGCTGAGCATCTTCTCTAGCTTCTTTGTATAAAACCTTTTCCTCTACATCAAAATCCCATTCCACATCCGCAAATACAATAAAATTAGAATCGGGTTTAAAATATTTCAGCCCTTTAAAATCAGCTCTTGCTTTTTTAGGAATTGGGGAATTTTCATTCTTAAATTGAACATCCTTAAATC
>JAYPYW010000018.1:11170-50178 GCA_038154685.1 Flavobacteriales bacterium | reverse complement strand
CTGGCTACTGGCTACTGGCTACTGGCTACTGGCTACTGGCTACTGGCTACTGGCTACTGGCTCCTTATAATCATATAAGAAAAAGTAATCCGGATTGCCCACTCAAATAAATCAATTGACTAACTTTATAAAAAATTAAAAGAGATAAGTATGTATCCAGCAGAAATAGTTTTACCAATGAAACAAGACCTTGTAGATGCAGGGGTTGAAGATTTAACAACTCCTGATGCAGTTGATGCTGCAGTAAGTTCAGAAGGTGGAGTTTTAGTTGTGATTAATTCAGTTTGTGGTTGTGCTGCGGGAAATGCAAGACCAGCTGCGAAATTAGCTGCTCAGCATGATAAAGCACCTAAATTAACTACTGTATTCGCAGGGTTTGATAAAGAGGCTGTAGAACAAGCTAGAAAATATATGTTACCTTATCCTCCTTCTTCGCCTTCAATGGCTTTATTTAAGGATGGTAAATTAGTTCATATGATTGAACGTCATAATATTGAAGGTAATCAAGCTACTTTAATCGCAGATAATTTAAAAGCTGCTTTTGACGAGTATCTATAGAATTAAGATTTAAGGTTTCTCAGACCTCAGAATATTAAGCCAGAGTTATCTCTGGCTTTTTTGCCTTTATGAGTTCTGATTACTGAATGCTGAAACCCTAAATCTTAAGCAAACTTCTAATGAAGTTTGCTTATTTTTGCCAACAAATATCTAATAAGATGTCTGATTTAAAAGTTTACAATACCACTTCAAGAGAAAAAGAAAAGTTTGAACCCATTAACGCTCCTCATGTTGGGATGTATGTTTGTGGACCAACTGTTTACAGTGATGTGCATATTGGTAATTGTAGAACTTTCATCTCATTTGATGTTATTTACAGGTATTTAAGCTTTCTAGGTTACAATGTTAGGTATGTTAGGAACATTACAGATGTGGGCCATTTAGAGAATGATGCTGATGAGGGTGAAGATAAGATCTCGAAAAAAGCTAAACTAGAGAACCTTGAGCCAATGGAGGTGGTTCAGAGGTATACAAATGGGTTTCATTCTGTTTTAGAGCAATTTAATACACTTAAACCTAGTATCGAACCAACTGCCACTGGACACTTATTAGAGCAAATTGAATACGTTCAGACGATCATTGAAAAAGGATATGGTTACGAATCTAATGGTTCAGTTTATTTCGATGTAGAGAAATACGCGAATGAGCATAACTACGGAGAGATTTCAGGTAGAAAGATTGATGAGTTACAAAATAATACTAGAGAGTTGGCTGGACAAGCGGAGAAACGTTGTCCGTTAGATTTTGTAATCTGGAAAAAAGCAGAGCCGAAACACATAATGCAATGGAATTCCCCTTGGGGAAAAGGTTTTCCAGGATGGCACTTAGAGTGCTCGGTTATGAGTACAAAATACTTAGGAGAAAAGTTTGATATTCATGGTGGAGGTATGGATTTAAAATTCCCTCATCACGAATGTGAATTAGCTCAAAATACAGCTCATTCAGGATGTTCTGATTCTGTTAAATATTGGCTGCATGCAAATATGTTAACCCTCAACGGGGAAAAGATGAGTAAGAGTACTGGAAAGTATTTCTTGCCGCAACAGATGTTTGATGGTTCTACCGAACTTTTAGATAAAGCTTATTCTCCAGCTGTTGTAAGATTTGCAATGATGCAATGTCATTATAGATCGACTATGGATTTAAGTAATGAAGCCTTAGGCGCAGCTGAAAAAGGTTTAACAAAACTTAAAAATGCCATTGAAGCATTAGATAAAATTAAAGTTGCTGATAGTTCATCAATCAATGTTTCCGAGATAAAGGATAACTGTTCTTCAGCAATGAACGATGATTTTAATACACCTGTTTTAGTTGCACATTTATTTGATGCAGTTAAGAAAGTAAATGGCGCGTTAGCTGAAGGAGGTACATTAACTAGTGAAGATTTCTCAGGTTTAAAAGAATTGTTTAACGATTATGTGGTAACCATAATGGGGATAGAGTTAGCAGACTCTTCTGATAATGGTTTCGGAGGAATTGAGGACGATTTAATTCAACTAGCAGTTGACGTTAGAATCAACGCAAAAGCTAATAAAGATTGGGGGACAAGTGATTTAATTAGAGACGAGTTAGGTAAGCTAGGTGTACAAATTAAAGATTCTAAAGACGGTACAGAATGGACGCGATAAGGAAGTTTAAACATTATGGTTTAAAGTTTATAGTTGTACTAACTTTAATTCTTTCTTCTTGTTCTGAAGAACCTGCGACTAGTAAAAAGTCGGCTACTACTAAGCCTAAATTCGAATTAGTGAAAATGCCAGCAGTAAACTCTGATTCTGTTTTTCAGTTTGTTAAAACACAGGTTGATTTTGGTCCAAGAACACCTAATTCAAAAGCACATATTCAATGCGGGAATTGGATGGTTTCCAAGTTAAAATCTTACAATTTTCAAGTAATTGAGCAAACCGGGGTTAAGGAAGCTTTTGATGGTAATAAATTAAATTACCGCAATGTTATTGGTAGGTATAGACTGGATAAGCAAAAAAGAATTTTATTATCAGCCCACTGGGATACTCGTCCATGGGCCGATCAAGATATTGAAAGGACTGATGAACCTATTGACGGTGCAAATGATGCCGGAAGTGGGGTTGCAGTAATCTTGGAAATAGCGAGATTATTAAATCAACAAGATCCAAACGTTGGAGTTGATGTTGTTTTATTTGATATTGAGGATTACGGTAAGTCGACAGAGACGTTTTGTTATGGATCTCAAATTTGGGCAAAGGATACTAAGCTAGATAGTTTAGTGCCTTCTTTTGGAATTAATCTTGACATGGTTGGTGATCCAAATGCTGTGTTTTTGTACGAGGGTTATTCAATTGAGTACGCTCGTCCAGTTTTAGATAAAGTTTGGAGTGTAGCAAAAAATATGGGACATGGGAGGTATTTCAAAGTAATTCAAGATGGAATGATTACTGATGACCACTATTACGTAAACCAAGCTGGTATTCCTTGTATTGATATTATCCATAGAAACCCTCAAACTGGCGGGTTTGCTCACTCATGGCATACTCACCAGGATAACATCAGTAATATTTCCGCTAATACACTTAAAGCAGTTACTGAAGTGGTGTTACAAACAATTTATCGAGAGAAGTAAAACCTTACCGCTAATAAAGCGTAGATTCAGGCTCAAACTTTTGCAATGGCTGATAAATTCCTGATTGAATTTTTTGATTTTTCCAACGATTACCTATTTGTTTTGGAAAATGGGTTAATTCAAAAAACGAATAAAACCTTCAGAGAATCTCTTGGTTATGATCAAGATCAATTAATTGGTCGTTTAATACAGGACATTATTTTACCAAAAGATCTCCCATTTTTCAACCCCGCTTTTGAAGCAAAAGAAAAAGTTATTGCTCAATTATTAACGGAAAAGCGAAGAGCTGTTCGAGTAGAATGGGAATTTATGGAGTCCAATGGTAAAACATTGGTAAAGGGTGTTGATGTTACCGAGAAGTTAAAACACAAAGAACGTTTCGAGCAATATTCCGTGCTACTTCGTGGTGTAAATGAATCTTTAGAAAGATCATCTCACCGATTATTCCTTTTGCAGTCTACCTTAACAAATACAATTCCTTATGCAAAATTAGCCATAACAAATGTGCTTAAAATAACGATGCAAACCTTCAGGTTTAAAACTGCATTTGTTACTAAAGAAAATAGAGGTAAGTTAGTTATTTCGGATATTGTTGGAGATAAAGAAGATTTAAAGGGAACGGTTATAACTAACCCCGAATCTCTTTCTCAAAAAGTTTATGGTTTTGGAATGGAATTGGTCCATTCACTTGAAGTACATGATTTCTTGGAAGACGAAGAAGTACTAAAGGGAGGTAAACATTATTTTGGTTTCCCAATTAATTTTAACAATAAACTTCTGGGTACGGTTGAAATGGTTTTCGACCGAGATTCTGCTAATGTTAGTTTTGATAATAACGATATTCAATTCTTAAAACTAATAACCGAGGTAATTGGCCGTATCATTGAGTTACAGCGAATAAATGGGGAATTAGAAGATAAAACAGCTCGATTAGAGGTGAAGAACAATGAACTTGATGAATTCGCACATATTGTTTCGCATGATTTAAAGGCGCCATTAAGAGCAATTAAAAACCTCATTTCGTTTATTGGTGATGAGGATGGTAATGTTCTTACCGAAGAATCGAAGGAAGATTTTAGCTTGATTGAACAAAGAGCTAACAGAATGAGTTCCTTAATAGAAGGAGTTTTAGAATATTCTCGAGTTGGAAGGGAAGAAACCCCTACAACCGAATTTAGTTTAGACGATATAGTTCATGAAGTAGCTGATCAATTGAGGCTAATGAATGAAAAGGTTCAGTTTGATATAGCTCCTGATTTTCCAGATATCAGGAATAAGGAGTTGTTTATGTTTCAAATTGTGTCAAATCTTATTAGTAACGCAATTAAGTATAATGATAAAGAGAGCCCTCTTGTTAAAATTAGATTTAAAGAAGCGGGAAGTAAAGTGATATTAATTGTTGAGGATAACGGACCTGGAGTTGAAGATCAATATAAAGACAAGGTTTTTGGGGTTTTTGAGACATTACAAGCAAGAGATGAAGTGGAGAGTACCGGAATTGGCTTAACTATCGTAAAAAAGATGTCGATGCTGATGGGAGGAGATGCTTGGATTGAAGATTCTAAAATAGGAGGAGCTAAATTTGTTGTTGATTTTCTTAAGAAAATGTAAATAACTTCTCAATATTGTTAGCCTTTTCTGGCTAATTGCCAATCGTTTTTTAGTACGAATTAAGTAATTTGGATAAGCATTATTCAAACTATTTATACGCAGAAAAATGGCAAAAAATAAGTTGTTCTTAATCGACGCTTTCGCAATAATTTTCCGATCATATTTTGGATTCGGTAATAATCAACGATACAATTCAAAAGGACTAAATACATCTGTAACACTAGGGTTTTGTAACACGCTATTAGAAGTTTTAAACAAACAAAAACCTTCACATATTGCTGTTGTTTTTGATGCTCCAGGAAAAACTTTTAGAAACGATATGTATCCTGAGTACAAGGCGCACAGAAATGAAACTCCTGAAGATATCAAGGTTTCCATTCCTTATGTAAAAAAGTTAATCGAAGGTTTTAATATTCCTATTATCGAGAAGCAAGGTTATGAAGCGGATGATATTATTGGAACAATCGCAAAAATGGCTGAGAAAGAAGATTTCGAAACTTTTATGATGACGCCAGATAAAGATTTCGCGCAGTTGGTTTCTGATAATATTTTCATGTATCGCCCTGGTAGAAGTGGTAAGCCTGCCGAAGTATGGGGAATTCCTGAAGTTCAGGAAAAATTTGAAGTAGAAACTCCAGATCAGGTTATCGATATATTAGGAATGTGGGGTGATTCGGCGGATAATATTCCTGGAATACCAGGAATTGGAGAAAAGACTTCTAAGAAGCTTGTAAAGGCTTATGGTTCGCTTGAAGGATTGTTAGAGAATACGGATGCTTTAAAAGGGAAGCAAAAGGAGAATGTTATCAATTTCGGAGAGCAAGGATTGCTTTCAAAAAAATTAGCAACCATTGTTATTGATGCACCAGTTGAAATTGATTTTGATAAAATGATTATCGACAACTGGAATGAAGGAGCTTTATTGGAGCTGTTTTCTGAAATGGAATTTAGAACATTAGCTAAAAGAGTTTTGGGAGCTGATATTTCTAATACCGCCCAAACTGCTCCTGCTGTTCAACCAACTACTGCATCTGGTCAGTTGGATTTATTTGCTTCTGCAGACCAAGCTATTGACACGGATGACCATTTACCTGAAGGTGAAATAAAAACTATTGAAGATGTTAAGCATAACTATCAATTGGTTGAAACTGATATTGAGATTAAGAAATTAATTGAAATGTTAGAGCAAACTGTGGCGTTTTGCTTTGATACCGAGACAACGGGATTGGATGCTTTAACGGCTGATATTGTTGGATTAGCTTTTTCTTGGGAGGCTCATTCTGGTTACTATGTTTACATTAATGAAGGTGATGAGCAAAGAGTAATGGATATGTTTAAGCCAATTTTTGCCAATGAAAAGATTGGCAAAGTTGCTCAGAATATAAAATATGATATCAATGTGATGTTGAAGTATGGAGTTGAAGTAAAAGGTAAGTTATTCGATACAATGTTAGCACATTATTTACTTCAGCCTGATATGAAACACAACATGGATTTCTTGGCGGAAACTTATTTGAATTACCGACCAGTTTCTATTGAGACTTTAATTGGTAAAAAAGGTAAGAATCAGAAAACAATGCGCGAAGCTGATAAAGCAGAGGTTGTAAAGTACGCAGCAGAAGATGCTGATATTACCTGGCAGCTAATGGAGAAATTCAGTCCGTTGCTTGATCAAAAAGAAGTAAGAACTCTTTTTGAAGAGATAGAAATGCCACTAGTTCCTGTATTATCAACGATGGAAAATAATGGTGTAGCGTTAAATTCAGATACACTGAAGGATTATTCCATTGAGTTAGATGAAGAGATTATCAAATTAGAAAAATCGGTAATTGAACAGGCAGGAGAGGAGTTTAATGTTTCTTCTCCAAAACAACTGGGAGTTGTGCTTTTTGAGAATATGAAAATTGATGAGAAGGCTAAGAAAACCAAATCTGGTCAGTATTCAACTTCTGAAGAAACACTTCAAAAACTAGCGGGTAAACATCCAATTATTGATGATATTTTGGAGTTTAGGCAATTGAAGAAGCTGAAGTCAACTTATGTTGATGCGTTACCTGAATTGATTAATGAAAATACTGGTAAAATCCATACAACCTACAGTCAGGCCGTAGCTGCCACCGGAAGACTTTCTTCAGTGAATCCAAACCTTCAGAACATTCCTATAAAAACGGAAAAAGGAAGAAAGGTAAGAGATGCATTTGTTCCAAGTGAGGGGAATGAATTATATGCTGCAGATTACTCTCAGGTGGAATTGAGATTAATGGCAGAAATGAGTGGAGACACCAACATGGTTGAAGCTTTCCAAAACCGTTATGACATTCATACAGCAACTGCCGCTAAGGTATTTGGTGTGGATATGAACGATGTAGACAGAGAAATGAGAAGTAAAGCCAAGATGGTAAACTTTGGAATTATTTACGGAATTTCAGCGTTTGGACTAAGTCAGCGATTGAATATTAAGAGAAAAGAAGCCAAAGAATTGATTGATGGATATTTCGCTACTTATCCAGGAGTTAAACAATTTATGGAGGCTTCTGTAGATGGTGCAAAGGAAAAAGGATATGTTCAAACTATATTAAAGCGAAAGAGATTCTTAAAAGACATAAACTCTAAAAATGCTATTGTTAGAGGATATGCAGAACGAAATGCTATTAACGCTCCAATACAAGGGTCAGCTGCTGATATTATTAAAGTAGCAATGATCAATATCCATAAAGAGATGCAAGCTCAAAACTTAAAATCAAAATTGATTTTACAAGTGCATGATGAATTGGTTTTTGACGTTGTTCCAGATGAGAAAGATGTAATTGCGAAGCTAGCAAAGGAGCAGATGGAAAACGCGGTTAAAACTACAGTTCCATTAGAAGTTGAAGGGGCATATGGATCTACGTGGCTTGAGGCGCATTAATTGTCTCCCACAGATCTCACAGATTATGTATTACTAAGAATATTAAAAGGGAACCATTGGTTCCCTTTTAATATTTATATCTGTGGGAGAAAAATCACTCAGTGACTTGGAGTTTAAATCC
Source organism: Flavobacteriales bacterium (assembly GCA_038154685.1). Classification (GTDB taxonomy): domain Bacteria; phylum Bacteroidota; class Bacteroidia; order Flavobacteriales_C. The sequence goes on along the minus strand of JAYPYW010000018.1, from coordinate 42,381 downwards.
AGTTCCGTGAACGTTTATAATTTCTATTCGTTTATCTGCCTTCAAGTATTTTCTGAGTTTGGTAATGAATACATCCATTGATCTTCCCTTGAAGTAATCGTTTTCACCCCAAATAACCTTAAGCGCTAATTCACGTGTTAGCAATTGGTTTTTATTTAAACAAAGAAGTCGGAGCATTTCAGCTTCCTTTTTAGTTAGGTGCTTATTATCATCCTTAATTATAAGTTCTTGATTTTTATAATTGAAGGTGTAATTACCGATTTCGAAGGAGTCTCTGTTTTCTAAATCGTTTGATTGAGCGGCGAAATACCTTTTTAATAAAGCTTGAACACGAAGAGTAAGTAGCTTCATGTTAAAAGGCTTCGTGATGTAATCATCAGCTCCAATTTTAAAACCTTCTACTTTATCTGGGTCCAAAGATTTAGCAGTCAGGAAAATCATAGGCATATTGTCATTTACTGCCTTTACTTCTCGAGCTAATTGAAAACCATCCTTTTTAGGAAGCATGACATCGAAAATACAAAGATCGAATTCCCCTTTGCAATAAGCTTCAAAACCAGCTTCGCCATCTTTTGACCAAGTAACGTTAAAACCTTCCATTTCAAGATTGTCTTGGGTTACAAACCCCAAGTTTTCGTCATCTTCAACTAATAAAATATTCGCTTTAACCATATCAATTCTGTTTTACTGGGAGAGTTATTTCAAAAGTTGTGCCTTTGTTCTTTTCACTTTCAACTTTAATTTTTCCTTTATGCATAGAGATGATTTGCTCAACGTAACTCAAACCTATTCCAAATCCTTTAACATTGTGAACATTCCCTGTAGGAGCGCGATAAAATTTTGTAAAGATGTTTTTTAGTTCATCTTTTTCCATTCCAATCCCATTATCGGATACAGAAATATAAACGGTGTCCCCCTTTTTAATAACAGACACCTTTATTTGAGGAGGATTGTCTCCTGAATATTTAATGGCATTGTCAAAAAGATTTGATAATGCATTACTAAAATGGTGTTCATCAATTTGAACATCAATAGCCTCCAGTTGAGTTTTAAAAGCTCCATTTTTTTCTTGAATTAAGAGTTCAAATGGTGCTATGGATTTGTTTATGATAGATTCTAAAGAAACGCTTTGGATATTTAACTCAAAATTTTTCTGCTCAAAGAAAGCCAATTGTAAAACTCGCTCTACCTGATTTTTTAATCGTTCATTCTCTTGCAAAATAATATTGGCATACCTTTTTAATCGATCGGGGTATTCAATTATGTTATCTTGATTAATTACGTTGCTCGAAAGAGATATAGTTGAAATAGGAGTTTTTAATTCGTGCGTCATGTTGTTGATGAAATCTGTTTTCATCTCATCCAATTTTTTCTGACGCATAAACATAACAACCACATAAATGAAGAATCCGATTACTCCAAAAATTACAACTCCAGATGCGATTCCAACACTTAAATACTTATCTAGCGTGGATGTTTCGGGGAAAATAACTCCGAAGTTATAACTATTGATATCCCAATCTACGCCATAATCTTCCGCGGCAATAGCTAATTCACTTTCCGATCCCGAGTGCGCATAAATAACGCTATCGGTAAAGCAATCATAAATAGCAATTTTATAAGGTGAGTAAAGTTCTTGGGCTTCGAATTCTTGCTGTAACAAAGAATCTATAGTAGTAGGGTTAACTATATCTTGAACTTCAACGACAAAAGAATGATCATTTAGCTGTTTAACTAAATGCATTTTTTCAATTTTAGAGTGATGGATGAGCTTAAGTTTATACCCTGCATTTAGTAAGCCAATTCTTACTTTGTGGTTAAAGTGTTTTCCTTCAAGATTAACTAGGTTTTTAGCCCAGAAGAATTGAACAATTAAAAGCAATAAAATAGAGAATACTCCTGTTATTATTATCGCGTTTAGTGTTTTCTTCTTCATGGAAAAATTAAATTACTAAATTTTTATTCAAACATTTGTTGAGTTACATTAGTACTGGCATTCATTTTGTTAAAAGTGTGTTAAAAATTATGCGTTTACTTATTTTCCTTTCAATAATACTTCCTGTTTTAGCATCTGCTCAAGCGGAAAAGTATGTGAACTACATTAATCCTCAAACCGCAAGGAAACATCTTGAGTATTTATCAAGTGATGAGTTAGAAGGGAGAGAGGCTGGACAAAAAGGTCAGAAGCTTGCAGGAGCATATTTAATGCAGAATTTCCTCGATTATGGATTACCACCTGTTAATGGGGATTATTTTCAAAGATTTAATTTGAGGGTAGGTCATCCAGAGAAAATTAAAATAACTATCGATAAAGACACCCTTTTTCACTTTGAAGATTTTATCCATAATTCGGATTTTGAAGATGTGAATTTCAGTGGTTCAAAGTCGGTTTTTGTTGGGTATGGAATCGAATCAGAAAATTACAATGAGTTTAAAAATGTTAGTGTTAAAGACAAGGTTGTATTCCTTTTGGAAAACGAACCAAAAGATAAAAAAGGAAGATATTATGCATCAACTACCACAAATCATAGCGAATGGAATAAGAGGAAGAAAAAAATCAGCAATCTAGCAGAAAAGGGAGCAAAAGCGATTATCATGGTGAATAAGAATGTGGAGATGTATAAATCGTCCTTTGCACATGCTTTTAAATCTTCTAAAATGAAATTAGCGACTGATTCCTTTTCAATGAAAGTGCCTTTGGTTTTTATTTCTGAGAAAAAGGCGGATGATTTACTAAGGGCAGGTGGTTTAGAAACCGGTTTTAATAAAACAGTTAAAAAGATTGCGAAGAAAGGAAAGCCTTTAAGTCAGGAATTATCTTTTAAAGTCGGGATTGAATCTTATATTGTAAATGATAAAATCACCTCCGAAAATGTTTTAGGGTTTGTTGAAGGTTCCGACAAGAAAGGTGAAATTGTAATTGTTACCGCGCACTATGATCACATCGGAGTTCATGATGATAAAATATTCAATGGAGCCGATGACGACGGGTCTGGGACCACAGCGTTATTGATGATGGCAAATGCTTTTGCTAAAGCCAAATCCGCAGGTAACGGTCCAAGAAGAAGTATTTTGTTTATGCCAGTTTCAGCAGAGGAGAAAGGATTATTAGGGAGTAGATATTATTCAGAAAATCCAATTTTTCCTTTAAAAAGTACGGTAGCAAACTTAAATATTGATATGATTGGTAGGGTGGATGAAGCGCATCATGATGAAGAGGGTAACCCTAATCCTAACTATGTTTATATTATTGGAAGTGACTTTTTAAGTAAGGAATTACACGAGATAAATGAAAATCAAAACGACCAGCATACAAAGCTTGAGTTAGATTATACTTTTAACACAGAGGATGATCCTAATCGCTTTTATTACCGATCTGATCACTACAATTTCGCGAAGAATGATATCCCTTGTATCTTTTATTTCAATGGCACTCATGAAGATTATCATCAACACACAGATACAGTTGATAAAATTGATTTCATGAAGCTTTCTAAAATTACAAAACTGATTTACTACACGACTTGGGAGTTGGCTAATCGAGAGGATCGAATAGTAGTGGACTAGAAAGAATAACGCACGAGGATCCCGCAGGTCTCACGGATTTCATATAAGTATTGAAAATAAGAAAGGCTGGTAAAACCAGCCTTTCTTATTTTTTTATAATCCCCGAGATCTGCGGGATACGCGGGCGATAATCTACCAAGTAGCCTTGAATTGATCTAAGAATCGAACGTCGTTTTCACTCCACATTCTTAAATCTTTGACTTCGTACTTTAACATGGCCATTCTTTCTATTCCCATTCCGAATGCGAAACCAGAATAAACTTCTGGGTCAATTCCAGCATTTTTTAAAACGTTAGGATCAATCATTCCACATCCTAAGATTTCTAACCAACCTGTGTACTTACAAACATTACATCCTTTTCCGTCACATAAAGAACATGAAACATCCACCTCTGCACTTGGTTCAGTAAATGGAAAGTAGGAAGGACGCAATCTGATTCGTGATTTCTCTCCAAACATTTCTTTAGCGAAATATTCGATTGTTTGTTTTAAATCAGCGAATGATACATTTTTATCAATGTATAAACCTTCTACTTGGTGGAAGAAACAATGTGCTCTTGCACTAATTGCTTCATTTCGATAAACTCTTCCAGGGGTTATGGTTCTGATTGGTAATTCGTTCGATTCCATAACTCTCATCTGAACAGATGATGTATGAGTTCTTAATAACCAATCTGGATTTTTTTCAATGAAGAAAGTATCCTGCATATCTCTAGCTGGATGCTCATCTGGTAAGTTTAATCCAGTAAAGTTGTGCCAATCATCTTCTACTTCTGGACCTTCTGAAACAGTAAATCCAATTCTTCCGAAAATATCAATAATTTCTTCGTTTACTATGCTTAATGGATGACGGCTTCCTAATTGAAAAGCATCTCCAGGAAGAGTTAAATCTAAATTTGAATTATTTTCCTCTGCTGATTCAGCAGCATTAGCAAAGTCATCAAATTTAGATTGCGCCTGATTTTTTAAAGCGTTAATTGATTGTCCAACCTCTTTTCTTTTATCAGCAGCAACATTTCTTATTTCTGAGAATAAGTCCTTCAACACATTTTTAGATCCTAAAAACTGGATACGGAATTTTTCAAGGGCTTCTTTCCCTTCGATTTTAAATTCCTCAATCTGCTGACTTAATTCCTTTATTTTATCTTCCATCAATCTTGGATTTAATGCAAAATTACAATTTTTTAATGGTCATTTTGATATCCGAAACAGGTCTGTCTCTTCTATCTGTTTTTTGCATAGCAATTGAGTCAATCACATCTAATCCTTCAACAACTTCACCAAAAACAGTGTAATCCCAGTCTAGTGCAGGCGTTCCTCCTAAAGAATCGTACAAAGCAATTTGATCAGGAGTATAGGCAAAAGCATCCGCGTTTTGAGCATCGTAAATTGAATCTATCATACTTTGAATTTTCATTCCGTAGTATTCAATACTATCCTTTAACCCAGCTTGACGAACCCTAACAAAATCGTTTCTTAAGTCACTGTTTTTAGGATCGCTCATTATTTGATTACCAATAACTCTCTTTTTTCCACCTGCTTTTCTTGCATTGGCGTTTTCTAATTGCTGTGTACTAACCGTGCGTCCATCTACAATATAAAACTGACAACCAGAAGAGGCTTTCTCTGGGTTAACAGCATCTCCAGTTCTGGCGGCAGCTAAAGCTCCTTTTTTGTGAATTAAAGGTTGTCTGAATTCAGCAGGAACCGTATATCCAACGTTCCCATTTCCTAAAGTTTGTCCAGCTTTAGCATTTTTCGAATTTGGATCACCCCCTTGAATCATAAAACCATTTATTACTCTATGAAACAAAGTTCCGTTGTAAAAAGAATCTGCAACAAGTTTTGTGAAATTGTCTCTATGCTGAGGCGTTTCATCGTATAGCTTCACTTTCATGTTTCCGAATTCAGTTTCAATCAAAAACATGTTTTTTTCGGTGCTTTCTTCCTTAACAATCTCTTTTTCTTTAGTAGATCCACAAGAAGAAATAACAAACACAGAAATAACTGAAAATGCTAAATTGAGTAATAGTTGATTTTTCATCCAACAAAATTAGCTATTTATAAGGGTATGGTGAATTTTTAACGAAACAAAATTTTACTATATTTGTTTGTTAAGGTCTTATAAAACCTATAAACTTACACCTTGTTAAAAAAGTAACTATGAGAATTACTAAATTACTTTCAGTTATAGCCACAGTTGTTTTCTTGGCAGCATGTACTCCATCAAAAACAGAAGGAGTAGTATCTGTGGTTGATGCAGTAACTAATTCTCCAATTGGATTATCAAAAGTGACATTCTCTGTTGACGATCCTACTAGACCAGAGGCAGGATTTTTTCTTTGTAACAAATCAGATTTAACTGAAGATTATGAAGTAACTACAAATGCCGCGGGGGTTACTGATAAAATCTGTTTTACTTTACCTGCTGTTCTTAAGGTTGATGTTGTTACTCCAGATGGAAAAACAGGAACAACAACTTTAGCTTTAGTTGAAGGAGAAACAGAGACCGTTACTTGTAAGGTGAATTAATAAATCTCACCGAAGTATTCCAAAATAGCTTGTTTCATTAGTTTAAGTTGCTCTCCAGGTTTTAATGTTGGAAGGGGCTTTAAGCTTTCGTAATGCGGCCATCCGTCTTGATCGGAGTGAGATAATTTATAGAAACCAAAAGGCTCTAAAACTCTACATATAGCTATGTGCATTACGTCTAACTTTTGATCTTTCGTGAATTTCTGAGCACCCTTTCCTAGTTCCTGAACACCAATAAGGAATAATATTCCTTGCACATCAAGATCACCACCAAAGTCAACGGCTATTCTTTCTTCAAGTGCTTTCCAGCTATCTTCAAACGAAGTATCAATCATGTAACAAAGGTATATTTAAAATGCCCATTCATTTGTAAATGGATTAAATACATTCAATCCGAACTTAATCATATTCGATATATCAGAATAATTAGAGTAGGCAACAGCATAATAAGTACCAAACTTTAACTTTACTTGGCCGATTTTGAATGGATGTTCCAAACCACCGAAAATTTCAGAGTGAGCAAAATTAGTATCATCAATGTAAAGAGCACCAGCACCAAAAGCTGATTCTAGTTTACTTCTTTTAATGAATGGGATTTTTCTAACTAAGGCTCCGTGAAAGTGATGAATATAATTTGCTGTTAAATAAGAGTTAGTAGCTCGATGTGTTTCACCTAATAATTGGAATGAATATAATGGATGCGTGAACAAATAGGGATCAGTTCCTCTAAAAAAAGTGTTGTTAGGATCTTCAATTGAGTTGGTATTTAAATAATTTCCCAACCAAACAGCATACTTACTAGTCCCTAATACACTTAGCTTAATGGATTGGTCCAATCCCAAATCAAGCTTTTGATAATTAATTTTAGCATCCCAAACATCTGGTATTCCTTGTTCCCATTCAATATGAAATTTAGGCCATTTACTTCCTGTGATTGTTTTTACTCGACCATCTATTTCATATTTCTGAAACGGTACAAAGGTTAATTCCATATTAAGGTTTAACTCGTTGTAATCTTCAAATTCTAGAGGGGTATTATTCTCTCTAAATAAATCTTCACTCCAGTTAGATAATTGCAATCCAGAAATGGATGTTCTCTGATAAAATCCAACATTAATGTCGAAGAATATTCCGTTTGAAATTTCATGGAAATGCCCAACCTCAAGGAAGGTGTTCTTAATCCAGTTACTTCTACTAAAAAGGGTAGCAAAATTTTCAAAGAAAGTTAACATTTGGTATTCTGATCCTCCAGCAATTTTGAATTGAGCAAACTTTTTGGGAGCATAGGTATACCTTACATTGCCATTAGCTACGAGGTCCTTATTGTTAAATCCGTAATTAACAATACCGGCAGTAGATAGTTGATTCTTGTTTTTAAAAGTGTTTACATAATCCAATCCTGGAGCATACCTAAATCCACCAATCCCCAAGAAGTTAGTTTGAGCAATTAAAGGATTAAGCTTCCACTTATAACCTTTTGATGTGTTATAATGATCAACTCCAGTTAAAAGAATTTCCCAAATAGAACTACGGTTTTTTATCGAGTCTTGCTGTTTGATAAATAAGTCCGAACTTCGGTATTTGTCAATGCTATCAGCAACTTCGATGAAGCTTTTTTCTTTCTCTGTTAGTTTAATAATTCGTTTGTCTGTCCAATAATATTTTTCTCTAGAATAAGCAGAGTCAACAGTTAACGTAACTAAGTTTTTGTTTCGAAGTTTTTGTTCCGAGAAATCGTAATTTAAAAACTTGGAGTAAACACTCCCATGATAATTTTCGCCCTTTTTATTGAATGAAAATTGGAATTCTTGCCTGTCCAAAACTTTTTGATTTCCAAGAGGAATAAACCTTTGGTAGATCTTAAATTTCTTGAAGCTATGAAGCATTTTATTATTCATTTCAAGCTCCACTGAAACTAGAGCCCATGTTGAATCTTCAACTTGAACAAGCCCTTCAAAAACTGATTCATTTTTTCTTTTCGGATAAACTTTTATTTCATGAACCTTCTTTCCATTTTCTTCAAATGAGCCCATGTATTTATAATTGTAGGTAACCATTGCTAAGGTACCGAATGGAGATATATAAGGGGTTTGGGCTATTTTTGGAATTAATAGATTGGTTTGATAAAAATTGAAATTTCCATCTGAAATATTGGTGTAAAATAAATCAGTCAAGTTTTTTTGGTTTGCTAACCTTTCTTCTGGACTTCCGCCTCCAAATTCCAAATTAAATATTCCCAAGTTTTCTTCTTTAAGGGATAAATCTTTCAGTCCCAACTTAGTTTCTCGCCATTGGTTATTAGGTTTAAATTGAATTAGGGAATACTTTTCCGCAAAGCTTAAGCCTAGGCTATCTGGGGATCGCTGACTCTCTAATTCAAGAGTGGTTTTATTATATAGATTACAAGCGAAATCTGAATCCCAAGGGTTGTTTTTATTTCGGCTTTTAACTACATTTTTTATAATGGTTTTCGCGTAATTTCCTTTTGCTAAAACAACTACTTCAGAAAGATTTTGAGCCGATTTTTTTAAAGTGATTTTTTGAAGTGATAAAACATCCTGTGCAATTAATTTTCGCTGTTGAAAACCAAAAGCATCGATATTAAGGGTGTCGCTTAAATTTTTGACGATTAGTGTAAATTTCCCTAAACCATTGGAATAGGTTCCATTACTGGAGTTGGAAATGTAAACCCTAGCAAAAGAAATGTTCTCGCCCTCTTCGGAAACAATTGTACCAGAAATCTCTTGTCCCATTAAGGGAAGAAATCCAATTAGAAGCCAAAGTAGCAATTTATACATCAGTGCGAAATTAGAACATTAAGTATTCACGCTCAAAAATATTATATGAATGGTTTAATAAATGTAAATTTGGAAGATGAGTAAACTTATACTTATACCTACACCTATTGGGAATCTCGGGGATATAACGCTACGTTCCATTGAAGCTATAAAATCTGTTGATGTTTTATTGGCTGAAGATACCCGCCAAACTGGTAAACTGCTGAAGCATCTGGAAATAGATAAGAAAATGTGGGCGCACCATGCGCATAATGAGCATAAAACCACGACTTCTATTATCGAGAAAATTAAGTCTGGAGAAGCAGTTGGTTTGGTTTCTGATGCAGGAACTCCCGGGATTTCTGATCCGGGTTTTTTATTGGTACGAGAATGCATTAAAGAAGGGGTAGAGGTAGAAACATTACCGGGAGCTACTGCTTTTGTTCCTGCATTGGTAGGAAGTGGTTTGCCATGTGATAAGTTCTTTTTTGAAGGTTTTTTACCCCATAAAAAGGGGCGCCAGACCAGGTTGAAGTTTTTAGCGGAACTTCCTTGCACGATTGTTTTTTATGAATCACCCCACAGATTACTAAAAACATTGGAACAAATTTCTGAGTTTATTGGTACTGAAAGAAAGGTGTGTGTTGTTAGAGAGTTGACAAAAATGTACGAAACTTTCCACAGAGGAACAGTGGAAGATTTAATAAAGCACTTTAGTGATAAGGCAGCAAAAGGTGAGATAGTAATCGTTTTAGAAGGAAAGGAAGGTTAAACAATTATTAAATAACTATTTATGATTGGTAGAGTATACCAATATGTTTAACTTCATAAAAAATGAATAATTATGGTTTCCAAAAAAGTAGAAGAAGCATTAAATAGACAAATCCTTTTGGAAGGAGAGTCATCTCAGTTTTATCTTTCGATGGCTTCATGGGCCGAAAACCAAGGTTATGGTGGTACCTCTGAATTTCTTTATCGCCAGGCTGATGAGGAAAGAGAACACATGCTAAAATTAATCAGGTATGTAAACGAAAGAGGGGGAACTGCAAAGATTCCTGCAATCTCTGAGCCGCCAGTTAATTTTGAAGGATTGACTCAAATTTTTGAATCATTATTAAGTCATGAGTTAAAAGTAACGGCTGAAATTAATAGCGTTGTTCATACTTGTTTAGAGGAAAAAGATTATACAACTCACAATTTCATGCAATGGTACGTTAGTGAGCAAATAGAAGAAGAAGCTACAGCAAGAGGAATTTTGGATAGAATTAAATTAACAGGATCTGAAAAAGGAGGTCTTTATTTATTTGATAGAGATTTAGAGAATTTAACAGGAGGGAGTATCTCTGTTCCAAACGCAGGAAAATAAATTAATAAAATCATAATATAAAAGGTCCAACCTTGTTGGGCCTTTCTACGTTTATTAGCCTTGTACTGAAATAATTACTATCTTGTCCTACTTCGTTTTATGCGAAAAACATGTTTTAAAATACTTGCCACTTTTGTCCTTGTAGTTCTTTCATTGAGTTCTCAAGCGGGCGATTATTATAAAAAGGACAAATTATTATTCGACTTCTATTCGCCTATGTGGGTGAACGGTCCGGCGGATATGAATACCGATCCTACGTTTAGTTTCGCAGTTTCTTACGGAAAAGACATAACATTCAAAAAAGATTCAAAGTTCTCATGGTTTTATGCAGTTGGGTACGATTTCAACAACATAAATCATAATTTGAATTTAAAGTCTATTCAAAGCTTAGATTTTACTCCAAGAGAATTAGGTGCGAGGATTCTAAATGTTCCGTTTAGTATTAACAAATTAAGTTCTCATTATATAGAACTTCCTTTGGAGTTTAGATACAGAACCCAAACTAAAAATCCATTCAGGATATATGCTGGAGCAAAAGGAGGTTATTTAGTTAAATCTAAATATGAGCTTGATGAAGGTTTAGGAGATGTGTACGAAAGAAAAAATCTTGAAGAGTTAGAACGGTTTAAATACGGTTTAACTTTTAGAATTGGGTATGGTATGGTAAACCTATACGCTTATTATGGATTGAATGGTTTAATGAAGCCAGAAACTCAAAAGGGCGTTAACCAATTATCTTTTGGATTAACACTAATGGCTAACTAGCAATTAGCAACCCAAGCATCTCACAAGAAAATCCAAGTAAAAATCCTGCTATTATCTGTTTAATGGAATGTGCTTTTAGTTGAAGTCTGCCAAAGGCTATTAATCCGGCAATAAATAATGTAATCGAAAGCAAACCAATTAAAACTTCTCCATGCTTAGATAAGATAGTTGTTATACCTACCACTCCTCCAATACCAATCATGTGTACACTTATTTTCCAACGATAAGTGATTATCATCCCAATAAGAATTGCTAATGTTGCTCCAAACATGAATTGGTAAATGAGGGGATGTAAAGGCAATTTCCAATAGCTTGTGAAAAGATAGATAACGGCATAGTATAATGATCCAGTTAATAGAAATGGCAACATTCTTTCTTCTTTCTTTGGCATATGTAAAGAGGAAACTATACCCATTGCCTTTAGGATTACAGAGAATATCACAGGAAGTATTCCAGTAGCGATAAAAACACTCCAAAGTGCTTTGTGCGCAATTTCTTTATCTAAATCTGTTGAATAACTATTGAAACCAGGGACTCTACCAAAGAAATAGGTAAGCAGTAATCCGTTTATTGGCATAAATAACGGATGAAACACATAAGAAGTAAAAAGCGCTATTCGCTGACTAAATTTCTCCACAGGGTAAAAATACAAATCACCAAAGTAAAAAACCATGGACTAGGCCATGGTTTTATTTTATATTTCTTTTCTTAATCTTCCCACAGGAATACTTAGTTGCTCTCTATACTTCGCAACGGTTCTTCTTGCAATAGGATAACCTTTTTCTTTTAATATGCCAGCTAACTTTTCATCAGTTAGCGGTTTCTTTTTGTCTTCCGCGTTAATTGTGTCCTCTAAAATCTTTTTAATCTCTCTAGTACTTACTTCTTCACCATCTGAGTTTTGCATGCTCTCAGAGAAGAAGGTTTTTAATAAGAAAGTACCGTATGGTGTTTGAATATATTTACTGTTAGCAACTCTAGATACTGTTGAAATATCCATGTCTATTTTATCCGCAATATCTTTCAAAATCATTGGTTTGATTTTAGTTTCATCACCAGTCATGAAGTAATCATGTTGTAAATCAATGATGGCTTGCATAGTATTTAGCAAAGTATTCTGTCTCTGCTTAATCGCATCAATAAACCACTTAGCCGAATCTAACTTTTGCTTAACAAACATCACTGCATCTTTTTGTGATTTTGATGCCTCACCTTTTTGCGCTTGGTAACCTTGTAATAGATCTTTGTACTCACGACTAACTTTTAATTCCGGAGCGTTTCTTCCATTTAAGCTTAAATGCAATTCTCCATCTTCGGTGTTTAAGTGGAAATCAGGAACAATAGATTGAGCTACTCTTTGAGTCTCATTCATCGAACCTCCTGGTTTCGGATTTAATTTTAAAATCTCATCCAAAGCCAATCTTAGCTCTTCTTCAGTTACTTCAAACTTTTTGATAATCTTACTATAATGCTTTTTTGTAAACTCATCAAAGGTTTTTTCAAGGATTTTTTCTGCTAAATAAACATTTAAATCCGATCTATCTTTTCTTCTTATTTGAATTAATAAACACTCTCTTAAATCTCTAGCACCAACCCCAGCCGGTTCCATTTCTTGAACCTTTAATAACAAAGTTTCTAATTCATCCTCGGTGGCAGAAATATTTTGGTAGAAAGCTAAATCATCCATTATTGCTTCAATCTCTCTTCTTAGGTACCCTGCATCATCCAAATTACCAATTAGGTGTTCGGCAACAATTCTATCGTCTTCCGACATTTTCATTAAACCTAATTGGGCGATTAAGATCTCGTGGAAAGATTTTCCCATTGATAAAGGCATTGATTTGTCTTCATCATCCGGTCCTGAATTTCTTACCGAAGTTTTATAGGAAGGTGTTTCATCATCTGAAATGTACTGAGATAAATCGAAGTCATCTCTTTTATTTTCCTCATTGTAATCATCTTGGAATTCATCCTGCTCGGATTTATTTTCCATATCAGCTCCTTCCTCTAAGGCTGGATTACTTTCAAGTTCTTCTTTGATTCTTTGCTCCAAAGCAACCGTAGGCACCTGTAACAATTTCATCAACTGAATTTGTTGAGGTGAAAGCTTCTGAAGCATTTTTTGTTGTAGTGACTGTTTTAACATTTTGACCTCCTGTTTTAATTACTACTCTGTTTTAAGTTACGGTTAATTCTTAGATTTTGTTTGGCTTCAATCTCAAAAAAGTCATCAAATCTGCAATTAACAATAAACAACTAGTATGCCAAAACAATAAAAATCTGTAAATGAGTGTTTTGCAATAAAAATAAAAGTGGCCCGTTCATTGTTTTGTAGTGTGTGAATTAGGACTGACAATAACAATAAACATTTGAGTTTGTATAAGTCCTTTCCTTTCTCTTAAAACAAGTTATTAATTGTAATATTTTGGTGTTAAATGAAATTGCTTAAGCGCATATTCTTTGCAATCGTTATTCTGCTAGGCTTATTAGTCGGCGGATTATGGTTTGTAGCAACTCAATACGAAGAAGAGCTAATAGGTTACGTTAAGCATGAAATAGGGAAGCAAACCTCAAGGCCAATCAATGTTTCAACTATTGAATACAGCCTATTTGCAAGTTTTCCCAATATCTCGGTAAGTTTAAATGATGTTCAAACCTACAGTTTCGAAAAAGGAGATCAACCTTTTTTAAATTTAAAAAGCATACATATTGTTTTTGATTTGATGTCCTTGATTGATGGAGAATTTAATATCAATCAAATCATTCTTCAGGAAGGTCAGGTTAATATTATTTACAACGAAAAGGGAGAGCCTAATTACAATATTCTAAAAGAAAGTTCAGATTCAACCAGCTCTCAAACTAAGTTAGCCATTGAAAATATTACTTTACAAGAAGTTGAGGTAGGGTATTTTGATAAGAAGGAAAAGCAATCTTATGCAGTTGCTTTTAATGAAGCTGAGGTTTTGCCGGAGACCTTATTAGATTCAGTAATAGCTAATGTTGAGTTTGATGGAAAATTTAAACCATTTGAAGTAAGCGATTTTAAGACAGTCGAATCGATACCTTTGGATGGAGAGTTTAGAATAGAGAATAAATCTGGGGCTCTTAAATTCCTGTATGCCGGTACTTTTCAAAATGGAATATCAAATATAGAAGGGAAAATTCAAACAAAAGAAAAAGGGGATGTTTGGGATTTTAAAGCAGATTTTAATGATCATCAGATAAAAGAATTAATCCAAGTTCTCCCAAAAGACTTTCTGGATAAAGACTTAAGATCTGTGACAGGGTTAATTAACGCAACCGTTTCTATTGTTGGAGAAAAAACAACAAAAAAATCACCCCCCTTGAAGATTGATTATGAAGTGTCCAAGGCAAATTATAAATCTGGGGATCATTTATTTAAATCAATAAATGCAAAAGGACAATATTTCCAGCCAAATTTAAATAATGTGAAAGGTGCTAAGTTAGTAGCGAATAGTTTCTCTACAAATTATGATGAGATTATCGTTTCGGGATCTGGCTCATTAAAAGATTTTAAACGACCCTTAATTGATGCGAAACTTAAATCGAAGTTTGATTTAGCTCAGCTTCATAAAAAAATACTCCAGGAAGATTTTAAAACGCTGAAAGGAGCGGCTGATTTTGATATTCATTTAAAAGGAAGATTAGTTGAGGTTTTTGCTGATAGAAATTTAAAATCTCTGAAGTATTTCAAATCTGAAGGAAAATTAATTCTAGACGGAGTTGAGGCTCAGCCGACCGATTTTGATTATCCTATATATCTGAACAAAGGAAATTTGAATTTTAAAAACAAAAACTTGAGTTTGGAATCTTTTGAAGGAAACCTTCAGTCAAGCAAATTCAAAATGGAGGGTCAAATTACCAACTACTTGAAAACAGTTTTAGTTAATGAACCTTTAACTTTTGATGCGGATTTAGAAATGGATCAAATGATTTTAGAGGAGTTTGTAGGAAGTGTAGATTCCTCTAAAGTAGCCTCGGATGAGGTTTATAATTTTAATTTGCCAAGTTCAATTTTATTGAGAACCAATTTGAAATTAGGATCATTTAGTTTTAGAAAATTCAAAGGGGAGGATATTTCTGGAGAAGTGACTTTAAAGAGTCAAAAAATAACATTTAAAAATCTTCACCTTAAAACTTGTGACGGATCTGCTCAGTTAAATGGGATTATTGATGCAAGACCGAAAAACAAGGTTGTTTATCGAACAAAGTCTAATTTGGAGAATATTGATGCAAGGAAAGCATTTGTTCAATTCGAGAATTTCGGACAAGATTTGTTGCTGGCTAAACATGTTAAAGGAAGGATTTCGATTGCTTCAACAATAATTGCTGAATCGGATAAGCAATTAAATATTGATGAAAATAAAATTTACACAGAAACCAATCTGAAAATAAAAAATGGAGAATTAGTTCAGTTTGAACCTTTGATTGAATTACAACAATATTTGAATGAAGAGTTTAAGCTCAATTTTAACCTATCACATCTTAAATTTTCTACTCTAGAGAATGATATAGAAATCAACAACGGAACTATTTATATTCCTGAAATGGCGATTCGTTCTTCCGATTTGAATTTGGATTTGGAAGGTACTCATTCCTTTAATCAGGACATAGATTATTTACTTAAGATTAAACATAGCGAAATTTTTAAAGCCAAAAAACAGAATAAAATTGACGCTGAATTTGGAGTAGTTGAGAATAAAGATAAAACAGCTACGTTACCATTGAGGATGAGGGGTAATATTGATGAGCCGAAGTTCAGTTATGATGTAAAAACTAAGCGCCAAACCGTTGCTGAGAATTGGAAAAAAGAAAGTAAAGAAATCAAAAAGATTTTAAAAGAAGAATTTAGTGGAGGATTATTCAAAGGAAAGAAAGATAAAAAAGAAGAAAAAGAGGAGGAAGAAGACTTAAATAAAGAAATAAAAGAAACACAAACTGAAGTCATTTGGGACGAGGAAGAAGATGATGACGAAGAGGAAGGCGAAGAAGAATAAACGATGAATATTTACGCGAAAAAACAAATTTGGAAATTATTATTGCTTGCAGGAGCGTTAGTAATTGCGTTATCGTCTTTATTTTATACCAATTCGTTAGTAGAAAAGTTAGCTATTGAAGAGGCCAAAAAGGTTGAGTTGGTTGCAGAAGCGACAAAAAGATCAATAACTACCGATGGAGACATATCTTTCTTTCATAAAATAATAGTTGGAAATACAACTGTACCAGTAATACTTACAGATAAAGAATTTAATGTTGTTTCTTGGAGAAATTTGGATTCAGCCTCTGTGGCTGATGATGAAGATTATTTACTGCATAAGTTAGCTGATATGAAGGCTCAAAGAGAGCCAATTGAGATTCCTGTTTTTGGGACAGAGAAACAATACATCTTCTTCGAGCATTCAATTCTTATTAATCTTTTGGCCTATTATCCTTATATGCAATTGTCCGTTATAGGCTTGTTCATTATCATTAGTTATTTCGCTTTTTCAAGTTCAAGAAACGCTGAACAAAATCAGGTTTGGGTTGGAATGTCTAAAGAAACGGCTCATCAATTAGGTACACCATTGTCTTCTTTAATGGGGTGGGTGGAATATTTAAAAACTACAGAGGTTGATAATTCGATTGTGGAAGAGATCAGTAAAGATGTTTCTCGATTGGAAACTATAACAGACCGATTTAGTAAAATAGGTTCCGAACCCTCTTTTGAAAACGTATCAGCAAAAAAAGCGATCGATCAAGTAATAGGTTATTTAAGATTAAGGATTTCTGATAAAGTTAAGATTACTGTTTCTGGAGATGAATCTATCAGCTTAAGATTATGTGTTCCCTTATTCGAATGGGTTATTGAAAACATCACTAAGAATGCAGTTGATGCAATGGAGGGGAAGGGTGAGATAAATATTACTGTTGCTAAGGAAAGTCAAAAAACTATTTTGGAATTATCCGATACAGGAAAAGGAATTCCAAAACAAGATTTTAATAAAGTGTTTAAACCAGGTTTTACTTCTAAGAAAAGAGGTTGGGGATTAGGTTTATCGTTAGTTAGAAGAATTGTGGAAGAGTATCACGATGGGAAGATCTTTGTAAAGTCTTCTGAGTTGGGTAAGGGGACGACTTTTAGGATAGAGTTACCTAATTAAGAGCGTTTGGTCATCCTGAGCGGAATCGAAGGGCGGGAAATCGCCAAACACGCCCTTCGAATCCCCTCAGGATAACTTCGCGCCCCCGATCAATTTATTTTTCTTAAAAGGTTGCTCAAACAAAAAAGGGAGCAACCGCTCCCTTCAAATCATATTTTAAAAACTGGAATTAATTCAAATACTCCTGTAAATCAAACCCTAAATCTGATCTAAAGTATTTCTTATCCCAATTAATAATATCAGTGTTTTTATAGCTCTGTTTTAGCGCTTCATTCAAGTCAGCACCATAAGAAGTAACAGCGATAACTCTACCTCCATTAGTAACAACCTTACCATTTTCTTCTTTAGTTCCCGCATGGAAAATTAAAGATCCTTCAGTTTGATCTAAACCAGAAATCTCATTTCCTTTATCATAAGCTTCAGGATAACCTCCAGAAACCATAATAACAGTTGTAGCAGTTTGTTCTTCAAACTCAACTTTTATATCTCCTAAAGTCTCGTTCCCCACAGCTTGCATGATCTCTAATAAATCCGACTTTAATCTAGGCATTACAACCTCAGTTTCAGGATCACCCATTCTTACATTGTACTCAACAACCCTTGGAGTTCCGTTTTCATTCATTAAACCGATAAAAACAAAACCTTTGTATGGTAAGTTCTCTTTCTTGAATCCTTCAATCGTAGGGACAACAACTTCCTCTTCAACTCTTTTCATGAAAGCATTATCAGCAAATGGTACTGGAGAAATTGCTCCCATTCCACCGGTGTTTAATCCAGTGTCTCCTTCACCAATCCTCTTGTAATCTTTTGCTTCAGGAAGAATAACATAATCCTTACCATCAGTAATAACGAAAACCGAAAGCTCAATTCCGCTCATAAATTCTTCGATAACTACCTTGCTTGAAGCATCTCCGAACTTAGCATCCGCTAACATGGCTGTTAATTCTTCTTTAGCAGCATCTAAGTCTTCTAAAATTACAACACCTTTTCCTGCAGCTAAACCATCTGCTTTTAATACGTATGGTGGTTTTTGAGTTTCTAAATATTTCTTTCCTTCTTCTAAAGTTTCTTTAGTGAAAGATTCGTAACCAGCAGTTGGAACATTGTTTCTTTGCATGAAACGCTTAGAGAATTCTTTTGACCCTTCTAATTGCGCAGCTTCAGCTTGAGGCCCGATACAAGGAATTCCTTTTAACTGATCATCCTTTAAAAAGAAATCAACAACACCATTTACTAATGGATCTTCTGGACCAACAATAACTAGTTCGATATTATTATCTAAAACAGCTTTTTTGATTCCTTCGAAATCATTAACACCAATATTAAGGTTAGTAGCTACCTCGGTTGTTCCTGCGTTTCCAGGTGCAACAAATAATTTTGAAAGTTTTGGACTTTGAGCCAATTTCCAGCTAATTGCGTGCTCTCTTCCTCCTGATCCAAGTACTAATACGTTCATACAATTGAAATTTGTGAATGCAAAAATAGTTTTTTTAAGGGATAAGTGAAAAGTGACTAGCCACTAGTTACCATCAAAAGAATAAAAAAATGTTCTAGTGGCTTTTGGCTAGTCGCTTGTCCCTTCTAAAGACTTGATTTCAAGGTTTTTGCCAAATTTCAACAAATAAAGTGTTAATAATTTGTGTGGTTAAAATTAAACTCGTACTTTTGTCGCCCATTTTTCTGCAAAGTGCAGAGATTTTAAAAACGTATTATAGTGGATACATTAAGTTATAAAACAATTTCGGAGAACGCAGGAACAGTAAACAAAGAGTGGTTACTAGTTGATGCAGAGGGACAAACTTTAGGGCGTTTAGCTTCTACAGTTGCAAAGTTAATTAGAGGTAAGCATAAGCCAGGATTTACTCCTCATGTTGATTGCGGTGATAACGTTGTTGTTGTAAACGCTGACAAGGTTTCTTTATCAGGAGAAAAGTGGAGCGAGAAAAGATACATCAGATACACTGGTTACCCAGGTGGTCAGAGAGTTTTATCTGCTGAACAATTATTAGAAAAGCACCCAACTGCGTTAGTAGAAAAAGCGGTAAAGGGAATGTTACCGAAAAACAAATTAGGTAACGCTATTCACAAGAACTTATTTGTTTACGCTGGGGCGGAGCACAAGCAAGAAGCTCAAAAGCCTAAAGCAATTAACATTAACGATATTAAATAAGAAGAATGGAAGTAGTTAATACTATCGGAAGAAGAAAGTCTGCTGTAGCAAGAGTTTACCTTAAAGAAGGAAGCGGACAAATTACTATCAACGGAAGAGACCAAAAAGAGTACTTCACGTTAGATCAGTGGTTATTCAAATTAAACCAGCCTTTCGCTTTAACAGATCAAGAAGGTAAGTTTGATGTTACTGTAAATGTAAAAGGTGGAGGATTCACTGGACAAGTTGAAGCTATCCGTTTAGGTATTTCGAGAGCATTAGTTTCGTTAAACGAGGAGTCGAAGCCAGCTTTAAAAGCAGAAGGTTTAATGACTAGAGACCCAAGAATGGTTGAACGTAAGAAGCCAGGTCAGAAGAAAGCTCGTAAGAAATTCCAGTTCTCGAAGCGTTAATATTATACTACGAATTAAAGATTTATTTAGAATATGGCTAGTGCAAATTATAAAGAGTTATTAGAAGCTGGGTGCCACTTTGGACACTTAACTAGAAAGTGGAATCCTAATATGGCTCCGTACATTTTCATGGAAAAGAACGGAATTCATATTATTGATTTAAACAAAACTGTTGCGAAGTTGGATGAGGCTGCTGCTGCTTTAAGTCAGATTGCAAAATCAGGAAAGAAAATCCTTTTCGTTGCTACTAAGAAACAAGCTAAAGATTTAACTGCTCAGAAAGTTGAGGAGATTAACATGCCTTACATTACAGAAAGATGGTCTGGAGGAATGTTAACTAACTTCGCTACTGTTAGAAAAGCGGTTAGAAAATTAAACTCTTTAGAGAAAATGGAGAAAGATGGTACTTTCGACAAAATCTCTAAGCGTGAGCGTTTATCTAAGTCTAGACAAAAAGATAAATTAAATAAAAACATCGGGTCTATCTCTGACTTAAACAGATTACCTGCTGCTTTATTTATCGTTGATATTCACAAAGAGCACATTGCTGTTGCTGAAGCGAAAAAATTAGGTATCCCTACTTTCGCTATCGTTGATACTAACTCTAATCCAAACGAAGTTGATTTCGCTATCCCAGCTAATGATGATAGTTCTGCTTCTGTAGCTAAGATTTTAGATGTAGTTTGTGCATCAATCGGAGAAGGATTACAGGAAAGAAAAGCATCAAAAGAAGCATCTAAAAAATCTGAAGCTGTAGCTGAAGAAAAAGAAGCTTAAGAATTAATTTACTTTTTGAGTAACACAAAAAATTAAAACAAAATGGCAACTGCTGAAATTAGTGCAAAAGACGTTTTCAAATTAAGAAAGCAAACTGGAGCTGGTATGATGGATTGTAAGAAAGCATTACAAGAGTCTGATGGAGACTTTGATGCTGCAATCGATTACCTTAGAAAGAAAGGACAAAAGTTAGCTAACAAAAGAGCTGACAGAGAAGCTTCTGAAGGATACGCATTAGCAAAAGTATCTGGAAACAAAGGATATTTATTAGTACTTAACTGTGAAACTGATTTCGTTGCTAAAAACGAAGATTTCGGAAAATTAGTTGAGTCTTTCTTAAATGTAGCTATCGAAAGTGGTGCTGCTAACTTAGAAGAGTTATTAGCTGCTTCTATCGACGGTATTACTGTTGCTGAGAAAGTAACTGAGCAAACTGGAGTTATCGGTGAGAAGTTAGATTTATCCTACTTCGAGATTGTTGAAGGTGCTACAGTATACGGTTACAACCACCCAGGTAACCAAATTGCAACTTTAATCGCATTAAACGAAGAAGTTGATGAGGTTTACGCGAAAGATTGTGCAATGCAAGCTGCTGCTATGGCGCCTGTAGCAATCAACGAAGAAGGTGTTTCTCAAGAGACTATCGAAAAAGAGATTGAAATCGCTAAGGATTTATTAAGACAAGAAGGAAAGCCAGAAAATATGGTTGACCAAATTGCTCAAGGTAAATTAAAGAAGTTCTTCAAGGAGAACACTTTATTGAACCAAGCGTTTATCAAAGACAACAAGAAATCAATTCAACAGTACTTAAAAGAGGCTTCGGCAACTTTAACTGTTACTGACATGAAGAGATTCTCAATGAAGTAAGAAAATTACTTGATAAGAAAGCTACCAATTTGGTAGCTTTTTTTTTGCCTGTTAATTTCTAGTAACGGATTTGACAGAATAAAAGAAATAAACTTTGTAATTTAACATCTCAGAAAGTTCCCGTATTGGGAAGCTGAATAAAATACCAACTGATGAAATATAATCGCGTTTTACTAAAGTTAAGTGGGGAAGCTTTAATGGGAAGCGGAAACTACGGAATAGATCCAGATAGATTAGGAGCGTATGCATCTGAAATCAAGGCTGTAGTGGATAGTGGAGCCCAAGTAGCAATCGTTATCGGAGGAGGAAACATCTACCGAGGAATGAGAGCAGAAAAAATGGGAATCGATAGAGTGCAAGGTGATTATATGGGAATGTTAGCCACTGTAATTAACGGTATGGCTTTACAAGCAGCTTTAGAAGGGATTGGAGTTGATACTAGATTACAGACTGCAATTAAGATGGAGCAAATCGCTGAGCCTTATATCAAAAGAAGAGCAACTCGTCACCTTGAGAAAGGTAGAGTAGTAATTTTTGGTGCAGGAACAGGAAACCCATACTTTACAACTGATACGGCTGCAACATTAAGAGCAATTGAGGTGTCTGCAGATGTTATCTTAAAAGGAACAAGAGTAGACGGAATTTATACTGCTGATCCAGAAAAGGATAGTGATGCTAAGAAATACGATAAGATTTCTTTCACTGAAGTTTACGAAAAAGGGTTGAACGTAATGGATTTAACAGCGTTCACACTTTGTAATGAAAACAAATTACCAATTGTAGTATTCGATATGAATAAGCCTGGTAACTTGAAGAATGTAATCTTTGGTAAAGAAGAAGTAGGAACTTTAGTTGAGTTTTAAATAAAGAAAAATGACGGAAGAAGTACAATTTGAATTAGATTCTGCTAAGGAAGCTATGCAGAAATCAATTGATAGATTAGATAGTGAATTAACTAAAATTAGAGCTGGTAAGGCTAACCCATCAATGCTTTCTAGCGTGAAGTTAGATTACTACGGAGCTTTAACTCCTTTATCGCAAGTTGCTAACGTAAGTACGCCTGATGCAAAAACATTAACTGTTCAGCCTTGGGAAAAAGCGATGTTAGATCCTATTTCGAAAGCTATTATTGATGCTAACTTAGGACTGAATCCTCAAAGTAATGGTGAGGTAATTATCATTTCTATTCCAGCATTAACTGAGGAAAGAAGACGAGATTTATCAAAACAAGCTAAAGCGGTTGGTGAAGATGCTAAAGTTGGTATCCGTTCGGCTAGAAAGTCTGCTAATGATGGAATTAAGGCTTTAAAAGATGACGGACTTCCTGAGGATGCTCAAAAAGGTGCCGAAACTAAAGTTCAGGATTTAACGAACGAATATGTAGCGAAAGTTGATTCAATTATCGCTGCTAAGGAAAAAGATATCATGACGGTTTAATAAGCCAAAACAATATTTTTAAAAATGCTTCAAGTTTACTTGAAGCATTTTTTTGCTCTGAACATCACGCAGAAGTAGAAACAATTGAAGCGCTTCATGCTATTTACATTAATTTGAGAAGGACTTTACTTGAGATCCTTCAATTGCTCATCCTTCACTCAATCAGGATGACGAATGTTTATTACATTTTTAATCTGTGAGATCTCCGAGATCTGCTGGAGGTTTAACAAGTCTTCTTTTTATCAAAACAAACTTTCAAATAATCAACGAAAGTTAACAATCCGAACAACTTTTCAACATTATAATAAAAAGGCCTTCGATTAATTGAGATAGCGTTGGATAAAGCGTAAACTTGCATTTTATTCCAAATTATTATCTATCCAAAATGGCTGATGTAAAAATCAAAAGTGCTTTAATTTCTGTTTTCGATAAAGGAAATTTAGAGCCAATCGTTAAGAAATTAAACGATTTAGGAGTTACTATTTACTCTACTGGAGGTACTCAAACTTTCATTGAAGGTTTAGGAGTAGGTGTTGAGAGAGTTGAAGATTTAACTGATTACCCTTCAATACTAGGAGGAAGAGTTAAAACTTTACACCCAAAGATTTTTGGAGGGATTTTAGGAAGAAGAGATCTTGAAGGAGATAAAGAGCAAATGGCTCAATATGCAATTCCTGAAATTGATTTAGTTATTGTTGATTTATATCCTTTCGAAGATACAGTTGCTTCAGGTGCTTCTCATTCGGATATCATTGAGAAGATTGATATAGGTGGTATTTCTTTAATTAGAGCTGCTGCTAAGAACTACAAAGATGTAATCATCGTTCCTTCAAAGAACCAATACCAAACCTTAATTGATTTGTTAGAGGAAAAAGGTGGTGTTACTGCTGAGGAAGATAGAAAAGGGTTTGCGTTAGCTGCATTTAATGTTTCTTCTCATTACGATTCTGAGATCTTTAAATATTTCGATGGTGATAACCAATCTGCTTTAAAATTATCTGAGCCAACATCTCTGGTTTTAAGATATGGAGAGAACCCACACCAGAAAGGAGCTTTCTACGGAGACTTAAATCAGATGTTTGAAAAGTTAAATGGAAAAGAACTTTCATACAACAACTTATTAGACGTTGATGCTGCAGTAAACTTAATCGCAGAATTTGATGATACTACTTTCGCAGTATTAAAGCATAATAATGCCTGTGGTGTTGCAACAAGACCAACTGTTTTAGAGGCATGGAAAGATGCTTTAGCAGGTGATCCTGTTTCGGCTTTTGGAGGAGTTTTAATTACTAACGCAAAGGTTGATAAAGCAACTGCTGAAGAGATTCAAAAGTTATTCTTTGAGGTATTAATCGCTCCTGAATATGATGAGGACGCTTTACCATTATTAACAGCGAAGAAAAACAGAATTATCTTAATCCAGAAAGATGTTGAGTTACCTAAGAAGACTGTTAGAACTGCTTTAAACGGAACTCTAGTTCAAGACAAAGATTTGGTAATGGAAAATGCTTCTCAGTTTGAAAATATGACTGAAAAAGCACCTACTGATGCGGAGAAAGCTGATTTAGTTTTTGCTGCTAAAATTTGTAAGCATACAAAATCAAATACAATCGTTTTCGCTAAGGATAACACTTTAATTTCAAGTGGAACTGGGCAAACTTCAAGAGTTGATGCTTTAAAGCAAGCTGTTGAAAAAGCAGAGGCTTTTGGATTCTCATTAAATGGAGCAGTTATGGCATCAGATGCTTTCTTCCCTTTCCCTGATTGTGTTGAATTAGCTAAGAACGCTGGAATAACTGCTGTAGTTCAGCCAGGTGGGTCTATTAAGGATCAAGATTCAGTTGATTACTGTAATGCAAATGGAATGGCGATGGTGAAAACTGGAATTCGTCATTTCAAACATTAATTGACTTATAAACTGTTAATAAAAACAGACAAAAAACTATAAAACGAACGCTTAACCGAGGTATATTTAAAATATGGGTCTTTTTAGCTTTTTAAACCAAGAAATTGCCATTGATTTAGGTACTGCGAATACCTTAATCATTGAGAGTGATAAAGTAGTAGTTGATGAACCATCAATTATTGCTAAGCACAGGACATCGGGAGATGTTATGGCAATTGGGAAAAGAGCTATGCAAATGCATGGAAAGACTCATGAGGAAATCAAAACAATTCGTCCGTTGAAAGATGGTGTAATTGCTGATTTCCAAGCTGCCGAGGAAATGATCAGAGGGTTTATCAAGATGATCAATGAAGGAAAGAAGAAAATGTTCGGACCTTCAAACATCAGAATGGTAATTTGTATTCCTTCAGGAATTACTCAGGTTGAAATGAGAGCCGTTCGTGATTCTGCTGAGCATGCTGGAGCTAAAGAGGTGAAGTTAATTCAAGAACCAATGGCTGCTGCAATTGGAATTGGAATTGATGTTGAAGAGCCTCAAGGTAACATGGTGATTGATATAGGTGGAGGAACATCTGAAATTGCCGTTATTGCTCTTGGTGGAATTGTTTGTGATAAATCTATTCGTGTTGCTGGTGATGAATTCACTAGTGATATTGAAGAATATATGAGGCGTCAGCATAACATCCTTGTAGGGGAAAGAACTGCTGAAAGAATTAAGATTGCCGTAGGAGCTGCAATTCCTGAGTTAGATGAACCACCAGCAAATATGGCTGTTCATGGAAGGGATTTAATGACAGGTATTCCAAAGGAAATAGAAGTTTCGTATTCTGAAATAGCTCATTGTTTAGATAAATCTATTAGTAAAATAGAAGCTGCGATTTTAAGTGCTTTAGAAATGACGCCACCGGAATTATCGGCAGATATTTATAGAACAGGAATTTACCTTGCAGGAGGCGGATCGATGTTAAGAGGATTAGATAAGAGAATTTCTCAAAAAACTAAGTTACCCGTGCATGTTGCTGACGATCCATTAAAGGCAGTTGCAAGAGGAACTGGAATTGCTTTGAAGAACTTCGAGAGATTCCCATTCTTAATCTGATAAAAGGAAAAAGAAATTAAGAAGCCGTGATTCAAACAAAAGTTTAATTGCGGCTTTTTTGTAGAGTATAGTTGAATTAGTTGATCAATATAATTGCCATATTAAAACGTTACCATTTACAACTCTCTTTTGGAGTTTTGTTGGTTATAGGTTTATGGCTAACCATTCAACAAAAGAACTACCAGAGAACAGCCTTTATTAACTCTGCTAATACCATTTCTGGAGGGGCTTATTCAACAGTTAATAATGTGCAAGATTATTTTCATTTACGCAGCGTTAACGATGAATTACAAGCTGAAAATGCTCAGCTCAGAGCTCAACTATTAACATCCTTAAGAAGGGTGAATGGAGATTATTTCCAAGTTGTGGATACGCTATACCAACAGAAATATATTTACCGATTAGCAGATGTGATTAGTAATAATTACACAAGTGCTAACAACTACATAACCCTAAATATGGGAAGTAATGATGGAGTCATTGAAGAAATGGGGGTCATTTCTCCAACTGGAATTGTAGGTATTGTAGGAGCTGTATCTGATAATTTTTGCACTGTAATTTCATTCCTTCATCCTAAAACAGAAATTTCATGTAAGCTAAAATCTAATGGTGTTTCTGGATTCTTAAAATGGGTAGGGAAAGATATATCCAAGGCAGTTATTAGTGATATTCCAATTACTACAAGAGTTAATCAGGGTGATTCTGTATTAACCTCAGGTTATTCATCAGTATTCCCAGCGGGGATTTACATTGGTAAGATTGTTAAAACGGAGAAAGATTTAGAAAATCAAACACAACGAATTGAAGTTGATTTAAATATTGATTATTCTGCTTTAAATAAGGTATACGTAGTAGAGAACTTATTTAAAAACGAGATTGAAGAGTTGAGTAAAAAAGAAGAAGAGTTAGATGAATAATCCGATTGCTAAAAATATAATCTTAGTGATTGGGGTCTTATTTTTCCAATTAATGATTTTGAATCAGTTAAACTTGGCTCAAAGTTTACTGCCTTTAATTTATCCTATAATCATCCTTTCGCTTCCTAGGAATATTAATAAATCGTTGTTACTTGGGATAGGTTTTGGTTTAGGTTTAACAGTTGATGTTTTTATGAATACAGGTGGTGCTAATGCTGTTGCTTGTACTTTAGTGGCTTTCTTTAGGACTTTTTTCTTGTCTTCATTGGCTCCGTCAGATATGGGTTCTGAGACGATCAGACCATCCGTGATTAATATGGGATTCAAAAATTATGCTGTATACATCTTCTTACTTTTAGCCATTCACCATGTGGCCTTTTTCTTTTTGGAAGTTTTTACTTTCAATGAGATCCTATGGACTTTGTCTAGGATAATTGTGAGCCTAATATTCAGCTCAATTCTCGTATTAGTTTACCAATACTTATTCGTTAGCAAAAAGAAGTAATGGCAAAACTGGAATCCAGAAAATATCATATTTATTTACTTTTTGGATTTTTCTTTGTGGTTTATTTAGCCCGTTTGTTTTACGTACAGGTAATCGCAAAAGATTTCTTTGTTGATCGAGCTGAGCATGATTCTGTAATGAAGGATATTAAGTTTCCGCCTCGTGGGAATATGTATGATCGAAATGGAGAAGTACTTGTTCAAAACGAAATCGCATATGATATCATGATTACCATGCGCGAATTCAAAGTGGACACTTTGAAGTTTTGCGAGCTATTGGGAATTGATACAGTTGAATTTAATCAGCGAATTGCCGACATCAAGAATAAGGAAAAAAACAGAGGTTATTCTTGGCGCACCCCTCAAGTTTTTGAATCACTTATGAGGTCGGAGGACTTTGGAGGGATTAAAGAAAGGTTGTTTAACTACCAGGGAGTTACTGTAAAGAAAAGAACAGTGCGTAATTACCCAAGACCAATTGCTGCGCATGTTTTGGGCTATGTAAAAAAGGTTTCTCAGAAAGATTTAGATAGAGATTCTTATTACATCAACCGTGATTACAAAGGAGCATCTGGATTGGAATCTTACTACGAAAAGGAACTAAGAGGACGAAAGGGTTGTAAACATTACTTGAAGGACATTCATGGTAAGAAAATATCATCTTATTTAGAAGGAGCAATTGATACTTTACCAATTCCTGGTAATAATTTGCAAACTACCCTTGATATCAACTTACAAGAGTATGGTGAGCAACTAATGCAAGGTAAAATAGGTGCAATTGTCGCTATCGAACCTAAAACAGGAGAGATTCTTTCAATGGTTAATGCTCCTACCTATAATCCCAATTTGTTGGTTGGTGGAAATACGGGTTCTAATTATTTAGCCTTAAAAAAAGACGAAAAAAAGATTCTTTATCCTAGATCTATAAAATCTCGTCAGCCTCCTGGTTCAATCGTAAAAACTATGCAAAGTGCCATTGCTTTAGATTTAGGAGTTGCTAATGAGTTTACCTCTTATAGCTGTAATAAAAAGTTAGTTGGTTGTCATAATCACGAAAGTCCATTAAGATTACCCCAAGCCGTTCAGCATTCTTGTAATCCATATTATTATCATTTGGTAAACAAAATTCTTACAAGAGGAAAGAGTGGAAATATGGCTCAATTAAGAAAGGGAATGGATGAATGGGAGCAGTATGTAAGATCGTTTGGATTTGGAAATCCTTTGGGTATTGATTTATATGGTGAAAAGGACGGAAATGTGCCAGATAAGCGAGAGTACGATAACATCTATGGTAAAAACAGATGGAATTGGAGAACAGTTTATTCCATTGCCATCGGACAAGGAGAGTTTTCGGTAACGCCACTTCAAATGGCAAATTTAGCTTGTGTAATGGCTAACAAAGGACACTTTTATCGCCCTCATTTAGTAACTGCAATTGGAGATCAAAAAGTTGATTTTAGTGAGGATACACTTTACAAAAGAGAAACAATGGTAGATTCTTCAAACTTCGAGATCGTGCACAATGGAATGCAATGGGTTTTAGAAGAATATGGAGGAACTGCAAGAAGATCAAGATTAGAAGGGGTAACGATTTGTGGGAAAACTGGAACTTCTCAAAATCCGCACGGAGATGATCACTCTGTTTTCATGGCGTTTGCTCCCCGAAGAGACCCAAAGATTGCTATTGCTGTTTTTGTGGAGAACGCCGGAGGTGGTGGAGGTACGGCAGCGCCGATTGCTAGTTTAATGATTGAGCAATATTTAAACGGTAAAGTAGAGCGAAAGGAGTTGGAGCAAGAAATGATTGAAAAAGTATTTTACGAGGATTGAAGCAAAGAGGTAACATATTATTAAATGTAGATTGGGTAATCATTGGATTATACCTTGCTTTATGTTTGATTGGAGTATTAAACATTTACGCAGCCGATTTCAATCCTGCTAATAGCGATTTGTTTGGCTTAACTCATAGAAGTGGTAAACAATTCTTATGGATCGGTTTATCATTAGTCATAGCCATTGGAATCATGTCGTTTGATAGCAAATTTTTCAGAGCCATGTCACCAGTTATATATGGTGTGGTAAGTGTCTTGTTATTTGCTGTTATATTCCTTGCCCGGGATGTAAAAGGAGCAAGAGCATGGATTGATTTAGGTCCATTTAAATTACAGCCTGCCGAGTTTGCAAAGTTTGCTACAGCATTGTTTTTAAGTGTATATCTAGGTAATATAACCAACGAAAAGAAAGTAGATGAATCTTCGATAGAAGATATAGGAAAGGGGCTAAGTAGGTTTATAAAAGGAAAGAAAGTCTTTTCAATTTCTGATATCGATTTATATGGTCAGGTTTTTCCTTTTCTAATAATTCTGCTACCAATGGGATTGATTTTAGGGCAGGATGATACTGGATCCGCGCTAGTATTTAGTGCCTTCTTTTTTGTGTTTTACAGAGAGGGTGTAATCGGGCGAATTTTCATTGTTGGGCTAATGGCAATTGTTTTAGCAATCATCACATTAATGTATGATAAACATGTTGCTTTTACCGCTTTAGGAGTGTTAGCAGTTTTGATTTATTCGAGCTTTATTAAAAACACCAATATGGCAATTACAACTATAGGTTTATTGCTTCTTCTGTTAGTTTTAATGGGGATATTCGATTGGAATACATCTTTGAATACTTACGTTCTTTGGGGGTGGATTTCAATTAATTTATTGGTGCTTATAGTTGTTCCAGATTTATGGAAGAGGATTGAGCGGGGAGTGATACTAGGAGGTTTGGTTTTAGCGCTTGGTTATGTTGGATTTATCGAAAAAGCCTACAATATCCTTCAGCCACACCAAAAAGAAAGGATTGAGATAATCCTTGGGAAAAGGCACGATAAAACAGTGAGTTTCCAAACCGATCAATCGTTAAATGCCATTGGTTCTGGAGGGCTTACAGGAAAAGGCTTCCTTCAAGGAACACATACAAAAGGTAAATGGGTTCCAGAGCAGAGTACTGATTATATCTTCTGTACTGTTGGTGAAGAATGGGGGTTCATTGGAACTTCTTTCGTGATGATTTTATTTGTCACCTTAATCTTAAGATTGGTACAAAAAGCAGAAATGCAGCGTTCCAAAATGAGTAGAGTTTACGGCTATTGCGTAGCCTCTATTTTCTTTATTCACTTGCTCATAAATATCGGAATGACGATTCAAATAATGCCTGTAATTGGTATTCCGCTTCCTTTTATGAGTTACGGAGGGTCTTCTTTATTTGGTTTTACGGCTTTGCTGTTTATGTTCGTGCGGTTCGATTCTCAGCGATTGGATATATTATAAATTTCTCACACAGATTAATTCGATTAACATGATTTGAGACTTATAATAATCACATTAATCTGTGTGAGAAATAAAAAAATTCATGGAATATTAAACAATCAACAAATTACATCCTCTGATCTGTGAATGATCAATTCTTCCAGAAACAGTAAATGTTCCATCGGAATTAACTGTTCCTAAATCATCTGTAGCGATGAATGAGCAGCTGTGGATGTTTGCTAAATCGATAATGTTTAATGCCCCTTTTCCTTGGTTCAAGCTTTGTAATGGATCGGTAGTTGGTCTAACCAAGGTCTTCATCCATTTTGGAGCTGAGAAAGAGTTGTTTTGCAAATAACCTTGGGATAAAAGTTCGGTCATTCCATATTCTGAATGGATACCATTAGGTGAAAGAGAGTCATTTAAGATTTGGTGTAATTCTTCGCGCGTTATTTCTTTTCTTTTCCCTTTCATTCCACCAGTTTCAATGATGGTAGTATTGTTTAGTTTGATTCCTTTTTCGGCTAAATCTAAAAGGGCGAAAGTAACGCTAAACATAATTTTTGGTCTAGGGTCGTTCTCTAGAAAATCAACAAAATCGTTGGTTAAGTCTAATTGAAATTTACTTTCCTTATCCGAACTTAGTTTAATCAGGTGATCAACCATGTAGATTAATGA
>JAYPYW010000018.1:0-11160 GCA_038154685.1 Flavobacteriales bacterium | reverse complement strand
ATGATGATCCAGTTCTTTCCAAATAACTAGGCAAAAGTCCAATTATACATTGGTTTTCCCAATCTAGATAAAAAGAATTAAATGCCGACAAGAAACTCTTTTCATAAAGGGCTAAATCTTTAACAAAATGTTTGCTTGTTTGGCTACCAGTTGTACCGCTACTTGTGAAAATAATTTCTTCCTTAAAATCGCCAGATTTTAATTCTTGTGATTTAAATAATTGAATTGGAAGAAAAGGAATGTCTTCTAGCAGTTTAACATCCTCAGGTTTAATATTAATTAAATCACAATATTTTCGATAGGTATTACAGTTTTGATATTGGTAATTAAATACCTCTAAGGATAGATTCAGAAAATCTGATTCAGATTCAATTTCAAATATTCTATTCCAATTTGCGTTTAAATTCATTAATATTGACCAGCAATGAAAGTGATTACAAAAATATCATTAATTATTATAAGCCTTCCAATCTTTGTTAGTTGTTTAAAAGATAATGATTTTGCAGAGGTGCCTGCAATTGATTTTGTTGAATTTGTGTCTTTTACAAATGAAAGTGATGAAGTTGATTCGGCAAGATTTGTTTTTAATTTTCAAGATGGTGATGGTGATTTAGGGAGTGATAATCCCCTCGAAATTAATTGCTATCTGATTTACGAAGAAAAAAATGGCAGTTCAATAACAACATTTCCTGAGATAGATGATAGGGAATATAATTTACCAAACCTTACCCCAAATGCGAACGATAAAAATATTGAAGGAGAGATTTCATTAATATTGAAACCAGCACCAATTTTTAATATTCTTACTGATAGCTCATACCGTTATAAATGCTACGTTATTGATAGGGCTGGAAATAGCAGTAATGTTATTTATACAGATTGGATCAATAAATAATTAAATCTTCAATTCCATTGCTTCGGATACGTTGATCAAATGATCTCCAACCTTTTCACAAGCCATAAATAGATCTCTGTAATGCATTGCTGATTTAAAGTCGTATTCACCGTTCTCTAATTCTTCAATGTGCATTTTTCTTAATCGCCTTTGCAGTTGGTTGTTCTCATTTTCCAAGTCGATAGCTCCTTGTAATTCAACCGACTCAAATTCTGCGTCTAAATGTTTTTTAACTGTAATGAAAGTTTGATCTAATAAATCAAAATATTCATACAAGTAGTTTCTTTGTGATTGAGTGAACCATACCTTACTATCCCTTTTCTTTTCCAGCGATAAAGACATTCTGAAATAAATATCCCCAACCCTTTCTAAGTTGGCAATTATCTTGTGCAGAGCCTGAATTCTAAGAGACATGTTTTCTGTTAAAGCTCCCTGACCAATTTTAACCAAGTACTTAGCTATTTCTTCTTCGAATCTATCAGTAACTTCTTCTAAATTCTTGATTTTCGTCAATAATTTGTCAAATGCTTTAGAGTCATTCTCTTTAACCAAATCCTTGATTAAGCTATTCATCTTATAAGTAGTTTTAGCAAACTGCTTAATCTCTTTTTTTGCTTCCATTAACGAAAGCTCAGTAGATGGTAGTAGACCTTCCCCAATATAATCAAGCTTGAAAGTTTCGTCTTCTTCGCCCTTAGACTTAACCATTTTGGTAGCAGTTTTAACTAACCAAGGAACAAACCAAATCAGGATAAATACATTAATTAAGTTGAATAACGAGTGAAATATTGAAATTCCAGAATCTCTTCCTTCTGGAGACATAATATCAGTGCTATCGCCTAAAATGTTTGTGTTTACCCATTGAATAATTGGAGGTAAATCAACAATGAAGCTAATTAATGTTATCATCCACACAACTCCAATAACATTAAATAGTAAGTGGATTCTTGCTGCACGCTTTGCATGGACATTAGCAGGAATAGAAGCTAACCAAGCAGTAATTGTTGTTCCAATATTTTCACCTAGTACCATCGCCGCTGCAACTTCGAAAGGAATAATTCCATTTACAGACAATGTAATAGTTAGTGCCATAGCTGCACTTGATGATTGTACTATAATGGTGATTAATGCTCCAACACCAACGAATAGAAGGTTTGATAAGAAACCTCCTCCGGCAAACGCCTCTAGGAAGTGAAGTGCATCAGGATTGCCTTTTAGATCTGGAACTGCATCTTTTAATTCAGAAAGTCCCCAGAATAAAAGAGCAAAACCCAAAATGAATTCACCGTAAAACTTAACTTTCTTTCTTTTTGCAAAAAGCATTGGGACCGAGAAAGCAATAAGAGGTAACGATAATACAGAAATTTTGATTTTAAATCCAAGTAAAGTAACAAGCCAGGCTGTAATAGTAGTTCCAACATTGGCTCCTAATAAGATTCCGGCAGATTGGGTTAAATTAATAAGACCAGCGTTAACGAAACTAACCGTCATTACTGTTGTTGCAGAAGATGATTGAACAAAGGTTGTTACCAAAAATCCAGAGATTACACCTAGAAAACTATTTTTGGTCATTGCTCCAAGAATTCTTCTCAAACTCCCACCTGCAGCTTTTTGAATTCCTTCACTCATCATTTTCATTCCAAAAATGAAGAAGGCAAGTGCTCCAAGGATATTCAATGCATCAAAAATTCCAAAATCCATTTTGTATATTTTGTTGGTTTCAAGTTTTAAAGGCTAGCAACCTCTATATTTTAATAAAAATTTAATTTCCTAAAAATAGGTAAAACTAATCATGCAAAAATAAGGAAAGAAGAGTGATTCTGAAGTAAATCCTACTTTAAGATCTTGTTAACTAAGTTGAATGTGAGTTAAATGTCTGTTAAACAGTTGTTTTGGTTAGGGCTCAGATGATGGTTATGAACCTACAATGTAAAGATTATATTAATTCCAGTTTAACAAAATAATGCATTATGATAACTTGAGTTTACAATCCGTTTCTTTTCACTAAATTAGGATTATGGACAAGATCAAGGTTTTGATTGTAGACGATGAAAAGGATATCCTAGAGTTTGTTGGGTATAACCTGGAAAATGAAGGGTATATCGTTGAGAAGGCTTTAAATGGTAGTGACGCGCTTAAGTTGAATAAATCATTTAAACCAGATGTTATTATTTTGGATGTTATGATGCCAGAATTAGATGGTATTGAAACATGTTATCAAATAAAACAGGATATAAGTGTTAATGATCCTAAGATTATATTCCTAACAGCAAGATCCGAGGATTATTCGGAGATATCTGGATTAGAAGCAGGTGCTGATGATTATATTGCTAAGCCGGTAAGGCCTAGGGTTTTACTTACGAGGATAAAAGCTGTTTTAAGAAGGGGGGGGGCTGAATCTCAAAATAAACCTCAAGTTTCTTATGGTGAGTTTGTTTTAGACTGGGAAAAGTACATCGTACTCAAAAATGGTGAGGAACGAACATTACCACGCAAGGAGATGGAACTTTTCGGTTTGTTGTTTTCTGCACCAGGAAAAGTTTTTGATCGAGAAACTATCATGAAAAGAGTTTGGGGATCTGAGGTTGTTGTTGGCGACAGAACAATTGATGTCCATATCAGAAAACTAAGAGAAAAGTTTGGTGAAACCTACTTTGAAACTGTAAAGGGTGTTGGTTATAAATTTGTATCACCAGAGTAGTGTTTAGGAAATCCATACATATTACCCTCTTTTTTAGTGGGCTTGGTTTTTTGTTAACCATGTCTGTTCTAGTGGTGTTTTCTGAGGTTGTTTTTGGAATAATACTACTAATGTCCCTTTTAATTGGTGCAATCCTATTTGTTACTTCCCAATGGGTACTTGAGAAATTCATTTTTGAAAGAATGAATTTAATTTTTGACAAGGTTTTAAACATTACATACGAAAGAAGAGTGTTAAAATTACTGGATGATCCTTTCGAATTAATCGATTCCAAAGTAAACACCTTTCTTCAAAAACAAGAAAAGGAAGAGGAAACGCTCTCCGAGCAACAGAAGTTCCGAAGAGAATACATAGGTAATATAGCACACGAATTAAAAACACCCATTTTTACAACTCAAGGCTATATTTTAACGCTTTTGGATGGTGGTTTAGAAGATGAAAGAATAAACCGTGATTATCTAAAAAGAGCGGATAAGAGTATTGAGCGAATAATTGATTTATTAGACGATTTGGACTTAATCACCAAATTGGATTCTGGGGAATTTCCACTTGAAATGGAAACTTTTGATTTAGTTCAACTGTGCAAAGAAGTTTTTGATGCACTTGAATTAAAGGCGAAAGAAAGAGAGATTTCAATTGGTTTTAGAACAAAACCTAGAAGGCAAATTTTTGTTGATGCTGATAGAAATAGAATTTATCAGGTAGTAACCAACCTTGTTGTAAATGCTATTAAATACGGTAACGATGGAGGTAGTGTTGACGTTGGGTTCAATATAATGAATGAACAATACGTATTAATTGAAGTGATTGATAATGGTGTTGGTATTTCGGATGAGCAATTACTAAAAGTATTCCAAAGATTTTACCGGGTTGATAAAAGTGGAGGAAGAAAACAAGGTGGATCAGGATTGGGATTGTCGATTGTTAAACATATCGTTGAAGCTCATGGTCAGTCACTTAATGTGAACAGCACACCAGGTGTGGGATCCACATTTTCGTTTACTTTAAATCTTGCTTAAATAAGGTTTTAATCCAAAAAAATGCTTCTTTTTATTGACAATTGATTTTGATGCTTCGTTTTATAGTTAGTAACCTATAAAAATTGACTAATTTTACGCGCCAATGGCATCTGTTAAATCAATAAAGGCACCAATTGCTACTGAAATGGACTTGTTTGAGGACAAGTTTAAAGAGGCAATGAAGGGAAATGCGCCTTTGTTGGATAAAATCACTCATTACATCGTAAAAAGAAAAGGTAAGCAAATGCGACCAATGTTCGTGTTTTTGGCAGCCAATATTTGCGGTGGAGTAACTGATAGAAGTTATCGTGCTGCAAGTTTGATTGAGATGATTCACACTGCTACTTTAGTTCACGATGATGTAGTTGATGATGCTAATAAGCGCAGAGGTTTCTTTTCGGTAAATGCTTTATGGAAAAATAAAATTGCGGTTTTAGTAGGAGACTTTTTATTGAGTAAAGGTTTACAAACAGCCGCTCAATTTAAAGATTATGATTTTCTAGAGATCATTTCTGCTGCAACAAAAGAAATGAGTGAAGGTGAGCTTTTACAAATTGAAAAGGCTCGTAGATTAGATATAAAAGAAGAAATATATTTCGAAATTATTCGTCAGAAAACAGCCACTTTAATTGCTGCATGTTGTGCAACTGGCGCTTCATCCGCTGGTGCAGATGAACAGGAAGTTGAGAAGTTAAGATTGCTAGGAGAGAAAATCGGAATCGCCTTTCAAATTAAAGATGATTTATTTGATTATGAATCATCTGTAAGCCTTATAGGTAAACCTGTGGGTATTGATATTAAGGAAAGGAAAATGACGCTTCCATTGATTTATGCGTTAAATAATGCTGATAAGAAAGACAAGCGTTGGATGGTAAATGTGGTGAAGAACCACAATGAAAATCAAAAGAAAGTAACTGAACTTATTCAAAAAGTTAAGGCTTCAGGAGGGATTGAATACACAAAGAAGAAAATGTACGAAATTCGTGAAGAAGCAATGGACATCATCAATACTTATCCAGATACACCATCACGTCAGAGTTTGATTGATTTGGTGCTTTATACTACTGAGCGGGAGAAGTAAATTCTCAGGAGTCAGGAGTCAGAATCCCTGCAAGTAGTGAAGCGCTTCATTCCTGCGCAGGAATGACGTGATAATTGAAATGTTTTCTAATTTATCTTTCGTATTTCGTCTCCTATTCTAATGCTTATTAGCCAACTGCCCACAAGCAGCATCAATATCTTTTCCTCGGGATCTTCTAACGTTAACTACTAGATTTTTACTCTCCAAATGCTGAACAAACGCATCTAGTCTTTCAGGAGTAGTTTGCTGGAACTCTCCGTCCTCAATCGGATTGTATTCAATGATGTTAATCTTACAAGGCAAGTTTTTAGCAAACGCAGCTAACTCAGCAGCATCTTCAATTTGATCATTAAAGTCTTTGAAAACTATGTATTCAAAAGTTACCCTTGTTCCTGTTTTATCGTAGAAGTATTTTAATGCTTCGGCTAACGATTCAAGTGAATTCTGCTCGTTAATTGGCATGATGTAATCACGCTTTTTATCGTTAGCAGCATGAAGTGATAAAGCAAGGTTGAATTTTACTTCATCGTCACCTAACTTCTTTATCATTTTTGCAATTCCAGCTGTAGACACGGTGATTCTTTTTGGAGACATTCCTAAACCATCAGGAGAAGTGATTTTCTCAATGGAATCCATCATTCCTTTATAATTCAATAAAGGTTCACCCATTCCCATATAAACTATGTTTGTAAGGGGAGTATTATAGTTTTGTTCGGCTTGGTTTTTTATGTGAACTACTTGATCTACAATTTCATCGAAACCAATGTTTCTCAATCTTTTTAACCTTCCTGTTGCACAGAATTTACAAGTTAAACTACATCCCACTTGTGAAGAAATACAAGCTGTCATTCTATCCGATGCAGGGATTAAAACACCTTCTACAACATTACCATCGGCTAATTCAAACGCGTTTTTAATGGTTCTGTCGGAACTGGTTTGACTGGTTTTAATCTTCACAGCTGGTAAAGAAAAATTTTCTTTCAATACTTCTCTAATAGCCTTAGAAAGGTTGGTCATTTCATCAAAACTCATGGCCGACTTTTTCCAGAGCCATTCATATACTTGTTTTGCTCTGAAAGCTTTTTCTCCGATTTCAACGAAATAAGTTTTCAGCTCATCTAAAGAAAGTAATCTTATGTTTTGTTTCGAATCCATAATATGCTGCAAAGTTAAGTCTTTAATCAATCAAGTTCAATTTCATTTTTCAATCAAAGATTTAAGCATTAAATTTATAGGCATGAGACTACCGAAAATTGCACTTGCCCTTGCCGTTTTTTCTTCTATTTGTTTGTCATCGTGCAAACAACCACCAATATGATCGTATGTTGATCCACTTTATTTAGAAGAAGATAATCAGGAAGTAAAAACAGAATTACAGAAGAAGTAGTAAATAATCCTTATTTACACCGTATTTCACTAATTTTGCCGCATGGCAAAAAGATATACTGTTACTACTGCTTTACCATATGCTAACGGACCACTTCATTTGGGTCACGTTGCTGGTGTTTATATTCCTGCAGATATATATGTTAGGTACCTTCGTGCGAAGGGTGAGGATGTTGTGTTTATTGGTGGAACCGATGAGCATGGTGTGCCAATTTCGATAAAAGCAAAGAATGAAGGTATAACGCCTCAGCAAGTAGTAGACAGGTATCACAATATCATAAAAGATTCACTTTCTGGTTTAGGAATTTCTTTAGATTTTTTCGGTCAGACGTCTTCTCCTGCCCATTATGAAATGGCAAGTGAGTGGTTTAAAAAGTTGGCAGAAGATGGTGTTTTCACCGAAGAAGTTTCCCAGCAGTATTACGATGAAGAAAACAATCAGTTCTTAGCTGATAGATACATCACCGGGGATTGTCCAAATTGTAAAAAGGAAGGTGCTTACGGCGATCAGTGTGAAAAATGTGGGACGTCTTTAAGTCCAACAGATCTTATTAACCCAAAGTCTGCTTTAAGTGGGAATAAGCCTGTTTTAAAAGAAACAAAACACTGGTTTTTACCATTGGATAAATTTGAGCCTTGGTTAAAGGAATGGGTAGAAGAGAAAAAACCACTTTTAAAGCCAAATGTATATGGACAAGTAAAGTCCTGGTTAGATGCAGGTTTACACCCAAGAGCAATTACTAGAGATTTAGATTGGGGAGTGCCGGTTCCTGTTGAAGGAGGCGAAGGAAAAGTTCTTTATGTATGGTTTGATGCACCAATCGGATATGTATCGTTTACCAAGCAATTGCTAGAAAATGATCCTAACAGAAATTGGGAAGATTACTGGAAAAAGGATGGAGATTCTCAGTTAGTTCATTTCTTAGGGAAGGATAACATCGTTTTCCACTCTGTTATATTCCCAAGTATGTTAAAATCAATGGGAGATTACATTTTACCGCAAAACGTTCCTGCGAATGAATTCTTGAACTTAGAAGGAGATAAATTCTCAACTTCAAGAAACTGGGCAGTTTGGTTAGATGACTATCTTAAAGATTTTCCGGAAAAGACAGATTTATTGAGGTATGTTCTTTGCTCGATTTTACCAGAGCAAAAAGATGCGGATTTTACTTGGGCTGATTTCCAAGCAAAAAACAATAATGAGTTGGTGGCTAATCTTGGAAACTTTGTTAACCGAGCTTTAGTTTTAACTAAAAAATACTGGGATGGAGTTGTTCCTGCAAAAGGAGAATTAACCGAACAGGATAAAGATGTTATTGCCCAGTTAAATGAGTTTCCAAATAAAATAAGCGCAAGTATTGAAAAGCACAGGTATAAAGAAGCTTTAGCTGAGTTTATGAAGTTATCGGCTTTAGGAAATAAATACCTCGCTGAAACAGAGCCTTGGAAATTAATAAAGGAAGACGAAGATAGAGTGAAAACAATAATGAATATTGCTGTTCAAATTACGGCTTCATTAGCTGTTTTAGCTGAGCCTTTCTTACCAGAAACTTCTTCCAAATTAAAAGCGATGCTTAATCTCTCTGAATTATCATGGGAAGCTTTAAGTGCAGATAATATTTCCGAGGGTCATCAAATAAATAAACCGTCTTTATTATTTGAAAGATTAGACGATAAAGTAGTTGAGGAGCAAAGAGCTAAATTACAAGCAGCCAAGGAAGAAGCTGAAGCAGCTAGTAAAGAAGTGGAGCCTCAAAAGGATACTACAACTTTTGATGATTTTCAAAAGATGGATATTCGTGTTGGAACTATTATCGAAGCAGAGAAAATTAAGAAAGCCAAAAAGCTATTAAAACTAAAGGTTGATACTGGAATCGATCAGAGAACAGTAGTTTCTGGGATCGCTCAGTATTACCAGCCAGAAGATATAATTGGTCAACAGGTTTCTATTCTAGTTAATCTCGCTCCAAGAAAAATGTTGGGAATCGAATCTGAAGGGATGATCTTAATGGCGGAAAATAATAAAGGAGAACTTCAATTTGTTTCACCAAACGTACCATCTGATAACGGAGCTGTAATTGCCTAATGGAAAAATTTGGAACTAAAGCTATACACGCAGGAACCGAGCCGGATTCGGCAACTGGTGCGATAATGACTCCCATTTATCAAACGAGCACATATGTTCAAGCCGCACCAGGAGACCATAAAGGATACGAGTATTCAAGGACGCTTAATCCCACCAGACATGCTTTAGAGAAGAATTTAGCTGCTATTGAGAATGGTAAGTATGGTTTAGCCTTTTCAAGCGGATTAGCTGCTATGGATGCGTTATTAAAGAGCTTTAAACCAGGCGATGAAATAATCTCATCTAATGATTTGTATGGAGGGTCTTATCGATTGTTTACCAAGGTTTTTCAGGATTGGGGATTGAAATTTCACTTTGTTGAAATGGATGAGCTTGATAAAGTTGAAGCTTTAATTAACGATAAAACAAAAATGATTTGGGTAGAAACACCAACTAATCCAATGATGAATATAATTGACCTAAAAGCAATTTCTGCATTGGGAGAAATGCACGGATTACTAACGGCAGTTGATAATACCTTTGCTTCTCCATATTTGCAAAATCCATTGGATTTAGGAGCCGATATAGTTGTGCATAGTATTACAAAATTCATTTCCGGACATAGTGATGTGGTAATGGGTGCAATTGTATTAAACGATGATAAACTAGCTGAAAAACTTTATTTTATTCAGAATTCTTGTGGAGCTGTTCCTGGACCGCAAGATTGTTTTTTAGTTTTAAGAGGAATAAAAACTTTGCATGTGAGAATGGATCGTCATTGTGAAAATGCTAAAAAAGTGGCCGATTTTTTAATTCAGCATGAAAAAGTTGAAAAGGTGTATTACCCTGGATTAAAATCTCATCCAAATCATTCGATTGCTGCTGAGCAAATGAAAAATTTTGGGGGAATGATTTCCTTTACAACTAAAGGAGATAGAGCTGAAGACGCAATGAAGGTTATATCTAATACTAAAATATTCAGTTTAGCAGAGTCTTTAGGAGGAGTAGAGTCTTTATGTGGACATCCAGCGACAATGACTCACGCAGCAATTCCTAAAGAAGAAAGAGAAAAGTCTGGAGTGGTTGATTCGCTGATAAGATTAAGTGTTGGGATAGAAGATGAAGAAGATCTAATTAATGATTTGGATCAGGCATTAAATCTAGTTTAAACAAAGTTCCCTTTGAACTTTGGACATTAAACTTTAAACTTGAAGTAATATGAGAGGAACTAAGTTTTCGGTAATAGGAATGGGTAAATATGGTAAAGCCATTGCCCATATTTTAAGTGATAGAGGAGCTGAGGTTATTGCGATTGATAACCGAGAAGAGCTTGTTGAAGAAGTTGAAGAGTTTGTTGCTCTTGCTGTAACCATGGATGCAACAGATGGAAAAGCATTAGAGTCTCAAAATATTCACGAATGTGATGCCGTTGTTGTTGCTATTGGAGCCAACTTTGAGGCCTTATTACTATGCTGCTTCCAATTAAAGGAGTTGGGTGTAAAAAGGATTATCGCGAGATCAAATGACGAGAATCAAAAGAAAATCCTTCAAAAAATGGGGATCGAAGAGATTCTTGAGCCAGAAAAGGAGATTGGAGTTTTTGTAGCCGAGCAATTAATTAACCCAAATATAGTTTCGTTCCTTCAGTTACCAGATGATTACGAAGTTGCTGAAATAAAACCACCAAAAGACATTGCTGAAAGGAGTGTTGAAGAAGTGGGATTGAGGAATAAATACCGATTAAACCTTATTACAATAAAACGTTGTTTTGAGGAAGATAAAGGAGATACAATTGAAGTTGTTCAGCATATTCTTGGAGTTCCTACTTCAGATACGATAATTAAAGACACTGATACCCTTATTGTCTTTGGAACATCTAGGGATATTAAAAGGTTTATTGAAATTAACTCATAAATATTCCATTTTCTAAATTTGTTTATTTATTTTCGTCCCGCAACTTAAAAAGCAATTCGTGGTTTAAGCATACTCAGGCTTGGCTAAAGAATAAGAACA
>JAYPYW010000017.1:39560-51472 GCA_038154685.1 Flavobacteriales bacterium | reverse complement strand
TTCCCTTTTAAAAATTACTTAAGTTACTGTCGGCTAATTTGTCCGAAAATTCTTCCCAACTATTACTTGGAACGTCAGATTCCCTACTGTTTAATTTTTCTTTTAAACTTTTTTCAAATGGATCTAATGAATTTAAATTATTGCTAAAGTCATCCCAGTTAGGGGTAGAGCTAGATTCTCCATTAGCAAGTGTGTCTTGAATTTTTTGTTCAAATGAAGACAAAGCGGGTCCAGCAGGTAAGATGGAACTTAACTGATCCCAGTGAGAAGGATTGTAGTCAACCTGTCCTTCTTGTAGCTTCTTTTTTATTTCGTCTTCAAATTTTCCCATGTGGCTAGCCAGCCATTTTTTCAATTTTTTCCTGTAACATTTTTCTTAAGTTCATTTTAGCCTTCGCTAAATTGGACTTAGAAGTTCCGACACTTATTCCTAAGGAGTCGGCGATTTCCTGGTGGGTATAACCGTCTACTATGTACATGTTAAATACACTTCTGTAAGCGGGGCTAAGGTGTTGCACTAATTCCAAAAGATCGTGGAAGTTTACATGTTCTAGTATTCCGGCATCCTCTTCTTCATCGGTTTGTATGCTTCCATGTTTGTCATCCAGTTCAACCATTTGGTTGTTCACCTTGTTTTTTCGGATATGGTCGATACACGTATTAACCATAATCCTCCTGACCCAACCTTCAAAGGATCCTTGTTTTCCGTACTTTGGTAAGTTTTTGAAAACCTTAATAAATGCTTCTTGAAACATATCTAAGGCTTCATCGTGACCATTAGCATACCTCATGCATACGGCCAACATCTTACCATAAAAGTACTCATACAAGGATTGTTGCGCCCGACGATCACCGTCGATGCAACCCTGTATTATGAGGTCTTGGTTCAACATAGGTAAGTAAAGTTTGTTCTGCTACATATGCAGACGCATTTTCTTTTGATTAGTTGCCTTTTAAAGGTAATTAATTGTAAATAGTTAACAATATGTTCAAAAAACCTGTGTAGACTTATATATATAAATGATTTAAGCCGATTATATTTGTCGTCCAAAAATTTTCGATTATGACTGATTGGTTTACAGTAAAGATTAAATACTTAAAGCAAAATCCAGAAGATGGATCTATTCAAAGTAAAAGTGAAGCATATATGTTAAATGCTTTAAGTTTTACTGAAGCTGAAGCAAGATTGCAAGGGATTTTAGAAGAGTATATTCCTGAGTATAATTTATTAGCATGTGCGAAAACGAATATTCAGGATGTTATTATTGATGAGGCTTTCGATTACTTCTACAAAGTGAAAGTTAGTTATATCAGTGCTGATCCGGATAGCGGGAAGGAGAAGAAGATAAATGAGAATTATATTATCCAAGCTGGCGGTTTAAAAGATGCCTACGAAAAAATGGAGGGCAGATTAAAAGGATCTATCGTCGATTGGGAAATTCCTTCAATTACGAAAACAACGGTTGTTGATGTTTTTCCATACATAGAAGAGACGATTGTTGAAAAAGAAGAAACTGAAGAAGTTGCAGAGTAAAAGAAAAGCCCTTGAAAAAGGGCTTTTTTATTTTTTTATTAATTGGATTACTTCAAGTTTATTGCCTTCTAAATGAACTTTAACAAAATACCTACCTGGTGAAAGGTTTGAAATGTTAATAAAGTTAGCGCTTTCATCTGTGATTGTAGCTTCTAAAACCTTTGTTCCTAAAAAATTATAAACTTCCACGAAATTAATTTCATCACCAGAATTTACTGTAAAATTATCTATGGCAGGATTGGGGAAAACTTCCGAATTACCTGCGCTCAAAAAAAGAGCATAGCTGCACATAATAATTGATAAAATAACTCGTTTCATTGTTTTGGTTTTACTTTATAACTCCACTTTTCGGAAAAGTAACAATTCTGTTATGCCAATATTCTAGTAAGGTTTAATATTTAACATTTTATCACTCTTGAAAGTTGTTTTTAACAATTTTTCAGATTGTAGGGATTTGTCTCTAATTATATATTTGAATTGTTAATGGTAGTACAAGTTTTTACAAACTTGATATTAAGGTTAAGTAGGGGGAAGCCCCTAAAAATTACGGGTTATTGTTAAAAGCGCTGTTTTTACAGCGCTTTTCTTTTGTTTATAAGTTGGT
The DNA here is from genome assembly GCA_038154685.1 of Flavobacteriales bacterium. Taxonomy (GTDB): domain Bacteria; phylum Bacteroidota; class Bacteroidia; order Flavobacteriales_C. Next base: position 49,334 of record JAYPYW010000017.1, on the reverse strand, counting down.
AATCACTAGTTTAACATAATGGGTCTTTTTAAACTCGTAAAAAACGCAGGGATTGATAAGATAGAAGGGTATAACCTTATTAGGAAGGTGAAACTTACTAATGTTATATCTTTCATTGCTGGAGCGGTTTCAGTTTTAAATACTTTAGGGTTTTTATTTAATGGAGGTAAGCCTGAAACAGTTTTAAATACTTTCGCTATTGCGGTTTTTCACTTTACAACTATATTATGGAATAAGTTTGGGCACTACATTGTTTCCAGGATTTGGTTTCTTGCTGCATTAGGTTATACAGTTATGTCTTCGGCCTTTTTTGCGGGAGGTAATTATTTAGCCGAATACATCTTTATTCCATGTGTTGGAATTCCTTTTTTAATTTTTTCTAATAAGGAGCTCTATGTTTCAATTATATGGAGTGGAATCTATTTCGCATTGTTTTTCTTTCAGAAATATTTATACACTGTTGTTACACCAATTGATCCTATAAGTCCTGAGGAAGGGGCGATGATGACAAAGTATTTAACCGCTCTTTTATTCCTTGGGGTAATAGGAATTTATTTAGCCTTATCAATAGAAAGTAGGGTGAAAGAATCTTTCATCAAGGAGTCTTTAAATAAGGAGAAAGGTTTGAAAGAGATTGCAGAAGCAAACTTTACTAAATTAATTGAAAGCCAAAAAGATTTAATTAAAAAGGAGAAGGAACGTATTCACGCTCAACAAGCGGAAATAAATGCCTTAAAAGAGGCAGAATCTAAATCTAAATTAATTCAGGGAACTTTTGAGGATTTGGATGGTCTAATTTCTGAAATGTCAAATGAGTTTTCAAACCTTAAAGAAGTTGGTAGTGAAAGGTTAGAAGGTAAATTTTCCGATTTAAAAAGGGTTTTAGATGAATTTTTTGGAACGTTTAATCTCTCTTTTCAAGTTGATGACAGGAGAGGTGGCGAGATCGAAAAAAACAAAGGAATTCAATATAATTTAAGTGTCCTATTGGTTGATGATATGGATATTAATAGATCCTTGGCAAGAGCAATGTTGTCTAGTTTTGGCTGTGAAATAGTGGAGGCTGTTAGTGGAATAGAAGCTTTTGATGTTTACGAGGAAAAGAAGTTCGATTTAGTATTGATGGATATTAATATGCCTGGTCAATCAGGAGACGAGGCTGTTGCTGCAATTCGTAAAAGTTATAATGCTGATTCCGTTTTTGTTGGATTAAGTGCTAACGCCATTGAAGGGGATTTGGAAAAGCTCAAATCAATGGGGTTAGACGATTACCTATCTAAACCTTTGACGTTTGATAAACTTAACGGTTTGCTTAATAAATGGTTTGATTTTAAGCGAGGCGAGCAGGTTGAGTTTGAAAAATCTGAGGAAGAAAATTCTTTCTTGTATTCAGAGGTAATTATGTCTAAGAATGCCCAGATGGTAGGGGGTGAAAAAAACTTTATAAAATTTATCGATAAGTTTTTGACTGAAAATAAGTCGATTTGGTCGGAACTAAATTCTAGTTTTGCAGTACAAGATGAAAGTAATTTAAAATCTAACCTTCATAAATTATCTGGTATATCCTCCTCGATGGGGGCTGCAGGTTATGCAGAATTACTTAATGAAGCATATAAAACAGTGACGAATTCTAGCGTTATTTCGAAAGAAGAATTTGATGTTTTAGCTGCAGCATGTGAAGAGATAGAATTGGCTTTTAAAGAGATAAAGAAGAGATGGCAGGAAAAAGAGTCTTGATTGTTGATGATGCAGTTTTTCAATCTGAACTTTTGAAAGAGGTTTTTGATAATGAGTTCAAAGCAGATGTTGAGGTTTTTATTGCAAAAGATTATAAGTCTGCCAAGGAAGTTATTTTTGATAATGAAGTTGATTTAATATTAGTTGACTATTTATTAGGTGTATCAGGTACTGGGTCTGACCTAAAGCAAGTTATCGATGAAAAGCATGAAGGGAAGTTTATTTGGGTCTTAATGTCCGCACTAGACGTTGATGCATTAAAAGAGCAGCATGGCGCGGCTGGATTTACTAGTTTTGTGCATAAATCCGACTACAATGAGATTGCTCAGGAAATTAGAAGGGTTCTCTTTTAATCTTTCAATGTCTTTCATAAATATTTCAAAAGTTAAATTTCAGGTTTAATCCACACTTTATAGTTATTTTTGCGCATCCAATTTGATGATATGCGCTTCTTGTTGAATTTCCTTTTTTCCACTCGTTTTACAACAGTTTTGCTTGCTGTGTTTGGGTACCTAATTGCTATTGCAACATTTATTGAAAATGAATACGGTACAACTACAGCCAGGATTGAGATATTCAGGTCTAAATGGCTGGAGTTAATAATGGTTCTTTTAGCCATTAATTTCATTGGGAATATCAAAAAGTATAACATGCTAAGCCAAAAGAAATGGACTAGTTTATTGTTTCATTTAGCGTTCGTTATTATCATAATTGGTGCAGGAGTTACTCGTTATTTCGGTTCTGAGGGAATGATGCCTATCCGTGAAGGACAGACTTCAAACATAATGTACAGTGCTGAACCTTATTTGAATATTGAAATTACCGACCCAAGAAGGCCTGCGGAGGATGCTCAAGGGAGTCAGGGGTACTCAACGAATATGTTAATGGCTTCAACAACTGATAATGATTTTTATGTTCCTTTTGATTTTGGGAAGAAAAAAATAGAGGTAAGTTATGTTGATTACATAGAAAATGCTGATTATAAATTATATGAAAATATTGAAGGAGGAAAGGATGTTTTAAAAGTGGTTACAACTGATGGGAATGGTAGACAAGAGATTTTCATTGAGTCGGGCGATGCAGAGAGAGTTGGTTCTGTTTTAGTTTCGTTTAATGAGCCTTCAATTAAAGGAGCTGTTTGTGTAGTTCAAAAGGGGGATTCGTTTTCAATTATTTCACCTTTTGTGATTCCTCGAATGAGAATGGCTGATCAGATGACTGATACAGTTCAGCCAAATGTTTTATCCCCGATGTATTTCCGTCAATTGCATCAAGTAAATGGAACTTCTATTGTTTTCGCTGAGAAATTAGAGAATGCAGTTAAGAACCTTGAGTCTCTTGAAGAAGGAGAGAGTAAAAGAGGTGATGCGTTAAAGGTTAAATTCCAAATTGGAAATGATGCAACTGAAAGAGTGCTATTTGGAGGTCCTGAAAGAGTAGGTTCACCTGAATACTTCAGCTTTATGGGGTTCATTATAAGAGCTTCGTATGGTTCGAAACCGATTAAGCTGCCTTTTAATATTAGATTGGATGACTTTATTCTCGAGCGTTATAATGGTTCGAACAATCCTTCTGGATATAAGTCAGAAGTTACTTTGTACGACGAAGAAAATGCTCTAACGGAACAACATAGTATATTCATGAATAATGTATTGGACTACGGAGGCTACAGATTTTTCCAAAGTAGTTATGATCCAGACGAAAAAGGAACCCGATTATCTGTTAACAAGGACGCTCCAGGAACGCTAATTACTTATATTGGTTATTTCCTTTTAGGGTTAGGTTTCGTTTTAACAATCATCAACAAGAATTCAAGATTTAGCAGTCTGATTAGAAAAGTTAAAGAAACAACAGCGAAAAAAACAACGCTCACAGCATTATTTATTGCAATTTCAATAGGACTTAACGCTCAACATTTAAAGGAGGGTGAAATTGATATGCATGGTGGTAAAGAACACCAAGAGCATAACCATGATCATGATCATGAGCATGAACATGACCACGGCCATAATAATGACCATGGGGGAGATCATGATATTTCAATGACGGGGCCTTTAGGTGGTGAAACTGATAATGGAGCTAAAAGAATTCCAGTTGAGCACGCAGAAAAGTTTGGAGAGCTATTGGTTCAAGGGTTTGGTGCAAGATATGAACCGATAAATACATTGGCGTTTGATGTTTGCCGAAAAATAAATCATTCCGAATCAATTAAGCTTGAAAATGGGGATGTATTTACTCCGGAACAGTTTCTTTTAGAGTTAATGGTTAATGGTAAGTATTTCGAGGATAAGAAGATTATTTACATCGACCGTAAAAACGATACGCTTAAAACGTTTTTGGGGATTAAGGAGGGGGATCACCTTTCGTTTCTAGATTTCTTTAATAAGGATGGTTCTAGTAAGGTTAACGAGGCAATTGCTACTGCAACCCAAAAGGATTCTAAGAAAAGAACGAAATGGGATAATGAAATGATCAAGATTGCTGAGAAGTTGGATGTTTTTTACCAAGCACAAAGAGGTCAGTTATTAAAGATATTTCCTGGTTTAACAACTAAGCTAGAAGGGGAGTGGGTTTCAATTTATCATGAGGATGCAGTTCAAAACCTGAAGGGGTCGCTTTCTAATGGAGTTGATGAACTTGACCTGTCAAGTTTTACTTACATGAAGTTGTTTTCTCAGTACTTAACCTTTTTGAGGATGGAGAAATACAAGGATGCAGAAGCTATGCTTGTTTTAATTGGACAAATTCAAAGAAAGTATACTCCAGAGGATTTCTTGCCTTCTAAGGACAAAATTCAAACAGAGATAGATTATAACGAGGCAGGTATTTTTAAGAAGCTAATGAGATGGTACTCTTTAACTTCATTGATTTTATTAACTCTTGCAATAAATCATGAATTAAATCTTCATAAAAAGAATACGCTAAGAACAATTATAACTTGGGTTATTCATCTCTTCTCAGGATTAGGTCTCTTGTTTTTTCTTTATCATACCTATGGCTTGGCTTTAAGATGGTATCTAACGGATCATGCTCCATGGAGTAATGGATATGAAGCGCTTATTTTTATTTCTTGGGCAGCAGTTTTATCTGGTTTTATATTTTACCGATACTCTAAAATTGTTCTTCCTGGTGCAATGCTAATCGCATCAATTATTATTTGGACGGCAGGATTAGAAACAATGGATCATAAGTTAACTAATTTTGTTCCATTTTTAAAATCTTACTTGTTAATCATTCATGTTGCATGTATTACTTCAAGTTATGGGTTCTTTGGCTTAGCAGCAGTACTTGGTTTTGTTGCCATTTTTATGATGTTATTAAAGTCTAAGAAAAATGGAAAGCGACTTAATTTATCGATTGCTGGTTTAACTTATATTAATGAAATGGTTGTTACCATTGGAGTTGTGCTAGCTGCTGTTGGAACTTTTCTTGGTGGAGTTTGGGCCAATGAATCTTGGGGTAGATACTGGGGGTGGGATGCTAAAGAAACTTGGGCATTAATAATAGTTATTGTTTATGCTATGCAGTTACACTTTAGATTTGTTCCTGGCTTAATTAGGACTAAATTCTTTTTTAATGCTTGGGGATCAACTTTAGGTTTTGGAACAGTTTGTATGACTTATTTCGGTGTGAATTATTATTTCTCTAATAGTATTCACTCATATGCTGCCGGAGATCCACCAGCATTCCCAGTTTGGATCTGGCAAACAATTATAGTTACACTTGTTTTAGTGGCAATTGCAGGTTGGAATGATCAAAGAGTAGATAAGAAGTTAAAGAAGGCAAAGTGAAAAAGGAAGTAGGTTTTTGATTGCTAAGATTCAATTATTCTTTTTTGGTTTAAAAGTCTACCAAAGTTCATTTTTACAAACTTTCGAAGTTTCCAGGCGATCATCCTTTTAACAGATTTATTCTTAGAAGATATTGTGGAACTCATATGGCCATTGTGTGATCCTTGCTCTACTAAAGGAGGGTGAGCCCAATACATTTTTAGAATTTCCTTTTCAATTAATTCGTTGTGGAACCAATCGATGATGAAATTACATTTGTTAGCATAAAGATGTTTTAAAGCTTCTTCCGCACCTTTTCTGTCGATTATATAAGCACCAGCCATTCGACCTCTTTTGGCAGGATATAATAATTGTCCCTTTTTGGTTTGACTATAACTAGGAAACGTTAACGTTGTATTTTCCAGAGATACAATAAAACCAGGAGTTAACTCTTTTACTTCTGGTAGTAACTTGTTTAGCTTTTGAGGGAAATTACCAAGAAAAAAAGGATCGTTTTCGAAAATTAATCCATACGGTTCATTTGAAGCTACTAGTTTTTCAAATGCATAAAAATGGTTTAATGTACAGCTAATTCCTCCTTTTGAAAATTTATCTAGAATGTTAGGAGTAAAATACTTCGATAATAATTCATCACTAAAATTACTAGGTGCACCTTCTAAAACAAATTCAAAATCTAAGTTGTTCTTTAAAAATAGACCCTTCAGTCGTTTTTCATGGTATTCATAACCGCTTTCAGCATGAATAACATAAGTTTTACCTGGGAATTTGCCTGTGATCATTGCAAGCAAAAGTATTAAAATACTGACGCTTTTCCTATTATATTGTTGGCTTGTACAATATGACGGACGTTGTGAAAAGTATAAAACCTCATAGCGTCACCCATTCGAAATTTTAGGCCTTTAATGACTAGTCCACATTTCGTCTTTGTTAAATCGATATTTCTTGCTTTTTCAATTAGTAGCAAGTAATGTTCTTGTTGTTTTATAAATTTTTCTAAGACCGTTTCTGAAAGTTCTGATTGAAAGGGATTCATGTATTTAAACGTGTTCATCTTCATTGGTATTTCTTCACCTTTAGGTAACATGATATTAGCCGAGTAGTTTCCTATTATTCCAGTTTTATGGTAATCCTTAGCGGGGAATTTAGAGTTTATAATACGAGCTTCAATTTCTTTGAGATAAATATCTCCGTATAAGTTTATGTGTTCGAAACATTCTAAAATACTCCATTTGTTCTCAGCTGGTCGATTATTAAGCTCTTCAAAATTTAAATTCTGAAATGCTTTAGCATAATCAATCGTTCGGATTGTTTTATCTTTTAAATCATTTAGTATTTCAACAGACTTTAATTTCATATCCTTAGCTTTTATACAAAGAACTGAATCAATAGGTTAGAAAACATTGATTAGGATCAAGATTTCCTTAATCTACTAAGAGTTTCGGGAGTCATTCTTAAATAGGAGGCAATGTATTTTAACGGAACCTCTTGGAAAACTTGTGGGCTTCTTTCCATGATTCTCTCATAACGTTCGAGAGGAGAGGAGGTGAGTAAATCAATTTCTCTTTCGAGCATGGAGTTAAGCAATCCGTTCATTAATTCCATATGAATTGCTGAAATTTTAGGGTCAGACTTGATGAAGTCTAAATATGATGACCTTTCAAGTTTGATTACAGTGGTTTTACGGATCGCTTGTAAGTAAAACTGTGAAGGTTTACCTGTGATAAATGAATCTAGTGATGCTATAACAGATCCTTTGTAGCCGAATCTAACCGTGAATTCTTCGTCTTTTGAAATGTAAATAGCCCTAATAGCACCATCTATAACTAGGTAGAGGTATTTTTCAACCTGGCCTGCTTTTGATAAGTATTCATTTCTAGGAATAGTTGCCTGTGTTGGACTAGTTTTAGACCATTCAAAATATTTATTAATGAATTCTTGCGGATTCATTTTGATTATGCGTCAGGAAGAGTATCAAATTCGGCTCTTTTCTCATCCATCCACTTATTCATTTCTTCAGGGTTGGACATCATAGCCATCATTTTTTGAATAGCTCCCATATGAGCGGCATCTTGTTTCATGAACATTTCTACCCCATGAGCTTTAACTTTTTCCTGTAATTCATCAAAAGTCTCTGCTGTGAATTCTGTATCACAAGCTCCGCCTAGTTGGTTACACGTCATTTTCTTCATAAACTAAAGATAGGTAGGAGAGGTGAGAAAAGAGAATTTTTTAGATGAGGAGATGAGGGGAGTGCTCTTTTCTGAAACCTGAAACTTAAAAATAAAAAAGCCGGCTAAAAGCCAGCTTTTCTTATTTTCCTATCTTGAAAAGGAATTATTTTACTGCGTCAACAACAGCTTTAAAAGCTTCTGGGTTGTTCATCGCAAGGTCAGCTAAAACTTTTCTGTTTAACTCAATTCCTTTAGCATTAACTTTTCCCATGAACTCTGAGTACGAAAGACCATGTTGTCTTGCACCAGCGTTAATTCTTTGAATCCAAAGAGCTCTAAAGTTTCTCTTCTTGTTCTTTCTGTCTCTGTACGCATAAGTAAGTCCTTTTTCTACTGCGTTTTTAGAAACTGTCCACACGTTTTTTCTTCTACCAAAGTAACCTTTGGCTAATTTCATCGTGTTTTTTCTTCTTTGTCTACTCGCTACCGAGTTTACCGATCTTGGCATAATTTTAAGTTTTTTGGTGGTTAGTGGTTAATTCTACTGATCAACTCTTTTTAACTAGACACCGGGTTTAACAAACAACCAATTAAAAAATTGAATAATGGTTTCGTTGATTATTTTCCAATAGTCAACATTGCCTTAACTGAACCTTCGTTAGTTTCGTGAACTAATCCAGTTTTTGTTAAGTTTCTCTTCTGCTTTGTCCCTTTCTTAGTTAAGATGTGAGACTTAAAAGCATGCTTTCTTTTGATTTTTCCAGTTCCAGTCAACTTGAATCTCTTCTTCGCGCTGGACTTAGTTTTCATCTTTGGCATACGACACCTATATTAATTAATAAATAAAATACTACTTCTTCGGAGGGTTTTTAGGAGCGATCATCATGTTCATCTTTTTACCTTCCATTTTAGGTAACATTTCAACCTTTCCTAATTCCTCTAATTCTTGAGCAAACTTTAATAATAAAATTTCCCCTCTGTCTTTAAAAACAATCGTTCTTCCTTTAAAGAATACATAAGCTTTAACTTTTGCTCCTTCTTCTAAGAACTTTTTAGCGTGATTAAGTTTGAAGTTGAAATCGTGCTCATCCGTGTTAGGACCAAATCTGATTTCTTTAACAACAACCTTAACAGTCTTGTTTTTAATTTCTTTTTGTTTCTTTTTTTGTTGGTAAAGAAACTTCTTGTAATCAATGATCCTACAAACCGGAGGGTCTGCTTTAGGAGAGATCTCAACCAAGTCTAATTCCTGCTCTTGAGCAATTTTTAAAGCTTCACGAGTTTCGTAAACACCTTGCTCAACGTTGTCTCCAACAAGACGAATTTGTGGAATTCGAATGTTTTGATTGATTCTGTGTGGGTCTTCCTTTTTCATCGGACGACGCCCTCTATTTCTTCTTCCTCTTGGGTTCATTAATTATTATTACTTGTTTAAATTGTTCTCAATTTCTTTGTTAACGTAAGCAACGAATTCATCATTAGTCATTCTGTCTAATTCTCCTTCGCCGTGTTTTCTTGCAGAGACAGTACCTGTAGTAGTTTCCTGCTCTCCAAGAACAATCATATAAGGGACTTTTTTAACCTCAGTATCCCTGATTTTCTTGCTCACACGTTCACTTCTGTCGTCAACGAATCCGCGAATATCGGAATTATTTAGGAAACTTAAAAGCTCTTCTGCAGCTTCGTTATATTTATCACTTACTGGTAAAATCGCAACTTGCTCAGGCGCTAACCACAATGGGAAGTTTCCTGCAACGTGCTCGATTAAAATTGCACAGAATCTTTCTAACGATCCGAAAGGTGCTCTGTGGATCATAACCGGACGGTGTTTTTGGTCATCATTCCCAGTGTATTCAAGCTCGAAACGCTCTGGTAAGTTGTAGTCTACCTGAATAGTTCCTAACTGCCATTTACGACCAATTGCATCCTTAACCATGAAGTCAAGCTTTGGTCCATAGAATGCAGCTTCGCCATATTCTACAACAGTTTTTAAACCTTTTTTAGCAGCCGAATCAACAATAGCTTGTTCAGCTAAGTCCCAATTTTCATCAGAACCAATATATTTTGCTTTGTTT
>JAYPYW010000017.1:35809-39550 GCA_038154685.1 Flavobacteriales bacterium | reverse complement strand
GGATCTCTTAAAGAAACCTGAGCAACGTAATCGTTAAATCCAAATACGGCAAATACGTATTGAACTAATTCGATTACTTTTTCAAATTCATCATTTAACTGATCTGCTCTACAGAAAATATGTGCATCATCTTGAGTAAATCCTCTAACACGAGTTAAACCATGTAATTCTCCAGACTGCTCGTATCTATATACTGTTCCAAATTCAGCTAACCTAATAGGTAGATCTTTGTATGATTTTGGAGTAGCTTTAAAAATCTCACAGTGGTGAGGGCAGTTCATTGGTTTTAATAAGAACTCTTCACCTTCAGCAGGAGTATTAATTGGTTGGAAAGAATCCTCACCATATTTCTCGTAATGTCCTGAAGTAACGTAAAGTTCTTTATTGCCAATGTGTGGAGTAACAACAGGTAAATAACCAGCTTGTTGTTGAGCCTTTTTTAAGAATCCTTCTAATCTCTCTCTTAATTGAGCTCCTTTAGGTAACCATAATGGTAAACCTTGTCCAACTCTTTGCGAGAAAGTGAATAATCCTAATTCTTTTCCAAGTTTACGGTGGTCACGCTTTTTAGCTTCTTCCACCATATGTAAGTATTCCTTAAGCTCTTTAGCTTTAGGGAATGTAATACCGTATAAACGAGTTAACTGCTGACGGTTTTCATCACCTCTCCAATAAGCACCAGCTGTACTCATTATTTTTGCAGCTTTAATTACTCCTGTGTTAGGAACGTGAGGTCCTCTACATAAATCTGTAAATTCTCCTTGAGTATAAAAAGTGATATTTCCATCCTCTAGATCCTCTAAAAGCTCCAATTTATATTCATCTCCTTTTTCTTTGAAGTAGGAGATAGCTTCTGCTTTAGGAACATCTTTTCTAACGTAATCATTTTTCTGACGAGCTAATTCTAGCATTTTGTCTTCGATCTTTTTGAAGTCTGCATCAGAAATCGATTTTCCTCCCAAATCTAAATCATAGTAAAAACCATTTTCAATCGGAGGTCCAATAGCGAATTTAGTTTCAGGGTAGAAATGTTGAATTGCTTCTGCCATTAAGTGAGCAGAAGAGTGCCACATGGTCTCTTTACCTTTTTCGTCGTTCCAGGTTAATAACTTCACGTTTGAATCTTCAGTAATTGGACGGTTGGAATCCCAAACCTCTCCATTTACTTCCGCAGATAGTACGTTTCTTGCTAAACCTTCGCTAATACTAAGAGCAACTTCGTGAGCTGAAACTCCCGACTCGTATTCGCGAACACTTCCGTCTGGTAAAGTAATCTTAATCATTTGCACTTTTATTTAAGAGTGCAAAATTAAGTCAAAAAAGTTAGCTGGAGAAAGAATATATAAAGCAGTTAAGGTTAGATTCTGGTTGATTAAAATTTTATTGTTTCAATTATAAAAATCTATTAGAAATCATTGCTTTTTTTAAGTTGGACTGATAGTTTTTTAAGGGTTTGATTTTCAATTGTTTATGTTTTTTGTTAATATAGATTCAAGTTTGTGGATGAAATGCTATTTTGTAAAAGTTGAAGATAATGTTTTTTATAATCATTTAAAATATTGGTTATCAGTTATTTATGGGTTTTTCAAAGGTTTTTTGAAAATATGAAACTAATGTTTTAAATTGTCGTATTAGCTTTCCAAAAGGGTACTAAAGAATTATTTTTATGAAGGAATTAGGATATTTTATGTCGAATAGATCCAGAAAAATACTCATTGCAACTTTGTTCTTACTTTTTGTAGGAGTTAGCTTAACTGCACAAGTTGCGGATTTTCACAATCCACACCCTTGTGCGGTGAAAGGAGTGAATTGTAATGGCTCTGGCCCAAGAGAAATTATCTATTCTTTTAATTCCGATACATTAGATTATAGTTATCCTGGTACTTCGATGCCTTTTTGGGTTGCTGTTGGTGATAAGTCAACAAGAACAATTGATACTAGTTATGTAAATACGATTAATGCTTCATTAATCAATGGGCCTGGATCAATGTCGGGTACATTGTCTGGTTTAATGACGAAGTATTTCTATTACAACGGATGGACTTTTGATGTTAATGGGTTGTACGAAGTCAAAATTTCAATTCCTGGTATAGGGGATGATACAATAATTGTAAACGTTCCAGATCCAGGTGATTACTGTGCAGAGTTTGCGGGAGGTTGTGGAGATGCATCAGGTGATAAGGTCGTTTCTTTGTTAGGCAACGGAGGTATTATTCCTGTTGATGCTATATTCCCGATTAAAATTGGAGTGATGAATATTGCTGAAGGGACTTTAGATACAAACTTTTTTGGTTCAGGGTTTATAAATCAATTAACTGGACCAGGAGCAATGTATGGTACCTTTAGTTCTTATGGTGGACCGATCTATAATTTTAATGATGTAAGATTTGATGCGATTGGAGTTTATGATGTTGAGTTAACAACAAGTACAACAGCTAAGCCTGATACTATTACTGTTGAAGTAATTGATGGTGATGCTGTTAATGTTGAAAGAGTTGTTGAGCAGAAAGGTTTTGTTGCATACCCTAATCCCTTTAGTGATTTGGTTACTGTTCAAACATCAAGAGGAGATATTATATCTGAGTTGAGAGTATATAACTTCCAAGGACAGGTTGTTAAATTATTAACCCAAGTGAACTCGAATATTGTTCGATTGTCTGATTTTGCTTCGGGAACTTATTTCGTTGAGTTACTTATTGCTGATACTAAGCAAACACAAAAAGGTGTTTTAATCAAAAAGTAATTTCCTAGTAGTATGAAGAGCCTATTTAAATTGGTGAAGTCACTTCACCCAACGGAGAAGAGGTATGTAAACCTTAAATTACAATCTAGCAAAACAAACAGTTTACTGCATAGTTATTTCGAAACAATTCAGGGGCAATCTGAATATGATTTTGAGGCTATAGCAGCCAAACACAATAAAACCTCCCCTAAGGTTTTAAAGAATTCTTTAAGGAACTTATATGCTAATGTTTTAAAGTATTTAAGGTCTTATAACTCTCAGTCTGATGATGAAGCAACTTTAGCAAATATGCTTAAAGATGTTAAGAATCTTCGAGAAAAATCTATGTTGGATGAAGCAGGGAAACTCAATGCTAGACTACTTAAACAGTCAAATGTTTTGGAGCTTTTTTATTATGAAAAAGAGGCTTTGTCTAATTCGTGGGATTTAGAACATTTGAAAGGTAGATTAAAGCCCGATTTTACAAATAAAATAGAAAATGCTTTCGAGGAGGTAGAATCTAGAGAGCTTGAGTTGAGCATTATTAATAAGAGTTACAGAAAAGCAGTTACGCTTTATTATCAATACTACTTTTACGAGAAAAAAGAAGAGGTAAAGCAGCAGTTAATTGATATTGCTCATTCACCAATTATTAGGGGTATTGATGGATTAAATTCTTCTCGCGCTAAGATGGGAAGTTTCGAAATTCAGGCAATGGGGACTCTTATAAGTCTGGATTTCTTAGGACACCATAATGTGAGGAAGGAGCAATATAAATTGTTACTTACCTCGGAAGTGTTTAAAAAGGATTATTTATCTCAAATACTAGTATGTAGTAATTTATTTACTTACTTAAAATCTGTTAGTGCTATTGGTGTTTTGGAGAATTACATCGATTATATGAAAAAGCACTTTTCTCCCTTGGTAGAGAAAAATACTGATGGAGTTCTTACCGAGAAGTATTATGATATTTATTTTCAAAATCAGATATATCTTCAGAATTGGTATTTGGATAAAGA
>JAYPYW010000017.1:32147-35799 GCA_038154685.1 Flavobacteriales bacterium | reverse complement strand
ATCTCTAGATTATTAGAGGAGTTTAAAACAGTTTCTAAAAAGGAATTTAGAAGGAATAATCTGTTAGTTTCCAGAGTTTATCTCTCCTTCGCTCAGCTTTTGATTTTGTCTGGAGATTTCAAATTCGCTCTTAGGCACTTAATTGAATATCAATCATTGTCTTTAGATAAGAAGAACTCAACAAATTTTGTTGATAGTGAATTACACATGTTAATGCTTTACCACTTAATGGGGAAACAGGATGTTTTTGATAATAGTGTTGAGACCATTCGTCGTAAAGAAAGAATAGAAACTATTGTTTTCACTCCCGATCAAAAAGCTCTTTTTGAAGCTTTCTTAGCTGTGTATAAAGATGAGGAGGTAAGTGAATTCGTGTACTCAGGAAACAAAAAATGGTTGAAAATATATATAGATGTACTTTCTAAAGTGTCTCTGGAGGATGCCATTAAGGCTCAATATGATTCTACTAAGTTTAAAGATCTGCCGGAAGAATTAGAATTTTTAACTTCTTTAGAAGAGATATTGTAATTCATAAAGTTTTATTTGCAATAATTATTGATATGTAAAACCCGTTTGAATATGTGGTTTGTGTTTCGTAAATAGTTGTTTTTTAATATTTTAACTTGTTTTAAGTTGTTTTTGGTATTGTGTAAAACAATGCCCTGTGTATTTTTATTTCAAACACTTAGATGCATCTTTACATCAAGATAGTTAGCTAATAATGTTAACCATCCGACATACCCAAATAACCCAATCAAATTAGGGTAGGAAGTAAATAGGTCAGTTGTCCTACTCCTAATTTGATTTTTTTTAGAAAGCACATTAGTTAAGTAAGATAGGTGATATACCTAATAAAACTTCCCAGTAGCTTTTCAGGTACAGCTCCCAAATGTACTTAGAAAGTTTACTGGGAATTTTCTTTTTAAGACTTCCAGTGAGATAAATCTTTATTGATCAAATTCGCCAATTCATCGATGGAGGGTGAAAATTCTTTAGTTAATTCATTTCTTAACTTTTCTGGCATTTGATTTCGTTCCGATTCTTTGAAGTTTGAATTGTAAATCCGTTCTACAATTATTTCTCGGGCTTTTTTCGAGGGGATTAAGGTTCTGATCAGCTTTTTTCTAATGTTACTAGGGGATTTTATGGCTTGATGAATCTTAAGGTTTTTAACCTTCTTATTTGCGTTTATAGTAGCGAAGTTGTAGTCGTTAAACGTTTTTAGTTCTAAAAACAATTCAATTTCTCTAAGGAAATGATTAGGGGCGTTTTTTAATTCTTCCTGAAGCCCAATGAAAATGTTTTCTGATGGGAGGGATTCAATATATTTCTGGACTCTTTTGTAGAAAAGCGCTACCTCTCTATATGCAAGGGAGGTTTTAATGTTGTTTGTTTCGGGTATATTTTCACCATCTTTTCTAGATTTTTCCAGATTTAAAGCTTTTTCGAAATCCTGTTCGTTTTCATTAGCGTCGAAAAGGTTCTGGCTATGCAGTGAATAAATGAAATCCACTGGGTTTCTCAACATTATAATGATTTTTGGAGAGGTCTTAAGTGTTTTTAACTCTTCAAAAATAGAATCTGAATATAAATACCAAACGGATGCGTCTCCGTTAAGCTTGCCTTCCTTAAATCGTGAGAAATAATCACTCGCAGGCCTTTTATTATTTTTAATGTATAAGTCTTTTCCGAAGTAATGTAGTTCCTTTTCAATAAGATTTACATCAGGGTGTTGTGCCAGAAAATCATTCAAAGCAGTTGTCCCACATTTAGGGGCACCCACAATTAGAAAGTCTGGTTCAATTATTTTGTCCATTAAAAAATAGTAGGGTTAATACCTGTTTCTCGTTTTACAAAAATAAGCATCAAAACATTCCAAACAATCATACTAGTAGAGGTAGCAATTGCTGCTCCTGTAATCCCATATTTTGGCAGCAAAAGAATATTTAAAATCAGGTTAGATAAACATCCAAGGACAACGCTTATCATAACAAGTTTTTCCTTTTTAGCCATCGTTAGAATATATCCTGTGGAGCCAACTGCAACATTTATTAACTGACCAATGGCTAGAATTATAATTGGAGTGTAACTCAATTCGTAAGATTCACCTTCTTGTCCGAAAAAATCAAGCAAGTACGGAGAGATAAAAACAAGGCATAGAAAAACAGTGAAACTTAGTGCGAAGGAAAGTCTTACGTTGGGTTTTATGATTCTTTCAAGGTTCGATTTATCGTTGTCGGATTTGAAATGTTTCGCATAATGTGGAACCATTATTTGGTTAAGGATTACCAAACCAAATCCACTAAATAAGGCAAACTTAAAAGCCGTTGAGTAAAGAGCGTTTTCATGTCCTCCTAGGTATTTGGAAATCATAATTACATCAATTCTTTCGTTTAATGTAGCCACCAAGCCTAGTGGTAATAAAATAATTGCTTGTTTTAACCAGTTGGGTTGGGTTTTATCTTCTTTAGGTGGGAGTTTCTGAAATGACTTTATAATAAAGAAAATTAAAGCTCCGAGCATAATGAAAAACAAAGTCCATAGTAAATGCGTTGGAGTTGGCAGAATTTTTAAATAGGAGAGGGCGTATAGCGTAATTAATAATATAATTGGACGAATTAAGGTGTCCGGTAAAACAGAGCTGTAGATTTTATTTTGACTTTGTAAAACTGCTCTGAAAAACACATTTAATGAATAGATGGGGATGATTAATAGAGCGATATGGAGTCCAGAAAAGTCTTTTAAATTCTTAACCCAATTAAGTTGAGTAACACCGAAATACCATGTTACTCCAAAAATTAAAGAGCAAATGGTTATTGCAAAAATAGCTTGGTTAATTAACCTTTTTAACCCCTTTTTTCCTAGAGAAACAACCTCTCTTTGGGCTAGGCTTTGGTAGCCGAGAGGTACAATTACCATAGCAAAGGTTATGATTGAAATGTAGTATTGAAAAAATCCAACTTCTTCTTGGTGCATGAATTTAGTTATGCTCCAATTAAAAGTGAAACTGAAAATCATTCCTAAAACAAAAATCCCTGCGGTTCCAATAAGGGATTTTAAGAGAGATCTTATGTTTATACCGTTATCCAATTATTCCCCTGTAAATTTTATCAAGTTGTTGCCCGATCTCCTTGTAACTAAAGTTATTTAAAGCATAATCCCTTAATTTTCCTCTATCGAAATCATTTTTTAACATTAACTCAAATGCTTCTGCTAACTCTTTTTGATTCCCTTTGTTTATTATAATTCCTCTTTCTTTATTAATTATTTCAGCTATTCCTCCAACGTTGGTGGCAATAAAAGGAATGCCTGCAGAGAAGGACTCTACAATCACACAAGGTAGATTTTCGTAGTTACTAAAAAGAATAGAGGCAAAGCTTTGAGCAAGGATTTCGTTTAAGGATTCTGCAGGAATTCTGCCATGAAAAGTAACAACTTTATCTAAGGCTAATTCTTTTGCTTTTTGTTTAATGTAAACTTCGTCTGGACCACCGCCAGCAATACTTAGTTTGATTTCAGGGTAGTTAATATTAAAGGCTTTAAAAGCTTCCAATATACCAGATACGTTTTTTTGTTGATCTTCTAAATCAGCAACAACTAAAAACCTGTCTTTACTTTTTTCTTTAGGGAAGAATCTGTCTGTATTTACTAC
>JAYPYW010000017.1:14121-32137 GCA_038154685.1 Flavobacteriales bacterium | reverse complement strand
CTACGTTCCTTAAAACTTTAAATTTCTTACCTAAATTGTTTGTTGATAATGCATTTTTCAAATCTTCGCTAACAGGAAGAATGAGTTCACTTCTTTTGGCAATTTTAGGAAGAGATAATTTTAAAATAGCACTAGATTGATATCTACCGTCTGTTTGCAAATACCCTGTCCAGTGTTCAGTGATTACATAAGGGAGTTTATGTTTTCTTCTCCAATATTTTGCAATGATTCCAGCAGGATTCATAACATTGCAATGCACAAGGTTAGGGTTGAAGCCTTTCTTTTTTAGTATTGAAAGTCCCAAGTCGTGGTATTTTTTATACCTTTTCATTTTTATGAAACTAACCCATCCTGGGAGTTTTTCGTTTGATTTTGGGTAGCGAATTATAAGCTCTTTAATTCCGTTTTCTTCCGAATATTTGATTTCTGGCTCCTTAATGTTCGGTGCAGAATGAGCAAACAAAACAGCTACGTTATTATACAAAGCGGCTGCTTCCGCATGTCTTTTTACGAAAATACCAAGGGTAGGGTCTTCATCGTTTGGATACCAGCTTGATATGAATAAAACGTTTGCTATAATATTTGGCTTAGTGTTTGAATTATAAAGTTAACATTAAGTATCACCATAACGGATAACAAATCTTAAAATTTTACGTACCATGAAAGAACTGTGTGTAACTATAAAATGTGTTGTGTTGAGTATGAGTACCTTAAAGCTTAATCGATTTATACCGATTCTGGTAATTGCCTTTTTATTTAATTTTTCAAATGTTTGTGCGCAAACATCAGCTGATGATGTTGAAAAGAAAGCAAAAGCTTTGAAGGAAAAGTATGAGCAAGAGCGAAAGGATAAACAGAAAGAGATTAAAAAGCAAGAACAAGAATACCAAGCTTTTTTAAAACAAAAACGTGCTGCCGAAAAAGCGAGAAGGAAGCAGTTGAAGCGTGAAACTAAGCTAACAGAAGAATATAAAAAGCGTCAGGAAAAGAAGCGTCAAGCTGATTTGAAAGAGAAGTTAAAAGTTGAAGCAATTGCCAAAAGAGAAAAAGAAAGAAAAGAGGCAGAGCAGAAAAAAGCAGATGCTGCATTAGCAAAAGCAAAAGCAAAAGAAGAAGCTGAGAAAGCAAAGGAAGCTGCCAAACAAAAGAAATTAAATGATCAGTTAAAGGCCATTGAAGAAGCGCATAAAAAGAAAATGGCTGCTCAGGATGAGGAGGCTAAAAAAAGCGAGTATAAGTATGAGTCAGAGGTGAAGAGAATTGAGTCTAATATGACTGATATGGAAAAAGAGGCTTTGGATAGAGAAAAGAAACTTAAGGCTTTTTATGATGCCAAAGCAAAAATTCAAGAAGAATTAAATCAAAAGAAGCTAGATGATACTAAAAAGGAGACCGAAGAAGAGTTTATGGCTCGTAAGAAGAAGGAACTCGATAAATTAAATGAGAAAATTGCTGCTGAAAATCATAAGAAAAACTTGCAGTCGAAAAACACTGAATTAATTGATAAACTTGATCAGGTTTTAAAGAAGCAGGATGAAGCGAATAAGGCCTTAGAGCAATATCAAAGGGAGGCTAAAGCGAGAAGAAAGGCAGAAGAAGAAAAGTTTAAAGCCGATTTGAAAAAATTAGTTGAAGAGCAAAAAAGAAGAAAGGAAATAGAGGAGTTTAAAGCTAAGCAAAGAGCTAAAGAGGAGAAGGAGAGAAGAGAGTTTGAGGCAAGAAAAGCTGCCGAAGAAGAAGCTAAAAGAAAAGAGTTAGAAGAGAAAGAGGCTGAAAAAAGAAGGATTGCCGAAGCAAGAAGATTGGCAGAGGAAAAGCGTTTAAAAGAGGAAGCTGAAATGGTTGATAAATTTGAGGCTGAATTAAAGAAGGCTGAGGAGGAAGCGAAGAAAGCTGAAAAGCTGCTTGAAGAGCTTAAAAAGCAGGAGGAGCAAGATGCTTTGGATAGAGAGAAACGCAGACAAGCTGAATTAGAGAAGTTAAGAAAAGAATTGTTAGGAGATTGATTTTTTTAGGCGATGAGGAGATGAGAAAGGTATTTTTAAGCCGAGTTTTGCTCGGCTTTTTTCTTTAGAATCTTCCGGTTAGCCTAACGTTGATTAATCTTGGGGTTAGAAAGTTAGGGACAGCGTATTCTGTGTTGTTTATATCAGAAACCCATAAATGACTAATAGTATTAGAAATATCTAATAAATTAAATACCTCCACTCTAAATCCAAAGTCTCTAAAATGTCTTAAAATATGGTTAGCAGGCATTTCAACTTTTCCTAATTTTCTGTAAAGTTTTCCGTCTTCAACAAACTGGTAAGTAAAGCCAATGTCCGCTCTTCGGTATGGTGCCATTCTCTGGGTGTTTCTCCCTTCCACAGACCCTGGTATTCCAAAAGGTTGTCCTGAGGCATAAACTAGATTTAGGTGAACTTTTAGTTGTTGAAACCTAGGCATTTCATCTTGGAAGAAAATTTTAACAGAAACTCTTTGGTCAGTAGCTCTAGGCATATAACCTCTAGTGAATTGAATCGAGTCGTCAGGAACTTGGTCGATAGTGAATCCATCTATAATTTGTTCGCCATTTGAATTGTAATATCGGTAATAGAAATCGTTAAGAATATCTTCTTGCGTTTTCATGTAACTAGCACTTAACCATGATTCTAAACCTTTGATGAACTCTCCATTTATTCTAGATTCAATTCCGTAGGCATAAGCGTCAGCACTGTTTTCTCCGTAATACCTAACACGAACATTTTCTACATCAAAGGGAATAATATTGGTCATTTGTTTGTAGTAGGCTTCTGTTCTAATTGTAAATGGGCGATTCCATTTGTAAAAGTCGTAATCGAATCCAGCAACATAATGCGTTGACTTTTGGGCTTTGATGTTTTCGTTAATTTCACCTTGAAAGTTTCTTAGCTCACGATAAAATGCTGGCTGTCCATAAACTCCCCAAGCTAAACGGTAGGTGAAGTTTGTTGAGTCTCTGTATTCGTTCCCTGCAGTATCAGTTTTTAAAGAAGAAGGGGCGTAAGTAAGAGAAGCTCTTGGAGAGAAGAAAAGTTCATTATTAAAAGACCAATGGTTTGCGCGAATTCCTGTGTTTAGAAATAACTGACTTTTTCCATTCTTCTTAAGGAACCTCCAATTGTTTTGAATAAATCCAGAAGTTCTAACAGAAGAGATGTTAGCTTCGGTTTTTAAATACTCAGCAAACCTTAATTCTGAACTATTGATAAAAGGAACGCTATAACCTGCAGAATCTTGGTTTTTCCATTCTAATAATTCGTCGTTTATTTCTTCATATTGCATTTTTGCACCCCAAAGGAATAGGCCTTTTTTCCAAACGTTCTTTCCAGTGTGTTCTATGTTGAAGATTCTTGCATTAAGAAAGTTTCTGGAGTGATCAAGAAATGCTCCAGTTCCTAAAAGAGCTGCTTCTTTTCCAAAATCATCTTCTCCAAAATTGGTTTCTAATTCATTTAATCTGTAACTACCTTCAATATCAAAAGTTTCTTCCTCAGCAGTAGAGAAAGCACTCAAGGTTAATTTTAAAATCGTGGAATCGTTTTTAAATGGTTTGAAATCGGTTGTAAATGCTCCAAAATTTGTTTGAAATTTACTTATTTCCTGTCCAGAGAAGTCAACTGTTAACTGGAATGCTTGATTAATACCTCCGAATCTTGTGGTTCTGGATTGTGGAACCATTCTGAATTGATTTAAACTAGAATTTCCAAGGAAGCCAAACGACCATTTTTTGTTTGCCTCGTATTTAACATAGGTTTGGTAATCAAAAAAGAGAGGTCTATAATCTGCTTGTGTTTCTAAACTTCCTAAAAGGTACGAGTTGGATTTGTATCGTCCACTCATTATATAGGATAGTTTCTTGTGCTTGTTCCCAACAGTAGCTCTGGCTCCAAGCATACTTGCGTTAAACGCTCCAGTTAAAGAATCGGGAGATAGGTAGGTTATGTCTAAAACAGAGGAAAGTTTATCTCCATACTTTGCATCAAAACCACCCGCTGAAAAGGTGATATCGGAAATCATGTCCCCATTAACAAAACTTAAACCTTCTTGTTGTCCCGCCCGAACAAGGAATGGTCTGTAAACCTGAATTCCATTAACGTAAATTAAATTCTCATCAAAGCTTCCGCCTCTAACCGAGTAAGAAGAAGATAATTCGTTATTACTATTTACAGAAGCCAAGGATTTAACAAATCCAATTCCATCGTCACTTGCTGTAACAACGTTTTTGGAGGCCTCTACATGAACCTTTATTTCAGTAGCGTTATCTTTTTTCTTTTCAAGAATTACAACTTCATCTGTAGCAACAAAACTGCTAGCAAGTTTAAAATTGAAGGTTTTTGTTTCTCCTGGTTTTAAATTTACTGTCTCTCCTGTAGGAAGGTAATTAATGTGATTGAAACTAACGCTTAAGGTTTGATTTGAAGGGACTGCAATTGTAAAAGATCCAATAGAGTCGGTAGAGGCAGTTCTATTGATCGGAGAGATGATTATTTGTACGTCAGGAATCGGTTGTTTATTCTCGTTGAAAATAATACCCTTTATAAAGGCGTTTCCTTGCGCTAAAACAAAAAGATGGAAAAGGATAAATATTTTAACTAAAACCCAACGGCGCATTAAGGCAAATTTAGTGATTATTTAGGTTAATACACCGGTCATTAACGTTGATAAAAGAAGTTAAATTGTAATGAAATAAAATAATAAGGTTTTTAGTATTTTATAATACTTGGTATCTTATTTGCTGTTATCGAGTAAAACAAAGAAAGTTTTGGAAAGGATAAAGGTTTTCATATTGTTTGTTTGGTTAATTGCTTATAGCTCGCTTGGCGTTAACGCGCAAAGCTATTTGAGGTATATGGTGATTAATGGAGATACCGTTCCCGTTTATGATTTACCAACCGTTGAAGTTGGTGGTCCCGATTATACTAAACCGCCAGTTTTTAAAAACAGAAGACAATCCAAAGAATATAATAGGTTGAGAGCCTATGTAAAAAAGGTTTACCCATATGCAAAGCTAGCTTCACAAAAATTAAGAGAGTGTGAGGATGAGATTAGGAGGGATCCTGAATCGAAAAAGAAGGCCATGAAGAATGTAGAGAAAGCTTTAAGGAAAAAGTACGGAAAGGCTCTTAAAAGTTTAACAGTTTCTCAGGGAAAGCTTTTACTATTGTTAATTGATAGAGAGACAGGTTTTACTACATTTGAATTGGTAAGAGAATTGAGAGGTAGTTTTAATGCTTCAATGTATCAGGGTTTGGCTGTTTTATTCGGACATTCATTAAAGCTGAATTACGAGCCAAGAGGAAAGCACTGGATGATTGAAGATATTGTTCAAAAAATTGAATTAGGGATTTTATGATAAAATTAACAGAGTGCCCAAGAGACGCAATGCAAGGGATAGAAGGTTTTATTCCAACAGCGTTAAAGATTAAATATATAAACTCACTTTTAAAGGTTGGGTTTGATGTAATTGATTTTGGTAGTTTTGTTTCTCCTAAAGCTATTCCGCAACTAAAAGATACAACTGAAGTTATTAAGGGCTTGGATTTAAGTTCAACTAAATCTGATTTATTAGCAATTGTTGCGAATGAAAGAGGGGCGAATGATGCATGTTCCTTTGAAGAGGTGGCTGTTTTGGGGTTTCCTTTTTCGGTTTCTGAAAAATTTCAGTTAAGAAATACTAATTCTACACGAGAAGAATCTCTGGATAGAGTGAAGGCCATGCAAGAGTTGTGCGATCAACATAATAAAAAGCTAAGAGTTTATTTATCCATGGGGTTTGGTAATCCTTACGGAGAAGAGTATTCTCCTGAAATAGTGTTAGAGTGGGCCTCAAAGTTGGAAGCAATAGGAGTAGGAGAACTTGCTCTTTCTGATACAATAGGAGTTTCAAATCCATCCAATATTAAACCGTTATTTGGATTGCTTACTAAAGAATTACCCAATACTGAGATTAGCGCCCATTTTCATTCGGCTCCACATAATTGGAAAGAAAAGATTGACGAGTCTTTTAAAGCTGGGTGCTTAAGTTTTGACAGTGCAATTAAAGGCTTTGGAGGGTGCCCACTTGCAGAGGATGAGCTAGTTGGGAATTTGGCTACTGAAAATCTAGTTGGCTTTTTTGAGTCAGAATTGAACCCATCTTTTGATATTGATGCATTTAATGAATCAATGATTGTAGCAAATGAAGTTTTTGGGTGATATTCAGCCTTAATGTTTCAGGATAAATCAGACTCGTACTCAAACTGCTTAGTTACATCCGCATCCACCACCCGATTTACCACCATTAGCACCTTGACTGCCTTCTCTGTATGTTTTTCCGTTATTACTTAAATTATCTAAATCAGATAATCCAATCCCCATTTCATCTTCATTAACGAATGTTTTTTTGTACTCGGGTAGATTAGCACAAGAAGAAATCAATATTACAAGTATGGGAATTACTTTTAGCATTAATATAAAGTTAGGTATTTTTTGAAATTCTGGATTTAGGGCATAAAAAAAGCCAACTGCAAAGTTGGCTTTTTTTGTATTCTCCTGTTTTATTTTTTGAATCCTATGATTCCAACTCCACATCCGCTTCCGGCTGTGAATTCATATTTCAAGTAATATACTCCAGTCGCAGTACATGGGTATGTTATGGCTGGTAAGTATTTACTTTGGATAAGATTCGTCATTACTTTCTTTTTGTTCCTGTCGTAAAGCGTAACTTTCATAGATCCTTCACCACCGTTACAAGCAGTAAGCATATAAGTTGATCCTTTACTGAAAACCGATTTGTATTCAACTTCTCCGTCATCTTCAATAAAAATCTTATTAGCTTTTAAGAATTTATAGCCATCAATTACTTCGGCACATTCATCCAAAAAGTCCTCGTCCTCACAATCTTCTTCATCAGCAAACCCAGTTATTATTGGGAAGGCTAAGAATAAGGGTAGGTATTTTAAATATTTAATAATTTTCATTTTCTTCAATTTTCGGTCGGTGTTAATCAATAATATTAGTTCTTAATTGTTCGATAGTTTCTGTAACGACATTAACGTGTTCAGGAGTTATCTTAACAATACTTTTAGATGTTTCAACTTCTTGGAAAACACCAGGAGCAACTTCTATTTCAGCTTTTTCTTCAATGTATTCAATTTGAACTTCATCATAAACCTTTTTTAGGTTGTCGAAACCTTTAACAATGGTTTGGAAGTTACGTTTGTTTCTAAACGCATTAATTAAAACCATAATTTCATCCAAGGCAACTTTTTGTTCACCAATGGTTTCCATTATTCTTTCATTAGGTTCTGTTTTGTATACAGAGGTAGCTAAATAAACTCCTTCAATCCAACCTCCTAAAAGTAATTGTGCACCAACATCTGTTCTACCTTGTTTTTCAAGATAATTACTCATTTGCTCGAAACCTCTTTGAGAGATGTATAACAAGGAATCCATATTATTGGCATTTTCCTGCATTCTGGATATGGTTTTCATATCGAAAAACTGACCAATTTTTAAATCATTAGCAAGTTGCCTAACAGCCTTTAAATAATTAAAGGAAGCACTTTTTTCAGCATAGATATTTGTATAACCAAGATCGGCGCCATAAATACCTAAGTTTAATGCTTGTTTATCAGTAGTGGTATATTCGCTTTTTTTATCGGGATTGTTTAGAATCCTTTCAGAGTAAGGGATGCCTAAGCTTTTAATTAAATCTGAAGTCTCAAGAGGTGATGGGATTGATTTTATTATCCCAAACATGGTTTCTTTATCTATTAAAGACTCTTCACTTTTAGCCTTAGTTCCTGAAGATTGTTCAGTTTTTGGCTTGTCTTTTTTACGAGATCTTCTTGTTGTTTCTTCTTCACCACAGCTCGAAAGCAAAAGTGATAAAGTAAAAACAGAGAGAATAATTTTCTTCATTTCAATTGGTTTTCATGGCTATGTACGGAGCTAATTGAAATAGGTTTTGAAAATTGAAGAACAATTTGGATTTTTTTTAGAAAGTAGGAGAAGTTTTATTTAGCGTTTGAATTTTATGCTGAAACCTTTGTTTTTAGTACTACGGTTATTAACAAAAACGGTTTATTGAATTTTAATGATCTATGAACATATTTTATGGGAGTTTATTAAGGAACGAAATCATTTGTATTATTTTGTGTCATTACGTGAATTTACGTACAATTTGGTTATATTCGCATTACTAACTACTTAAAACTATGACTGATATTAAAGTAATCCTTGTAGATGATCATCAATTAATAAGGATGGGGATTAAAGCTTTGCTTAACTCTGAAAGTGATATTGAAGTTATTGGTGAGGTGAATTCTGCAAAAGATGTATTTCAAACTATCGATAAAAAAAAGCCGGATTTAATTCTAATGGATATTTCATTGGATGATGGTGATGGAATTCTCTTAACAAAGGATATTACTAAAAAGTATAAGGATGTAAAGGTTATTATGCTTTCAATGCACGTTAAGGAAGATTTTATTCAAAGGAGTTTAAAAGCAGGAGCTGCAGGTTATATCTTGAAAGATTCTCCGAAAGAAGAATTAATTAAAGCTATTAAAGAAGTTGCTAGAGGAGGAAAGTATTTTGCATCTGAAGTTAGTCAGTTAATGGTTAGTAGTTACGTAACAAAAGCAGGTGATTTTACTGATAAAAAAAGAAAAACATCTGGTTTAACTAATCGCGAGATTGAAATTATTCGTTTATTGTCGGATGGTTTAAGTAACCAAAAAATTGCCGAATTATTAGGTATTTCGCATAGAACTGTAGATACTCATAGAACTAATATCATGCAGAAGGTTAAGGTAAAAAATGTTGCCGAATTAGTTAAGTATGCTATAGTTAACAAGCTTATCGAGGTTTAATGGAACAAAGTTTGAAACTAGTTTAGCAGTTATAGTGTTAAATAGTTTATCATGAAGAAGTTATTCCCACTTATTTTTTCTTTTGTTCTGTTTACTTCTGCTGATATAGAAGTGTCAGATGTGAACTACAAAGAGTCCCTTGTCTTTAACAAAGAGAATTTCGTTTTAAACGGTGTTGGTGTTAGGGATAAGTTTATTTTCGATTTATATACAATAGGTTTATACGTTAAAAAGAAGTCTACAAGTGAATCTTCTTTTTTAACCACCAATGATAATAGGTTCGTTAGGATTGTTGTTGTAAGTAGTTTAATTACAGCTGATAGATTTGGAAAAGGAATGAACGATGGGTTTGAAAAATCTACTGGAGGAAATATAGAGCCGATTAAAAATGAAATAGCTCTTTTAAAGAAAGGATTTGGTACAGATTTTAATATCAACGATGAGTTTTTTGTTTTTTTCGGAGGTGATGGTGAAACAAAGATTTACAAAGGTAAAGACCATAAAATGACAATACCTAAAAGCAAGGTTTTTCAAAAGGCTTTATTAGGTATGTGGATTGGAGAGAATCCAGTTGTTGGAGATCTCAAGGATGAATTGTTAGGAAAGGATTAATGAAAGGCGGCGATTAGCGGCCTTTTTTATTTACCTTAAACAAAACAAATTCGCATTACAAGCGTACAAGCGACAACTTTTAAAAGCAAGCAGAACATGAGGATATTCATTCTTAACCTTCACGGATTAGTTAAAGGAAGTGGTTTAGAAATTGGTAGAGATGCTGATAACGGTGGGCAAACTAAATATGTTTTTGAATTAGCAGAATATCTTTCTCACCATGAAGAAGTAACTCATGTGCATTTAATTACAAGAAAAATCAAAGATTCTGAGGTTTCTGAAGAATATGGGGCAACAATCGAAGAGATCAATCCTAAGTTTGATATCCGAAGAATTGAGTTTGGCGGTTTTGAATATAAAATGAAAGAGCAGCTTTGGGCTCACTTGGACGAATTTGTTGAAAATGCACTGAAGCATATAAAAGAGTACAATATTCAACCAGATTGGTTACATTCTCATTATGGTGACGCAGGTTATGCAGCAGCAAGATTGTCGGTTAGATTAAATATTCCATTTGCTCATACAGGGCACTCGTTAGGTTTGGCTAAAAAGCAAAAAATGTTGGCGGCTGGAATGACTGAAGAAGAAGCTGAGGAAAGATTTAAATTCAAGCAAAGAATCGATGCTGAAGAAAATGCATTGGCATTAAGTGAGTTTATTGTTACTTCAACCTATTTAGAAATAGCGGACTGGGAGCAATACAATAACTATGATAAGGCTCAATTCCATGTTCAGCCACCTGGTATTGATATTGAAAAATTCCAACCTTATTACATCAAACGATTCCAAGAAGAAGAAGATTACTTGCAGTTACAAAGAAGGTATTGGGTTGGACAAAACATAGAAAAATTCTTAACAAATCCGAATAAGCCAGTTATTTTGGCGCTTTCTCGTCCAGATAGAAGGAAGAATCTACACTTTTTGATCGAAGCTTATGGAGAAGATAAAGAACTTCAAGCTTTAGCAAACTTGGCAATTTTTGCAGGGATTAGAAAAGACATAAATACAATGCCTGATCAGGAGAAGGAAGTACTTACTGAACTTCTCTTGCTTATGGATAAGTACGATTTATACGGGAAGATGGCAATTCCAAAAAGACACGATATAGAAAATGAGGTAGCGTTGATTTATCAATATTGCGCTAATAAGCGAGGTGTTTTTGCTAATATCTGTTTACATGAGAACTTTGGTTTAACAACTATTGAGTCTGGAGGTACAGGTATTCCTGTTGTAATTACTAAAAACGGGGGGCCTTCAGAGATAGTGCCTAGAATGAAGAATGGTTTATTGGTTGATCCGTTAGACAAGGCTGATATTACTAGGAGTATCAAAAAGATCCTTACCAACGAAGAGCGTTGGCGAAAGTTTAGTGATAATGGAATTATCAATACTAAAAAGCATTACAGTTGGGATGCTCACATTCAGGTGTATGTGAGCTGGGTTCAGGAAAGTTTAACAAGATCAGAACCAAAAACGGCAAAAGAATTAAATGCACCTGTAAAGCATATTAAGCATCTTAAGGAAAGTAAGAGTCTTATAATTACCGATATTGACGGAACTTTGATTGCTCCAGAGCACGGAGATCCTGGGATTGATGAATTGAAACATTATTTACAAAATCGACCAAAAGGAATAAGTTTTGCGCTTTCATCTGGAAGGAATTTCGATTTAGTAAAAGAGGTCGTTGATGATTATAACCTTGATGTTGATTTCATAGTTTGTTCAGTTGGAACCGAAATTTATTACGATACTGATTTAAAAACTAAAGATGAGGATTGGAGCGCCTATTTAGATTTTAAGTGGGATAGAGCAAAGATCGTAGAGAATTTAAAAAAACTTCCTTGGTTAGAACCACAAGAGGATAACGCGCAAAATCCACATAAGATTTCATACTACTGCGATCCTAAAAAATACAATGAAGAAAAGATAAAAAGTAGGTTAGGGAATGATTGGTATCATATAAATGTAATCGCTTCTCACAATCGTTTTGTTGATATCCTTCCGAAAAGAGCTTCCAAGGGAAATGCAATACTTTATCTTTGTCATAAATGGGGGGTACAGCTTAACAAAGTTTATGCATGTGGTGACTCAGGTAATGATATGGATATGTTCCGCGAACCAATTAATGGTATTGTTGTGGGTAATGCATCCGAAGAATTAAGTCACTTAAGAACACGTAAAAAGCTTTATGTAGCCAAAGAATATGCTGCAGCCGGAATACTTGAAGGGCTGGAGCACTTTAAATTAAAGTAGTTTATGTATACAGGGAGTGGTTTTACCGATTGGGAAATAGGAGATGTTGAAGTTCATGTTCATAATGGAGTTTATCACCTTTTTCATCTTATAATTCCAAACCATGATTATATAGCGCATGCTGTTTCTAAAGACGGAATTGCATGGAGCAGGGTTAAAAATGCAATGTTTGTAGGTGATCCAGGTGAATGGGATGATGATATGTTATGGACAATGGATGTTGCCGATTGTGAGGATGGCTCATTCGAAATGTTTTACACTGGATTACAGCTAGAAGATCGTGGAGTTAACCAAAGGGTCGGGAGAGCGGTTTCTAAAGACCTAATCCACTGGGATAAGACTTTTCCGCATGATCTGCCTGTTGAATCTCAGGGGCCTCATTACGAGGACTTAGGAAATAACCCAAGAACCTGGTTAAGTTTCAGAGATCCATTTCTCTATAAAAATGGTTCCGATGAATATTTATTAATTTGTGGTAGAGCGAGTTCTGGACCTGTTTACAGAAGGGGCTGTGTTGCTACTTATAAAAGAACTGAATCTGGCTTTGAGCCAGTTAAACCAATCTTATTCCCTCTGGCTTACGATGATATTGAATGTCCTTGCTTAATTGAGATGGGAGGTAAGTTTTACCTTATCGGTTCGATTAGAGAGGATATTAAGGTGAGGTATTGGCATTCCGATTCTTTTGATGGTGAATACCAGTCTTTTCACCACGATGTATTAATGCCTCAAGGAAATTATGCTGCTCGTATTGTAAAGGATGGCGATCATAACCTGGTTTACGGATTTTATTTCTTGGATCGCCAAGTAAATTCAAAAAGGGTTTTACCACCACCAAAGGAATTAGCAGTTGATGAAGATGGAAAGTTATTCTTAAAGTCGTTTTATAAATGGAATGAAAAAGTGGTGAAAACAATCACTCAACAAGCATTCCCAGAGGTGACTCAAATGTACAAAAACCCATCCGCTAAGTTTGATGATATTAATGGTAAATGGTGGATGACCTCTAGGTCTGGTTACGAACTATTTACTTTCGAACGCTTATCCGAAGCATATATTTGGGAAGGTACTATTTCTATGGAAGGCATGGGTAAGTGTGGTTTGGTTTTGGCTGAAGGTGAGGACGGTAGTGGTTATTACTTATCGTTGGACTTTAAGAGTGGTTATGTTCAAATAAGGGCCTGGGGATTCAATCCAGACGACCCTCAGAATAATTTCGTTTTTAAAAATTTACAGACCAATCAGTTTATTCCGAACTTGGATTTTTCTATCGATTTTAAGTTAATCAGATATGGCCACTATATCGAGCTTTCGATTAATGAGGTTGTTAAGCTTACTCTAATAGATTATAAATATTCGGAATCCCGAATTGGATTCTACACAGCTTCGTCTATTATAACTTTAACCAACTCTAGATACAGTGAGCTAGAGAATGCTATTGAAGAATACGGAACACAGGAAAATGAAGTTGATTGATTTTGATAAAGTAGATTTTTATTCGCCATTAATAAAGGATTATTTATCCGGAGAATTAAAGTCTAAAGGTTTAGTAAATTGGGATTATTCTAAAGATCAATTACAAAAAAACAAATCAAGATCTTATGACTCTAAAACTAGAGCGATTGTTGCTAAAGCCCTTAGAGAACAGTATTCTGGATTCGATTTAACAGAAGCTGAATCAGTAAATCTTGATCTTTTTGAACAAGAAAACACGTTCTCAATTACAACTGGACACCAATTGGTATTACTGGGAGGGCCTTTGTTTTTCTATTCCAAAATTCTTGATGTAATTAACTTGGCTAAAGATCTATCTGAAGAGACTAGTCCAGTAGTTCCTATGTTTTGGATGGCTTCCGAGGATCACGATTTTGAAGAGATTGCCAAGGTAAATTTGTTTGGTAAGGTTCTCGCTTGCACTGGGGAAAACAAGGGGCCTGTTGGACGAATCCCGGCCAATTATTTTCAAGACTTCTTAAAAGAAGTAAATGAAATAATCGGAGAGGGAGAGCAATTTCAATCTATTAAATCCGTAATTAATAAGGCTTTTCAAGATGGACAGAATCTCTCGGAGATAACAAGGATATTCGTTAGGGAACTTTTCAAGGATGAAGGTTTATTAATAATCGATGGCGATGATAAGCAATTAAAAGAGTTGTTTACAGATGTTGTTGTGAAAGAACTTAAATCTCAAGTTGGTTTCAGTTCAATTAAAACACAAATTGAGGCTTTATCAAAAGAATATAAAATTCAAGTTAATCCTAGAGAGATTAATCTGTTTTACATTGAGGATGATTTTAGACTGAGGATAGTAAAATCAGAGGATGGATTTACTACACCAGATGGTGAATTCAATTGGTCGGAAGCTGAAATGAATGAGATAATCGCTAATCACCCCCAATCAATTAGTCCAAATGCATTGCTGAGGCCTGTTTATGAAGAGGTATTATTGCCAAATATCGCTTACGTTGGAGGAGCTGGAGAAATAGCTTATTGGTTAGAATTAAAGCCTGTATTTGATGCGTTTAACGTTCCATTTCCTACACCTTTAGTAAGAAAAGCTAATTTCATTATTCCTGAGAAATTGTTGAATTGGCTGGAAGATAATAAGCTTGAATTAACGGATCTTTTTGGAGATTTAGATTTGTTGGTAAATAAGTTTACTAAATCTGTATCAACTTCAACAATTGATTTATCAGAAGAAGAAAATCAATTAAAAGCGTTTTATAAAGTCTTATTGGCAAAAGGGAAATCAATTAATCTTCAGTTAGAAAAAGTTGTTTTAGGTGAAGAGAAACGCGCTTTAGGTGCTTTAAAGAACGTTGAAAAAAGATTCCTAAACGCAGATAAGCAAAAGTACGAGCTGCAAATCAATAAGCTGAGAAATATCCACAGTAAGTTCTTCCCAGGAGGAGTGGCAATGGAAAGAGTTAATTCATATATTCCTGAAATTGCTTCTAACAAAACTGAGTTCGTAAGAGAATTAACTGATGGAGATGTATTCGATAAAAAGATAAGGGTAATTGCGAAATAAAATACTTTCTGTAAATGATCTATTAGCTATTAATTAATTTCTACTTTCTTAAACAGGTCAATTGCAATACTAAGTTTATCATAGCAATTTGTTCTCGTTCCCTTGTTTCAAGCAGCTTAAATAATAAGACTAATTATAAACAACATGATTATGGGATATTCGTGATAAGTTAAAGTTTATAGTATTCATTTTAAGTAAATAAACATTCATTTTTATATTCTCAGTAACTATGATGCAATAAGGATGTTTTGTTTCAAACAAAACAAACCCTTATTATGAAAACATTTTACACTTTATTAGCCTTAGCGCTTTTAACTTTTTCTTCTAACGCACAAGAGTGTGTTGAATTTTCCGAAGTTGATAACCCAGGTTGGTTATTCGATTATGGTACTTCAATTTATACAGGTGATGACATTGAGCTTCTTACGGGATGGAATTACCAACATTATGGAGTTTTTGACGGTTCACTTAATTTTTCAGGTTACTTAAAAGTAGATGTCTCGAAAAGTGATTGTATGGAAAAGGAACTTCAATTTAATGGAGTTAATGCTCATGTGGTAGTTGATAATGATACTATTAAAACAGATGGGCCGGGATTTGTTTTTCCTGTTTATGGGCTTGGATATAGTTTAAACTATGACTCAACTAATGGTGTTTATACAGTAACTGGTGATTTCAATGTTATTGAGTTAGGATATTCTACAAACAGCGTGAATAAAATCTGTTATTCGGAATATTGTTTAGATGTTAGTGCAGAATCTCTAGAGTCTCCGGAAATCAAGGTGTTTCCTAATCCTGCTGAAAACATCATAAATATTGATGCTGATTTTGAGAAGTTGGAAATCGTGAATTTACTTGGTGAAACTGTTTTAGCGGTTAATCAACAAGTTAAATCAGTTGACGTGAGTGGTCTTGCAACAGGAACCTATTTTGTTAAGGCAACAAATGGAAATACTAGTTCAATGGCTAAGTTTATCAAAAAATAATTAACCTTTACCCTTAACCAATAAGAGGTTGTTCTGTAAAAAGAGCAACCTTTTTTTATACTCCATTAAACCTTTTTCAATTTGCATTGTCAAACTGCTACACTTAAAATATATTATCATGAAAAAATTAAGAAATTTAGCAGTAGTAGGATTATTAACTTTATCGTTAACAGGATTTGCAGGTGGTGAAAAAACTTGTGAAGACAGAATTAAAAACAAGGATATATTAACTACTGAGCAAATCTCAATGAGAGTTACTCATTGTGAAAATTTAAAACCTAAAAGGGAGGCTTTTAGAGCTACTTTAACTGATGAACAGAAAGCGATAAGAAAAAACTCAAGCATATCTAAGAGAGAGAGGAAAGTTCAGTTAGCTGCTACTTTAACTAGCGAACAGAAAACAATGAAATCTGAAATAAGGTCAATTGCAAAGTCTCAAAGAGAAGAGTTTAGAGCTACCTTAACCGATGAACAAAGGAAACAATTAAGAGAAAGAAGGCAGGCAAGAAAGTCTACTAAATAGAAAAAAGCGACCATTGGTCGCTTTTATTTAAATAGATTTTTTGGTTAATAGTGTAATTCTTAATCTGAGCCACCGTTTCTGTAAGCTGGCCATCATAATACTTTACGGTACCAATTCCCTTTGCATAATAATCAATCTGACTTCGTTTTGAGTACTGATAAACTCCCCAGATGTATACGTAAGCAAAACTCCTTATTTTCATTACGTTTTCATAAACTTTGTCGTATTTAGTTGTTTATTTCTCCTGAATCAATATTCAAAATCAGCTAATTGGACGTTGAACAAGATTAATTGCCTAATTAATATTCAATTCAAAATGGAACTAAAACCTTTTTGTGTAAATATGGCAATACGGTGTTTTGCCAGTCTTTTCATAATAGTCCTGATGATATTCCTCAGCTACCCAAAAGGTTGCAGCAGGGGTTAATTTGGTTGCGACTTTTAACCCTTTTGCTTCAAGTTGCTGGATTAAATCTTCCGCAATTTTCTTCTGTTCTTCATTGGCGTAGAATATTTCAGTTCGGTACTGAGTTCCGATATCTGGTCCCTGACGATCAATCTGAGTTGGGTCGTGAGTTTCGAAATATAACTTAGCTAAAGTTTCATAAGAAACCTTTTCAGGGTTGTAAACAACCCTTACAGCTTCAGCATGACCCGTCATACCAGTACAAACTTGACGGTAACTTGGGTTTTTAACATGTCCTCCTGTATAGCCAGGTTTTGTGTCAATAACACCATCAACTTGTTGTAAATGATATTCGGTACCCCAAAAACACCCACTTGCAAAAACTGCAGTATCTCTAGGTGAATTATCTTCTGGTGTAAAGGTTAAACTTATTGAGTTTACGCAATGTCTTGTTTGTTTATCTGTAAAACCTTCTCCTTTAAAAACGTGTCCTAGATGTCCACCACATGTGTTACAAACAATCTCGGTACGCATTCCATCAGCATCTGGAATTTCCTTTACATTATTGTCTATCGCATCATCAAAACTAGGCCAACCACTTCCGCTATTAAATTTATCGGTAGATTGGAATAGAGGAGTGTTACATTGTTTGCAATGAAAGATACCTTTGTCTTTAAAGTCATTATATTCCCCCGTGTAAGGGTACTCAGTTCCTTTATTAATGATAACTCTTGTTTCTTCTGCTGTTAACTTTCTATAATTGTCTTTGTCCACTTTAATTACTAGTTTTTGAACGGTTTCTTTTTTATCTGATTTTGTTGGTTGAGGATTTTGTGCTTGGCAAGCAGTTAATCCTAAAACTAAAAAAGCTGATAATATTCCTGTTAATAACTTCATGTTTACAATATGGTTCAAATATATTAGTGAGCAAGTCATAATGTTTACATTTATAATAAAAATTATCAATGGCAAGTATTTCAAAACAAAAGATAGAGAAAGAGCATTTATACAGTGCCCATAACTATCACCCCTTACCTGTAGTTTTAGAAAGAGGTGAAGGTGTTTTTGTTTGGGATGTTGATGGGAGAAAATATTTTGATTTCTTATCTGCCTACTCGGCTGTTAATCAGGGTCATTGTCACCCTAAAATTGTAAAAGCTTTAACGGATCAAGCTTCAAAGTTAGGCTTAACATCAAGAGCATTTCATAGTGATGCTTTTGTTGAATTCTCTGAGTTTGTAACCAATTACTTTGGCTTCGATAAGGTGCTTCCGATGAATACTGGGGCCGAAGCTGTTGAAACAGCTTTGAAGATTGCTAGGAAATGGG
>JAYPYW010000017.1:0-14111 GCA_038154685.1 Flavobacteriales bacterium | reverse complement strand
TATGAAAAGAAGGGTATTCCAAATAATCAGGCTAAAATTATAGTTTGTGGTAATAACTTTCATGGAAGAACAATTACTATCATATCGGCTTCAAACGATCCTGATGCCCGCGGTAATTTTGGTCCCTACACTCCTGGAATCGAATCTATTGAGTACAATGATTTAAATGCGCTTGAGGAAGCGGTTAAAGATCAAAATGTTTCTGCTTTTATGATGGAGCCAATTCAAGGAGAAGCGGGTGTATTTGTACCTGATGAAGGTTACTTATCGAAAGCGCAACAAATATGTAAAGCAGCAAATGTTTTATTCATCGCCGATGAAGTACAAACAGGTATTGCGAGAACGGGCAGAATGTTAGCTTGCGATCATGAAGAGGTAAAACCTGATGTGCTGATTTTAGGTAAAGCCATTTCTGGTGGAGTTTATCCTGTGTCTTGTGTTTTAGCGAATAATGAAATAATGGAAGTGATTACCCCAGGAACACATGGGTCAACCTATGGGGGGAATCCTATAGCTTGCGCAGTTGCTACAGCTGCTTTAACAGTAGTGAAGGAGGAGGGACTAGCCGAGAAAGCTGAGGAGTTAGGAGGGTTTTTAAGAGCAGAATTGGAAGCTATTCCGTCAGATATGATCTCTTTGGTTAGAGGTAAAGGTTTGTTAAATGCGATTGTGATAAAGCCTAAAAATGGAAAGGAAGCTTGGGATGTTTGCTTGAAAATGGCAGAAAATGGTTTGCTGGCTAAACCGACCCATGGAGATATTATCCGTTTTGCTCCTCCACTTGTTATTACCAAAGATCAATTAAAAGAGTGTATTCAAATAATTAAGGATTCGGTTTTATCGTTTGAATAATCGTTGAAAAAAGTACTTAAATATATTGCCTTAGTAATAGTGGTTGTTTGTCTGTTTAACTGCAATTCAATTTGGTATGGAATCCAGCAAGGTAAAGGACAGTTGAATATCGTTTGGAGCGCTAAACCACTTCAAAAGTATTTAGATGATCCTAATTACCCAGATTCCTTAAAGGCAAAAATTAGATTGATTGATGAAATCAAAAGGTTTGCTTATGATTCATTAGGTATTTATCCTTCTAAGAATTACACTAAAATGTTTGATCAAAAAGGGGAGCCGGGAATGTATGTTGTTACCGCCTGTGAGCCTTATGCTTTAAAACCTTACAAATGGAGCTTTCCTATAATGGGTGAATTTTCCTACAAAGGATATTTCAAAAAGAAGAAAGCCGTCAAGGAATCTAAGAAATTAAAAGAAGAGGGATATGATACCGATATTGGGGAGGTGAATGCTTGGAGTACACTTGGGTGGTTTAAAGATCCTGTGATGAGCAGTATGTTAAAGAAAAGTGAGGGGCAATTGGCCAGACTACTTATTCACGAGTTGACTCATGGTACGATTTTCGTGAAAAACGATGTTCAGTTCAATGAAAACTTGGCTTCTTTCATTGGGGATAAAGGAGCTATATTGTTTTTGGAAAACAAGTATGGTAGAGATTCGCAAGTAATGAAAGATTACTTTGGAGAATTATCAGACCTAACCAAAATCAGAGCTCATATGCATAGAGCTGCAAAAAGACTGAAAGGGTTTTATGCTAAACATGAAGGTACAGAGCCTAAGGAAGAAAAGAAGTTGTTAATTCAGCAGATGTTAATGGAAATGGACACGCTTTCATTAGGTTCTTTTAAAAAGGTAAGGGCTATTCAGGCTCAGAAAGAGGATCTAAATAATACATTTTTCACAGATTTCTTGATGTATCGAGAAGATCAGGAAGCGTTGGAAAAGATTTTTCAAGAAGAGTTTAATTCGGATTTCGATTTATATTTTTCTCATTTAAAAGATAAGTACACTACACTTTAATGGAGAGTAATTCATTTTTAAAAAGGTTTGCACAGGATATTGCTGGTAGATTTGATCAGCCAGAAAACCTTTGTATTGTTTTACCTACTAAAAGAGCGGTTACTTTTTTAAAGCAAGAATTAGCGGTAGCTTATGGCAAAACCTTTTGGGCGCCCGATTTCTATTCTTTAGGGGAGTTTGTTGAGGAGTTAAGTTCAACAAGAAAGGAAGAGCGATTTGTACTTGTTTTAGAATTGTATGAAGCTTATTTAACTGTTGTGAAAGATGAGCCTGAAGATTTAGGTTCGTTTTTAAAATGGGCGCCTACATTATTATCCGATTTCGCCGAGATTGATAGATACTTAATTGAGCCTGAGAACATTTTTAGTTACATCAATGAAGCAAGAGCGCTTGAGTACTGGAATGTTAATGGGGAGCCTTTAACAGATGCTCAAAAGCATTACTTACACTTTTGGCAATTGTTAGGAGATATTTACCATGCCTTCCAAAAGCATTTAGCTAACAAAGGGATTGCATATAGCGGGAGCCAGTTTAGGGAGGTCGCTAAAAACATTATCGAACTTGAAGAAAAGCTAAAATGGGAAAACGTAATTTTTGCTGGGTTTAATGCTTTAAGTTCTGCCGAGGATAAAATCATTTACTCATTAATAAAAAGAGGGAGGGCTGAGATTTTCTGGGATGCCGACGATTATTATTTAAGACCCAATGAGCAAGAGGCGGGAAGATTTATGCGTCGCATTATCAAAAGACATCCAAATATCCCGTTTCAGTGGAGTGTTAATGATATTGCCACCTCAGCTAAAAAAATAAATATAGTTGCTTGTAATACCAATGCGGCTCAAACTCATTATGCTGGATTAGTATTGCAGGAGTATTATAAAGAGCAGTCTGGGACTAAAACTGCTGTTATTCTTAATAGTGAAGACCTTTTAATTCCTTTGTTATATAATTTGCCAGAGAACGTTAATGCGGCAAATATTACAATGGGGTATAGTTTGAAAAATTCCTCTTTAACTTCATTTGTTAATGCTGTTTTAGATTGCTGGGGGAATTTCCGAGGAAAAGAGGAGAAGAAGGCATACTATTACCGTTCGGTGTTTCAGGTAATTGATCATCCGTATTTTCATTATTTATTGCCTGGAGAAACGAAAGCTTTCCAGGCGTTAAAGAATGAATTGGTTGATAAGAACGTTATTTATGTTGGGGAGAAAAGATTTGAAAAGCATTTTGAAGGTGCGAAAATAAACAGACTGCTTTTTAATAGTCATATTAAAAGCTCAGAATTAATACAGGTTCTTTTAGGAATAATAGGTTTGCTGAAAGAAGGTATTGCTGAAGCTAATATTTCAGATTTAGAAAAATCGATTCAAACAGAGTATTTATATACCTATACTTTAATATTCAGGAAGTTTTTAAAACTAACAGAGTTGTCTGAGCACTTGAATAAAGTAAATATTAAAGTGTTTAAAAAGCTAATAAATCAATTAGTTTCAAGCGAAACATTGTCCTTTTTTGGAGAGCCATTAAAAGGTTTACAAATAATGGGGATGCTGGAAACTAGGTTGTTGGATTTTGATAGAATAGTAATGCTTTCAGTTAATGAAGGCGTCTTACCACAGGGGAAAAAAGAGAATTCTTTTATTCCGTACGATATCAAAAGAGAGTTTGGATTACCAACACATCATGATCATGATGCTGTTTTTGCGAATCATTTCTATCGCTTATTGCACAAAGTAAAAGATTTAGATTTAGTGTATGTGAATGGTCAAAACGACTTTGGAGCAGCTTCCGAACGAAGCAGGTTTATTGAGCAATTGTTGTTTGAATTACCCTAAAGTCGAATTTAAAGAGATCAGCCATAGTCCAAGTCCAGTTTTGGACGAGATAGAAGTTGAATTTCAAAAGGATGATAAAACAATTGAGGAGATTATTACCCGATTAGAAAAAGGAATTTCCCCGTCAGCCTTAAATAAGTTTATCGCCTGTCCATTGGATTTCTTTTACAGGTATATTCTCAAACTAGGAGAGGCAGAGGAAGTGGAGGAGAATTTAAAACATTCTACTTTTGGAACATGTGTTCACTATGTATTAGAAATGTTATTTGAGCCTTATTTAAAAAAGAACTTATTAGCTCAGGACATAAAAGCTATGGAGAAGAAAGTGCTCTCGCTTTTAACAAATAAGTTTCAGGAGTTCTTAAGTAAAGAAGATTTAATGACAGGGAACAACTTACTAACTTTTGAAGTTGCTCAACAGTATGTAAGGAATTTTTTAAAGTTAGAAATAAAAAATATTGTTGAAGCTCAGGAACGAAAGTTAGATTACAGAGTGCTTTCCCAAGAAGATGAGTTAGTAGGAGAAGTTGAAGTTCCGTGTAATGGAGGAGTGGTTAAGGTTAAAGTAAAAGGTTTTGCGGATAGAATTGGACAGTTAGGTGACCTGATTCAATTGATCGATTATAAAACAGGTAATGTAACAAGTACAGAGTTAGGTTTTTCAAATTGGGAAGACTTGGCGACGAAATCAGGTAAAAGTAAAGCTCTTCAATTGGCATTATATGGTTATGCCTTTTTACAACAAAATCCTTCAGTTAATAATTTCGTTGCAGGAATTTATAGTTTCCGAAACTTAGGTGCTGGTTTACTTCAGTTAAAGCACAACAGAAAACCTGTTACTGCAGAAGATTTAAGAACTAACATGCCAAAAGTAATAGAAATGATTGTGAATAATATGCTTTCTCAGGAAAATAAAATCCAGCACAATCCTGATGCGAAATACTGTAATTATTGTTAAGGCTTTAGACGTTTCAAATTAGAATGATATTCTGCTTAAACGTTTACCTTCCTTATACATTTCCTTACGGTAGAGGAAGCCTTTTTTGTTGAAGTAGTACCAGTCACCGTGTTTCTTTTTGTTTTTGTAGGCTCCTGATAGTTCAATTCTTCCGGTTTTACTGAATTTATCGAATTGGTATTCTTGGACGGGACTGATGAGTTTTCCGAAATCTTTTACTGAGTCAACTGATGTTGATTTGTACTTAATCTTTTCCTTAATTTTCCCATTAGGATAGAAGGTCCATTCGATAGCAGTTTTCTGGCTGCCGTAATTATAAAAGGATAATCCTGAAATACTTCTATCCTTAAAAAAGGAAATACTTAATCCAGTGTAAAACTTTAAGAAATCAACGTTTTTATAACTGAAAGATATCTTGGTTGGTTTATAACCGAAGCCAGCGTTGGTATCTATTTCGAATGTGTCAATTTCAGCAAGATTGGTCATGTATTTAATAAAGGACGAATCTGTATAATTATCTACATTATTAAAGTAGGGTTGAAGGTAGTTACACGATTTTAAGGAGTCCAAAAAAGACTCCTTTGTGTATTGTGCTTTTGAGATTTGAACACAACTTAGAATCAGAAAAAAGATTAGTTTTTTCATCCTACTAATATTGGTACAAGAATAATGCCTATTTAGAAGTGTTCATTGGAAGATCAAGCCCTTCAACTTCATTAATACTTCCCAAAACTTTATCTTTTAACCCTGATTTGAACTCAACCATTTTATTTAAAACAGTTTTGTCAGCCGATCCAATAATGCTAGCAGCTAAAATACCGGCATTCTTTGCGCCATTTAAAGCCACTGTAGCAACAGGGATACCATTTGGCATTTGAAGGATTGATAAGATCGAGTCCCATCCATCAATAGAATTACTTGAATGAACCGGAACGCCAATAACTGGTAAAGCCGTTAAAGAAGCAACCATTCCAGGTAGGTGAGCGGCTCCTCCAGCTCCTGCAATAATTACTTTCAGCCCTCTATCAGCGGCAGATTGAGCGTATTCAACCATTTCGTTTAAAAATTCAGCAGCGTCCTTCATAACTGGAAGATCGCTTTTACTTCCCATGATAATTCCTACTTGTGCAGTCATAATTTATGCTATAATTCTTAAGTCTTCTTTTACTTTTTTCGCAATAGTTTTAGCCTCTTCTAAAGACTCGTTAACTATTGTTGCGTGTCCCATTTTTCTAAATGGTTTTGTTTGAGATTTTCCATAAAAATGTAGAAAAACTCCAGGTTTACCTAGCACTTGATCAAGGCCGTCATAAATTGCGTTCCCCAAATAACCTTTTTCTCCAAGAAGGTTAACCATAACGGAAGGTAATTTTATGGAAGTGTCTCCTAAAGGGAAATTCAATAAGCATCTTAATAACTGGCCATATTGAGATTCGTAATTCCCTTCAATAGTTTGATGTCCACTATTATGTGGGCGAGGTGCAACCTCATTTACCAATACCTCTCCATCTTTAGTTAAGAAAAACTCAACAGCTAAAACACCTACCATTCCCAATTTTTCAATAACCTTTTTAGCTATTGTTTGCGCTTTTTCTTCAACATCTTTTGCTATGTTAGCAGGAGAGAATAGGAATTCAACAAGGTTTGCCTCTGGATTAAATTCACATTCAACACAAGGGAAAGATTTTATTTCGCCATCTTCGTTTCGAGCAACAATTACCGACAGCTCCTTCTCAAAGTCTACCATTTTTTCCAAAACGCTAGGCACTTCAAAAGCATTTCGAAGATCGGCTTCTGAGCGGATAGGGGTAACTCCTTGCCCGTCATATCCACCTTTTCTCATCTTTTGCATGAAAGGAAATTCATCTTTGAAATTCATGATTTCCTCCTTTCCTTGAATCAAATAAAAGTCTGAGGTTGGTATGTTGTTTTCTTTGTAGAAAACTTTTTGTAACCCTTTGTCTTGTATTGTTTTAATGATGTTTGGTTGAGGAAATACTTTAACTCCTTCTTTTTGAAGCTTTTCAAGCGCTTTTACATTAACATGCTCTATTTCAATAGTTATGATGTCGCGTGATTTTCCAAAAGAGTAAACAGTGTCGAAGTCTTTAAAGTCGCCTTTAAAAAATCTAGAACTAATCTCTTTACAAGGAGCGTTTCCATCTGGGTCTATAAAAGCTAAATCTAATCCGAAATCCAATGCTTTTTGTTGAAGCATTCTTCCTAACTGACCGCCTCCAAGAACGCCAATTTTTACATCAGTCGAAAAACCTTTTTCCATGGGTACAAATTTAACCTATTTAAGGTAAATACCCATATTCACTTTGTAATCAGTTTAAAAGTCGTATTTTTGGCTAATACAAAAAATTAGAAGAGATTATGTTGAATTTAGTTTTATTTGGCCCTCCAGGTGCAGGAAAAGGAACTCAATCAGAGAAATTATTAGAAAAGTACGGATTAGTTCACTTATCTACAGGTGATATTTTACGTGGTGAAATGAAGGCTGGAACTGAGCTTGGGTTAAAAGCTAAGTCTTTAATTGAAGCTGGAAACTTAGTGC
This sequence comes from Flavobacteriales bacterium, assembly GCA_038154685.1. Lineage (GTDB taxonomy): Bacteria > Bacteroidota > Bacteroidia > Flavobacteriales_C. Next base: position 6,886 of record JAYPYW010000017.1, on the reverse strand, counting down.
CAGACGAGGTTGTTATTGGGATGATTGATAACAAGATCTCTGAGAATTTAGATGGTAAAGGATTCATTTTCGATGGATTCCCAAGAACACAAGCACAAGCTGAAGCTTTAGATAAATTATTAGAAGCTAAAGGAACTGGCGTTTCTGTAATGCTTTCTTTAGAAGTTGCTGAAGAAGAGTTGGTAAAAAGATTGTTAGAAAGAGGTAAATCTTCTGGAAGAGCTGATGATGCGAACGAAGACACTATCAAGAACAGAATTTCTGTTTACAACAAAGAAACTTCAGTTTTAGTTGATTACTACTCAGGACAAGGAAAACACGTTGGGATCCATGGAGTAGGAGCTATTGATGAAATTTTTGGAAAACTTTGTGATGCTATTGGATCTGTTCAAGTAGGATAACAATCGTCCAATTTAAAATATAAAGCCCCACCAAACGGTGGGGCTTTTTGTTTTTATTCCTTACTTAAATTCAGTCTGTAACCAAGTGTAACGTATAGGTTTCTGCTGTTTAGTGTGAAATCAGTAGGTGCCATGTTAGTTAAACCAAATCCATAAAAGGCGTTTAGTTCTATGTTTTTATACCCAAAACCAATTCCAGCATTTACTCCATAATCTAATCTTTTGAGATCGTTTGCGTCACCTTCTCCCCAATTCAGATCATCTTCGAAATCATTACCGGAAACTCCATTAATAGAGGTTTTAATAACAGATTTTCCGCTTAAGCCCATTCCGATGTATGGACCTCCAAAAGCAAAAACGTTAAAATCTCCCTTTTCCAGGTTAAGTTTTGCGTTTATTGGTACATCTAGTGAATAATATTTTATTGTTCCTTCTGAAGTGACAGTAAGGAATAAATTACTTTCGGTGGCGATTGCTTTTGTACCTTTTTGAATAAAGTTTACGCCGGGTTCAATGCTGAAGTAATTTGTGATAGGGAAATTAAAAGAAGAGGTGATTAAGAATTTGTTTAATGCCTCAAGGTCTTGTAATTCAGGTTGATCTTCAATATTAAAAATTTGAATAATTGTATCCAGCGTTAAGGGATACTGATTGAGCACTTGCGTTTGTAATTGCCAAAACTGCTAAGGCAGTTGTTGCTTTTCTAATTAAGTTAATCATAGGTGTTGTTTTTAATTTTCACCAAGACTAATCAAAATCAATGCCGTTGCTTATGCAAGAGTTAAAAAAAATGTTAAGCATTTAAATAAAACTATTTTGTAACCAGTTACTTGCTGAGTTTGATAATGAGGTGTCCAACCCTTTTCGGTTATAGAACCTAATACAAGCGTCATTTTCTTCAAGTTCAAGAATTGCCCAGTTTCTTCTTTTCCATCCTCCAACTGGGATTCCCAAATAATTAATGTACATTCCAGATGAAACCAATTGAGCTGGGAAATCGATTTTTAACTTATTGTGATAAAAGGGAGGTACAAAACTATTTTTATGAATATCTCTGGCAAGAAAAAGGACTTTTTTTCCAGATGTTTTTATGGTATGGCAAAGTCTTTTAATTTCCTTTGGGTAATCAGTCCAACTTTCACCATGGAATTTTAACATTATTCCTGAAGAAATAATTGTAAAGGGTAAATCGTGATTTAAACTCTCTTCTAAAAATTGGAATTGTTCTTCTCCCAAAAGATCTGCATTGTCACCTCTTTTATCAGCGTATGATCTTACATCAAGGAATATGAATCTGGCTAATGGGCTGTCTACTTTGTAATAAACGTGGGGCAAGTTAGTGGAGCAATCCATGTATTTATGGAAAAGCTTTGTTGTGACCTCTTTATATGTAGGTCCCATGATCTTACCTTTAGCGTTGTTCCAGGCAAAATCATGATCATCCCAAATTCCAAAAAAGCCATTTTTTTCCTTCATGGTTTTAACCAGACTAGCAAATTCAGGTACTTTTTGAAATTGATTTTGATACTTCCTTTCCATGGTTTCCTCAAAATCATAAATGGGAAGGTCTTGCCTCGGCCAAACAGGGTCTTTACTTAACAACGCAACACCATAATCCATGTAAATGTTATCTCCTAATAAAAAGAGGTAGTCTGGATTTTCTTCTGCTATCTTATTCCAATTCGGCTGATCCGGATAGGCTTCATATCTGGTACAGGAAGTAAAGGCTATTTTCATTATTTGTAGGTCTTTCCTCAAAAATAAAAGAAAGTTCCTTTTGTTGTAATATTTAGTATTACAAATTATTGATAGGAAAACTATTTCCCCGTTTTTTGATACCTTTTTATTTTTCGAGCAGTAGTGGAAAACGGCAACCTATCAGTATTATCGGCTCCAACATATCTAAACAATTCTTTTCCCTCTTTATTTAGAATTATAGTAGCAGGGTAGTGCACTGATTGTCCATGAAATTCGTACCCATTTGGGATGTTAAATTTTTCAGTCAGTTCTGCATTAACATCCCTGTAAATCTTAAATTTTTCTGAACCAGGAATCTTCATTGCCCATTCTTTAATTCTATTTTCTTTATCTGGTTTAATAAAAACTTGAATAACTCCAGGTAATTGATTCGCTCCCTGAATATATTCATTTGTATGTCTAGTACAATATGGGCATTCGGTTTTCAGTAAAAAATGTAAAACAATGTAATTTCCTTTGTTTTCACTTAAGGTGAATGAAGTAGAATCCGTTGCTGATTGCAGTGTGAAATCCTGAACTTGGGCTTGAGATAAGTTTAAAAGAAATAACCCAAATATTAATGTACTTAATGTTTTTATTATAAGTTTTTATCTTAAAAGTAACTCATACTTCTAGAAAAGATTGTAACTCAAATAACAAAAAGCTGTTGAATGAAATAGTAACTTAATTACTTTGGGAAAATAAAAATAGACTTAGTTGATTACTATTCCCCAAGATTTTTAAGTATTTCTATATTTTCACTAATATCTTCCAAACATTTTTCAGGATATAACAAATCGTATGGAAGATTTGACGTAAGTAGGTTGTTGTAGTTTTTTATTGAGCTTTCCCAGTTAGCTGTAATCTCATCTTCATTATTTAGAATAACTTGATTTAGTTTTTGTTTTAAATCATTGTAGAATGTCTCGTCGGATAACACAACATGGTAAAAAATTAATTCTAAGTTGGAACGATCTACAAATGGGTGGTTATAAAAGCTTAGTTTTTCCTTTAAACTCCCTTTTTCTCTTAGTTTCATGAAATTAGGCTCTCTGTTTATTGAAGGATAAAATAAAGAATCTTGAGAATTGAAAAACAAATACCAGTTACCTTGGTAGCATTCATGACCACTAAACCCTAGTAGGGATTTAGCAACGAAATAATTAAGTAAATAATCCCTGTCGAAAAATGATAAAAGTTTTTCAGCGTTTCTATCTAGGATTGCTTTGTTTACAGTTTGAAGTTTAGTTTTTAATGGGAATTTAGAGGTGTCCTTTTCTAAGTCTTTTACTAAGTTTTGAGTACTTAGTTCAAGGGCTTGAATTCCAGATTTATAATAGGTGTAATCTGTTTTTTCAATTGGTCTGTTTAAAGGATCTTCAAACTTATCTTCAAGATAGAATAATTTGTAAGGGAGATTATTGATCCTAGCTTTTACTTGTTTATTTGGTTTAGACCAGATTAAATTAAACTTTTTAGAGTAATAAGAAAGTATCTCAGGTTTAGTAGACATTATTTCGCCGATTATAAACTTCAATTTCTTCTTTCCTAAAACTTTCTTGCTTCCTTTTAAATGAAATGAGAAATAGTCGCCAAAATGATGGTCATCTGGTTGAATACCATGAGTTCTCATCTTAATTTTAAAGGTGTCGCCATTTTCTACAATTTTTGCTGGAACCCACTTTCTATTTTTCTTATAATAATCAGATCCTTCTTTGGAATAGCAAATAGACCCATCAGAAGGAGCTCCTTTTTCATAATTAGCCCAAAGATCCTTGAAGTAATCAATTTCTTTTTGATCTAATAGGATTTGATATTCCTTAACTTTTAATTCATCAACCTTTTCCTGACTGTAGGATCTAGTATGCCTTTGATTATTTAAAAAGAACTTTTTATAAGCACTGTAAACCTTTAATTGAATAGCTTCTCTATATGAATAATTTGTGCCATTAAAAGAAATGTAGGAAGATACGATTAAACCAACTAGAAATAAAATTATCGAATAAATCGTTAACTTCTTTATTATCCTTTTCATGATTAAATTTTACTTAATAGTAGCTATTATTTATATTTTAAACACCAATGAAAGCCTTATCAAAGGCCTTTAATCATGATATTTCTTCGTCTTTCGTACGAATATAATATTTTTTAGCATGAGTAGGCTTTTCGAGAGTGGATTAGATGTGTTAGCCTTTCTTTTTCAATTTCTTAACCTTAGAACAGACACTAATGAATAAAGCTCAGACTTCACATTAATCAATAAAACTTAGCTAAATATAAGATTGAGCCTCAACAAATGTTAAGGCTTTTTTGTTTTACGTATGAGAGTAGCCGATTTAAAATCGACGAGCAAGGGGAGTTAGGGAACTTACTTTGAATCACTTGAACATCTTGAACAAGAATTATTAGAATATTTATACTATTACAATCACGAAAGACCACATCAGGGGATTAATGGTAAATCACCTGCTAATTTTAATCAAAATATGTCAACGAAATAAATAACTTTTACAGGGATGACAATAGACTAAAAAAAGAAAAGGACGGTAAAACCGTCCTTTTTATTCTCCTATATAAGTACTCCTTTCTCAATTTTGAAAACAAGCTTACTTGTTTTTCAAACACCACTTACGTGCATTCTCAAATGCTTCTAACCATGGCGTTACTTCATCGTTTCTATCCGCTGGGTAGTTACCCCAGTTCCATGGGAAGATTGAACGTTCACAGTGTGGCATCATCACTAGGTGACGACCGTCGGTTGAAGTCATGATGGCTGTGTTGTAGTCTGATCCGTTTGGATTGGCAGGGTAGGCTGCATGACCGTATTTTCCTACGATGTTGTATTCTTGCTCAGAGTATGGTAAGTTGAACTTTCCTTCTCCGTGAGCTGCCCAGATTCCTAATGTTGATCCTGCTAATGAACCTAACATTACTGAGTTGTTTGGCTGAATTTCAACGCTTGTGAAGTTACACTCGAACTTATGTGAGTCGTTATGTAACATCTTTGGCTTTTCTTCATGATCAGGGTTGATTAATCCTAACTCGATGAATAACTGACAACCGTTACAAACTCCTAAACTTAGAGTATCTTCTCTTGCGAAGAAGTCTTTAATGGCCTTGTTTGCTTTTTCGTTGTACAAGAAAGCTCCAGCCCAACCTTTTGCTGATCCTAATACATCCGAGTTAGAGAATCCTCCAACTGCAGCGATCATTTGAACTCCGGTTAAGTCTTCACGACCAGTAATAAGGTCAGTCATGTGCACATCCTTCACATCAAATCCAGCTAAGTAAAGCGAGTTGGCCATTTCTCTTTCCGAGTTAGAACCTTTCTCTCTAATTACCGCAGCAACTGGACGCTCACCTGTGTAGTTTGGTTTAACACCTGTGAATGCTTCGTTGAATTTGAAGTTTAATGCTTGTTTCTTGTAGTTGTCAAAACGTAGAGTAGCCTGAGCTTCTCCCGATTGTTTCTTGTCTAATAAGTATGAAGTTTCATACCAAATGTCTCTTAATTGCGAGATATGGAAATCGTTAGACCAATCTCCATTCTTCACTTTTACAAAGTTACCTTCAACAGCTTGTCCGATGATGTTGTACTCAACACCAGCAGCTTTTAAAGCAGCTTCAACAGCATCTGCTTCAACCGACTGGAATACTAATCCAGCGTTTTCAGCGAATAATACTTTAATTGAATCAGCTTCACCTAAACCAGTTAAGTCAACTTCAACACCCAATTTAGTGTCAGCGAAACACATTTCTAATAGGGCAGTGATTAAACCACCAGCAGAAACATCATGACCAGCAGTTAATAATCCGTCCTTAATTAATCCCTGAACAGCGTTGAATCCTTTAGCGAATGCAGCGTCGTCCTTGATAGAAGGAGCGTTGTTTCCTAACTTATTTAATACCTGTGCGAATGACGAACCACCTAATTTGAAGTCATCGTTTGATAAGTTGATGTAGAATACCTTGTTTCCAGCTTTCTTAGTGAAAACAGGCTCAACAACCTTTTGAATATCATCACAATGTCCAGCAGCTGAGATAACAACAGTACCGGGACTGATAACCTCCATATCCTTGTACTTTTGCTTCATACTTAATGAATCCTTACCAGTTGGTACGTTGATTCCTAAGTTGATTGCAAAATCGGATACCGCTTGAACTGCTTCATATAATCGTGCATCTTCACCTTCGTTTTTACAAGGCCACATCCAGTTAGCTGAAAGCGATACAGATTTTAAGTTTTCTTTTAATGGTGCCCAAACGATGTTTGTTAACGCTTCGGCGATTGAGTTTTTAGAACCAGCAACAGGATCTATAATTCCAGAAACAGGGGAGTGCCCAATAGAATTTGCAATACCTTCTTTACCATTGTAATCTAGTGCCATAACACCAACATCATTTAACGGCAATTGTAACGGTCCGGCACACTGTTGTTTAGCAACCTTGCCAGTTACGCAGCGATCTACTTTGTTGGTTAGCCAGTCTTTACATGCAACTGCTTCAAGTTTTAATACAGCCCCAGTGTATTCTAGAACTTTATTTAAATCATACTCTAATTCGGCGTAATTCCTTTCCACTGTATTGTCCGTCATGACAGTTTTTGGAGAAGAACCAAACATATCGATCAATTCTAAATCCATTGGCTTTTCACCAGTAGTTGAAGACTCAAAAGTGAATTTTCCATCACCCGTAACTTCACCAACAGTATACATAGGAGATCGCTCTCTTTCGGCAACGTTCTTTAA
>JAYPYW010000016.1:23044-53032 GCA_038154685.1 Flavobacteriales bacterium | reverse complement strand
GAAAAGAAGGAGACACAGAGGGCGCAGAGTTTTTATTGTTTACGTCATCCTGAAAAAGGTATGACTGAAGGACCTCAAGCCTCGGTTATTAATTTTTACTTTAAGTATAGTGCTTGAGATTCTTCGCTATTGCTCAGAATGACGTTAAGACTTAATAACGCCCACGGATCTTTATGGTTTACACAAATTTGTTATCATACTAGATCCGTGTGACCTCAAAGACCTGTGGGCAAAATCTAAATCCAAGTTTCAAGTTCCAATCATCTATTAACAATTGTTAAAAGAAATTGTTTGTCATACATGTTTCTCTTCTTGATTATGATTGTTTTAATAACCTAAAAGCGCTAAATTTGTTGTACAAATCTAGCTTATCTGGGGATGAGTTACTAAACTAAACGACCATGTTGAAAATTGATATAGAAGCTGAAAATAAAAGATTGAAAGAGTTGTCTCCAAAAGAGATAATTGAGTGGGCAGTTGGACTTTCTGAGAAGAAAATAATTACAACTAGTTTTGGAGTTTATTCAGCTGTGTTGTTAAACTCAGTTTCCTCGGTTGATCCAAAAATTAATGTTGTTTGGTGTGATACAGGGTTTAATGATTACACGACTTATAATCATGCTAAATCTTTAATTGAAGATTTAAAGCTGAATATGAATATCTACGCACCAAATCAAACACGTGGTTTTGTTGAAGCTACTTTAGGTTTACCAACTGTAGATGATCCGAAACATGAGTTATTTACTGAGATAGTAAAGCTTGAGCCGTTTAGAAGAGCTTTAGAGGAACATAAGCCTGAGGTTTGGTTTACAAACATTAGAGTTCGTCAGACAGAATTTAGAGATTCTGCAGATATTCTTAGTTATAGTAACGATGGGATCTTAAAGGTTAGTCCTTTTTATTATTGCAAAGATGCAGATTTAGATCAATTTTTGGAAGAGAATAATTTACCTAAGAATACGAATTACTTTGATCCAGTAAAGGCTCTTTCTTCTAGAGAGTGTGGTATTCAAACCTTAGGTTAATATAATTTAGGATATTTTATTTAAAGGGACATTCAATTAGAATGTCCCTTTTGCTTTATTGGTATATGACTTATTGCTATCTTTGTGCTGCTTTTTAAAATGGACTTCAAATCTCTTTTATCGGACTTTCTAAAATGGCGTGTTAAACACATCAGTGATAAGAGATTTCTTATAATCCTATCTGTACTTATTGGTGTAGTAATGGGGTTGGTTGGAAGTTTGTTAAAGTTCCTTATTACTATTATTGAAGAAGAGGTTAGGGAAGGTATTTTAATGAAACACCTTAAGTTTATCTATTTCTTTTTTCCTCTTTTAGGTATTGCCTTAGTTATCCTTTATATCAGGAATTTTGTTGCTAAAAAAAGACTTAGTCAGAGTGTACCATTTGTTTTGTATTCCATTGGTAAAAGAAAAGGATTCATCCAATCGGTTCATATGTATGGACATTTAATAGCTAGTTCCATTACTGTTGGTTTAGGAGGGTCCGTAGGATTGGAAGGGCCCTCTGTTGTTACTGGATCTGCTATTGGTTCAAACATTTCTCAGTTATTCCATTTAAATCATAAAAGAAAGGTTTTACTTTTAGGTTGTGGCGCTGCAGCAGCTGTTAGCGCACTTTTTAATAGTCCAATTTCAGGGGTTATTTTCGTCCTTGAAATAATCTTGGTAGATCTTAAAATTACTTTCTTAATTCCATTGATGTTTTCATCAGCTTCAGCTTTTATTGTTGCTTGGGCTATTAGTGATCAAGAGAAATTATTTGGCGATGTTACTATAGAAAAGTTTACTGCAGGAGACGTTCCATTTTACATTATACTCGGGTTAATAACTGGTTTGGCATCATGGTATTACATCACAACTATTAATAAGTTGGAAGATAGGTTTATAAAGTACCGTGAAAATCCATGGACCAAGTTTGTAATAGCTGGTTTATTAATGGCTGTTGTAATGTTTTTATTCCCTACACTTTATGGAGAAGGTTACTATACTTTAAGAAAGTTATTGTCTGGAAATGAAGTCGATTTATTCAATTCAACATTTTACACTGCTATCCCTAATATTGGTGAAATTTCTGGTGAATCTTGGGCTTTGATTATATTTCTTATGGGATCTGTTTTGATTAAAGTGCATGCCTATGCTTTTACCAAAATTGCAGGAGGAAATGGAGGTGTTTTCGCACCATCTCTTTTTACAGGAGGAACAATTGGTTTTATTTTAGCTAGAGCACTTAATAATATTGGTTTTGATGTGCCAGAAAAAAACCTCACGCTTGTTGGAATGAGTGGAATGGCTGCAGGTATGATGCACGCGCCTTTAACAGCGATTTTCCTTATTGCAGAAATAACAGGTGGATACGCACTTTATATTCCATTAATGATTGTTGTTGGGATCTCTTTTGGTACATCTCACCGTTATAATAAATACTCTTATTTTACTACAAGACTAGCAAGGACGGGTGACTTGGTTGCCCACGATAAAGATCATTCTGTATTAAGAGATATAGGTGTAAAAAAGGTAATCGAAAAAGATTTAGTTTCCGTTAACTCAAATGGAACTATTGCGGATTTAGTTAAGGCTATTTCAAAATCTCATAGGAACATATTCCCAATATTAAGTGATGATAATGAGTTGAAAGGTGTTATTCTTTTAGATGACGTTAGGCATTTAATTTTTAATCAGGAAAAGTATGATATTCCGCTATCTGCAATCATGCATCCACCACCAGCTGTTGTGGATTGTAACGATAGTTTAGATAAGGTAATGGAGCATTTCGATAATACTCAAGCTTGGAACTTACCTGTTTTGAAAGATGGAAAATATTATGGATTCCTTTCAAAATCGAAAATATTCAATGCTTATCGAGAGCATTTATCAAAAAATGATGAAGACGTTTTCTAGACAAATCATTGAATTCTAATAAATCATAGCGTTTTCTTATGAAAGATAGCTTTCCTCATACCTAAAAAAGTGTTATTTTTGCCCCTCACTAAACTAAATAATATGACCAACCAATCATTAAAATCCTCTGTAGCATGTTGCTTTTCGATCCAATCGTAAAGGCTGTAGGAGATTATTGATATCATCATAATATTTATAACAGCCTTTTCAGCACCCCTGAAGGGGCTTTTGTGTATTTATTAACGGAATAAGAATTTAACTAAACATACGTAATGCAGAGTTTTAGATCAGAATTAGAAAACTTAGACAATCCGGTAGTTGAAAAGGATATTTTAGAGTTAGGGCAAAAGATTGCTCAATTCAAAGATGGTAAACTTGACGAGGAGAAATTTAGAAGTTTAAGATTAGCACGTGGTGTATACGGACAGCGTCAACCAGGTGTTCAAATGATTAGAATCAAGATCCCATATGGGAAAATGACAACTAAACAATTGAGAAGATTGTGTAAGGTTTCTGATGAGTACTCAAAAGGAAGATTACACACTACGACTCGTCAGTGTATTCAAATTCACTACGTAAGTTTAGACAGAACTCCGGAGTTATGGGCGGAGTTAGAAAAAGATCAAATTACTTTAAGAGAAGCTTGTGGTAACGCAGTAAGAAACGTAACTGCTTCTATTGATGCTGGTATTAATCCAGAAGAAGCTTTTGATGTTTCTCCATATGCGCACAACATTTTTGAGTTTTTCTTAAGACAACCCTTCGGTCAGGAATTAGGAAGAAAGTTTAAAATTTCTGTTTCCGGTGCAGAAAACGATAACGCATTCTCATTCATGCATGACGTTGGTTTAATTGCCAAAATCAAGGATGGAGTTAAAGGATTCAAAGTTATGGTTGGTGGAGGATTAGGTGCTCAGCCAAGAATGGCAGAGTTAGCCTATGAGTTTATTCCAGCAAATGAAGTGATTCCTTTCATTGAAGCTTGTGTTAGGTTATTTGATAGATACGGTGAAAGAGCAAACAGAGCTAAGGCTAGATTGAAGTACTTAGTGGCTGATTGGGGAATTGAAGGTTTAAAAGAAAGAATTGATGAAATCAGACTTTCTTTAACTAACCAAACTTTCGAGATGACTGAAGATGTGCCAAGAGCATACAGTGGTCCAAATACAAATTACCAAACTGCTCCAGAAACTGCAATCGAAGATCAAGAAGCTTACGATTTATGGTACCAAACTAACGTTAAGGACCAAAAGCAAGATGGTTATAAGAGTGTTTATATCAGATTAACTTCTGGTGATTTCTACACGAATGAAGCAAGGATTTTAGCTGATTTAGTTGATGGTTATGCTGGAGATGATATTAGAATCTCAATTAACCAAGGTTTACAATTAAGATACGTTAAGCCAGAATCTTTACCATATATCTACTCTGTGTTAAAGAGTATCAACATGGTGAAGCCAGGGTTTAACTCTACAATGGATGTAACAGCTTGTCCAGGAACAACAACTTGTAACTTAGGTATTTCTGATAGTACAAATGTTGCTGTTAAAATGGAAGAGTTTATGGCTGCTAAGCATCCAGATATGGTTCACAACCAAGAAGTAAAAATCAAGATTTCTGGTTGTATGAACTCATGTGGTCAGCACTCATTAGCTCAAATCGGATTCCATGGATCTACTTTAAAGCAAAAAGAGACTAAGAAAATTATGCCTGCACTTCAAGTATTAATGGGAGGTGGAGCTGTAAACGATGGAGAAGGAAGAGTTTCTGATAAAGTAATTAAGATTCCTTCGAAAAGAGCTTTACAAGGATTAGATATTATTCTTAACGAGTACAAGAACAATAAAAACGAAGGAGAAGGATTTAACCAGTACTACGACAGAACTGGAAAGATTCACTTCTACGATTTATTAAAGCCGCTAACAGATCTTTCAACTGTTAAAGATGAAGATTTCGTTGACTGGGGAAGCTCTGATGAGTTTGTTAAAGCAATTGGTACAGGAGAATGTGCTGGTGTTGTTATCGATTTAGTAGCAACATTATTAATGGATGTTGAAGAGAAGATTGGTTTAGCTCAAGAAGCCTTAGAGCAAGGTTTATTCCCAGATTCTATTCACCACAGTTATGCATCTATGGTTAACGGAGCAAAAGCTTTATTGACTGGATACGGAGTTAAGAACAATCAGTTAAACAAAGTTGTTATCAACTTTGATGAAACTGCAGTTAACTCAGGTGATATTGATTTAGGAGGTTCTTTTGCTGATTTAGTTTACCAAATCGATAAAAATAAACCATCACAAGAGTTTGCAGAAAAGTTCTTAGGTGATGCTAAAACTTTCTACAACCAATTAGTTGAATTAAGACAGAAGCAAGTAGCTACTGCTGAAGCATAAAATGCAAATAAGGCAGACTTAGATCTGCCTTTTTAAACTACCATATTGAATTCATTTACAAAACATATTGAACCAAAACTAACATTAGTTGGAGCAGGACCTGGGGACCCGGATTTGATTACAGTGAAGGGAATGAAGGCCATAGCTAAAGCTGATGTTGTACTTTATGATGCTTTGATTGATAAGTCTTTATTAGATTATGCAAAAGAAGACGCGGTTAAGGTTTTTGTAGGTAAAAGGGGAGGGAGAGATTACATTCAACAAGAGGAAATTAACGAGTTAATCGTAAAACATGCATTTCAATATGGGAATGTGGTTCGATTAAAAGGAGGAGATCCATTTGTTTTTGGAAGAGGTCACGAAGAGATCGAGTATGCCGAGGGGTTTGGTTTAGGTATTGAAATAATCCCTGGAATTACATCCGCAATTTCAGTTCCAGAATTGCAAAGAATTCCGGTTACAAGGAGAGGGGTGAGTGAAAGTTTTTGGGTAATTACAGGTTCAACAAAAGAAGGGAAATTAAGTAAGGATTTAGAATTAGCAGCCCAAAGTACAGCAACTGTTGTTGTTTTAATGGGAATGCGAAAATTACCTGAAATTGTTGCTCTTTATAAGAAATTGGGAATTTCAGAAACTCCTGTAGGAGTTATCCAGAGTGGAAGTACTCACAAAGAAAAAGCTGGTTACGGAAAAATGGAAAACATAATGGATGTTGTTTCAGAAAAAGGACTGAAATCACCGGCCATCATTGTTATTGGAAATGTTGTTGAAACCCGACCAAAATTGGTTGAAGTTTTGGCAGAAGTTAACCAAGCTTAATTACTTTGAGCTACGAAAATCAAAATACATTATACCCTATTTTTCTTAAGCTAAATAAGCTTGATTTGCTTATTGTTGGCGGTGGGAATGTTGGATTGGAAAAGGTGAGTTTTATTCTCAAAAACTCGCCTGATGCTAATATCACAATGGTTGCAACATTCTTTTTGGATGAGCTTCGTGAATTGGTTAAGGATTTCAATGTAACCCTTATTGAGAGAGCTTTTGAAGATTCTGATTTAGAAGGTAGAGATGTTGTTGTTTGTGCTACTGATAATTATGAATTGCACGTTCACATTGTTGAATTAAATAAGCACACGAAAACCCTTACTAATGTTGCTGATACTCCAGCACTTTGTGATTTTTATTTAGGTTCGATAGTTTCTCGCGGGGATTTGAAAATTGCTATCTCTACAAACGGAAAATCTCCAACATTAGGAAAGAGAATTCGTCAATATTTAGAGGATGCTTTGCCTAATAATACTCAGCAAATTATTGATGGCTTAAAAGCATTTAGAGATACTTTAAAAGGTGACTTCGAAAGTAAAGTGAAAGCTTTGAATGAGGTCACGAAAAAGTTAAGTGACCGAGAAGACTAGTCCAATAAATCCGGTCTTCTTTCTTTTGTACGCTTATAAGCTTGTTCTTCTCGCCACTTCTCGATTTTAGGAAAATCACCACTTGTTAAAACATCAGGAACCTTATGTCCCTTAAAGTCTGCCGGCCGAGTATAAACAGGTGGGGCTAAAAGGTTGTCCTGGAAAGAATCGGTCAAAGCAGATTCTTCATTATTTATTGCCCCAGGGATTACCCTTAAAATAGCATCGGTTAAAACTGCAGCGCCTAGCTCTCCGCCAGAAAGTACATAATCTCCTATAGAAATTTCACGCGTAATATATATATCCCTAATTCTTTGGTCGATACCCTTATAATGGCCACAAAGAATCATGATATTTTTTTTCATGCTAAACTTATTTACAATTCCCTGGTTTAATTGTTCGCCATCAGGGGTCATGTAAATGATTTCATCATACTCACGTTCAGATTTTAGGGAGTCGATACAATCAGCAATTGGCTGACAAGTCATTACTAGCCCTGCACCACCGCCATACATGTAATCATCTACCTTGTTATGTTTGTCGGTGCTAAAATCCCTAGGGTTATGAATGTGGATTTCACCAATTCCATTCTCTATAGCTCTTTTTAAAATAGAGTGTGAGAAAGGAGAGTCTAATAACTCAGGAACTACAGACAAAATATCAATTCTCATGATTATTTAACTTCAAAGTTCTTAAACCAATTCATTAAACTATCTGATGCAGCATCAGAGAATTGGGATTCTTCGTGCATCATAATATACAAAGCCACTGGCATTTCACCTTCTTCAATAGCTTCGTAACATTCCTGGATTTTGGCAATCTTTTCTTTTTTCTCCAATTTACCCCACTCTGAGAAATTAAAATATTCTCTAGCTCCATTTATATTGGATTTTATCCACCATGAAACCGGAGCATAATCAGTATACCAAGGATATTTTGTTTCATTAGAATGACAATCATAACATTGATTCTTAATCATCCTGGCAATATTTACCGGAGGGTTTTCTTTCGCTAAAAAATCTAATGAGCTAGTTACCGGAGGGTTTGTTTTGTCAATTTTGAAAAATTGAGCCACAGATAAAAGGACAATTATAAGTATTATTATATTTCGAATTTTTAGGAGTTTTTTCATCAGAAAACTTTCCTTCAAAGTTACTAATTATCCTTGGACTAATTTCTTTTGAGCTTCAGTGCATTCACCTCTATCTAATAAGTAAGTTTTTATTATTCCTTTTACTTTCTCGTCTTTTACTGAATTAAAATTAAGAATCAAGAATAATCGATCGTTTTGAGTGTTTTGCTTGTAGTTTAAAATTGAGGGTGACTCCATTTGAGTAGAGAATCGAAAGAAGATTAACTCAACATTTTCTGGAGCTTTTTTTATTGCCGCTTCTAGCCATTTTTTTCCTTCATTAAAATACTCAAGTTTAGAAGTGGGGAACCAGGCGAATTTGGCTGACAACAAGTTTGCCATAGCTTTGTAGCCAATTAAAATGGAAGGGGATTCCTTTGAGATTTCTTCAGATTTCTCTAGCAATAATTCTGTAGAATCTTCATTTTCAATCGCATTATAGTATAGATTCTTTAAATAAATCTCAGACGGAGACTGAGCGAAACTCAAAATCGGAAAGCAGATTAATATTAAAAATCTCATAAGGCAAAGATAAAAAAAGCCACACTTAAAAAGTGTGGCTTAGTTGACTAACTGTATATATATGAAAAAGCTATCAATTACTTGGCAGCCTTAACAGATACGTTGAAAACGATATCATCAGAAATTACTTTGTCTTTTGCTAAGTCAAAGAAACTTCCAGAACCGTAAACAATTCCATATTCAGTTCTGTTGATTGTGAATTCAGCAGATCCTTCAACAGCGCTTTCCGAAACAGCAACTGTAGCTGGGAATGAAATTGCTTTTGTAACGTCTTTGATAGTTAAATCTCCATTTAAGTTTGTACCATCAAATCCCTTGATAACTAATTTTGCAGTTGGGAATGAATCAACGTTAAAGAAATCAGGAGCCATTAAATGTCCATCTAACTTTTGTTTCCACTCTCCTTCTAAATCTTTAGAGTCGATAGTTTTCATATCAAAAACTAATTCACCTCCAACAAGTTTCCCTTCAGAAACATCTAAAGATCCAGTATAATTAACAGTACCAAAGTGTTCTTTACCTACAGCAGATCCCTTCCAGTTTAAAACACTCGAAGAATCATTAACCACATTTAATGTTACTACTTCTGCATTTGCAGCAGGCTCAGATACTTCCTGAGCTTGAGTTGTTTCATTGTTTGTTTCGTTAGCGGCCGGTGCTTCAGGTTTTGCCTCTCCACCACATGCAATTAATAATGCAACTGACGCTAAGCTTAAAATAACTTTTTTCATAATTGTTTAGTTTTTGGGGTTACAAGCAAGCTTGATTAATCCTATTTATTTTGTCTAATTAAAAATCCTTAGCGAATTTATGTTAAAACTTTAATTGTTGCAACAAATAAAATAGTTTTTATTTATTTCTAGATAACAAATCCTTTGGGATTCCAATTGAAATAGTATTTTTAGGTCACATTAAATAATGTTTTATGTTAAGAATTAATCTAACTCTAATAAGCCTTTTATTATTTTCGGTAGGACTTTCCGCAAAATCTTTTTCTTCTTTGAGCAGTAAAGAATGTGTTTCAGTTGGATTTAGAGCCGAATCGGAAGGTTATAAAAATATCCATTTGTTGGTGGTAAATAAGAATAAAGATTATGACTCTATACCTTTAAAATTAGAGGTTGTAATAGGAGGGGAGAAGATGGTTGATTACCATACTTTGGCAGAAACAATTAATGAAGAATTAAAAACAGTTTACTTATATGAAGGAGATTCAATTACTGTTAACCTGTTTATCCAATCAAGTAAAGAAATACTTTTAAATAAGTTAAAGGGAAATCTTAAGATTAACGATCCAATGGTTTTAAAGTCAGACGCGAGTAAGAATTCCAAATCCTTTATTGGTAATTACTGGGATGTAAAACAGACTACCATTTTCAGAGCTGAGAAATTCGATACTATTCCTCAAATAGCGAGGTTTAATGTACAATTTGATAAGAATTACGCGTTTGATAAATTTCATTATCAAATTAATGTAATGTCGCCTGATTCATCTTTTTACAGCGTTGAGGGGAGTCAGCAGGTTAATAAGGACAGTTACATTACTTTAGAAGAGAAAACCTTCGATTTATTACAAGAAGTGGGTATTTCTAAATCAGGTAAATACATCATTGAGATAGTTCCTTTAATGGGGATTCAAAGAATTAATGGAGTAAAATCTGTTGGTTATCAATTGGTTAATGTTTTAGACTAAAAAAAACTAAAATTTTTCTTGTTTTTTGTTTGATCAACGAGAAAAATGCCATATCTTTGCAGTCCTCTTGAAAAAGAGATGTTCTTTGGTCCGGTAGTTCAGCTGGTTAGAATGCCTGCCTGTCACGCAGGAGGTCGCGAGTTCGAATCTCGTCCGGACCGCTAACGCAAAGTTAGACAAAGTTAAGCAAAGCCTTCCGTGTGAAGGCTTTGTCTTTTTTATCCTACCTTATCTAGGGGACATTTTTCGATATTTTCATTAAAGTCAATATTTACAAGGGTTTAAGGTTGTTTTCTGATGTTTTGAGGGTTTCTTTCAATTAAAAAATAATTCAAGTAAATTTTGATTTTTAGATTGTAATACAGTGTTTGTTCAAACATTAACCTAAGAAAAGGTAAGCCAAAGATTCTGTGTTTTATTAATGAGTCTAACGTGCGTTAAAATGCACTAGCAAAAGCATTCGTGTTTAAACGTAGATAATATTAAAATTTCTACGAGTGTTGGCTTGTATGGCATTACTCCACTAGTTTATCTTGCAAAAAAAGCAAAATGAACTTTTGAGTCAAACATTAGTGTTTTCGGAAGTATTGCTGTTGTAAGCAAAATTAAGATAAGGTAAGAACGGTCCTGCATGATTTCAGAAAATAACGTTCTGACTTAAAGGTTACAGTAAGCCGGTTTTTTAAGCTTTAATTTATTTACTTAAATTGATTTATTTGGCTGAGTTAGATTTTTTATTTTCCTTAATTTTAAAGAAAAAAGTTTTCATGGAAGCACCGTTATTATTTGTTAATAAAATGGGAAGGATTGAGATAATTGTTGTTGTTTTTTCGGTGGTTTTAATACTTCCAGCTTTTTTTTATCTATTAACTCTTCAGAATACATTAAAAGAAGTTGATCCTACAAGAAGAAAAGTTAGTCCTGGTAATGTATGGTTATTGTTTATTCCTCTTTTCAATCTTATCTACCCTTTTATCCTGTACCCACAAATTTCTGCTTCATTGAAAGAGGAGTATGCGGCAAGAGAGCTAAATTCTTATGGTGATTTTGGAAAAGGGCTAGGAATTACTCTTCCAATTCTTGGTCTGGCGTCATTTGTTCCCTTTTTAGGAAGTTTGGCTAGTATAGGAGGCTTTGTTATATGGATAATCTTTTGGGCTAAGATGTATTCATACAAAAAAGAGCTGTTAAGAACATCTGTCAAATAACTTTTATGCTATTTTAATTTTTTTGGAGACTGTTACTATTCTAAATTTCACGAGGACATTTTTCAAGTTTTTTGTTAAAGTCAATATTTGTAGAGGTTTAAGGTGATTTACTACTTTTTTAGGTTTTCTTCCAATTAAGAATAAATTCAAAGATATTTTGATGTTTAGATTGTAATACAGTGTTTGTTCAAACATTAATCTAAGAAAAGGTAAGCTAAATGATCAGTGTTTTTTTAATGGGTCTGACGTGCGTTAAAATGCACTAGCAAAAGCATTCGTGTTTAAACGGTTCAATTCATTTTTATCAATAATTGTATCAATGTCAATGCTTTTATTCTTGCCTTTTTGCACTCTAATTATTGGTTGTTTAATACTATAGGCTGATTACGAAAAAATTACAATTAGGTTATTGAAATGGTTTGATTCATTGAGTAGGATTGCAGTCCATTAAAAATGGGGCGTTTATTTGTTTGAAATTGATTTTAGAAAAGGATAAATTTTAAGTTGTTTTAGTTAAAAGGGTCGCTCCATTTTTCTTCAGTTTCAACTGATTTATCTGTAAGGGTTTTAAGAAATGCAACTAAGGCAGATTTTTCAGTTTCTGTAAGATTAAGTTTAACAGGGTTTCCACTTTCATCGGTTAATGCTGGAGCTAGTGTCGGGTGTTTTTTAATACCGCTATTGTAATGCTCAACAACCTCTTCTAAAGTCTCAAATCGTCCATCATGCATATATGGGGCTGTAAGTTCTATGTTTCGTAAGCTAGTGGTTTTAAACCTCCCAATAAAAATTGGGTTGTCAAATACCTCACCAGCTCCTAAGTCCTCAGTAGAAGATTCGTCGAGTCCATTGTTTTGAGGACCTGGGTTTGCACTTATGAAGGCTTCTGTCGTATGGCAACCAAAGCATGCGCCACCACCACTAGGTATTGTTTTAAAAAAAATATTCTTCCCTATATTTTCTTCAACTGTGAAATTAGGGAAGTTTGCTCCAGGGGAACTTGAGAGGTTTCTTCCTTCATCGTACTTACTTGAATAGCTTACAATACTGCGAACAAATTGAGCTAAAGCTTTTGATATTCGATCAGTATTAATGTCTTTTGAACCAAAGGCGTTTTCAAACAGTTCTGGGTAATATGATTGTGATTGTACAGCGCTTACAACTTGATCCAAGGTCATTCCCATTTCAACTGGGTCTTGGAATGGCATAAGAACTTGTTCTTCCAAAGTGGCAGCCCTTTCATCCCAAAAAAATCTACCTCTTTGATAAAAACGAGCGTTTATTAAAGTCATAGAGTGGCGCCCGGTTAAACCTCCATCAAAACCAATACTTAGTACTTCATCATCTGAAAAGCCTTTATCTTGTTTGTGGCATGATGCGCAAGAAACGGTTCCGTTAGCACTTAATTTTTTATCATAAAATAAAACTCGTCCAAGAGTTGCCCCATCATCTGTAATTAAATTGTTAGAAGGGGTATTGTCGGTTCCGTTAATGGAAGTAGGAAGTGATTCACCATCACTGTCTGTAATGAAATGGTTAGGGAGATTTATATTTGAGTAATCAAATGGGGTGTTAGGAAGATTTAGAATGTTTTCTGTTTCAATTTCATTATCGTCACTGCTCTCTTTTTTACAGGATATTATGGTTAAAAATAACAAGCTAGCGTAAGCCCAAGATATTATTTTGATAAAGTTCATTTTGCTACTTAATATTATATTTCATTGATTTGACGTATTAAACTTTAAAAGGTTTAATTAGGTGGTGTTATTATATTCGTTTTATAAATCTAAATCTAAGAAATGTCGATTGAATAAATTGTGGGTGAAAATTTTTAGATTTTGTATTCGGGGACACTTCGGGGGACAGAATCGCTTTTTCGGGGGACATTTTTGCAAAAAACGCAAAAAGAGCATTTGAGTCAAATATTAGTGTTTTCTTGAGGTTTGCTGTTAATAGCAAAGTTAAAATAAAGTAAGCACGGTCCTGCATGATTTCGTCCGGACCGCTGAAACGCAGAAAGCTCACTATTTTTAGTAAGCTTTTTTTTAGTTATCCCAAAGTTCGATCATACTTTATTTAAAATTCATCTCTTAATAAGGTTTCTGGGAAAGGATATTGATGTCTCATTTTTGGAAAATGTCTATTGGGTAGAAAAATAGTGGTTGTTAGCTGCTTGAAAAACAGGTTGTTGCGTTATTTGGTTTTCTGTTTGCAGCAAACGTTTGAATTTTAAACAAAAAATAATGAAAATTTTAGTAACAGGAGGGTTAGGATATATTGGATCTCACACGATAGTTGAGTTAATTAATAATAATTTTGATGTTCATATTATAGATGACCTCTCAAATTCCAATTTGATCGTTTTAGATAATCTCAAAAAATTGACTGGTCAAAATATTAAGTTTGATAAAATTTCTATGGATCAAAAGAGTGAACTAGATGAGTTTTTTGAAAAAAATAATTCTTTTCATGGTATAATTCATTTTGCAGCAAAAAAATATGTTGGAGAAAGCTCGAAAGATCCATTGCTATATTATAGAAATAACCTTTCTTCCTTAATTAACCTTCTAGATTCTTTAAGAGATAAAAAGTTAAATAATTTGATTTTCAGTTCTTCCTGTACAGTGTATGGGAATAATAATGAAGCTCCTTTTGTGGAGACCACAAGAATTGCAGAAGTTTTCTCTCCTTATGGAAATACTAAAAAAATAGGGGAAGAGATAATTAAAGATGTCGGGAAGGCTTATGGCATAAAATCAATTTTACTGCGTTATTTTAATCCTATTGGAGCCCACCCAAGTAGTATAATAGGTGAGAAACCCAATGGGGTGCCCCAAAACCTCATACCCTATTTGACTCAAACAGCAATTGGTAAAAGGAAAATATTGAATGTGTTTGGAGGAGATTACAATACTTATGATGGGACAGCCTTAAGAGATTACATAGATGTAATGGATTTGGCTGGAGCACATGTGAAAGCTTTGAAAAGACTTATAAAAGAAGAGAATAAAGATGTTACGGAAACATTTAATTTAGGTACTGGTATAGGAGTAAGCGTTATAGATGTGATTAAAGCTTTTGAAAAAGCAACAGGGAAAACACTACCTTATAAGATAGTTGATAGAAGGCAAGGGGATGTTGAAGCTGCGTATGCAAATACAGATAAGGCTAAAAATATTCTTGATTGGACTGCAAAAACATCACTGGAACAATCTTTATTGTTTGCCTGGAATTGGGAGTTAAAACAAATTCATTCGAATTTTAATAATCAAAAGGCAGCATGATTTTTAAAGGTTTGGGTTTAATGAGTCAGATTAAATATCTGACTTTTTTTTTCTCAAATCGAGAGTGAAGTTGGGGTAAAATTCCCAATATGGGAAAGGGATAACATGTGACATTTGTTAACTAACTGTTAATCAGGTTTTTATTTTTTTTGGAATAGTATTATCAATGATTTATACAAATATTAAAACACTAAAAGATGAAAAGGTTATATACAATTGATTTAAAGAGAGTAGGATTAGGAGATGTTGAATTAGTAGGCGGTAAAAATGCTTCGCTCGGTGAAATGCTTTCAGGATTAAATTCTTCTGGAATTAAAGTGCCAGAAGGTTATGCTGTTACAGTGGCTGGTTATTGGGGATTTATTCATGGGGCTAGATTAAAAGATAAAATAAACGAGTGTCTTTCAAATATTGATCATGATAATTTAGAGAGTTTAGAAAAATATGGAGCTCAAATTAGAAAGATGATCCTAGAGGCTGAATTTCCATTGGATTTAAAAAAGGAAATTTTGGCAGGATTAAAAGAGTTGCAATTAAGGTATTTGGACGACAATACTGATTTAGCGGTTAGATCAAGTGCAACTGCTGAAGATTTGCCAAATGCATCGTTTGCTGGTCAGCAAGAAACTTTTTTAAATGTAAGAGGAGAAAAAGAATTATTAGCAAGCATAAAAAAATGCTTTGCGTCTTTATACACGAACCGTGCTATCTCATATAGGTTCTCAAATGGTTTTCATGGTAAAGAGGTAGCGTTATCAGTTACAATTCAAAAAATGGTTCGTTCCGACGTCGGTGTCGCAGGTGTAGCGTTTTCAATGGACACCGAGTCGGGGTATAAAGATGCTGTGGTTATAAACGGAACATTTGGCTTAGGTGAATTACTTGTACAGGGAGCTATTTCTCCAGATGAATTTATCGTTCATAAAGGAAAATTAAAAGAAGGTTATAAACCTATTTTAGAGAAGAAATTAGGAACTAAAGAAAGAATGTTAATGTATTCTCAAAATGAGGGAGAGGCATTGCAAGAATTGATGACTCCAAAAATAATGAGAGATAATTTCTGCCTAACAGAAACTCAAATTATTCAATTAGCTCAGTGGGTTGCTAAAATTGAGGAGTACTATTCAGAAAAATATGGAAAATGGTGCCCTGTTGATGTTGAATGGGCAATAGATGGTAATTCGAAAGAATTGTTTATTGTACAAGCAAGACCAGAAACGGTAAGGTCTCAAGAAAATCCAACTGAATTCAAAAAGTATTCAATTCTTACCGATAAAAAGGCTTTAAAGAGTTTAGTTCAAGGAATTGCCGTTGGTGATGGGGTTGGACAAGGAAAGTTGAAGGTATACAAGGATACCCATATTAAGGTTAGTAGTGTAACAGACTTTAAAGAAGGAGATGTTTTAGTTACCGATATGACTGATCCAGATTGGGAACCTATCATGAAAAAAGCATCAGCAATTATTACAAACAAAGGAGGTCGAACTTGCCATGCAGCTATAGTTGCAAGGGAGCTAGGAGTTCCAGCTATTGTTGGGGCTGGCGATGCAACAGAATTATTGTTCTCTGGCGACCATGTAACGGTAAGCTGTTGCGAAGGGGCTGAAGGAAATGTGTACAAAGGTTTGATAAATTATAAAGAAGAAGTATTAGACTTGGATAGTTTACCTGATACAGAAACGAAGGTCATGCTAAATGTAGCTTCACCAGATTTAGCTTTTAAATATGCGAACATTCCAAACAATGGAGTAGGATTAGCAAGGCAAGAGTTTATTTTTAACAATTATGTTAAAGTACATCCTTTAGCACTAATGAATCATAAAACAATTGGAGATCCTCAACTTACTCAAGAAATTGAAAGTTTAATGGTTGGTTATGAGGATGAAAGGGAATATTTTATTCAAAAATTATCTCAAGGAATTTCTAAAATTGCAGCATCATTTAGTCCTAATAATGTGATTTTAAGATTAAGTGACTTTAAGAGTAACGAGTATGCTAATTTGTTAGGAGGTAAATACTATGAGCCAAATGAGGAGAACCCAATGATTGGTTGGAGAGGAGCTTCAAGATATTATTCGGAAGATTTCATTCAAGCTTTTAAATTGGAATGTGAGGCGATTGCAAGAGTAAGAAATGAAATAGGTTTCGAAAACTTAAGCGTGATGATTCCATTTTGTAGAACCGTTGAAGAATGCGAAAAAGTTATAGGGATTATGGCTGAATTCGGTTTGAAAAGAGGAGATAAAGGCCTAAAAATCTATTTAATGGCTGAGGTGCCTAGCAATGTGATTTTGGCGGAAGAATTTGCTAAACATATTGATGGGTTCTCAATTGGGTCGAATGATTTAACTCAATTAACATTAGGTTTAGATAGAGATTCGGGGTTAATCAGTCATTTGTTTGATGAGAATAACCCTGCTGTAAAAGAGATGATTAGAATGTTGATTAAAAAAGCAAAGAAGGCTGGAGTTACAGTTGGAATTTGTGGACAAGCACCTTCTGATCATCCACACTTTGCTGAGTTCTTGGTAAGGGAAGGAATCAATTCAATGTCGGTTACTCCTGATTCATTATTTCGAACAAAGAAGTCGGTAGCAAAAATTGAGGAGGAGTTAAATAATTCAAAAGTTAAAAAAGCAGCTTAATCGCTGAGATATATAAAAATCGTTCTTTTAGTTGTTACAGGTTTATAGGCTAGTATTCACACCACCACATATTCATACCTATTTCATAGTTAGACTAGTTTTGTAAACCATTATCAGGGGAAGTTATTTATTTACTTCCCCTGAATTTATCATTCTATACAAAGTACTTTTTCCAACGTCCAAAAGTTGAGCCACTTTTACAACATTGTTATTGTGTTTTTCTAAAAAGTGTTCTATGATTAAGGCGTTATATTCTTGAAGTGTTCTTTGTTTGCTCAACAGATTGTTTAAGTTTCCCGATGGGTTGATTTTGATATGCTCTGGGAGTATAGTTCCTTCACATAATACACAACCTAATTCAACAACAGCCTTTAATTCACGAACATTCCCAGGAAAGTTGTAATTACTCAATATATCCATTGCTTCGGCTGAAATAGCTACTTTTTCTAAATCATTGTTTTTACAAAAATCATCAATGAATTTTTTAGTCAATAAAACAATGTCGTTACCTCTGTTTCTGAGAGGGGGAAGTGTTATTGGTAGACCATATATTCTATAAAAGAGATCTTGTCTGAATTCTCCATTCTCTACTTTTTTTGCTAAATCCTGATGGGTAGCAACTATTATTCTTACATCTAGTTTTAATGGTTTATTACTACCAATTCGAGTAACTTCTTGTTCTTGCAGTACTCTTAATAATTTAGCTTGAAGTGATAAATCTAAATCACCAATTTCATCCAGGAAGATTGTTCCCTTATTAGCCTCTTCAAATTTTCCAGCTCTTTTACTTATTGCTCCTGTAAAGGCTCCCTTTTCATAACCAAAAAGTTCACTTTCCATTAAATCTTTAGGTATGGCAGTCATGTTAACGGCTATAAATGGTTTACTACTACGTTTTGATCCCTTATGAATCCCTTTTGCTACAAGCTCCTTTCCTGTGCCCGTTTCGCCTGATATTGAAACGGTTATACTTGTTCCACAAGCCTTGTCCATGAGATTGAAAACTTTATTTAAAGCTTTACTATTTCCATATATGTTTTTTCTGAAATCCTGGTTGTCCGATAGTTTTTCTCTTAATTCTTTTACCTCCTTTTCTAGTCCTTTCTTTTTGTTAATTTGAATGGCGTTATTCCAAATTCGTTCCCTTACTTCATCCTCTTTAATTAAATAATCAAAAGCTCCTTCTTTTAGCAGCTTTATTGCAACTGAAATATCTTCTTGCCCACTTACGATGATTACTTCTGAATTTGGTGAATTAGACTTTGTTCTTTTTAACAGTTCTTCACCCGTAAAATCGGGTAAAGAGTAATCTAAGCAAACCATATCTGGTTTTTCTTGTAGAGCATTTAGGTAGGTTTTACCATTTTCAAAAACAGTGACTTGGTAATCAGGATTTAATTCTAGGTGATACTTAAGTAGTTCAGCATAAAATCTATCGTCTTCGACTATGAAAATCTTCATAAATTGAATTTATTAATCTAAACGATTCTTATTTTCTAAAGTTTCCAAAATTGGGAATTTTAGAGGTGATATTCCCATTTTGGGAATATTTTCAAATTCACTCTCCTTGTAAGTGTTTGAATTTTAGCATCTTGTTGTTTTGGGGCGGTTTTGGTCCTAGTAGAAGAAACAAAACAACATGATTACATATAAATATGATTCAGAATTAAAATTGGTTCAAGTATTTGATCAGTTAATTCGTGAAGACAGGGGGGATATTAGAAGTAAAAGGAATATGTTTTTAAAATCGCTTTTTACTTTTCTTCATAAACAACCTTACGGAATATTAAACCAAGAATCTCAATTTAATCCGTTTAACAGGGAGGTTAAAAAGATTGAAATAGTATTAATCCCCGAATTGATTCCACATTTAGAACTGTTTTTTAAAAAATCTAAATACATAGAATCATGTGAACAAAGTAAAAAGTCTGGTAGAATTATTAAACGATGGGGCTTTGATGCCGAAAATGATCTTAAAATTCATTTTGTCACAAAGTTTGTGTCGAAGGGCTTACATTTTTTTAGTACTAAAAAGGTGTTGTTGAACTCACAAAGTAATGCTTATGGTATAAGACAAACGAGGATTATAGACTCTTTGGAATATTTATTCTGCTTAAATCAGATTGCAGGTTTAGGTATTTCTCAGGGAAAGTTGCTCAAAATAATGCCGTCAATTCAAAGTCAGAGGGTTAGGCTCTATAATTATTTAAATCTGAAATATAGACAAAGTATTACTTCAATAGAGCAATTAACCAATTCTAAACCTAATAACAGACTTAAAGCTTTAAAGGTAATTACTAATAAAACAGAAAATAAGGGAGTTTCCTTGGTGAGGAGCAAGCTTCGGTATTGGCGAGAATCTTTGAAGGTAAATTTTGAAAGTGAATTTAGTTTAAGTTTTCCAAAAATTAGGAATCACGGTAAACGAGGACTTTTACAGTCTGTAAAAACACTATTCACAATATTTATGGGAAGTTAAAACAGAAATTATGAAAAAGTTTAAAATAGCATTAGTTGAGGATAATACAATGTTTGCAAACGTTGTTAGAGTTTTCTTGCAAGGGGAATTAGATGTGGAAGTTAAAATATTTTCCTCTGCAGAATCCTTTTTGGATAGTGAAATCAGTAGTTTCGATTTGATACTACTTGATTACTATTTAAACATCTCCGACTTTTTTGCTCCTTCGGGTGAAGTAGTTTTAAATGAGATGAAATCAAAAGGTTTGAACGTGCCAGTAATTTTATTCAGCGATTTGATTAATAGAGAAAAAATAAATCAATTAATTGGTGCTGGGGTTGTTCATTTTATTCCGAAAACAGAATGTTTGTTTGAGGAATTGTTGATAGTAGTTCAGGAAGCATTAATTTCTCACAAGGAGCACAAGGGAGTTTTTATAAATATTAATCTAAACTAATTCTTTTTAATGGAAACAATTATGGCATAGTTAAGTAAAAGCTGTATGAAGAAAATGAGTGCTACGAATAATATTTTTCCCTCCCTAATATTAATAGGAACCGCTTTTTTTCTGATTTTTTCAATTTACTTTCTCACCTCAAGCTTTTATAAATCCCTTCATTTAGCAGAGGAATCTGCCCAAAAAAGGTTAGAAACAATAGCAAAAACTTTATCTATCACAATAGACGGAGATAGGTTTGAAGAAATGATGGGGAAGCATACAAAAAAAGATGCTATAAGTAAAAATTCAGATGATATCTTTTATAATGATCTGCACACCTTATTGGCGTATACAAAAGATATTAATAATTTGTCTTCCGATATATATACTTGGGTTGTTAATGATAAAAACCCAAATAATACCTTTGTTGAGTTTGCAGTAACTAGTGGTGAAAACCCCTATTTCAGGCATCAATGGAATGATTTCCCTGATGAAATGATCCCAATATTTTACATCGGTGGTGAACTGGATGAATATAGAGATGAAAATGGAAGGTGGATTAGTTATTTTTATCCAATTTACAATTCAAAAGGCAAACCAGTTGGAGCTGTGCAGGCTGATATATCATATGATTTGTTGGTGGCTGAA
The DNA here is from genome assembly GCA_038154685.1 of Flavobacteriales bacterium. GTDB lineage: Bacteria > Bacteroidota > Bacteroidia > Flavobacteriales_C. The sequence goes on along the minus strand of JAYPYW010000016.1, from coordinate 32,271 downwards.
ATTAAATCATCTGCTTTAAAAAAAGGATTAGGATTATTAATCACGGTATTGTTCTTTATTGTGATTTTAATGTGGGTTCTAGATAGGCTCCACAAAAAACAAACTGATCTTTTGGAGACTCAGATTCTTGAGGAGAAGTATCGTGAGTTAATTGATTCCTCACTCGATTTTATTTTCACTATCGATTTGGATAAAAGAATTACCTATATGAATAAGGTTTTTATTGATTATTATGGTGATCATAATATGATTGGTAAGTCCTTTTCTGATATTGTTTCTAAAAGTCAGATGGATGAAGGGATGATGTATATGGATAACTTATTGTTAAATCCTAAAAGTAGTAAAAAAGAATTTTTGATTCAATCGCCAGAAGGAAATAACGTTTGGATGGAATTGCTATTTGTTCCTACGTATGGTAATGAAGAGATTTTAGGTTTCCAAGTTACGGGTAGAGATGTGACAGAAAAGAAAAAGCTTAAGCATCGTGTTGATCAAGAGCGCGTAAAAGCGATTCATTCATTAAAATCAAAAGAGAACTTTTTCGCCAATATGAGTCATGAAATAAGGACTCCTCTCAACGCAATTATTGGGATGGAGAGTTTAATTGATAAAGAGAGCTTGCCAAAACAAGAGCAGAATTATTTATCAAATATTAAACTTTCGGCTAAAGGATTACTTCAAATAATTAATGATATTCTTGATTACTCTAAAATTGAAGCAGGAAAACTAACCATTGAAAAAATCCCATTTAAAGTTCAAAGTATAATTGATACTGTTAATCGCACCTTTGACTTCAAGTTTGAAGAAAAAGGGGTGGGTTTAATAATAGATCTTGAGCCTGGGTTAAAAAATATTGTAATCGAATCTGACTTGTTGAGGTTAAATCAAGTGATGATTAATCTGGTAAGTAACGCATTGAAGTTTACCGAAAAAGGAAGTGTTACTATTTCAATAAAAATTGAGGGTGATAAAAAGCCGAATTTAAAAGTGTCTGTAAAAGATACTGGAATTGGAATTCCAAGGGATAAAAAGAATAAGTTATTTGAGAGTTTTACTCAGGCTAAAGGTGATACTGCTAGGAAGTTTGGGGGTACAGGGTTAGGATTGGCTATTTGTAAGAAGATCACAAAACTATTAGGAGGTGATATTGAATTTGATAGTACGGAAGGAGTTGGTACTGAATTCAACTTTTTTGTTCCAATTACTATTTCGGATGAAGTATTAGAAGAAGTCCAAACTGTTGAGGAAATAGATGTTTCATCTCTAAAAAATATCAAAATATTAGTGGCAGAAGATAACCCAATTAACACCGTTTATATTTCAGGTTTATTAGATGACTTAGGTTTAAGTCATGATACCGTTGAAAATGGACAAGAGGCTATTGATAAAGTTAACGAGGCAAGTTATGATGTTGTATTAATGGATATTCAAATGCCTGTAATGAATGGATTGGAGGCTGCAAAATATATACGTGAGGAGTTGAAAAATAATATCCCAATTATAGCCTTAACGGCAAATGCCTTTCCCGAAGATAAAAAGCGGTTTTTAGAAGGAGGAATGGATGGATTTGTTACCAAGCCTTTCGAGCAACAGGATTTAGTGAATGAATTAACTAGACTTTTGAAGGATTTTAAGCCGACGGAAAATGAAGAGATTTCAAATTCAGATATGAACATAGAAAAGCAAGAAGTTTACTCTTTGTCTAAGCTGGAATCAATAAGTAATGGAAATGAAGCCTTTTTAAATAAAATGATTACCATTTTCTTGGAAGAGACCCCGGTTAATATAGCCTTGTTTGATGAATTGAGATCTTGCGAAGATGTTATAAAACTGGGACAGTTAGCCCATAAAATAAAACCTACCGCCGATATGTTTCAAATCACTAAATTGTCGGTTTTAACGCGAGAGGTTGAGAAGTTAGCTAAAGAAGAAAGTCCAAATAAAAAGGCTTTACAAGGTAAAGCCGATTTAATTATTGAGCAATTAAAATATGTTCTGGATGATTTAAAATCAAGCCGCTCTTGAGTGTGTCATTAGAAGGTGTGACATGTAGTCTATAACCATATTCTCACTTCCTAAAATCAAGGCACTTCTTTCATGAATATTCTTTGGTTGTTTATTTAGTATCCACGAAAACCCATCTGTTGCCGATCCTTTCGTAACTTTTAGTATAAAAGCTAAAGGAGCACATTCATACATTAACCTTAGTTTTCCATTAGGGTGTTCTTCTGTTGAAGGGTAGAAGAAAATACCACCCTTCAACAAATTGCGGTGAAAGTCACCTACCAAACTCCCAACATATCGGAAGTTGTAGTAATCGCTATCCAGTAAGCTCTCTAGGTAATTCTTAACTCGGTAAGAATACTTATTTAATTTACTGGCGTTAAAGCTTACGTATGTCCCTTCTGATTTTCCTTTTAAGTTTTCGGTTGCAACAACAAAAGTTCTGGCTTCCTGGGAATATTTTAAATGGGAAGCTTTTTCATTATCAGCCAAAACTAAATCCAAACTAGGTCCATACAAAAAGTATCCAGCTGCTTTAATTTCCTTACCCATTTGAAGGAAGTCGTCGGCGCAAACTATAGATTGATTTTTCCTCTCCAGGATACTAAAGATCGTCCCTGTTGTGATGTTTAAATCAATATTGCTAGAGCCATCTAAAGGATCAAACATTACAATGTATTTTCCTTTAGCGTTTGTAATTACAGGTTTTTCTTGTTCCTCACTAGCATAGCCTGCAACTATTTCTAATGATTTAAGTTTATTGGAAATAATTTCATCGGCTATTTCATCAATCGAAGTCACGTAATCCCCATGTAAATTTTGTTTAAGGTACTTTATGGAGTTGTCCTGCACCTTTCCTAATTCAGCATTTATTTCAATTGCACATTCCTTAAGTGCGCTTACTATTATTTTTATTGCTTGTTTCTGTTTCATTTTTTTAAGGTTTGAAATTCGAGGATTATTTCACCGCGAACTTGTATGAATAATTGTTTTTCCCATCATTTATGTGTGCGATGTAAACTCCTGAGGCAATTCCTCCATTAATATTCCACTCATAAGACGTTGTTGTTAGTTTGTAGGAGTTGTGGATTACTTTTCCGGTTAGGTCGTAAATCAGCACAGAGTTAAAACTCTTTTCTCCTACAATTCTTAATTGGTTGTTAACCAGGGTTACGCTGAAATCACCTGTTATTTCATTAGTTCCTACCGAAAAAGGTTGGAAGAAAATTTCGAATCTGTCTTCGTAAGTCCCGGAATTACTCTTAAATGTATAGTCCGATTGGCTTAAGTCGATGATAAAACCATTCGATTTATCTCTAATTAATGGCTTCGCATTGTAAGTATTCCAGTCGAACTGTTTTTTAGTAAGCGTGTAATTACCATTTTTAGGGGCGAAGAAAGTTAAGTTTACAATGTCTTCGTAATAATCAAACTCATTTAAGCTCTTAATAGTAAATTGTGATCTTGCATCCTGAATGAAAATTAATGGAGAGTAATGACTTGTAGTCTCAATTTTGAAGTTATCTAAGTTTTCATTGTATCCATCTTCTTTATCAGGACTTAAATAAATCGCGGTTTCATCAAAATAGTCGTCCATTGTGATAGCCAACTTGAAAACTTCTTTCTCAGCTTTTTTGAAGAATCTAGTTTCAATGATGGTATCTAAAATTCTCTGACTATTTCTAAACTTTAAGGTGTCGCCAATACTGTCCGATCTTACAAAAAAGCCTTGGAATGCGGCAATTCTATTTGTTCCCTCATTAATGGAGATTCCATTAAAGTAGGTCGCGTATTTGTTGTAAAAAGGATTCCACATGTGCACTCCTGGGTGGATGGCCCCAGTTTTTTCAACCAATTCCCAGTCTATCGCACTAGGGTAAGGGTTTCCAACCAAGTTCCATCCATCCGGCGGACATCTATCCCAATCTTCTGGAAGTTCTCCAGAGAAAGTATGTGTTAATGCCACATCAATATCACCATTATTTGGAGTTCCTGTAACATCAACTTCTACATTTGCATTAATATGCGTTGCAAACCCAACTCCCGGAGTCATTGGATAATCCAGTCCACTTGGTACAATCCATCCGTCAGTGTTTTCATGCGAAGGAACCGTTTCATCGTAAATATATATGTTAGGGAATGGGCTCGATGTTAAATCGCCTCCTAAGCTTAGTAAAGTGAAGTCGTCGTTTATGTCTGCCAAAGTAGCATCTGTAATTGGAGACGAGAGGTAGTGGTATCCAGTCTTGTTTGGGATAATTCTTCTAAAAGTAATATCACCTATAATATCACCACCCTCCTGAAGAATCATTCCATTTTCGGTACTGCTTGAAACAATTTCTAAGTTATCGTTCGTTACAACATCTCCATCCTCAAGGATAAGGTTTCCTTCTACTGATATGGGGTCGTTTATAATAACTTGATTTCCGTTTTCGATTGTTAAGTCATTAATGGTACCTTCGCCGTAAATGGTGTGGTCACCTTCTCCAGCAAAAGTCAGGTTAGTGGTTACTTCACTATTAGAGGTATAATCGCCCGTAACTGTTAAGTTAGCATCAGGGTCCGAATTTATACTTGCTCCTGGCTCAACAACTAATTCGACAACTTCAATGTCTTCTGGTAAGTAAGGATCGTTCGGGGCATCAGCTGAGATAGTAATGGAGCTAGTGCTATCAGGGACAACATTAGGATTCCAGTTATTTGGGTCGCTCCAAGAGTTGACATCTCCTGTCCAAACTATTGGTAAACCGGGTGTGTTTTGCGTTAAAGCTGCTGAGGCAGGGTTTGTGGTTCCGAAGAAAACAGCATCGTTAAAATCTCTATCTCCACCAGGTCTTGTGATGTCTTCAAAACTAATTACATGCCTGTTTGTTATGTTGTCATAAAGTACAATACTATGCTGTTTGTATGTTGTATCCGAAGGGGGGTTAAGATGTTTATCGGAGTAATGCTGCCATTTACCATACGTAGCCACAGATCCATTCCATCCGTTTGCGAAAACAACAAAAGCAACAGTAGTCCCTGCGTCAAAATGGCCAATGTTCACTCTATTTCCAGGAAGTAGTTCTCCTCCACTATTTAGTCTTGAAACATTGGGAAATATGATTGTAACTGTATCAATTTCGGATACTGTGGCAGGTGGGTTACCAGTTGGGTAGGAATAAAAACCTAGTACGTTTCGGTAACCAGCACCTTCTAGTACGAAACTAATGTAAACATCTGCTTCCTCAATAAGTCTAATATCTGCATTGTAATTGTTGTTTAAATAACTTGGGTGATAGTCAGGTACAGGCATGTTTTCAGGAACTGCTGAACTGATCCTGTCTACAAAATCAGATGTGACATCTTCATCAATGGGTTCAAGGTAATCGGGAGTTCCGCTTCCGTTGTAAGTTCCTAAATATTTAATGCTCGGTAGCTGCCCGTTGACGTTCAATGTGATTATTAACAGCAAGATTGTCCACAATGTGGTAAATTGGTTTCTTTTGTTCATGCCTTAAACTATGTATAATTGTGCCTTTGTCTTATAGGGTTGTAATTCAGTTGTTTATGGTTTTTTAGGAGGGCGTTTTTATCTAAAAGAGAGACTGTAGTCTCTAATTGAGAAAATGAATATTTCAATTATAAACATAAAAAAAAGCTCCACTTTAGGGAGCTTTAAACTTTGTTTTTAAAGGGTGTTTAATGCGATGCTAAATAGTTTTTAGCCTCTTCAGCAAACCTTTTTATGTCTGATTTTAGTTGCAGGAACATTTCGATTGTCTTTTGTTTGTTGCTTAAACTTGATTTTTTTTCTAAGAATTTAATAGTGTTGTGATGCTCCTCAGGGAAGAGTATAAAAACAGTAGGTTTCATATGGTGAGCGTTCTTTTGGAGCGCTTCCATGTCCTCGTTTTCCAATGGAATTCTTAGGCTGTCTAAACTATTTCGGTAGGAGTCCAGGAACATTTGAGTCAATTTAATCAATGTTGGCTGACTGTTTGCTACGCGTGGTAAGATGCTATTGGGTAAAAATAAAGTATTCATGATTTTACAAGTTTTAGTTCATTATTTAATTCGGAAATAATTGGCTGAAGGTTGTTTTCTATTTTTATAAGTTCAGCTTCAATTAATTCCCAATTGTTTCCTTTTTTTGACAGTTGCTCTATGAGTACAATCGGCTCAGCAAACTCATCCTTTAGTACCATTTTAAAGTTTGGTTTTGCTCTGTGAGCAATTGATTGTACCCGACTTATGTTTCTGTTGTTTAATTCCTCTCTTAACTTGAGTAAGTCCTTGGGAAGCTCTGTTATAAGCGAGTTAATCGTCATGTTTTTTATGTGTTCAACACCACAAGTAAAAGTGTTGAGTCTTTTGAGGTTGAGGAAAGAATTTTTGTTGTTGCCTTCTTTCGATATTGGAGAATCTTTTTGATTACCATTTAAAGAATCATCCAATGGCGCTTTACTTAATTTAACCAATTTAGAGTAAAGATCCTCTGGTTTGTAAGGTTTGCTTAAGTAATCATCGGCTCCAAAAGACTTACATTTTTTTATTTCTCCTTCGTTTACATGAGCTGTTAGCGCCATCATTCTTACTTGCGACTTGCTATATTCTTTTCTAATCTCGGACATTGCCTGGTAGCCATCCATGATAGGCATTTGCATATCCATTAAAATAACATCGTACTTATTTTTGCGCATCATATCAACGGCTTGTTGTCCGTTTTCGGCAAGTTCAACCTCAATATTGTAAACTTTTAAAATATCGATGGTAACCATTTGATTAATAGGATTGTCTTCAGCTAATAGGATTTTAACCTTAGTGAAGTCGTGTGTTCCTAATGGTGATTCCATTTTGTTTTTATCAGTTCCAGTTGATTCACCTATTTTAAAAGGAATGTTTAACGAAAAACAACTTCCTTCATTTATGACACTTTCTGCGGTAATTGTTCCATGCATTAACTCAACTAGTTTTTTCGTAATAGTAAGCCCTAAACCAGTTCCTTTTTGAGTTCTGTTTTCACCGCCGTCTACTTGCTGGAATGCTTCAAAAATTCCATCCATTTTTTCTTTTGGAATCCCAATACCTGAATCTTTAATATTTATTTTGATTTCAGCTTTTTCACCTTTTATTTTAACTAATGAAGCATCGATGCTAACCGTTCCAGTTTGTGTGAATTTGATGGCGTTACCAACCAAATTGAAAAGCGTTTGGTTTAGGCGGCTTTCATCCCCGATGATGATTTCAGGGATTTTTTCATCGATACAGGAAATCAGTTGAAGGTCTTTTTCAGCTGCCTTTGCCTCCATTAATTCAATCATTTGACTAATACAAAGCTGCAGGTTGAAAGCCTTTTTCTTGATTTCCATTTTTCCTGATTCAATTTTGGAAATATCCAAAATGTCGTTAATAACAACCATTAAAGTTTCCGAGGATGCTTTGATAGCGTCCAAGTACTTTTTTTGCTGTTTATTCAAGTCACCCTTTACGAGTAACTCGGTTAATCCCATAATTCCATTAAGGGGCGTGCGAATTTCATGGCTCATGTTTGCTAAGAATCGTGATTTAGATTCAGCTGCTTCGGTGGCTTTTTTCGACTCCTTGAGGATGATTTTTTCGTATTTTCTTTTCTCTGTAATATCTCGTCCAATACCTTGGAAACCATAACCTGCTTCATTTGAAAGTAAGGTGATGTTTTGACCAATCCATTTTTTTGAGCTTTTCAATTGGAACTCCACATAGCCAACTTCAATCTCTTTTTTAAGAAGTTTGCGACCTATATTCATGATTTTTTGGACGTGCCTTTTTTCGATTAAATCGGAGAATTTTAATTGGGTTATGTTTTCTTCTAATTGAAGGAAGTTAATACCTATTTCGTTCATGTAATTGAAGTTTCCTTCGATATCTGTGGTGAAGATTATCTCATTGGCATGTTCAATAATTTCACTGTACTTTTTTTCTTTTTCCTGAAGGATCCCATTCATTTTTTCTAGGTCGTTGGTAACCATTTTGTTTACCTGTAAAACCTGTAATAAATCGGCAGATGAATCAGATATTGAGAAATCGTTTAGTGCAATACCATGCTTCGTTAAATCATCAGGGTCGTTTAGGAAAAGAGTACATAAAAAACACAATCTTTTTTCCTCTTCTAATTCGATTAATTGACCCTTGTAGAAACAAGTTCCAGTAGGTAATTTAAGTTCACAGAATATTATTTTTTGTAAATGATGTTTAATCTCACTAAAATTTGCGTTTAAATTCTGCGGACGTTTTACAGTAATGTAATCCTCTATTGAGCCACCTATCATTTGAGGTAGTAATCTTAAGATACTTTTACCCGCGTCTCTAACTATTCCATTCCTATCTATTTTAATGAAGAAAGGAAAAGTAGAATTTAAAAAACCTCTGCTTATGTTTTTAGTATTATTCATAAGTGATTTTGAATCGGTCGTTTTCAGCTCCTTGATCCTTTCTTTTTATGATTTCGATGTTTATTTCCTGATTGAACATTTTAGCAATTCCGTTGAGTAATCCTTGTACAAAAGAGGTTAGGCCAGCTCTAGTACTTTGGTAATCAATAATGAATTCCTTTGTTTTTGCCTCTATGCCAAACTCAGGAGGCGCAATGTTGGGGTACAAAATCATCACCCTACCATGGAATTCAGGGAGGTTTTCCATGAATTCCTGATAAGTTCGTCCACCTGCTTGAAGGACTGCACCGTACTTTTTCATTCCTGTTTCCAGTATCCAGTGCTCGCCAAAAGCAAATAATAAATCGTCTACACTTAACCCTGAAACCTCGTGTGCTGCAACAACAAGTTTAAATGTCATTTCATCAGGGTACGATTTATTACTTAAAAACATGTCTTCTTTGAAACCTGCTTTTGATTTAATTGTGCTCCAGGCTTGTTCTCCAAATTCTTTGATTACAAGATCCTCTATTGCTTGATTTACTGCTCCGTGCATGGCTTTTTATTTTTAGTTAACGATAAAGATTGATTTTGTTATTGATTCATTCTTTAGGCTGCTGATTTATTCGATGAGATGAGGTTTGAGGACGTTATTTGACGAATAACGTTTTGAGGTATCTCAGCATTTAAACATTGCGGTTTTACGTCTATGATATATAGTTTTTGAGAAGGGCCATCAATTGCCCATTCAATTTCTGCTCTGCAATCTCGCCCATATTTGGAACTATAATATTGCTCAATTTCTGATACATGTTTTGCGATTTGTAAAGC
>JAYPYW010000016.1:21803-23034 GCA_038154685.1 Flavobacteriales bacterium | reverse complement strand
TTACAAAGCATTGAAACGGTTTCTTTTTTTCCAACAGTCTTCGAAATAATTGAAATTAAACCTTTTTTTAGTGAAGGTTTGTGTAAAATGAATTCATCTAATCGCACGCCTCCTTTTTTCATAAGGTCACCCATTCCGTAGGCTCCCTTAACAACAATAACGTTTTCGAAACCATATTTTTGTTCTCTACTCATTGCGGTTCCCGACTCACCAACATCTGAATCAACCATTTCTTGTATAAGAATAGAAAGTTGAAGGTCTGTTTGACTCAGGTTTAAATTATGTCTTTCCAATATTGCAGGAACAGAGTATGTTTGGCAAATAATTTGCTTAACGCATTTTATGACTTGATCTATCCCTTTAACAGATACGATTGTTTCAGGGACTTCTTTTATTTTATTTTTAAAGAGATTTCTTTCAATTATACTCGGTCTTATTACAACTTTATTTGGATTAAGTTTTCTGTAATAATAAAGTAATGAAGATTCCAAATCTCCTGGAATTAAAGTTTTATTTATTTGTTTAACTATTGCGTCACTGGCTGCTGAAACCTCTAAAAATTTTTTAAAGTCTAAATTCATTAGAATTTGATTGATTTTAGATTGTAGGTTATTAATGGAGAAAATGTGATCCAATGCGAGTTTTGTTAAAGCGAAGCCTGAGGGGATCAATTCTTGAGTTAATACTTTTTCCGTGATAAGTTCTCCTAAACTTGCGTTTAAATTACCAGTTTGGTATAAATCGTAAATGTTTAAATTTCGTATGTCTTTAATGTACTCTCTTTTCATCTTTCTATGATTTTCTCTCTACCTTGAATAAATCGTGCCGATGATTAATTGCTTGTTTTTCAAGGGTTTATTGTTTTTGGGTAAAAAAAACATTCTCATTTCGAAACATTATTCTCAAAAAGAGATAAAACTATTAATCGCTTAAATAATTATGATATGCTTAAGATTTTAGTAGTTGAAGATGACGCTTGGTATAGTGAGTTTATTAAGGGGTATTTAGAGTTAAATCCTGATTACAGTGTGGATACCTGCTCAAGCGCAAAAGAATTAAAATCTAAAATTTCAAATCAGTATGGGGTAATTTGTTTAGACTACAACTTACCAGACCAGAATGGAGTTGAATTGTTAAAGTTTATTGAGACCAATTATCCCAATATTCCAGTAATAATTATCTCTGGCCAAGAAGATATTGAAACAGCAGTTGAAATGTTAAAGTTCAATTC
>JAYPYW010000016.1:14346-21793 GCA_038154685.1 Flavobacteriales bacterium | reverse complement strand
GTTAAAGGTGATAAAACAAATGAACTGCTATGGATGTCTTTGATAAAGCTTAAGGATAGGAAGCAGTTAGAGTCTAAAGTAGTTGAGCTCGAAGATAAGTTAATCGATAAGTTTGATTTTGAAAATGCCATTAAAGGTAATTCGGAAGAGCTTAAGCAAGTTTTTGGTTTGATGCAAAAGGCATCTAAAAGCATTATTAATGTAAGTATTACAGGTGAAACAGGAACAGGGAAAGAATTAGTTGCAAGTGCGATTCATTATAACAGTGGAAGGAAAAAGAAGCCTTTTGTAGCTGTTAACATGTCTGCAATTCCTGGAGATTTAGCAGAGAGTGAATTATTCGGACACGAAAAAGGAGCGTTTACAGGAGCAGTTGGCGCACGAAAAGGAAAATTTGAAGAAGCCAACAATGGGACTATCTTTTTGGATGAAATCGCAGATATTCCTTCAGATCTTCAAGCTAAACTATTAAGAGTTTTACAAGAAAGAGAAGTTACTCGTGTAGGTGGTAATAAAGTTGTAAAGCTAGATGTTAGGATTATTGTTGCAACCCATAAAAACTTAGCAGAAGAAGTAAAACAGGGAAGATTTAGAGAAGATCTATATTACAGATTAATTGGTTTACCAATAAGTTTACCTGCCTTAAGAAACAGGAAAGATGATATTTTAATTTTAGCAAAGCACTTTGTTGATTCTTTTTCTAAATCCAATAAAATGGGGAAGATAATAATTAGTGATTCAGCTAAAAAGAAGTTGCTTTCTCATCACTACCCTGGTAATATTAGAGAATTGAAGTCGACTATTGAATTAGCTGCAGTAATGTGCGAGGATGGAGAAATTCAAGGTAATGATATTACTTTTAATAGTCCTATTTCTGTTGGGTCGATTTTGGATGAAGAAAAAACACTTAAAGATTATACTAATCAAATTATAGCCATGTATTTGGATAAATACAATAAGGATGTAGGTTTGGTAGCTAAGAAGTTGGATATTGGAAAATCCACATTATATAAGCTTATTCAAAAAGAACCGGAGTTGTTCTCAAATTGAGAATGAGTTTCATTATGAGAAATAAAAAATAAATTAAATTTGTCTAAACCCCTAATTCATAGGGGTTTTTCTTTGATGGCACATCGTTAGCTTATCCTTTAATAAAATTATTTATTATGGGAATTATTAGAAACATATCACAGAACAATTTAGTATTTGTTGTAGATGACAACAAAGTTTACAGAGAATTAATTGGAGCGAAAATCGAAACGCTCGCGAACGTACAAGTTGAAACTTTCGCAAGTGCAGAAGAAGCTCTTGCTGATCAGGATAAACAACCCAAGCTTATATTATTGGATTTGTATCTAGATGGTGAAAATCCAAATGCATTATCTGGGCACAAGGCGATAGAGAAATTTTCTGATGTTGAAAATCCTCCAAAAATTATTTTGATAAGCGGAGAGCTGAACTACACTTTGTTAAAAGAATATGAAATGTTTAGAAATCTAGATCATGTTCTTAAGTCTGAATTACCTCATGGTGTTTTAGAGCAAAAGGTAAGTAATGCGTTATTAGTTGAACCAGTTGAAGTGGAAGAATAATGAGAGTTGTAAACAAAACAGCTGTAATTTTCGGAGGTACAGGTTATTTAGGAGCTCACATTGTTGTGCAATTTTACCAAAAAGGTTTTCAGGTTACTTTAGCTGAACATCCAAAGTTATATAACCATGATAATTTAACTGGTTTGAGTGAATTATGTAATGGTCAGATAAAGTTGAGTATTACAGATTGGGCTGACGAAGATGCCGTTTTGGATTTGTTGAAGCCAGCAAAAGGAATCGATGTTATTGTTTTTGCTGGTAACCAATATTTTAACAATGATATAGGTGATTCAATTTTAAGTTCAAACCATTTTCATATTGATTCGGCGCTTACAGTTTTTTCGGTAATAGAAAGGTATTGTTCGGTTCCAATTATCCTATTGTCTTCTTTCAAAGTTTATGGCAATAGCCAGAAAGAATTTTTAAAAGAGGATTTCAAGTTATTAAAAGGAAGATTGGATGAGATAGAGCTTAATGCATTAATGGAGCAATTTCTTTTACTATCAGAATTAAAGAATAAACTTACAATTGCAAGATTATCTGTTCCAATTGGGGCGCACGAATCTTTAAGAATAGGTTTGTCTCCTTTCTCAATTTACAGTGATTACCACAAAAGAATAACAGATTCTGTATTTCTTGGAAATCCTTTTGAAGTAAGGTACAGAAAATCAGGTTCAAGTATCAATTATGAAGCAAGAGATTTAATTCACGTTGTTGATGGAGCGGAGGCTATAGCTTTAATTGCAGAACATGCAATTGGAAAAGTAAGAGTTAAAAGTTCTATTTATAATGTATCAAGCAATCAAGTGTTTCCTGTAAACAGATTGGCTAAAGCCTTGAAATTTTTTAGCCAGAATCAGTTTGAAATTTACGAACAGGAATTAGATCCCAATGACAGTTTGCATATTCAATTAGCGAATGCCAAGGTAATTGCCGAAACAGGATGGTATAGTAAGTACCAATTAATCGACGCTATTAGGTCGCATGTTGAGTATTTAAATAAATCCAGGAAGAATTCTAGCAAGGCAGCATAGAGCATTTTTGAGAAAACAGTCTCAAATTGAGAAAAATAAAATATCTCTAGCCTGTTTACGGCTATTTAACATGCTGTTTTTCAGTTGTTTATAAATTTAGGCATGAGGTTGGTATTATCAAAGTCAAACGTAATTATTATGAAAAAGAGAATATTATTTGTAGAAGACAATCCGTTTATAAAAGTTTTGGCTGACGAAACTTTTAGCCAGGAATATGATGTTGTTTATGCATCCAACGGTAAGGAAGCAATGAGAACTTTACAAAGCTTACCATTACCAGATTTGATTATTAGTGATTTATCTATGCCTGAAATGACTGGGATGGAATTTTATAAGGAAATTTCTCACAGTTTGGTATTAAGGGATATTCCCTTTGTAGTATTAAGTGCTAACGATAGTTCGGAAGAGAAAATTGCTTGTTTAGAATTAGGAATCACAGATTTTATGGCCAAGCCTTTTAATCCAAGAGAACTTTTTTTAAGAACAAAAAACTTAATCTCAAAAGCAGCTTAAAATGAAAACAATAGACGTAGCAGTAGTAGGCTTTGAACATGAAGAAGTAGAACACTTCAAAAATGATTTTGTTAGAAGATTGTATGTATTACCAACATTACAGTTGGCTCATAATCATTTCAATAAAAATGAGCATTCGGTTAATGTTATAATCGTTAGGTATAACAAGTATTTCAACTTAACTACCTCATTTTTAAAACTTGTGCGTTCAAAGCCGGAGAATAATAGAACAGCTATTATTATGTTGGATGATGATGCAAATGCAGTTTCACTAAGATGGTTCTTTAACAAAAAATTAGTGGACGATATATTTGAGTTTTCATTCGATATAAGTGATGCAATGCCGAGAATCCAGAGTTTGATTTATTTAAGAGAAACTCAAGATCAAGGCGAGATTGAACAATCTTTTGCAGTAAAAATACCAACAGCCAAGAGGGTTTTTGATATTGTAGTTGCTAGTTCTATTCTGCTTGTAATTAGCCCTTTGTTGATTTTGGTTTCCATTGGTGTAATGATAGATTCTGGTTATCCATTTTTTTATAAGTCTAAAAGAGTAGGGACTGGATATAGAGTTTTCGATTTCTACAAATTTAGAAGTATGCGTAAAAATGCAGATAAAGAGTTAGGTGATCTTAAAGACTTTAATCAGTACGCAATTAAAGGAGAGAAATTTACAAAAGGTTGTATCAATTGTAATGTCCTTGGAGAGCCTTGCTCTCCTCTGGTTTACGCCGATGGTGAAACTATATGTGAAGCACTTCATTACCAAAGAACCCAGCACAAAAAGAAAGGGACCTTTATTAAAATAGCTAATGATCCTAGGATAACTAAGTTCGGTAGATTCATAAGAAACACAAGTATCGATGAGCTTCCTCAGTTATTCAATGTGTTAAAAGGAGATATGTCTATTGTTGGTAATCGTCCATTACCATTATATGAAGCAGAGCTTTTAACAACGGATAAATGGTCGGAAAGATTTAATGCGCCTGCTGGTATAACAGGTTTATGGCAAGTTGAAAAAAGAGGCTCTAAATCTATGTCCGAATTCGAAAGAAAAGAATTGGATAATAAATATGCTAGAAACTACACAGTTTGGAAGGATATTAAATTATTATTCAGAACCATTCCCGCTTTACTCCAGAAAGAATCAGTATAAGAAAATGAAAAACAAAGGGTTACATATTTTGTTAGCTGTTTTATTTCAGCTGACTGGGGGAGTGTTTGCTCAAACGGATTCAACTCAATCCTTATTTGACACAGCTGATAGTTTAGACTTGACGCTACCATCATTAGAGGAGTCAATTGAAATGGCTTTGCATCACAGTCAACTATTACATAATCAGGAATTAGTAATAGAACAAACAAAAGTGAAGTACGATATAGACAAAAAGTTAATTCAAAGAGCACTTACTTTCAATAGTCAGTATTCAGTGGGTAATAATCAGGCTGTAATAAACAACCAGTTAATTGGAGCTACTCCATATAACGCTTCAACAGCCACAAACTTCTACAGTGCAGGTATTTTCTTAAACATAAGCGCATTTCAAATTACCGCCAGAAAGAAGCAGTTAGAAATGTCGAGAATGGATATTGCTTTAGCTGAGGACAGATTAAATCAATTCAAGACAAGAATTAGGCTTGAAGTAAAACAAAAATATACAGAGTTAATAAAGCAAAAGAACATTTTAAAATTAAGAATGGAGGCTGTTTCATCAGCAAAATTAGCAAAGGAATTCACCGAAAGAGATTTTAAAGCAGGCGATAAACCAATGGCTGCATTGAGCAACGCTAACGAAGCTTACACAAAATTATCAATTGCCTTAGAGCAAAGTTATGCTGCTTATATATCAGCACTTTACGATTTTGAAACATTAATAGGAAAGCAATGAATATTGTTCAAATCATAAGAATATTATCTATGCACAAGCGTATGCTTGTGATAGTGCCTGTTTTCTTTGCGATTGTTGCAGCTTACGCGGTTTGGAACCAAAGCAGTAATTATGAATCTAGCTCTAGAATTTATACAGGATTCGCTTCTGGTTACAGTATTAAGGGAAAAGGTAGAAATGATTTTTACACTGTTAAAACCAAGTTTGATAACTTCTTTCAAACCGTTCAATCGAGATCAGTAAAAGAAGAAGTTGTTTTAAGAACTCTTTCTTACTACTTAAGCTTAGATACAATAAGAGAAAACAATCTTTTACCTGAGAATCAGCAAATCATTGAAGACTTATTGGAGGATAAAAAAATTGCAGCTTTAAAAAGTAGCGACAAAGAAAAGGTATTCGAAGGTTTAAAGAAAGTCTATTACAGTAGTTATGAAAACAACTTATATATGTTGTTAAATGGAGTTAATTCTCCATGGAATAAAATTTTAAGCATTCAAAAGTTAGCAGATGTCACAGCTTACCAGGAAGGTAGCAGTGATATTGTAGTTTTAAGCTATGAATCTAGTGATCCTGGGTTAACTTACAATATCATAGCTACATTCATGGAGGTTTTAGAAGAGTATGTAAATAGGATAAAATACTTGGAAACGAATGATGTGGTTGCTTATTTCCAAAGAGAGTCTAAAAAGGCATTAGACAGATTAAACGCTGAGGAAAAAGTACTTAGTAAAGTAATGACTGCTAATAGTATTACTAATTACTACGAGCAAACTAAATGGTTAGCTAGTAGAAACGAGGATTTCGAATTAGCATTTCAACAAGAAAAATTGGGGTTGGCAGCAGCCAAGGCAGCTGAAATAAAAGCAGCATTAAATCTTGATGCATCTAAGCAAATGAACAAGGTTAGAGATGAGGTAATGGTTTTAAGAGCTGAATTAGCTCGATTAACAGAAATTAAAACCAAGTCTGAAATCAAATCTAAGTTTACTGCAGGAGCATATAATACAATGGTTGAAACTAAAAATGAACCGTTGAATTATGTGGGAGATATAGATGAAGCAATTGAAATCCAAAAAAGATTACTTCATACGTCAATGGAATCATTATTCACTTTAAAAAACAGCGTGTCGGGGGTAGATATTAAAATGATTGGAAATGAGTGGATTGATGCTGTTATCAAAGTAGAGGAGTTTACAGCCCGTATTGAGATGTACAAAGTTTTCCGTGAAGAGTTTAAAGCAACTTACGCTAAGTTGGCAAGATTAGGATCTATAATCAAACAGTTAGAAAGAAAGATTGCTGTTTGTGAAAAGGATTATTTGGATTTATTGGGAAGTTTGAATGATGCGAAGTTGATGCAACAAAACTTAACAATGGGGTCAACATTTAAAGTTGTTGATGCTCCTTATTTTCCAGTTAATTCTGCAGAAAAGAAAAAGTTGCTAGTTGTTGTTTTATCAGCTTTGGGAGGAGTTGTCCTTGTAATTTTTGTGATCATTTTACTAGAGTTTTTAGATAACTCAATTAAGACCGCTGAAAACCTAAAAAAGTTAACTGGAGTTACAACATTGTCATCTTTACCAGTTTACAGTGAAACCAATGAAATAATTACTGGATTAGCTGAAAAACAAATGTTAAGCCAGGTGAAGACTCGAATTAATATAATTAATACAAATGAGAAAATACCATTCGTTTTAGCTTTTGCAAGCACTCGAAAAGGGGAGGGTAAAACACATATCAGAAATATTTTAAGCAGTTATTTTCAAGTAGATAAAAAAGTAGCGGTAGTTGATTTTAGCGAAGAGAACGCAATGGAATTGTTTAATGAGGTGTTAGCAGATACTTCTTTGGACTTAATTTTTGTTGAGTTACCAAGTTTAATGGCTAATGAGGTTAGATTATCAATTATGAAAAAAATTGATATGTCAATTTTAGTCGCAAAAGCAACTCGATTATGGGAGGCTGCTGATCAGTTAGCATTCGATAACTACAATGAAATTGCGAAGGGAAATATTTGGTCGATTATTAATGGAGTTTCGTTAAATGAATTGGAAAACATGCATGGAGAATTGCCGAAAAGCAGAGGTAAGTTCCGTACGCAAATTAAAGAATGGTTAAAACTAAAATTCACTAAAACATCTTTCTAATGAGTAATTTCGAAAATACAGGAAGTAAGGTTTTACTGCAGACAAAAGGCTTATTGTTTTTTGTCTTGTTTGCAGGTGGATTGTTATATGTAATTCCAAAAGGAACTCCGCTTTTAGGAGTGATAGTGGCTTTAGTTATTGGTACTGTTTTAACAATAAATATCTATCGTCATACAGATAATGCTGTTAAACTAATTTTCTTACTAACTTTTTTTGTCGCAGGATTAACCAGAATAATTCCTTTGCCATTTGGACTAGGTATTGACGGGTTG
>JAYPYW010000016.1:0-14336 GCA_038154685.1 Flavobacteriales bacterium | reverse complement strand
GTTGTTGTTAGCTTGGTTGGCATTATTACTTAAAGGAAAGAGTGAAGGATGGAAAAACGCCTCAAATTTTTCAACGTTAGCATTTGTAGGTTGGGGAGTGTTTTGCATTTTGGAAATAATGAATCCACTTTCGCCGAGTTTGCTTGCATGGTTCTATGCTGTAAGGGGCTTGAGTTTACAACAAGCGTTATTAATCCCTTTGTTTTTTATTCTTTTCACTAAACAATCAGATTACACTTATTTCTTTAAAGTTTGGTTCATTTTATCAATCATTTTAGGATTGTATGCAGCCAAGCAATTTTGGATTGGTGTATTTGGCTTTGAACAAAGATGGTTAGACGCTGGAGGCGCTGTAACGCATGTTTTGTGGGGTAAGTTCACAAGAATGTTTTCATTTTTATCGGATGCAAATCAGTTTGGAAATGCACAAGCTCACACAGCAATTGTAGCAACAATAATTGCTTTAGGCAATCATTCGAAAAAATGGAAAATTGCTTCAATTATTACTGCTTTAGTTTGTTACTACGGAATGTTTATTTCCGGAACTAGAGGAGCTATAATTGTTCCAGGTGTAGCTTTTATTGTTTACATGATTATCAACCGAAACATAAAGATGATTATCCTGGGGATTGTAGTAGGAGGGATTTCCTTTCATCTTTTAGCAAATACGCATGTTTTACATGGAGTAGAAGCAGTTAGAAGAATGCGTACAGCTTTTAACGCAACGGAAGATGCGTCTTTTAATGTTCGATTAGAAAACAGAAGGATTTTGGATAATTACATGCAGGATAAGCCTTTTGGAGGAGGGATAGGAAGCGCTGGAGTTTGGGGGCAAAGATTTTCGCCTGATAGCTTTTTAGCACACTTCGAAACTGATGGGCACTATGTAAGAATTTATGCAGAAACCGGTCAGATAGGTTTAACAATTTACTTATTGTTGTTTGTGGGGCTGCTTATAAAAATGGCTTGGATTACTTGGAATTTAAAAGATCCAAAATTGAAAAATATTTGTGCGGCTTTTACAGGAGGTTATGCAGCAATCATGGCCGCTAATTATAGCGCTGCAGTAATAATTGGATTGCCAACAGCAGCAGTGATTTGCTTTAATGTTGCTTACGTAATGATGGCAAAAAAGTGGGATAAGAAAAAATTAGAAACTAATGTTTAAAAAGTTAAAAAATAGCAATCATTTTTACTCTTTAATTGGAGTGATTGGAGGAGCTGGAACAGCTTTCCTATCCTTTGCTTTATTGGCTAGAGAATTACCAAAAAGCGAGTTTGGAGAGTGGGCTTTGTTTCTTACTGTTTTAACTTTTGTGGATATGATAAAAGCTGGAGCAGTTCAGTCACCAATGATTAAATATGCTTCAGGAGAATCAGATGAAGAAAAAGCTAAAAACTATGCTACAAGTTGGCAAATAAACCTAGGCTTTACCGGAACCCTTTTCGCAATATTCATTTTGGTATTTGCCTTATTAGGAATTAATCATAATGCTGTTCAGTTTTTAGGAATCTATTTGGTTTATTCAATTGTTTCTATGCCCTTTTACTACGCAAGTTGGATCGCGAATTTGGAGTTAAACTTTAAGGTTTCTATGGTTTTAAGATTAGCTACATCAATTAGCTTTTTATTAGGGTTGATTCTTGTAAAATGGAATTCAATTTTAAGCTTTTCAATGGTTGCTGTGCTTTACTGTGCCTCCTTTTTAGCAACTTCAATAGTTACCCTTTTTACGGCCAAAACAGGCGTGGAATCATTGATTAAGGTTAAAAATCATTTAAGAAAAAAATATTTCGATTTTGCGCGCTATCATATGTTAGCATTCTTAGGGTCTAATTTGCTAAAAAGTTTCGATACTTTCATTATCTCCTTCGTTTTAGGACCTGCTTCTGTAGCATTTTATAATGTGCCATTAAGATTGGTTGAGGTGATTGAAATGCCATTGAAAAGTGCGTTGAATGTAGGTTTTCCAAAGTTCTCTGGATTGCATAATAATGGGATGAAAAAAGAATTAAATATAATAGTAGGTAAATATATAGGTGTTTTAACATTGTTGTACTTTCCGTTCATGTTATTGTTGTTCTTTTTCGCAGAAGAATTAGTGCTTTTAACAGGAGGTGAGCAGTATATTGAAGCTGCTCCGATTTTTCAAATATTTATCGTTTATGGATTAATTATACCATTTGATAGAATAACTGGTGTTGTTTTAGATGCAGTTGGGAAGCCAAAATTAAACTCCAGAAAGGTGTTCTATATGGCTTTAACCAATATAATAGGAGATATAATCGTATTAAATCTTTTCGATTCATTGGAACTAGTAGCACTAGTAACAGTGTTAAATGTAATAGTGGGAGCTTTTGTAGGTTTTTACCTGGTTTCCACAAACATAGGCTTCAAGTTGTCACATATATCAATTGGAGGATTTAAAAATTTAAAAATCAATATTAATTCAAAAAAATACACGTTATGAAAACTTCAAATCCAAAATCAAGAAATCATTTGTCAATTGGAAAAAACGACAGAGTTTTAGAGGTAGGTTGTGGACATAATCCGCACTTTCGTTCAAATGTTATTGTAGATAAGTTTATCGATTCCAACTATCATAGGTCTGGTGATATTAAAGTGTTAAGAGATCAGGTGTTTTTAAAGGCAGATGGTGAGAATTTACCTTTTAAGGATAAAGAATTTGATTATGCTATTTGTAATCAGGTTTTGGAACATGTTGAGAATCCAATTCAGTTTGTAAAAGAGCAAAGTAGGGTAGCTAAAAAGGGGTACATAGAAGTACCTAGTTTAATGGGAGAATATTTATTTCCCAAGAAGTCTCATAAATGGCTGATTTTAGAAATGGATGGGAAATTAATTATGATGGATAAAAAGGAAGTGAATTTCAATTCTAGTTTAGATTTAGGAGAATTGTTTTTGCATCATTTACCAAGTCAGTCATTGGGATATAAGATTATGCAATACACTCATGGTGATGTTGAAACTATTAGATACGAATGGGAAGGAGAAATTGAAATTCTAGTGAATCCAACGGATGAAAAATATCGACAGTATTTTGAAAAGCCATGGACAGTTCAAGATGCAGCGACTTTCTTTCCGAAGAAATCTGCAACATCTGAATTATGGGACGCAACAAAAGCTATTTTCTATATTTTCTCCAGAAGTTTGAAAGCAAAGTTTGGTTTTAGAGCGGTAGCGTAAAATTCATAATAGAATTGAATCTATTTTTTGGAATTAACGTTTACATAACAACCAAACTAAAAGCATGATAAGTTCTGAAGCATTACTGGGGGCGATAACCAAAGCCCAAGAGGAGTTCATTTATGAAAAACCTAGTCAGGAAATTTTTAATCATTTACTTGACTCCTTGTTAGAACTAACAGGTAGCGAATATGGTTTCATTGGTGAAGTTCTTCAAAAGGAAGGAAAGCCTTATTTAAAAACTCACGCGATAACGAATATTGCTTGGAATGATGATACGCGGAAGTTTTATGAAGAAAATGCACCGCAAGGTTTAGAGTTTTATAATTTGAACTCTCTCTTTGGTCAAGTAATGGTTACCAAAAAGCCTGTGATATCAGGAGATCCTTATAATGATCCCCGAAGAACCGGTTTACCAGAAGGTCATCCGCACATGGGGTGTTTTTTGGGAGTGCCTTTCTTTTTTAATAACGAAATAAACGGAATGGTAGGGATTGCTAACCGTAAGGAAGGGTATAATGAAGAAATAGTTGAATCCTTAAAGCCATTTTTGATTACTTGTGCTTCCTTGATTGAAGGTTTTAGAAATGTAAAAAAGAGAAACAATTCGGAACAGTGCTTAAAGGAATCAGTAAAAAAGCTCGCGGAATCTAACGACGAATTAAACAAGTTTGCTTATGTAACTTCTCACGATTTAAAAAGTCCCCTTAGAGGAATCTCTACGCTTGTGGATTATATCACGGATGATTTAGAAGGAATTGATTTACCTGATGATATTCAGTCTAATTTCAAAATGATAAAGCAAAGAATTGCTCTAGTTTATAGGTTGATTGACGATGTAATAAATTACTCCAAAGCCGGTAGTCAAAAAGAAATAAACGAAATTAATTTAGATGAGTTTTTTAGTGAATTCTTAAAAACATTTGATGGCAGAGAGAAGAGTCCAATAATCAAAATAAAAAATGAGGGAGGAGAGATTAAATGTAACAGAGCTCAGCTTTATCAAGTTTGCTCTAATTTAATTGATAATGCGATTAAATACTCTGATAAAGACATTCCTGAAGTTCACGTCTCTTACAAAATAAGTAAGTTGAAGTTTGAGTTAATTATTGAGGATAATGGACCGGGGATTCCAGATGAATATAAATCCAAAGTTTTGGAATTATTCCAAACCTTGAATGATAGAAAGAGAGAAGATTCAACAGGAATCGGATTGTCTATTGTAAACAAGATTGTAACTAAAAATGGTGGGACATTAGAAATTTTAGATTCGTCTGAGTTAGGGGGAGCTTGTTTTAAATTGAAATTAAAAATCAAAAAGTAACAATGAGTCTTTCAGATAAAGAAATACAACAAATTGATATAGCTGAGAAGTTAAGAGAAGAGAAGGTTTTGAGTGAGTTATATCAAATATCTTCCTCTGAGTTAGTTTATAGGGAGCGCTTGAATAAAACGCTTGAAGTAGGAAAAACTTATTTTAATCTCGATTTAGGGATAGTAAGTAAAATAAGTGGCGATGAATATGTTGTAAAGTTTATTTCCGAAAATCCTGCTGTCCAGGAAGATCATATTTTCGAATTAGGGAGTACTTACTGTTCGCATATTTTTGGAAAACCAGGTGTTGCAAGTTGGGATAATGCTGGTGAAAGTGAAATCGCTTCTCATCCCTGTTATCAAGGTTTTAAACTAAATACATACATAGGTACAACCATCTTTGTAAACAATGAGCCTTATGGGACGATTAATTTTACTTCAGAGCCCAAACGAGGAAAACCTTTTACCGAAAGGGAAAAATATTTTGTAAAATTAATGGCTCAATTTGTTGCTAGTGAAATTTCATCACAATTAGCTAAGGAGGAGAAAGAAAGTTTGATTGAACAGTTGAAACAAACAAATGAGCAATTAGAAGACTTCGCTTATATCGCCTCTCATGATTTAAAAACACCAATAAGAGGAATTCACCATTATGCTCAGTTTTTAGAAGAAGACTTTAAAGATGAATTACCTGAAGATGCGCTAGAGATGATTCAAGGAATTAAAAAGTTAACCACCAGAATGGATAATCTGGTTAATGAAGTTCTTAGTTTTTCAAAGGCTCAAAAAATTGATTTGACTCTAGAAAGATTCTCTTTAGGGGAAGTTGTGGAGTCAGTAAAAAATGATGTGGACGGTCAGCCGGATTTGTCTATTGATATCTCATTTTCTGACCTTCCTGTTGTTAAAGCAGACAAGATAGGTTTACGTGAAGCATTCTTAAACTTTGTAACCAACGCTCACAAATACAATGATTCCGAAAACAAGCAAATTAATTTTAGTTACGATAAAAATTCAGGAATACTTTCTATTTCCGATAATGGAATTGGTATAGCTGAAAAGGATTATGATGCCGTATTTGCCTTCTTCAGAAGAGTTCATGGAAAAGATGAATATGGAGGAGGTTCAGGAGCAGGTTTAGCTATAGTAAAAAAAATCTTGGAGAGACAAGGTATTTCCATTGATTTCGAAAGCGAAGTCGGTAAGGGGACAACTTTTATGCTTGACATTAATAACGTTATAACAAAGTAAAAGAGCCTCATTGTGAGGCTCTCTGTATTCTTTTAAGGGTGTTAATCCTTAACACACCTAACATTCCCACTTGGAGAGAAACTGTTTGTTCCTAGATTGTTCTGTAGGTCATTGTTTTCGTTAAAAACGTAATATTGGTTTGAGGATGATTCGGAATCAAGTGCCCAAAATAAACCTTGGGTATTGCAAAACTCAATGTCATCGTATTTTAATTCTCCATACCTTGCCCTTCCGGTTGTGTTATTGAATCCATAATAATTAATGCCATTTATTTCTTCATTACCATCGTAATCACATGAGTTTAAGAGTAAAGTCTCATTATCATCGAATCCTTGTGCTGATAAGTGGTTAGATAATGTCTCCCAATCATCATGATTGGCAGCGTGCCAACCTAACGGACAGATGTTTCTTGAATCCACAACAGCAAGTTTATTGTAAATTTTTCCTGATATTGAATCTTCTAGTGTTCCTAATTTTGCTGAGCAGAAAGCTGGACTTTTGGCTTCTATCCATTCTAAACTATCCTTAATTTTAATTATATCTTCTCCATTAGAAAACTTTGTTGATCTTAAATTTTGGGTAATCCATTGTTGTTCTCCGATAATTACCGTTTCGTAGGTATTCCCATCTCCATCACTTACATATCCACCATAGTTTATTTCGGAAGTTTCTTTTGTTTTAAACGTTTCTTCATTTCCGTAAACAATTCCCTCAGGAGTTTTAATGTATGCTCTAATAAAGTAATCTGTATTAGGGGTTAATTTGTTGATTGCTGTTTTAAAATTAATGCTATCCTCTGAATAAAAATTCAACTTGTTTCCTGGATTTTTCTCAAAAGTGATAACTGCATGTTTCTCATTTCCATTTGAAGTAGGTGTGTGATTTGTACTTATACAAAAGCTCGGTTTAATTAAAATGACTTCTTCTCCAAATGAAATTGTAGCGCTAGCAATCGCTCCTATATTCGTTTTCATTTCAACTGGTGAAGTAACGATTTTTAATTCAGTTGGTAATGTAGAGGATTCTTTAGTAACTAGAGTTTCCTCTTTCTCGCAAGATGAGAAGAGAGCTTGACCGGCCAAGGTCAATAAAAGTAATTTTTTCATGTTTAAGTTCAGTTTATATTTCGGTTATAATGCAGCTTCAAAAAATAGATACACTTTTAAAAATAATTTTTTAACCACAGGTTTATTGAGGTGTCTCAATTTGAGATTTTTTTCTTTTTGGGAGAATGTTTTTTATTCTTTGAAAATGTAATCTATTGTTTTTCAGTGTTTTTCGTGTTTGGTATTAGGCTTGACTAGTCTATGCCAGATGAAAAAAGTATCAATTATAGTAGTTAACTACAATTGCCATGATGAGGTAAACGATTTAATTAAGAGTTTACTCGTTCAGGATTATTCGAATTACGAATTAATTGTAATCGATAATAACAGTTCAGATAGAGGGATTGAATTGTTAGCGGATGTCTACCCTCAATTTCAGTTTATTTATCAAAAGGAAAACATAGGTTTCGCAGGCGCGAACAATGTTGGTATTAAAGTATCCAATGGAGAGTATGTTTTCCTTTTAAACGCTGATACACTTCTGAAGAAGAACAGCATTGGTGAATTAGTAAGAGTTTTGGAGGAGAATCCTCAGGCAGGTGCTGTAAGTCCAAAATTAATTTATCACAAAGAACAGTTGATTCAATATGCTGGTTCAACAGAATTGAGTAAGGTGACTGTTCAGAATTCCCACAGAGGCAATAAAGAATCTGATTTAGAGAAATATTCAGAAGTAGAGCCAACTGCATTTAATCATGGTGCTGCAATGTTAGTAAGAAGAACTGCTCTTGATAAAGTAGGTTTGATGCCGGAGGAGTATTTTTTATACTATGAGGAATTAGATTGGTGCACATCTTTTAAAAAACACGGATTCGAACTTTATTACACTGGGAAAACAAGCATAGAGCATAAGGCATCTGCGAGTACTGGGAAAATTCAAGGTTTAAAGAGCTATTACTTAACTCGAAATAGGATTTTATATGTGCAACGAAAATACCCTCCTGGGGTGGATAAATTGGTTGCATTGTCCTATTTGTTTTTGGTTGTGTATCCTAAAAATATGCTCCTAAATATTCAAAATGTAAATACACTTAAAGCTTTAACCAGAGCTATAATCTGGAATATCAAATACTTAATTAAAACAAATTTAAAATTGAACTAATGGAACTAATTTTCTTGACATTAAAAGTCTTATCAGTGCTAATTGGAATTTATTTGCTGACCAGTGCTGCTTACATTTTTATTCATGCAATTGCTGGTCATTTTTTTATTCCTAAAAATGTAAACGAAGCTTATGCTTATCCGAAAGCGGTTGTTTTAATACCTGCTTATAAAGAAGATGCTGTGATTTTTGGAGTGGCGATGCGAGCCTTGCAACAGGATTACCCGGGTAATTTTGATGTGGTTGTCATTGCTGATCAACTAAAAGAAGAAACCATAGACCAACTAAGGACACTCCCTATAAAGTTGGTAGAAGTAAACTTTGAAAAAAGTACCAAGTCTAAGGCCTTAAATTTTGCAATGAATCAGTTAGATAATGAGTATGAATTCTCGGTGATTTTAGATGCTGATAACATTATGCAAAAAGGGGCATTAAAGAGGTTTGCTGATTACATCATGGCTGGTGATACTGTTGTGCAAGGGAGAAGAACTGCATCGAATTTAGAAACAGATTTCTCTTTTCTGGATAGCTTGAGCGAAGAGATGAATAATCATATATACAATGCTGGATCCAATGCTTTGAATTATTCTTCAAGAATTGTAGGGTCGGGTGTAGCTTTTCAGTACCAGCTTTTCAAAGAAGTAATGAAAGAGATTGATGTTGTTGGCGGTTTCGATAAGGCTTTAGAATTAAAATTGATTCAATCAAAACATAAGATTACTTACGCTCCAGATGTAGTTACCTATGACGAAAAGGTTGATGATGCTGAAGTTTTTGGTAAGCAACGGTCTAGATGGCTAAGTGCTCAGTACCAATTCTTCTTTGAGAATGTTATTCAAGGAGTGATTCAATTTCTGAGAGGAAACGGAGATTATGTGGCTAAGTTGTTTCAGTATATATTGCCTCCAAGGTTATTGTTTCCAATGATTTGTTTTGTTGGTGCTGCAGTTGTTTTATCTGTATACCCGGCAGGAGGGATGATTTGGGTAGCTTCGTTTTTATTAGTGTTTTTCGCCTATATACTTTCTATTCCTAGAAGACTTTATGGAAAAAAAATGTTCGAATCGGGAGGTGCTGTTTTTACAGCTGCATTTCAAACCGTGAAAGCGCTCCTTAACATGAATTCGGCAGCAAAAACATTTGTTCACACACCTCATAAGGGGTCAGAAATTTCAAGTTATGATAAGTAGTATAAAATTTTGGTTACATGATAACCCTAAGGTGAAAGCGTTCATTTCATGGTGTATTCAACCAACTTACCGTCCAAGACCTAGATTTTGGGTTAAACAATTGTTGAATCCTTTTATTCATAAAAAAGGACGAGGGGCATTTATCTCCCCTAACACCAGAATGGATGTTTTCCCTTTCAATTCATTCTCAATTGGAAGTAATTCAACTATCGAAGATTTTGCCTGTGTAAATAATGGAATGGGAGATGTTAAAATAGGCGAGAAAACTCGAGTAGGTTTATCCAATACGATAATTGGACCTGTTGAAATTGGAAACAATATAAATATGGCTCAAAATATTGTAGTTAGTGGATTAAACCACGGTTATGAGGATATTGAAGTGCCAATTAGAGAGCAAAAATGCACCACTTCTAAAATTACTATTGGAGACGATTCCTGGATAGGTGCAAATGCTGTAATTACGGCTGGAGTTACCGTCGGAAAACATTGTATTGTGGCGGCTGGATCGGTAGTAGTAAAAGATGTACCGAACTACACAATTGTTGGAGGGAATCCAGCTAGAATTTTGAAGCAATACAATCAAGTAACGAAACAATGGGAAAAAGCTTAAATCATGGAAAAGTCAAGAGATATAGTAATTACGGGAATTCAAGCCTGGGATATTGAAATAGGGAGTAATTGTAAAAATATTGCAGCCGAAATGTCCAAAAAACATAGAGTTCTTTATGTAAACCCTCCATTAGATGTTATCACTTATCTAAAAAACAGAAAAGACCCTAAGGTGGTTAAGAGAATGCAAGTTATCAATGGTAGGCAACAGTCTGTAGAAAAGGTGAAAGAAAACCTTTGGGTTTTAACGTTACCAATAATGTTGTTCTCTGCAAATTGGTTGCCTCGTTTTTTATTCGCATGGGTAAACAAAATGAATTCCAAAAGAATGGCTAGAGCAATAAATAAAGTTATTCAGCAAATGGAATTTAAAGAAGTGAAGCTTTTTTGTGATAGCGATATGTTTAGGTCATTTCACCTAAGCGAAGAAGTTGAGAATTCAGGGTTTATTTATTATTCTCGAGATAATTTAATGACTGTTCCCTACTGGGAAAAACACGGTTCTTTTTTCGAGCCAGCCATTATGAAGAAGGCAACAATGGTTGCCACTAACTCACCTCATTTGCAAAAGTTAGCATCAGGAGCAAATCCTCAATCATTTTATGTTGGTCAGGGGTGCGAAACTGAAGATTATGCAAAGGAGGGATTGTCAAAACCCAAAACATTGGAAGGTATTAATGGTGTGTTAGTAGGGTACACAGGGTTGCTTTCTTCAAGAAGGTTGTCTATTGATGCAATTGAACAGTTAGCGATGGACCGGCCAAACTATCAAATAGTTTTGGTTGGTCCAGAGGAAGAGTGCTTTAAGAAAAGTGACTTACATAAACTGGAAAACGTGCATTTTATAGGAAGTGTACCTCCTAGGGAATTGCCTGCTTATGTTAATGCTTTTGATGTTTGTATAAATCCACAAGTATCTAATGAATTAACAAAAGGTAATTATCCTAGAAAAATTGATGAGTATTTGGCTGCAGGAAAACCAACTGTGGCAACCTATACACCAACAATGGAGGTGTTTAAGGATCATTGTTACCTGGCTAACGAAAGCAAAGAATATGCTTTTTTAGTTGATCAGGCTTTACAGCAAAACTGTACAGATAGGAAAGAAAAGCGACAAGAGTTTGCCTCGCAACACACCTGGGCAAACTCTGTTGAGGCAATTTGGACAAATTTTAATTCGATAGCAGTTTAGAAATGGAAGCATTAGAAGTAGTTTTTTGGGTACTAGCAGGTTTGGTTTTTTACACTTACATAGGATATGGTGTTCTTATGGTGTTGCTAGTAAAGATTTTTGGTAAAAGAAAAGTGGTTGATATAGAAGAGGAGGAACTGCCAACGGTTACCCTTTTTGTTGCTGCTTATAATGAAATGACCTACTTAAAAGAGAAAGTGGATAATTTTAAATCGCTTGACTATCCTAAGGAGAAGGTTCAAATACTTTTTGTTACCGATGGATCGGACGATGGAAGCGCGGAGTTTCTAGCTACTCTTCCAGATGTGGAAGTTCAACATGTAAATGCAAGAGGAGGTAAGATTGGTGCTTTAAATCGTGGTTTTCAGTTTGTGAAAAATGAAATCATTATTTACTCTGATGCTAATACAACCTTAAATAATTCGGCGCTTAAAAATATTGTACGCCATTTTGAAAATGAATCTGTAGGTTGTGTTGCTGGTGAAAAAAGAATTATTCAAAAAGATGGTGATAACGCTAGTGGAGCAGGAGAAGGTTTGTATTGGAAGTACGAAAGCTTTTTAAAGAAGCTAGATAGCGATTTTTATTCAGCAGTAGGTGCTGCAGGTGAATTATTTGCTATTCGAAAAAGCCTGCATCAAGAAGTGGAGGCAGATACATTATTGGATGATTTTATCATTTCTATGAGAATAGCAGCTCAAGGGATGCAAATTGTTTATGAATCAGATGCTTATGCTCAAGAATTACCTACTGCAAATGTAGAGGAAGAATTAAAGCGTAAGGTCAGAATTTCGGCAGGCGGGCTACAATCGGTAGCTCGGTTGAAACATTTATTAAATGTTTTTAAATACGGACGATTGAGTTTTATGTACATCAGTCATCGTGTTTTTAGATGGGTTTTATGTCCTTTAGCATTATTGTTTTTAATAGGAATTAATGCCTCTTTGTTGGGTGATTCCATATATAATTTATTGTTTGTTGGACAAATAACATTCTATACACTAGCCATTTTAGGTTATGTAAACAGGTTTAATAAAACTCAACGGAAAATGTACTTGGTGCCTTTCTATTTCGCCTTTATGAACTGGTCTGTGTTTATGGGAGCATTTCGTCAATTGAAAGGGGCTCAATCGGTACTTTGGGAAAAATCTGTGAGAGCAAACGGTTAATCCCATAATTGGGATTTAGTCTCAAAATGAGAAAGTATATAAAAGGGTTTATGAGTTAAGTTGTTGAAAATCAGCATTAAGTGTTTGTGGTATTTAAATTGAACTATTAAAATCAAACAAATTAATTATGAAAAATCAACAGATATTTAAAGGAGTAATGTTAATGACATTACTATTAGTAGTACCAACAGTAGTATTCGGTCAGGCACCACCACCACCAGGTGTACCATTCGACTTTGGAATAAGTGCATTAATAGCTGCCACAGTGGGTTACGGAGCAATGAAAATGAGAAAAGATAAAGACTAAATTCAAGTTTGTAAATATGATTAAGAGGAAAGATTTATTAAGCAAATACGGTAATTCGGTTAAGTTCATTGCTGTATTTGCTTGCTTGTTTTTAGCATACAAAGCGTTGTTCTTTTTTATTTGGAGAAGTGACTATCTATTTAGTCTTTATTATGATTTTAGTATTTGGTGGATTAACGGTTTATTGGTTTGTTCCGATTTCTTTTTGGGATTGATTGGATATTCTACTGAAGTTGTTGAATCTACCAGGATTGTTAAAATCGCTGGAACGTCTGGAGTAACTGTTGGAGAGCCATGTATAGGTTTTGACATAATGGCTTTATTCGTTGGTTTAATAGTTGCAGCAACAATGAAAATTAAAAGAAAATTCTTGTTCATTGGTTTAGCGTTATTGATAATAAATACTCTGAATGTATTAAGGATTTCTGCACTGGCTGTTTTGGTTCAGTTTGATCCTTATTTGTGGGAGTTAAACCATAAGTTCATATTTACTATTGCAGTATACTTAGTCATGTTCTCTTTTTGGAGGAAGTTACTTAAACCAACGCCTGGTTTAGCTTCATAAAAATTATCAAAAGAAAGGGATATGAAAAAAGTACTGCTCACAGGAGCAAGCGGATATATTGGAAAGCGACTACTGCCTAAGCTAATACAACAAGGATATTATGTAGTTTGTACAGTAAGGGATGTTAGCCGTTTTCAGTTCCAAGATTATATGAATGGCAAAGTTGAGGTCATCGAGCTTGACTTATTAAAAAAAGAAACCTTCAAGAATATCCCTAAAGATATTGATGGAGCTTATTATCTCGTTCATTCCATGAGTCAGTCATACGACTATTTCCAAATGGAGTTAGACTCAGCGATGAATTTTAAAAGGTACATTCAGGAAACTAGTTGTGAACACGTTATTTATTTAACAGGAATTGCAAACGAGGACGAGCTTTCGGAGCATTTAAACTCAAGATTGGCGGTAGAGAAAGTCCTTAAAAGTGGTAAGTATAATTTTACCGCTTTAAGAGCCGGGATCATAATTGGCTCAGGGAGTGCTTCATTTGAAATCATCCGTGATCTAGTAGAAAAACTCCCTGTTTTAATTACCCCAAAGTGGTTAAATACAAAATGTCAACCCATTGGTATTGCTTCTGTTTTACAAATTTTAACCTTAACATTATTCAATTCTAAAACTTATAATCAAAATTTTGACATAGGTGGAAGTGATGTTTTAACCTACAAAGAAATGCTTTTGGGGTTGGCAAAAGTAAGAGGGCTTAAAAGATATATATACACCCTTCCAGTTATGACGCCCAAATTGTCCTCTTATTGGTTGTATTTCGTTACTTCAACTTCATACAAGTTGGCAACAGCACTAGTTCACAGTATGAAAGTTGAAGTGATTTGTCGTGATGTAAATATTTTAGGCTTACTTGGTATAGAGCCAGAAGACTATGAAACCTCGTTAAAAAAAGCTTTTAGTAAAATTAAAGATAACATGGTAGCTTCCAGTTGGAAAGATTCCTTTTCCAGTAGTGATTTGAATGTTATGTTGCCTGAAATGATTAAAGCTCCAGAATATGGTTGTTTTGTTGACGAACGAACTGAGCCTTTAAAAGAAAAGCATACCACATTGAATAAAATTTGGAGTATAGGAGGAGAGACCGGCTATTACTATGGTAATGTTTTATGGAAAATAAGAGGGGCTTTAGATAAACTTTTTGGTGGAGTAGGTCTTCGCAGAGGAAGAACAAGTATTGATAAAATAAATGCAGGTGATGCCTTAGATTTTTGGAGAGTACTTTATGCTAATAAGGAGGATGGTAGATTGCTTCTTTATGCCGAAATGAAATTACCTGGTGAAGCTTGGTTAGAATTTAAAATAAAAGATGATAAA
>JAYPYW010000015.1:33746-54081 GCA_038154685.1 Flavobacteriales bacterium | reverse complement strand
ATATTACCAATAGAGTAACCTTTCTCAGAAATTAAACGAACAACTTCTTTAAGTAAGATCTTAGAGTCGATTCCCTTGTAATCATCCGAAGTATCAGGGAAGTGGTAACCAATATCTCCTAAGGCTGCAGCTCCTAATAAGGCATCACAAATAGCATGAATTAATACATCAGCATCAGAGTGACCTACCGCACCTTTGTAATGATCTAACAAAATTCCACCTAACCAAAATTCTTCACCTTCTGCAAGTTGATGAACATCGAAACCAAATCCTACTCTAAATCCCATGTGAATTAATCTTCTGAACCTTCACCTTCAGCAGCTTTCTTAATGTCTGCAAAATCGAAGGTCATTGTAAATCTTAAAGTGTTTTCTAATGGGTTTCTTTGTGTTAAAGGGACAAGGTATGAGAAATCCAAGTTAAAGATGTTGTATTTCAATCCGAATCCCATGGTTACATGGTTACGGTTACCTTTGTTAGGGTTTTCGTAGAAATAACCCATTCTTAAAGCAAATTGTTGATCATACCAGTACTCAGCACCAACAGACCAGTTGATTTCATTGAATTCTTCTTGAAATCCTCCTGGTGCATCATAGAATGATTGAAAGATACCTTGAGCTGTTGAAACGTTAGGATCTTTTCCTGCTTCAATAATTAAATCACCATTAGCATCCTCTTCTGTACTATATCTTGGTGGAGTAGGAACTAATAATTTATTCACATCCATGTAAATTCCAAATTCGTTAAACTCGTCAATGTCAATATTAAGTCCAGTTCCAAGTTTAAGGTTCATTGGAATGAAATCTCTGTCAGCAGACTCGCTGTATGATATTTTGTTACCAATGTTTTGGATGTTGAAACCAAATAAGTAGTCGGCTTCTTTCTCACCTAATTTAATTGGTTTTTTATAAAACCCATTTAAATCCACCGCAACAGCGTGACCAGGTTTAGTGTCTGATCCACCAACAGGGTTTCCAGCAGTTAGGTTACTAAAGATGTATCTCACAGCGAAACCTCCAGAAAATCTTTCGTTGAATTTATAACCAACTCCAGCTAAATCAGCAGCCAATTCACTAGGTTCAACTGTTTGAAGTAGGTTAGCGTCTTCACCTCTAAAATCAATTTTACCAAGAGAGAAGTATCTTATTCCATGATTTAAACTTAATCTTTCATTCAGCTTCCATGTATATCCGGCCTGAGCCATATAAATATCATTTACTAAACTTCTTAACCAAGGGATATATGAGATTGATAAAGCTTGTTCTTGCTCTAAAAATGCTGTTTTTGCTGTATTCCAATAGGCTGAGTTTGCATCCGGCATGGTTGCTGCACCAACATCTCCCATTGCTCCAGCTCTTGAGTCAGGACCAATCATAAGGAATGGAACGGCAGTTGTAATTGTATTTAAGAATTGACTGTAATTAATATCATCATCCTGTGCTTTTGCACTTGGAGCCATTAATATAATACCAGCTAAAAATGAGGTAAGTATATGTTTGGTTAATTTCATAGGTTACAAATATAATTTAATAACGTTAAATGCCTTAACGTAGTATTACCAATTTTTGTAATTTACTTTCGGAATCGCCAGAAGGAGACTTTACTTCTAGTTGGTAAAGGTAAACTCCACGTCCAATTTTGTCTCCGTAATCATCTAAACCGTCCCATTCTATTGGAGTTGTTTTTGTGTTTCCAAGTGAGTTTACTGTGGCATCAATTGTTTTGATTACCTTTCCTGTGATGGTGTAAATTTTTATTTGGACGTCTAAGTTTTGATTAATTTGATTGTGTTCGAATAAAAAGTTTGTTTTAGTGGTAAATGGGTTAGGGTAGTTGAAGACATGTTTGATCGCCAGTTTCGCATCATTGGCTACGATGAATTCTGTATAGGCTTTCCCAGAGTTGTTATTTACATCCCATGCTTTTAAGGTTATAGTATGTAATCCGTCTTCCAAATTACTAAGCGGGTATCTTATAGTTCCTTTTTTGTAATTGTTTAATGCTGCAGTATAATAATCATTTAGAATAATAGGGTTAGAGTAATCTTCATCGATTACCGCTGTGATATCATGTCCTAAACTAGTTCCTGAAGTGTTAATTCCATTTTCATCACTGATTATTGCATAGATGTATGGATTCTCATCTGTTAGTCCTCCGAAAATGAAATTGGAGTCATTCATGAATAACTCAACTACCGGATCATCTTCGTCGATTATTCCTTCGCTAGAGCTTCCTCCAACCATGATTTTTTCATTGTAACCAGAACCATCTGTAGTATCATTAGCAAAATAGTAGCTGATTCGCCCATTCCCAAAACTGTAATTAATGTCTTTAGGCACAACAAACTCAAAAGAGAATTTACCATCAGTTACGGTGGAAGTTCCTTTGTATAATATACTGTTGAAAGTTTCGTAATTGGAAGCTCCAGTTCCGTTATTATTTAGGGTTGTTATACTTTGTGCTTTATCATATACGATTGGGTAAATAAAACCATTCATTTTTATCGGCGTTCCTCCTAATCTTATTTCTCCTTCGATTTTTACTTTAGATAAAGCTTTAAGTGTGTCGGTCGCAAGAGCAAGGTCTACATCATTTACTTTCGTTGTAATAACATCATATTTTGGCATAGCCATTCTAAGTGCAGGGTCTCCTAGTAGGGCAAACTTTCTGTTGTTGTATGAGAAGCCTGGATCTGATAAAACCTTTGCCATTCTTGTAGCGTCACCTAATCTACTAGATTGACCCTTGGCGTTTTTTAACATGGCTTGCTTGTAAAAATTTCTACTGAAACCGATATTGTTCCTTTCTCCCCCATAAACAAGTCGGGTGGTAGTTAACATGCTTATTGCTCCTCCGTTTGGATTTAAAATGGTGTATTCTCCACCTGAGGTTCTTTCAGGATCGTCATACCTAGAAAATTCACAGGTAGCCGTTACAAAAACAGGCATTGCATCAATATTGTCCCAAGCATTTATTTCATCAACAGTTAAAACTCTTTCGTCAGCCCAACCAACTTCACCTCCATGACCAATGTAACTGACAAACATGGCACCTTCTCTCATCGCTTCAAAAATCTCCCTATTCACATCTGGATACCTAGCTCCTCCGGGAGTTGATTTCTTTTCAAATGCATCTAGGTATAATTTTTTTACGTTAAACGTACTATCAACATAAAGTAATGAGTCTACTAGTCCCTCTGTTTGAGTTAAGTGTCTGTCGGTATATCCGTCGGATAACGATCCGTCATCAGCTATAAAAACTACCTTGTTTTTCCAATCATCGAATGTTGATTTTATGTCAGATCCAGGATTTCCATCATAAGAAACCATGTTGGAGGAGTTTATATAGTGTTGGACTTTGGCAACGTATCCTGCAGCATCAACAATATTTCTTGCTGGAAATCTTCCTATTCCAATGTCCACTGTGGATTCGGCGAATGTAATACCGTTTTGATCATCTAACATTCCGTAGTAATCATCAGAAACGAAACTTTGCGTAGGGGAAAGAGAAAAAGTAGATTGATAACTAGGGATTTCATGAGTGCTTACTTGAGCCCTTTGTTTTGGGTCATAACTTGCATCCGAGAATAGCATTAAATATTTGATTCGAGTATCGTCTGAAGAGGCATTGTAATAAAGATATTTCATGTAATTCCTTATGGCAGTAATGTCCGCATGTCCATTAGAGAATTCATTATATATTTCTTGTAATTCCACAACGGCAGTGGAAAGATTTGAATAATTCTCGTGAGTTTTAGCTAATTCCTGGGCGTAAGGTTTGAAAACCGCAGGCGTAACAATTATATAATCAATATCTGTAAGCGAAAGTAAATTCTGGTTTTTTCCTACACCAATATAACTAGGGGATTTAAATCCTGAATTACCAACAGCAACAAAACTTTTTATAGAATCGGTGGCTACTTTAAAGGTTGTTTGACTACTGGACCAATCGACTTCTATATTCGACGTTTCATAAGGTGATGTAACATCCCAAACCATTGTTGATGCATCAGTGTTAGATATAGAAAATTGAGAGGTTGCATCATCTCCAACAGATTTTGGCTGACTGAAGAAAAGTGGTGTTCCGTTAAAAATTAAATTACATTCTGTTTTTATTTCTAACCAGTCCAACCATGCTTCAGAGCTAGAAGAAGGGTAGCTGTACGTCATGTTTAGATTAGCAATAGAACCTGAGATGTTGAAGCTATCTTTAGCGCTACCTTCTTTTGCGTAAGGAGATGTGTAGCTTGTGCTAACCGAGTTTACATTCGCTGAGGTATGAACAGTAGACCCACCTGAACTGAAAGTAAAATTATTACCTAGGGAAATATTTGATCGAATAACATAGTTGGCTTTGAAGTGAACGTTTTCAGAAGGGACTTTGTTAGGGAAGTTAAAAGAGTAATTTTTAGAAATTCCGGATGAAAGACTAAAATAATCTCCAAACCATCTGCGTCCAGTTTTTATCAAATTGGTGTTGTCGTTTTCTGTGAACTGGTGGTTTTCGTAGGTGCTAAATGATTTAGTAGCTGGGCTAGCAGATTGACTGCTATTAGTGATTCTTTTTCCAGCAGTTCCTGAGAAGTTTACCCAATAGAATGAAGTGTCAGTATAAAGATGCTTTTCATGATAATATTCTTTTTCAATTGGGTTCCATTCCCAAACATTAGCGGCTTTAGCAAAAAATAAAAAATAGTCTTCTGCATTAAAAACACCATCTGACTCACCAAAAAACATAATTGGAATCTCTGGAATAGTATTAGGGGTGTTGGTCCATGGCGTTTCGGGAAGCATTCCTTCCGAATATCCAAAAACTTTTACGTTTTTAGGGTTAACACTGGTAATGTCAATTCCGAAGTTTGTGAAAAAAGTAGAAGTGATTTTTTGAACCCCAGTAGATGTAACTGCTATTTTGATCCAAGTTCCGGATGCCATTTCCGAGTTAGTAGAGGATCTGAATGTGAAATCATCACGCGTTCTTTTTGAACTTACATCTACTTCCAAATTGTAATCAAAACTTATTAGTCTTTGAAGGTTTCCAGTTGTTGGGTCTTTCCTGATTGCATTTACATATGCCTGAACAAGCGTTTTGTCATCAAATTTCTTAAGGTACAATTTTGAGGCCTCAGCATCATCAATATTTAAGTTGTCGTATGGTTTGCTTATGCTTTCCCAAATTTCGTTTTCAATATTGATAACTGCTCCATTGATATTTGAATTAAAGGTTCTGGTTATCTTGTAATAAGGTGTTCCTTCAGAGTCAAAGTAAGTTGCATCCGCAAAGTAAGGTTTAGGAAAACTATTTTGTTCTTCATCATATTCAACAATATCAGAAGCCCATACAAGCTTTGCGTCCTGTGAAAATACAGGTGTGAATAAGATTGAAAATAATATTAAAAGTAGTTTAGTTTTCATTGTTCTCCACGTGCAAACGAATACAATTCAAATCTATTGTTTTTAATTGCAAAAAATGTAATTTAAGTTGCATAAAAAACGTCTATTAATAACGACGTTTATTCTTCGATAAGTTGCTTCAGGTGAAGGTTTTTATAATGTCCGCCTGCATTAATTAAACTTTCATGGTTACCCTCTTCAATAATTCGTCCTTCATCAATCATTAAAATATGATCAGCATGCTGTATGCTTGATATTCTGTGACTAACAATGATAGTGGTCTTATCGACCATGATTTCTTTCAAATTTTCAAGGATTTTTTCCTCTGTTTCTGTGTCAACAGCAGATAAACAATCATCAAAAATTAAAATACTAGGATTTTTTAAAATTGCTCTAGCAATGCTTATTCTTTGTTTCTGACCACCAGACAATGTAACCCCTCTTTCTCCAACTAAAGTATCGTAACCTTCCTTAAATCCTTCAATATTATTAGCAACAACAGCTTTCTCAGCAGCCCATTTTACTTTTTCTAGGTCTGAATTGTCTTTGTTTCCAAAAGTTCCAAAGCTGATATTGTTAGCAATACTGTCTGAAAACAAGAAGACTTCTTGGGGTACACAGCCAGTTTGACTTCTTAAGCTATTTAAATTGATTGATTTTATAGGTTGGTCATCTATTAAAATTTCGCCATTGGAAGTATCGTATAATCTATTTAGTAGTTGAACTATAGTTGATTTTCCACTTCCTGTTTTTCCAATAATAGCTAAAGTCTTTCCTGGTTCAATTTTAAAAGAAATATCCTTAAGGGCCTCAATTCCACTTTCAGGATAAGTGAAACCTACGTTTTTAAATTCAATTTTCCCTTTTATATTGATTTCTTCAGGGACAGTGTTTTTAATCTTAGGTTCCGTTTTTAGAAATTCGTTTATTCTTTTCTGACTAGCAATTGCCCTTTGAATTAACGAAGTTACCCATCCCAACGAAGCTACAGGCCATGTTAATAGGTTGATGTAAATTACAAATTCACCAATATTTCCATAGGTTATAGTCCCATTTATTACTTCTAAACCACCCACATATATTGTGATCAAAGTACTTAAAACAGGTAGGAATAAAATTATCGGATGAAAAAGAGATTCGGTTTTTACAAGATTCATGGAAAGATCCTTGTATTCTTTTGATTCTGAGTTGAAGTGGTCTACAGTTGCGCTAGTTTTGTTATACGCTTTTATTACTCTGATTCCAGAAAATGTCTCTTGACTTAAACTGAAAATTTTGGATAGCTGTTCCTGAACCTTTTCGCTTTTTATATTAATTAATCGGGAAACATAATAAATGGTAACCGACATAATTGGGAGTGGTAACAAGATATATAAGCTTAGCTCAGCATTAATACTAACCATTGTTGTAATAACCAAGGTGAATAATACAACCAAGTTGATTAAATACATGATGGAAGGCCCTAAGTACATTCTAACTTTACTAACGTCATCACCAATTCGGTTCATTATATCCCCCGTCTTATTATTTTTATAGAAGGAGGTGTCAAGTGCCTGGTAATGTTTGTAGATGTCGTTTTTGAGATCGTATTCAATGAATCTTGAAACCATGATTATAGTAAAGCGCATAAAAAAAGTGAAAGCCCCTTTAATTAATGCGACTCCTAGCAAAATTATGGCGAAAATCAGCAAGCTTTTAACAAGATCATCATAAACTGAGGCTTGAAGTTCAGATCCTTCTAGTAGATTATAGGAATTAACTGTTTCTATTACTACATCAATAGATGTTCGGAAAATTTGAGCGGGATAAAGGTTGAACCAATTAGCTAATATGATGAAAAGCACTCCCAACAGGAGTCTCCATTTATATTTAAGCAGGTATTTATTTAAAGATTTTAATTCTTTCACGCAAAGCAAAAATAACTCAATATCGCCGGTGTTGGAAGCATTATCATTGATTTATATTATAAATTCATTTTTTATTTAAGTTCCATTAAAAAAGCTTTGAGAGTGTTGGTAAAAGATTCTGATTATTTTCGAAATAAAACATCATGAAATGGAATTAGATATTTATCAAGTTGATGCTTTTGCTGATCAAATTTTCAAAGGGAATCCCGCAATGGTAGTGCCTTTAAAAGAATGGTTGCCAGATAACATAATGCAGGAAATTGCTGCTGAAAATAACCTTTCGGAAACCGCTTTTTATGTGCCAGAAGAAAATGGGTTTTATATAAGATGGTTTACTCCAGCTACTGAAGTGAATTTATGCGGCCACGCTACTTTAGCAACTTCCAAAGTTATATTTCTGAGAAATGAAGTGAGCGGGGATAGAATTATATTCAACTGCAGAAGTGGTTTGTTAACCATCGAAAAATCGGGTGATTTAATAACGATGGATTTTCCCGTAACATATTCAGATGAAGTTGAAAAACCAAACTGGATTAAACATGTTGGCGGTAATCCAAAATCAGTTTTGTCATGCGTGGATGATTTTTTATTGGTTTATAATTCTGAATCAGAAATATTAGAATTATCTCCAAACTTTAATGAGCTGGCTAAAACTAAAACAAGAGGTGTGATTTGTACGGCGAAAGGGGAAGAGTTTGATTTTGTTTCTAGATTTTTTGCTCCAACTTCAGGGATTAATGAAGACCCAGTAACGGGTAGTGCTCATACCAAGTTAATGCCATACTGGGTGAAAGAATTAGGGGAGAATAGCCTAGTGGCCAAACAAGTTTCTAAAAGAGGTGGGGTTTTACATTGTACTTTAGATGGGGATCGTGTTAAAATTTCGGGAAAAGGTAAATTGTACCTTAAGGGCGAGATATTTATTTAGGTACAAGATTTGTAAAGGAAATAAAATGATTCATTTTTTGTTAGTAATTATATAAATAGAATTCTTCGGTTGAATTTTCATTTTTTATTTTCGCGCTGTGCTTAGAAAATTGGTTGGTGTAATACTGTTATTTAGTTCATATTTTGGACTTTCACAGGAAGAGTATGGAATTGCTCATTCCAATTATGCTCCTACCAAAACATTTTTGCACAATCCAACTAATACACTCGATAACAAAGTTTGGTTAGATATTCATGTAGTTGGTGCCGGAGCTTTTATCCACAACAATTACGTCTTTCTAAAAGGCACGCAGTTCTCTATGATCCCAGATCTGTTTACTAATCAGGATAATTGGCCAGAATTTCAGTTTAAAGAGGGGGCAAACAATAAAAGAGGTTACCAAGAACTGGATCTCCAATTACTTTCAGCTACTTATCAATACAAACGACATGGATTTGGATTTTCAAGTAGGATCCGACAATCTTTCGATTTTAGGCGATTACCTGGTGAGGTTGCCCAACTTTTAACAAACGGAACCTATGATTATGATGGGCTATACGGACAAGTTATTGGCGTAAATAAAATGTTTATTAACCAGATGGCATTTTTAGATTTAGGTTTTTCTTATTCTAATCAGTTTTATCACTTTGCTCACGAAACGATGGGGGCTGGAATTACACTGAAGTATTTGATGGGGTTTGCTGGTGCAGGAATTAAAATTGATGATTTAGAGTATAACGTTCAAAACCCTTTAACAACAGAGTTCTATACATTTAACGGAACAGTCGCTTCAGGAACCCCTGGGGACGGAATTAGTGGTGGAAGTGGAGTAGCTGTTGATTTAGGTTTTGTTTATAAAAAGACTTTGCACAACGTTACGCATTACGAGCCATATTCGGAGGCCTCAGCTTGTGAGCCTTATGATTATAAATACAAATTATCCGCTGCGATTGTTGATTTTGGTTACATAAACTTTAATAAAAATGCTACTCGTCAGGATGTTGAGTCGAGCTTGTCCAACACAGCTCTAGATGACGGGGCGCTGCAACTAAGTACTTTTGATCAGTTTGTGAGTAGTAATTTTACAAACATTACAACAACCGATAAATTTAGAATGTTAACTCCTGCTGCAATTAATGTAATGGGGGATTACAACTTTGAAAATTATTACCACTTAAGTGGATATGTTTCACAAGGTTTTTTCAGAAGAAATGCGTTGGGAGTAAAAAGACCAAGTGTTTGGGCGGTGACCGGAAGGTATCAAAGAAAGTGGTTTGAAGGTTCAGGAACAATTTCGATGATGAATTTCAATGATTTGAGATTGGGTGTTGCAGCTAGGTTTGGTTACCTAACTATTGGAACAGACAAATTGATTAGTTACTTAGGAGTGAGAGATTTTTACGGTACAGACTTCTATTTTAACTTAAGATATTTCCTTACAAAACGTCCTGGATGTAAGCGAAAAGAGAAAAAAGGTAAGCTTAACGCTACCGACTGTGTTAAGAACTAACTTATTTAACTGTTTTTAACGTCCTTTTTGTGAATACAATTTCTTTTTGGAACTGATTTTGATTTGAGTCAATTAATATTTTTAGAACTCAGACTCAAATCAGCTTATGCGAAAAATATATTCCCTATTAGTTTTATCTGCTGCCTGTATTGGATTAAGTTTTGGATTAGATGATGATCCAACTGTTATTGAGCCTTTAGCAAAGGTGGCTGCTCCTAAAGCAAAGGTGCCAGAGTTTACTCAAATTGAATCTCCTTGGGTTGATTCAATTGTAAACTCATTAACCCTTGAGCAAAAAAT
Source organism: Flavobacteriales bacterium (assembly GCA_038154685.1). Classification (GTDB taxonomy): domain Bacteria; phylum Bacteroidota; class Bacteroidia; order Flavobacteriales_C. The sequence goes on along the minus strand of JAYPYW010000015.1, from coordinate 44,043 downwards.
TGCACAACTTATTATGTATCCTGTTTACACTAAAAATGGTGAGCAGGAAATGCAAAAAATCGAAAAGCTTATAACTGATCACGAAATAGGTGGTGTTATCTATATGCAAGGTGGGCCATCTCGACAGGTAAATGCACACAACCGTTTAATGGCTAAATCAAAAATTCCTCTTTTAACTTCTATCGATGGTGAATGGGGAGTAAGAATGTGGTTGGATTCGGTTATTAGATTTCCACGTCAGATGTTGCTAGGAGCAATTCAAGATGAGTCGCTTATATACGATATGGGGGTAGAAATTGCCAAACAATGTTCATTAACTGGTGTTCATGTAAATTTTGCTCCTGTAGTTGATTTAAATGTGAACCCAAATAATCCCGTTATTAATTCAAGATCTTTTGGAGAGGTTAAGGAGCATGTAACTAAACTATCTAATGCTTACATGAAGGGGATGCAAGACAATAAAATTCTAGCTTGTGCAAAACATTTCCCTGGGCATGGTGATACAGATGTTGATTCTCATTTAGGATTGCCGGTTATTAATCACACCAAAGAAAGGTTGATGGATGTTGAGTTATATCCGTTTAAGGCGTTAATTGATAGTGGTATGGGAAGTGTTATGGTAGCTCATTTGTACATTCCTGCTTTGGATAAAACAAAGGACAGAGCTTCTACATTATCTCCAAAAATTGTTCAGAAGCTTTTAAAAGACAAGTTGAACTTTAAAGGTTTGGCGTTTACTGATGCCCTAAATATGCACGGTGTAAGTAAATATTACGAAACTGGTGAAGTTGATTTATTGGCGCTTTTAGCTGGTAACGATATTCTCTTATTCTCTCAAGATGTTGGTAAAGCAATTGAATACATTAAAAATGCTGTTGATAAGAAAAAGATTTCTGAAAAAGAGATTACAAGGAGGGTTAAAAAAGTAATCCAATTAAAGAAATGGCTAGACCTTGATCAATTTGAACCACTTTCTACAGAAAACCTGATTGCTCAATTAAATACTGATCAATCTAAGTTGGTAAGGAGGAAGTTGGTTGAGAACGCAATGACTTTATTAAAGAATGAGGATGATTTGCTACCTATTCAAGGTTTATCAAAATTAAAATTAGCAAGTGTTAGTATTGGGGTGAAAGAGAAGTCGCCGTTCCAAAAAATGCTTGGGAATTATGCCGCTGTGGACGATTTTACTCTTTCTGCAAAACCTACTCATAAGGAAATTCTTTCCTTAATGGAAAAATTAAAAGAGTATAATATGGTTATAGTTGGAATTCATGGAAGTAGTAGATCTCCAAGGAAGAAATTTGGGTTAACTCCAACAATGATGGAAGCGTTAAATGCTATCCAACTAGAGAAGAATACAATCGTTTCAGTATTTGCTAATCCATATTCTTTGGGAGTTTTTCCAGAATTGTCAACAGGGAAGGCTTTAGTTATGGCCTACGAAAACGCCTATCTTTCCCAGGAATATGCCGCTCAATTAATTTTTGGAGGAATTGAAGCTAAGGGTAAGTTACCTGTTTCTGTTTCAGAATTATTTCCAGCCGGATCGGGTTTGGTTTCGAAAAAAAAAAGATTAAAGTATTCAATTCCAAATGAGGAAGGGTTTAATCCCACTAAATTAAATCAGATTGATTCCATTGTATTAAATGGGATTGATGAAAAGGCCTTTCCAGGTTGTCAGGTTTTAGTTGCTCGTAGAGGGAACGTAATCTATAATAAAGCATTTGGTCACCATACTTACGAGAAGAAAAGAGCTGTTAAAACTGATGATATATATGATTTAGCATCCATAACAAAAGTTACTGCATCAGTGCCAAACTTGATGAAATTAGTTGAAGATGGAGAACTGGATTTAGATTATAACTTATGTGATTATTTAGGGTATGTGGATACCACTTGTTATATCAACATGAACTTGCGCAGAATGCTTGCTCATAATGCAGGATTAGTTTCCTGGATTCCTTTTTATACCAAAACAATGAAAAGAGGACAGCTTAAGTTTGATGTTTATAGCAATACGCAATCAAAAGAATATTCTGTAAAGGTTACTGATGGACTATATATTCGCCCTGAGTATACAGATTCAATTAGAGAGTGGATTACTCATCATGGTATTCATAAAAAGCACGATTACAGGTATAGCGATTTAGGTTACTATTTTTACAAGGATATAGTGGAGGAAAAAACAGGATTGAAATTGGATGTGATTTCTGATTCTCTTTTTTATAAGCCTCTCGGGGCAACAACATTGACTTATAATCCATTAAATAAGTTTCCGAAGAGCAGAATTACGCCCACTGAAAATGATATGTTTTTTAGAAAAAAATTAGTGCATGGTACAGTTCACGATCCTGGAGCAGCAATGTTGGGTGGTGTAGCAGGACATGCGGGGTTGTTTTCCAATGCAAATGATTTGGCTAAGATGTTTCAAATGTATTTGAATGGAGGAGAGTACGGAGGAGAACAATTTTTGTCAAAAGAGGTTATCAATGAATTCACAAAAGTTCAATTTCCAGATGAAGATAATAGAAGGGGAGCTGGATTTGATAAGCCTTCAGGAGACTCAAAAGGACCAACATGCGATTGCGTAAGTAAAGAGAGTTTTGGTCATTCAGGATTTACAGGAACATTGGTATGGGCAGATCCAGATAAAGAGATTATTTACATATTCCTTTCTAATCGTGTTTATCCTGATGCAGATAATAAGAAGTTAATCAGGATGAATATAAGAACAGAAATTCAAGAGGTAATCTATCATTCTATTATAGATTGATTAACGATCGACTATGAGTAATCTGAAGTTATTTATTCGAGAAAAAATTGGCAATAAAAACCTGAATTTTTCTCATGAAATCCAAAGTCTTTGGAGTGGTTACGGAAGTATTGAGCGCTGGGAAGACGGGAATGGCTTTTCAGTAGTTGTTAAACATATTAAATTTCCAAATCAAAAAAAACACCCAAGAGGCTGGAATTCCAATATTGGCCATGAGCGGAAGGTTAAGTCTTACGAGGTTGAAAATCATTGGTATTCTAATTATTCTGATCGATGTGAGGCCAGATTGCCTAAGTTATTGGCGAAAGGAACATTAGATGATTCTCAAATAATAATCTTAGAGGACTTAGATGCCGCTGGATTTGATCAAAGAATTGTTTACCCAAATAAGTCTCAATACTTTTCTTGTATTTCTTGGTTAGCTGAATTTCATGCCTGTTTTTTAGAGGTAAATGGGGGCGGATTATGGGATGTAGGAACTTACTGGCATTTAGCAACCCGACCAGAAGAACTAACTCAAATGGAATCTGGAGCGTTAAAAGATGCTGCTGAATTTATTGATGAAATTTTAAATAGGTGCCGTTATAAAACCTTGGTTCATGGAGATGCAAAATTGGCTAACTTTTGTTTTAGTAAAAATGATAAGGTTGCTGGGGTAGATTTCCAATATGTTGGAAGGGGAGCAGGAGTTAAAGATTTAATCTACTTTATTAGTAGTGTAGGGGAGTTTGAAACGAAAAAAGAGGAGAATGAAGTTTTAGATTTTTACTTTAATGAATTAGCGAAGTTCTTGGGAGGAAGAAACGAAGACCTTGAAAAAGAATGGAGAGCGCTTTATAAGTATGCTTGGGCAGATTTTAATAGGTTTCTTCAAGGTTGGAGTCCAGGGCATTGGAAATTAAATGACTATGTAAATAAAATTACTCAAGAAGCAATTAGGGGAGTAATGTTTAATCGATTAGCAAAAGTTGCTGAAGCGGCTGTATTGGAAGCGGGAGAATATATTTCTTCTAGATTGGGTGAAGAAATTGCCATAAAATCTAAAGGATATGATTTAAGTTTAGCTTCAAGTGTTGTTACAGAAGTTGATGAGGTTTCCCAGAACATTATTTTAAAGCACTTAAAACCCACTATAAATCAATTTGATTTAGGATTGCTTTCAGAGGAATTAAAGGATGATAATTCGAGGTTTGAAAAAGATTATTTCTGGTGTGTTGATCCTTTAGATGGAACGTTGCCATTCACTGAAAACAGAGCTGGTTTTTCAGTTGTGATTAGTTTAATTGATAGGGGTGGTACTCCGATAATTGGCGTTGTTTTTGATCCGGTTGAAGGTGATTTGTATAGTGTTGTAAAGGGTGAAGGGGCTTTTTTAAATGGAGAAAATATTAAATTATTTAAATCTAGAAATAGATTTTGTTTTTATACTGATAGGTCTTTAACCAAATCTGAAAACTACTCTTTATTTATTGAGTATTTGAAAGAGAAGTACTTAAATTCAGAGTTGAAAGACTTTGAAATTATTGCCCAAGGAGGAGCGACAATGAATGCTTTATGGATTTTAAATAATGCTCCTGGAGCGTATATCAAGCCACCAAAAAAAAATCCTGGTGGCGGAGGGATTTGGGACTTTGCAGCCACTGCTTGCATTTTTAATGAATTAGGTTTCAGGGCCACCAATTACCATGGAGGGCCACTCGATTTAAACAGAAAGGATTCAACCTATATGAATCATGAGGGTGTTTACTTTGAGATTGTATAATTCGCCCTCAGATTTCTCAGATTTTTTAGACTTTGAATTAAATGGGATTGTAAATACACAAATTTCATTTGTGCATTTATAATTTAACCATCCGAGGAATCTGAGAAAACTGAGGGCGAATTAAATAAATCTTTCAAATAAAACAACAACCGAAACGAATAATAAAAATAGGCGGAGAGGTTCCTCAGGACTAATTAAGTTTAGTTCATGAAGAAAATCGTTGTCTACTTATTTGTGTTATGTTTTAGCTTGCTGTTTGTAATTAGCTTTTGCGATAAAGTCGTTAAGGAATCAGTCAAAAGTTCAAACCAGATAGAATTACAGGCAAGAGTAGGAGTGGTTTTAGGGACTTCGAAGTATGCATTGAAAAGCGAAAACTTATTTTACAGAAATAGAATCCAAAAAGCCTACGAATTGTACAGAACAGGAAGGATTAAATTTATTGTTGTTTCAGGGGATAATGGAACTGTGTTTTATGATGAACCAACTCAAATGAAAAAAGACTTAGTTGAATTGGGAGTTCCTTCCGGTAAGGTTTTTTGTGATTATGCTGGTTTTAGTACAATTGATTCGATGTTAAGAATGAAGCTGGTTTTTAATCTGAAAGAATTTGTAGTTATATCCCAAAAATTTCATGCAGATCGGGCGATTTATCTTGGTAAAAGAAACGGGTTGAATATAATTCCTGGATATGCGAAAGATGTTCCTGAATGGTATGCTCCTTACAATAAATACAGAGAGAAGTTAGCTCGAGTTAAAGCTGTTTACGATATACTAATAGGTACAGAGCCTAAGTTTAAGGGAAAACGAATTGAGATTAAATAAATTTTAAAACTTTAGTTAATGAAGCAAGTAAAGCAAGTAAAATCAAAACAGTGATCACAATTTTTGTAGATCCTTTATAGTTTTGTTTCCTTTCTTTTTTATCCTTTCTATAACCCCAAACTAAAGCAATTGCGAAAGCCGCAATGAAACAAAGTGCAAAAGCAATTCTTCCTGGTGTAAACATGTTGCAAAGGTAAGGAGAAAAAGGCAGATGTTTTTCTATTCAATATAACAGGGAATAGGATTTATTTATTATTTAAGTTGCTTAAGTAACTGTTCTGCTTCCGTTTTAACATCCTTTCCTCCATTAAGAGCTTTCGTTAAATAAGTTTTAGCTTTTTCGTTTTGATTCAGTTCTAGGTAACATTTACCTAGGAAAAGTTGAGCTTCGTGGTAGTCGGAATTGTTTTCTGAGATCTGTTCAAAATTATAGATCGCATTTTTATATTGTTTACTTTTAAAGTACTCTTTTCCGGTATAAAGGAAGTTAGCTATTCCTGCCAATTGAGTTTTCTCTTCATTCGCATCACTTTCCTTAAGCGCTTTTGCTTCCTTGACCTTCTTTCTACTTGTTGCAGATTTGGTTTTCTCCTCACCATTTAGTGTTTTACTCGCGGCAACTGCTAAACCTTCTTCTTGAAGTCTTACGGAATCATTAGTTCTTAGCTTATTACTTGCTCTGTTAATACTTTCTTCCGAAACAATTGCAGGGGCATTATCTTGAACAATAATTTCTTTTGTGGCTTCATCATCTAAAACCAGAAGTTTATCGCTGCGCAAATCTTCTTCTTCTTTCTCTTTTGATAATTGAGGGTCCTTTTTTTGTTCAGTTTTAGTTACTTCAAAATCATCCGCTTCGGATATTTCTTCCTCTTCTTCCAAATCATCTGAACTATTCTTAAAGGTGAATTCTAAAGGTTCTTCTTTTATAGTTTCTTTCTTTAAAGTTTTAGTGGTTTTTTCTTGGTTAAATTCGTTTTCGTTAGTTACTAAATTTTCATCAGAGGTATTTAGTAAAACAGAATCCTGTTTTGCTCGAACTTCTTCAACCATGACTTCGGAAGTGTCAGAGGCGTATACCTCCTGAGTTGATTCTGTTTGTTTTCGTTCAGCCGATTTAATATTATCGTTGCTAGGGAAGTCAACAATTAATAAAGCAACAAGGATTACTGCAGCAATACCGGAAATTAATGGTATTAATAATTTTTTGTTTCTGGTTCGTCGAACTGTTAGTTCCGATTTTAATTTTAGGTAACTATTAGAGCTATTACTTACTTTTTCAAAGCCTTCAATTGCATCAGAGCAGAATTTACAATCAATTGTGTGTCGTTCAACCAAGTTTCTTTCTTTATTAGAAAGCTTGTATTCCGTGTAAGCCAACAATTGCTCTTCCGTTAAACAATCGTTGTGTTCAAAAATGGTATGTAAATGCTCTTTATTCACTTTTTGAATCGATACAGATTTTTAAATTTCTTTTTCCATTTTGGATATAACTCTTTACTTTTTTTAATGAGTATCCCGTTTGCTCAACTATTTCATTATAACAAAGCTGTTTTAAATAAAACAATTTAATACTTGCTCCCTGTTGTTCATTAAGTTGTTCAATACAATCTTCTAAATGTTTAAGTAAAATCTCGCGGTCAATACTAGGATGGTTAAACAAGTCGAATTCCACATTCTCATCAATTGTTAATTGAAATTCTTTCGATTTCCGCTCTTCAGAGATTGTTTTTCTATGGAATTGCATGCATTGGTTGTAGGTTACCCTGTAAAGCCAACTTTTAAAATGAGTAACCTCATGTGTAAGAAGTTTTACAGCAAGCAGCTCATAAATTTCCATGGCTACATCTTTAGCATTTTCGGAGCTTTCAAGATGTTTCAAACAAGATCCATAAATGAGGTGAAAATACCTTTCAAATAAAACTCCTAAAAACTCTATATTGTTAGAGTCTTTGTAAAGCGTTATAAGCTCTTGGTCTGATTTATTTGAATGCACAATTCTCAAGCAAGGGAAAAGTAATTATTTTTTTTCAAAATTAATTTGGTTTTGATCATAATCACTTAATTAACCTAAAACGGTTGATTAATTTTTTGGACTAATTGTTGTAAAAGAATTTTTCAGAATAATTTTGCAAAAGGCAACCACGCAATGTTTTTTGCGTTTTACCAGAAATTAGTTAAAAAATGAAGATTCAAAACACCTTAGAATATAACTCTGCGCTTAATGAAATAAAGAGTTGGTTAAAAGAAGGAGTTTTCAATAATGACTCTTACACTCAGATAAGCAGTGTGATAGAAGCTGTTGAGGAATATATGGGAATCCCTTTGCCAGCAAAAGGATTCATCCAGTCAAATTGTGAATCTAATTAAGATTCTAAGGAAATATTTAACTCTTCAAATATGGATAAATCTTCCTTTTTTACACCTCCTGGCTTAGTTTCAGGATTGTTTAGATAAAAAATCAAATTATTCAAATCAGAAGCTAGTCTTAACTTTTGGTTTTCCTTAGCCATTTCATTTTCAGAATAAAGTCTTTCGATGGCTGTTTCACGATTTTTTCCTTTAAGCTCATTAATAATGCGCTCCATTCCTTTCGTCATCTTAAGTAGTTTTTCAAGTAGTGCAACAAATTTAAAAAGAAAACTTTTAAATCTTATCAATACCAATTGGATTATGAATTATTACATTTAGATGCGAGCTCTTTATTTGCGAAGTTGATTTAATTGTAAGTTCAAGTTTATCTTTTTTTACAAAGTAATTATATTCTTCACCTAAGAACTCTTCATTGATAACTTCAAAATCTGAACCTGCTTCAAAACTAATACTGGATTGCGGTATCCAGTAATATGGTTTATTGTCTGGTAGATTAGACTTTAATAGTTTCAATTCATCTTTTGTAATTAAATTGATCAATCCCAAAAGCTTTGCAGCGTATACTGATGGAGGTTGTGAAGTTAGTTCTTGAGGGGTCCCTTTTTTAAGTACAATTCCATCTTGAATTACAATAATCTGATCAGAAAAAGTCAAGGCATCTTTGGAATCGTGGGTAACAAACAATAATCCTACACCTAATTCCTTAACAATGTTTTTAAGTATTTTCTTGAATTCACTTTTTGAAATGTTATCCAAGTTACTAAATGGTTCATCTAGAAGAAGGAGAGGAGGTTCTTCTATCATTGCCTTTGCAAGTGCTACTTTTTGTTTTTGTCCCCCTGAAAGTTCCTTAGACGTTTTATTTCGAAGTTCCTCAAGTCCACAAAGTTTAATGATTTCTTCAGTTTTGCTTTCCTGGTAGGATTTCACATACTGGATGAGGTGGTGACGAATATTATCATAAACAGTATATCCTGGTTCCAATTGAAAGTCCTGGTGAACAATTGCAACACCTTTTGTACCAGGAACCAACTTTTCAGATTTGTTAAAGACACGTTCATCCTGAAAGTAAATCTCACCTTCATCACGGTCCATAAATCCTCTTATTGCTTTTAATAAAGAAGTTTTACCGCAACCGCTTTCTCCTAAAACACACATGATTTCACCTTCCTTCATATTAAAAGAAAGTCCCTTGAGAACTTTCCAGTCATCATAGGAGAGAGTAAGATTATCTACTTTTAAAAGCATAAAGCGAAAATAAAAAAAGCCATCAACCTGAGGCAGATGGCTAAATAATAATTCTTTATTAGATGATTACTTCAAACTGAAAATAGAAGTACTTACTACCTCACCTTCAATAATGATTTCTGCAGTATAATTTCCTTCAGTAAATTCGTAATCTGGAGATACAAATTCTAAAACAACATCCTGTTGAGCTCCTGTGTAAGTAAATGTTTTTTGTGCAGCATAAGTAACTGTGCCATTTGCTTGAACTTCAACATCCCCACCATCAACATTAAGTTTACCTAATGTAGTTCCATTTGGTTGAGTGATTTTAAGTAAAACAGTTTTTTCTCCTTGCTCAGTGATTTCGTTAGCCATTATTGTTGCTTTAACCTCAATTTTATCAGTTCTTCTTGCTAAAGAGGTTTTTTTCCAAGGTTTCGAAGAACTATTTCTCTTCTTAAAAGAAGCAATAGTTGGAGTGGGTACTTGTAAGGCAGATGCAATAGCTACCTTTTCAGATAACTTATCGTTTACTGTGTTTACAGAATCTAAGTCGGTTGTTAAAGCTTCATTCTTAGTCTCAAGCTTTTTGTTTTCAAGTAATAGTTCATCAACTTTAGCTTCAAGCTGTTTGTTTAATTTACGAACCATTGCAAGATTTGCTTTCAATCTTCTGTTCAATTCTTCTTTGTTCATTCCTGAAGCAATTAAAGAATCGTTTTCAGCTTTAATTCTTTCAATTTCTGCTAATTTCGATTGGATTTCCTCGTCTTTTTCAGCAACGTCTCCTTCTAATTTTTGAGTTAATGCTTTTGCATCTTCAAAAAGAGCATTTACTTCGTTATGTTCAGCAGATAATTTATCGTATTGAACTTGTTTTGCTTCAACTTCAGCTTTCCCATTTATAAAAAGGAATGCATTTAATCCTACTGATATTAGTAATCCTACTGCAAGTCCAATTACTAAACCTTTGTTGTTTTTTCCAGAGTTGTTTTCTGTAGTCATAATTTTGTTTTAATTAGTTCAGGTCGCGCCAAATATACTCCATTTTTTTCGGTCTTTAGGAATTGGTAAAAGGTATTTACCACTTATACATTTATAATTATCCGTTTATACTATATAAATGACGTTTATCATTTTCAAAAAAACATTAAACAGATTAATCTTAACTTCGCAACCAAACTATTCTTTTAAATGAAACATTATAAAATAAGGAACTGGATTTTGCTGGTTTTATTTTGTCCCCTAGCTGTTTTGGCGCAAAACTTCACTGTGTCTGGGACTGTTAGTGACGGAACAAATGGTGAGGCAATGATAAGTGCTATGATATATAC
>JAYPYW010000015.1:25435-33736 GCA_038154685.1 Flavobacteriales bacterium | reverse complement strand
CCGCTGATGGTGAATATGGTACTGCAACAAATGTTTACGGTTATTATGCGTTAGACCTTCCAAAGGGTAAACATACACTTCAATTTAATTTTAGTGGGTTTACTACGGTTACTAAAGAAATTGATTTGCAAGAGAATATGAAGCTTAATGTAGAGCTTCAGCCACAAGCAGAAGAGATTGATGTTGTAGTTGTAACGGGAAAAAGAGCGACGGATAACTTTAAGAAGATCGAAATGAGTACGATTGAATTGGATGTAAAGAAAATCGAAAAAATCCCAGCTCTTTTAGGTGAAGCCGACGTTGTTAAATCAGTACAGTTAATGCCTGGTGTTTCTACGGTTGGTGAAGGAGCAACAGGATTTAATGTTAGAGGTGGAGGGATCGATCAAAACCTGATTTTATTAGATGATGCACCAGTGTTTAATTCATCTCACTTATTCGGTTTCTTCTCTGTATTTAATCCTGATGCGGTTAAAAATGTAAAGCTCATTAAAGGTGGGATTCCTTCCCAATATGGAGGGAGATTATCTTCTGTTTTAGATATTAGAATGAAAGAAGGAAACTCTAAAAAGGTTTCCGGACAAGGAGGTATTGGTGCTTTATTCAGTCGTTTGGCAATTGAAGCTCCTATTGTAAAAGACAAAGCTTCTTTTATTATCGCAGGAAGAAGATCTTATGCTGATGTTCTGGCAAAACCTTTTTTAAGTGATGACTTTTCAGAAGCTCAGTTCTACTTTTACGATTTAACAGCAAAAGTAAATTACAACATTAATGAAAAGAACAATGTTTTCTTGTCTGGGTATTTTGGTAGAGACGTTTTTTCTCAAGGATTTGGATTTAACTGGGGTAACCAAACTGCAACAGCAAGATGGAATCACATTTTCTCCGATAAGTTGTTCTTGAATACAACAGGTTATTTTTCAAATTATGATTTCCAAATTGGTGTTGGTGATGAGGAATCAGGAGGGTTCCAATGGAAAGGACAGATTAGAAACTATTCGGCAAAACCTTCATTTACTTATTACTTAAATAATAAGAATACTTTACAATTTGGAGGGCAATCTATTTTATATGATTTCAAACCAGGGGAAAGTGAGTTTTATTCGGAAGGAAATACCTTTGATTTTTCTCAAGAAAGTAGATACGGTTTAGAGAATGCCTTGTATTTAGGGAATGAGCAAAAAGTTAAAAAAGGAATCGTTTTAAAATATGGTTTAAGGTTCTCAAGTTACCATTATTTAGGGCCAAGTAAAGAATATATTTATGGTGACCGTCCAGATGCTAACTCTAGTAGAGTTGCGCTAGATACGATTGATCATAATAATGGAACTTTTATTGCTAACTACTTTAACCCTGAGCCTAGGTTCTCGGCAAAGTTTGATGTAGATAGTGTTTCATCATTGAAATTCAGTTATAACAGAATGGCTCAGTACATTCACTTAATGAGTAATACTGCGGCTGCTACACCATTAGATTTTTACTCACCAACTACAAATAATGTTAAACCTCAATTAGCAGACCAGGTGGCAGTTGGGTACTTTAGAAACTTTGGTAAAAATTTAGATTGGGAGACTTCGGTGGAAACTTATTATAAGCACCTTCAAAATCAAATCGGATATATTCCAACTGCGGAATTACAATTAAATGATGCATATGAAGGAGACTTGTATTTTGGTTTAGGAAGAGCTTACGGAGCTGAATTCTTGTTAAGAAGAAACGTTGGTAAGCTTACGGGGTGGTTAAGTTTAACATTGGCTAAAACTGAAGTTAAAATAGACTCGATTAATGGAGGTGAATACTACAATACTAGATTTGATAGACCGGTTGTTGGAAATTTAGTACTTAACTATGAGTTCAACAAAAAGTATGAAGTTAGTGCAAACTGGGTTTACAATGCAGGAACTCCTTTTACTACTTCTACAACTAATTATGTTGTTCAGAATATTAGCGTGTCTCATAACCCATTAGAGTTGAGGAATAATGCAAGAGTTCCTGATTATCATCGTTTAGATTTATCTTTTACTATCCATGGAGATAAAGAGAAAATTAAAAAGGTGAAGGATGAAAATGGCGACAAAGTAGAGAAGAAAATCAAAAAGAAATTTACTGGAGATTGGGTATTTAGCTTCTACAATGTGTATGCTAGAAGAAATGCGTTTACAGTTTACTATACTAATGAAAACGATGAGCCACAGGCTATAAGATATTCAATTGTGGGGACTATCATTCCTTCAGTTACTTATAACTTCAAATTTTAAGAAAATGAAAAAGATATTTTTAGGATTAATTACAGTTTTTGCTTTTTCATCTTGTGAAGATGTAATCACAGTTGATGTTGAGAAAGGAACTACGCAACTTGCGGTTGATGCTTTTTTGAGTAATAAAAACGAAGCTCAAAAAATCGTATTGAACGAAACAAAACAGTTTTTCGAAAATGTTTCACAGGAAGCGTTTGTTGCTGATTCGGTTTATGTAACCGATAATGTGGGAAACAAATATATTTTCGAAGCGTCAGTTGATGATGGGGTTTATATTTGGGATGACTCAGTTTTAGTGCACGAGGCTAGAGAATATGAGTTAACTATTAAGCAGGGGAGTCTTGTTTACAAGTCTTCTACGGAGGCAAACCCAGTTCCATCTGTTGACAGTATTAACTGGGAATATGTTCCTGCAGGATTAGGGCAGGATAATGGTGGGTACGCAGCTGAATTGGTAGCAAGAGATCTTCCTGGGCAATTCGATTACTACTGGGTTAGGTTTTTAAAGAACGGAAAATATGATACTAGATTAGAAGGTTTAAATGTATCGGTTGATGGCTCGTTTAGTGAGGCTTCTAGAGGTGATGGACAATTGTTTATCGCGCCAATTTCAACTTTTACAGCCTATAACTTAGATGATTCATTAGGAATAGGTGATTTTGCAACCTACGAGTTATGGAGTATTTCAGAAAAAACTTTTAAGTTTTGGCAAGAAGTACAAAACCAAGCTATTCAGGGAGGAGGTATAGGAGCGCTTTTTGCTACCCCAACTGCTAATACAAGTACAAATGTTCGTTGTACAACTTCTGAGGAACTGGAAGATCAGCCAGTTGGTTGGTTCTCTGTTTCGGTTGTAAGTTCTACCACTCAAGAAATAATAGATGATCCAAACGAGAAGTTATCGTTTGATATCAATTAATTAAATAAAACTTGATTATGATAAAAAGCTCAACTTTCGTTGGGCTTTTTTAGTATTTACCTAAAAGGTGGTTTAATGAAAATAAAACTCCCAAGGGGGAGAGGTATGAATCATTACTTTGAGCAAAAAGAAATCCTAGTTCAAAGGAGAATGTTTTTAGTTTTTCAGTCTGGATTTTATAGTCTAATCCTAGGTAAGCGGGAACTGATTTTATATTGGGATTAATAATTTCCTTCTGAGTAGTTGCAAAAGATGAAGGGGATAAACCAAGTTTTACAGAATATCCTCTGTAACGTAAACAATCTCTTGAACTCCCCATTCCCCAGTTAAAATCAGCCGTCATAGGTAGTGTGAAAAAAGGACGGAAAGCATCCTGATCTGGACGATTTATTTCCGCTCCCAAATTAGGAGTTCCTGAAACACTTACCGACCAAGTTTCATTGTAATATAGATTTAAACGTCCATTATACTTAGCAAGCCCTCCAAGAGATGATTGATATGCAGCTCCCAGACCAACTCCGTGATGAAATTGAATATATCCTGCTTGTACTTTGCTTATAAAACAGATGGTTGCTATTAATATGAGTCTTAAATGAAACATTAAATTCAATTAAGTCAAAATTACAAACAGAAACCTGTAATTAAAAGGATGAAGTTTAAACAAGTATGTTTTGAAAAGAATCAGGCTTAAACCTTGTTAGCTAAGGCTTGAGCACATTTCTGACCATCAATAGCGGCGCTCATAATCCCTCCAGCATATCCGGCACCTTCACCACAGGGGTAAAGTCCTTTGATCTGAATGTGTTCCAGAGATTCTTTATCTCTTGGGATTTTAATAGGGCTACTAGTTCTTGATTCTGTAGCATGAAGAACGGCCTCGTTTGTTAAATAGCCTTTCATTTTGTTTCCAAAATCCTTAAAAGCTTGTTTTAAAGCTTTGGCAACAGCTGAAGGTAGAACCTCTTTCAAATCGGTACTTATTATCCCTGGCTGATAACTTGTTTCGGGTAAATTAGTGCTGACTCTCCCGTTTACAAAATCACTCATTCTTTGAGCAGGCACTACTTGAGTTTTACCTCCGAATTCCCAGGCTCTTTTCTCAACCGATGATTGGTATTTCATTGCCGCTAGTTCGCCATGGTTTTCGAAAGGTTTGAAATCAAACTCGTCCACAGCAACAACAATTCCCGAGTTTGCAAATTTGTTATTTCTTTTACTAGGACTCCAACCGTTAGTAACAACCTCACCAGGAGATGTGGCACAAGGCGCGATAATTCCTCCAGGACACATACAAAAGCTGTAAGCGGGTTTAAATTTAGTTTGCGTAACCAGGCTATAGGAAGCAGGAGGGAGGTAGTCTCCTCTTGAATCACATTTGTATTGAATTGTATCGATTAACGCCTGAGGATGCTCAATTCTAACTCCTAAAGCAAAAGGTTTTGATTCTATTGCTATTTTTTGCTCGTAAAGCTTTTCAAAGATATCTCTAGCGGAATGACCCGTTGCAAGAATTACATTTTTAGCGATGAACTCTCCTTGATTGGTTTTTACACCTTGGATTTCTTCCTCCTTTACAATGAACTCTTCAACTTTCGTGTTGAAATGAACTTCACCACCACATTCGAGGATAAATTCCCTGATTGAAACAATGATTTTAGGAAGTTTATTGGTTCCAATATGTGGATGAGCATCAACCGCGATAATTGGATCAGCTCCATGTTCGATAAGAATATCGAGTACTTTTTTTACATTTCCTCTTTTGTTCGATCTCGTGTATAATTTCCCGTCAGAGTAGGTTCCAGCGCCTCCTTCTCCATAACAATAATTAGATTCGGGATTAACAATATGTTCCTTGTTTATAGCAGCTAAATCTCTTCTTCGATCTCTTACATTCTTACCTCTTTCTAAAACAATAGGCTTTAAACCCAATTGAATTAGCTCAAGGGCCGCAAAAAGTCCTGCAGGTCCTGCTCCAATTACGATGACCGACTGACTATTTTTAACGTCTTTTTTTTCAGAATATAATCGAGGAGTGACTGGGATTTTTTCCTGTATTCCAACTTGTATTCTTAATTGAAATACAACTTGCTTACTTCTTGCGTCAATACTCCTTTTAAGAACCTTAACTTCAGTAATCTTTTCCAATGAAACACCAAGTTGTTTCGCAACAACCTTTTTTATTTTCGATTCATCTTCGCTGAATTCTGGAAGTATTCGAATGTTAGTTTCTTGGATCATCCCTCAAAGGTAAAGGAAATAGTAAAAGTATTGGAGTTGATACGATCAATAACCGTTGTAAATGGAGTGCCATCGTTGATAATTAGATTGTTCATTCCTCTGTCCCATTTCAACTGAGTGGAAAATTTGAAGTATTCCAAGAAGAATTCAAAACCAAATCCAACGGTATAACCGTAGTCCCATTTATCTAATCTTACGACAACTTCTCCCTCTTCGGTGTTCTTTTGAGAAACCATGTCGTAAGCTATAAAACCTCCTCCAGTTAAATAAGGTCTCCAGTTTCCATAACGCTCAGCTTTATATTTAAATTCCATAGGTATGGATAGGTAAGTAGATTCTGATAGTCGATTATCAACGAATAAACCATCATCAGTGTAGATTAGGTACTCGAAATTTCTCTGACCAAAAATTAAGGAAGGAAATAGGACTCTAAAATCCCAGTATGGCCCTAAATGAAAATCGGTTACAATTCCTAAGTTAAATCCAGGAGAGGATTTGATATTGAGAGAGTAGATGGTGTCCTCTGTAAAAATGGAGTTATTCATTTTTAGATTAGAACCCAACTGGTTTATGCTTAATAGAAATCCAAAGTGAACCTTTTTGTTTTCGTCGAAGCCTTTAAGATTTTGTACAACTCTTCTCTGTCCCATCAGACCAATAGTGATTGATAAAAGAGATATGAGAAGAAGTTTTTTCATTTATTTCACCCCAATGTAAATAGATGCAATTCCAAACGTACATGGAACTATTTTAGTGCTTTTAAATCCAACTTTTTCTAAAATATTGGTAAAGTCTTTTCCGTCTGGAAAGGCCTTAACTGAATCAGGTAAGTAAGTGTATGCAGTTTTATCTTTAGATACTAATCTTCCAATTTTTGGGAGAATGTATTTGAAGTAAAAAAAGTAAAGTTGTTTAATAGGGAATCTTTTTGGTTTACTAAATTCAAGTACGATAACTTGTCCGTTAGGATTTAGAACTCTATGCATTTCAGAAAGTCCTTTTTCTAAATCACCAAAGTTTCTAACACCAAACCCAACTGTAATTCCATCAAATGTGTTTTCAGGATAAGGTATGTTTTCAGAATCCCCAACTCTGAGGTTTACTTTGTCTTGTAATCCTTTTGCTTTTACCTTTTCAATCCCAACATTAACCATTCCTTCAGAGATATCCAACCCAACAACTTCTTCTGCCCCAGAGTTTAAGTCTTCGATAGAAAAATCTCCAGTCCCACAAGCGATATCCAATACATTTTTAGGATTTCCTTTTTTAAGAATCTTAACCGCTTTTTTTCGCCACAAAATATCGATCCCCATTGAAAGGGTGTGGTTTAAAAAATCGTATTTAGGTGCAATGTTATTAAACATCTTCGCAACCTGTTCTTTTTTCGTTCCGTCCTCGTCCTGATAAGGTTTAACCTCTGATGAATTCATAGTGCAAAAGTAAGCATTTGATTAATGATAAAATGTGGCTTAAATGGTTTTTATCCAAGTTTCCTATATAATAACGTAACTAATGCTTCAATTTATGGGTTGAAATGAGTAAATTTTAGTTTCCAACCCGATTAAAAAATTATAAAATGGCCAAAAAGGATAAGAAAAAAGATAAAAAGAAAGAGGAGGAGAAGAAAAAGAATAAGGCGATAAAAAAGAAAGAAAAAGCGAAGAAGGCTAAAAAAGACGCCAAAAAGAAAGAAAAGAAAAAAGATAAAAAGAAGGAAAAAAAGAAAGCTGAAAAGGCAAAAGTAAAAGCCATTGAGAAAAAGGTTGCTGAAAGTCCTGTTGAGGTAAAGGCTGAAGTTGTTGTTAAAGAACCTGCTTCTCCAGTTGTAAAAAGGAAGCCTGCACCAAGAAAACCTGCTGCAAAAAAAGTTGTTAGGAGATCTACCGCTAAAACTGCAGCTAAATCAACAGCCTCCGCTTCTAAAAGAAGAACTGCTACTACTGCATCAAAGCCAAAACCGGCTGCGAAGCCAAAGACTACTGTAGCAAAAAAGGCTTCTACAACTCGAGCGAAAACTACAACGAGAAGGACTGTTCCAAAACCAAATACTCCTGTTAAAAAAGTAGCTGCGCCAGTTAAGAAAACTGGTAGTGTGGCATTAAATAGCAGAGATGCAATTGCAAAAATTAGAGCTTACAAAACAGCCAGTGCTGTTACTAATTTTGTTAAGGGAGAAACAAGAGTTTCCGTTCTCAGAGTTGCTGAATCCAAAAAGAGACAATTGTCAAAGTAAATAAATTAAGCCTCGATTTTTCAGGGCTTTTTTTAGGTGAATACGTCATCCTGATTGAACGAGGTACGAGTGATTGAAGGATCTCAAGAATTAATGTCTGGTGTTTTTGAGGATTACATTTGAGATTCTTCAATCACTCGTACCTCGTTCAATCAGAATGACGTTTGTTATTATTTCTTTCGCAGATCTTTATGATTTTCACAGATTTGTTGTCTAACTGAATCCGCGAGATTTGCGGGATCCGTGGGCGAATTATCAAGAAATACTTAAAAATTAAATTCCTTGCTGTAATATAGTTTAAGGTAAACCTCTCTGGCTACCCAAGCATCTGTAGCTGCATATCTTAGCTGGCCTTCACTTAGGTCTTTAGCTTCCCAGTTACTTGTTTGTTGCCTTTTGCTAATTCTAAATCCTAAAACCATAGCTGTAAGATTTCTTGCCCCAATATTCTTAAAATCAAGTGTTTTACAAAGGATGTTTAAATCGGTAACACTGTTGTGTTGAAATGGACGATACTGATCGGATAATTCTTTCATGTCCTGTAACACAGCGATTCCAATTTTGTGTATTTGCGGGTTTTCAAAAATACGCACAAGGGCATATGGGAGTCCCATTTTATTTAATCTAAAAAGATACACTTTACTCCTAGTAGC
>JAYPYW010000015.1:8829-25425 GCA_038154685.1 Flavobacteriales bacterium | reverse complement strand
GAATAGGGGTGTCTACAATAATGATTTTCCCTTCGTATTTACCAAGGGGTAGTTCGTTAACTTCAGCTTTTGTGATTTCCGTCCTCAAAATATGATTAACAAAGTTGCTTAACTTTGTGATTAATTCAAAAACATTATGAATGAGTTTTAACGAATCGACTTTTAAAAAGTTAGGATTTAGGAAAAAACATGGTGCAAAAGGTTTAATTTCTGCTAGTGCTGAAATTGTCCCAAATCAATACATAACCATTGATTTAGCGATTGATGGTCGGGATGTTTCTTTTGCTGGGATTGAAGTGCAAGGACGAGAGGCGGATGAAAAAAGAAGGGAGTACTTAAAAAAATACTCCCTGGATGAAATAGTAAAATTATTTTCGGATTATTAACCCCTTCTTCTTTTCTTTCTAAGCTTGTATTTGTTATCGAACACCTCTGCTGGAGTGATGTCGAAATGGAACTTATATCCCAAAGAAAGTTGGATGTACGCATCTCTATGGTTAATTCTAGGCATTCCATAAATAGAATGATTTCCCCATCTGTATCCAACCCCAAACCCTAAGTTTAATCCATCGTAAACCCAAGTTCTTTCCTCTAACTGTCCTGCGTAATCACCTTTTTCGTTTAATGAATCTAGCGTGCTTCTAAATGCAGGACCAATTAAAAAATCAAAAGTAAGCGGGTGGAAGTCTACCAAAATTCTTCTAAAGTTAAAGTCGAATTGATAGTCCATATAATTTCTTTCGTTGGAAGGAAGGTAAATATGAAATTCAGGACCCAAGCTATTTTTTCTCAAAAACCAAACATGAGATCTCATTTCGATTCCGTTTTTTCCGTTTAATGAGCTGTAGTGGTAACCACTCTCAACGGAAAACATGGTTGTTGGTAGTAAATTACTTTCGTCGTCTTCCTGACTAAATACTAACAGGTTAGAGATTAATCCAAGGGTAAAAAATAGCTTCTTCATTACAAAAGTTTTGGCACAAAAAAAGGGTAAGCTACTTATATCGCACCGCTACAACCGCCTACCCTTGCTACCTTCCGGTCCTGGGGGAGTTCAGCAGGAGCTGGTCGTATAAGACTTACCCGCGGCAAATGTACATACATTTAAGTGATTTAACAAATTGATTCTTAAAAGGAATTAAGATTATTTAACTAGAAAAAGAGCTTGTAAAAGATAAGTTATACGGTGTTGTTTCAAGATTACTTTATATTTACAGGAGATTTTAATCATAGAATCGAAAAACCGGCCAAATGAAAGATTATTCTATTGTAATACCATTATTTAATGAAGAGGAGTCACTTCCTGAGCTTCATGAATGGATTGTAAAGGTGATGAAAGAAAATAAAAACACCTATGAGATTTGGTTTATAAATGATGGATCTACGGATAATTCTTGGCAGGTTATTGAAGAGATTAGGGCTAATGATGAAAATGTAAAAGCTGTAAAGTTTCAGAGGAATTATGGGAAATCTGCTGGGCTTTTCGTTGGTTTCGAAAAAGCTGAGGGGGAGATTGTAGTTACCATGGATGCGGATTTACAAGATAGTCCGGAAGAGCTTCCTGAAATGAGGAGAATGATTTTGGAAGATGGGTATGATCTGGTTTCTGGTTGGAAGAAAAAGAGATACGATCCGATTACTAAAACAATTCCTACAAAACTTTACAATTGGGCTACTCGAAGAATGAGTGGGATTAAATTAAACGATTTTAATTGTGGCTTAAAAGCTTATAAATATGATGTAATTAAATCCATAGAAGTATATGGAGAAATGCATCGATATATTCCAGTTTTAGCCAAATGGGCTGGGTTTAAAAAAATAGGAGAGAAGGTGGTACAACACCAAGCTCGAAAATATGGTTATTCAAAATTTGGATTAAGCCGATTTATTAATGGTCCACTTGATTTAATGTCGATAATTTTTGTTGCAAAATTTGGTAAACGACCTATGCACTTGTTTGGTGTATTAGGTGCTTTTCTGTTCTTCCTTGGTTTTATTACCGGTGGATATTTAGCAATTGATTGGTTTATGAGTTTGGTTATCGGTGCTTATGATAATTATTATCCTATGACGGACAGACCAATATTCTTTTTCAGTCTTTCGTTTATGGTTATTGGAAGTCAGCTATTCCTTGCTGGTTTTGTAGCGGAGCTCATAACACGTAACTCTAGTATTAGAAACAATTACAAAATTTCCAAGGTGCTTAAATAATGGAGATAGGAAAAAAGGTTTCCATTGCATTTAAGTCGTTTGGGACAGCTCATTCTTTTATTGGAGAACATAAGTTGTGGAAATTCATAGTTATTCCAGGCTTATTAAATGTTGCCATTTTTTATCTGTCTTTTAGTTGGTTTCTATCAAATGTGTCCGATTGGGTAACAAGTTTTTTAGAATTTGATTGTGGTGATGGGAGTTTTTCATGGCTTTGTTCATCCCTAAGCGCAATAACAGGATTATTATCCTTTTTTATAAGATGGATACTGTACGGTACATTCATTGGTTTTTACCTCTATTTATACAAAAATTTCATTCTTTTCATCTATTCTCCAGTTCTTGCTTATTTGGTTGAGATCGTTGAACGAAAGCACAAAGGGATAAAGGAATCGTTTAAGTTGGAACAATTTCTCAAAGAAACCGTAAGAGGTATTGTCCTTGCTACTAGAGGTTTACTGGTTGAAGGGTTGGTAGTAGTTGTTCTTTTTATTTTAGCATTTATACCGATTATAAACATGGTTCAGCCTGTTTTACTTTGGTTGGTGAGTGCTTATTTCTTAGGAGTTAGTATGATTGATTACTCTTTGGAAAGAAAAGGATTAAACGTTAGTGAAAGTATAATTTATAATAAAAGACATAAATCTTTGGCAACGGGAATAGGATCAGTATTTCAGCTTGTCTTCTTAATACCTTTTGTTGGCTGGATGATTGCGCCAACTTACAGCGTGGTAGCTGCTTACTTTGCAGTAGAAGAGTTGGAAAAGATGATTGATTGATGAGAAAACTAGTTGCATTTTCAATACTGTTTATTACAAGCTTAGGCCTGTTAGGTCAAGGGAACTTTCCTGTGTGGGATAAAGACTACGCATGGGGAGGGAACGATCGTGACTTTTTAAAAGATATTCATCAAAACGAAACTAATTATTCTATAACTGCTGCAGGATACACTTTTACTTCTAATAATCAAGATGTAAATGGATTTAATAGAGGTTTGTCTGATTACTGGGTGGTTCAAGTGGATACTGGTGGGGTAATTCAATTTGAAAACAATTATGGAGGTGATTCAACCGATCAGTTAGCCTTGTTTATTCCAACGGCGGACGATGGATATTTATTAGCTGGTTCATCAGCTTCAGGAAGAAACGGTGAGAAATCCGAAGATACCAAAGGAGGTTTTGATTACTGGATCGTTAAAATAAGTAGTTCGGGAGTCATTCAGTGGGATAGAACAATTGGTGGGCCAGGTGATGATATTTTAACCTGTGCAAGTGCTGATGTAAGTGGAGGTTTCGTATTGGGAGGATACTCAAATAGCGAAGTTGGTGGCGATAAATCAGATACTACTTTTGGAAATGTAGATTATTGGATAGTAAAGGTTGGAGCAACTGGAAGTGTTATTTGGGATGTTACTTTGGGGGGAGATTCCATTGATAAACCGAAGAATATATTAGTGGATGGATCAAAAATATTAGTTGGAGGATCTTCAATATCTAACCAGAGCGGGGTTAAATCCGAGGATAGAATTGGTGGATATGATTACTGGTTAACGGAATTAAATTCAAGTGGAGATTTAATAAGAGATACTACTTTGGGAGGTAATCAAGATGATTTTTTAGAGGAGATTCGTCTAAGAGGGCATGATCCAGGATACTGGATTTCAGGTACTACTTTTTCGAGTTCTTCAGGCACAAAATTAAGCAATATTCAAGGACAATCAGATATTTGGATTCTAAATGTAGATGAGGATTTTAATGTGGTATTTGACCGAACTATTGGTTCTGGTGGACCGGAAGAATGCAAAGACATGGAGATTTCTCCAGAGGGATCAGCCATTTTAGCTGGTTGGAGTAGTGGTTCAGGAGGTAATAAAGCCTCAGGAACTAACGGTGGTGTGGATTTTTGGATTTTTAAAATGGATACTACCGGGAATGTTTTTTGGGACAGAAACTATGGAGGCTCATTGGGAGACTCTTTAGAAGCTATTTTTATAAAATGTGACAGAGGAATCCTAGCCGGAGGTTCTTCAGAATCATCAATTTCTGGAGATAGAACACATGCGAATAAGGGTAATATTGATTACTGGGCTTTCGAATTATCGGTGCCAACACATCCGTACTTTAGGGCGCAAAGTATTTGTAACAGAACCCCGTTGAATTTCTACGATGAAAGTGATGTATGGCCAGATTCATGGGAGTGGAATTTTGATGATCCTGGATCTGCTAACAATATTTCGAATGATCAGCATCCGATTCACACCTTTGCTAATCCTGGCGTTTATAATGTTTCGATGACCATCAAAGAAGGGTGTCAAAATGATACCACTATTGTTAGGCCAATTACTGTTTTTGAAAATACGGTTTTAGGAAAAGTCGATTTAGGTAGGGATTTTAGTATTTGCGGAAATGCGCCAATTGAATTGTCAAATCAACATGAAGAACCTCTAAACAGAGTGACTTACTCGTGGAGTACTGGAGATTCCACTGAGACTATTTTAATTGATACAATGGGAGTGTATACCCTTACAGTTTCCGATTTAAATTGTTCTGATTATGATGTAGTTGTGATTGATACTTGTCCAGAATTCGGAATACCAAACGCTTTTACCCCAAATGGAGATGATATAAACGAAGTTTTCAGAGTTTATAGCATTGGAATAAACGAGTTTGAGTTGCTTATTTTTAACCGATGGGGACAACTTATTTACCAGTCAAAAGACATTAATGAGGGTTGGGATGGGACCTACAAAGGAGATCAATGTCAGCAGGATGTTTATGTTTATAAACTTATTTATCGTGGTTTAGGTCTTTCTCAGCAACAGCAAGTTGGTCGAGTCTCCTTGATTAGGTGATAATTGGCACGCTTTTTCCTTTCATAAGTCGTCAAATTTTTTACTTTTGTTGTACAGCAAAATCAGATTTCTAGCAATCTGTTCTATTTAACGGTTTACATGATGAGAAGAATTTTCTACTTAGTATTAATTGCCTCTGTTTTTTCGATTGGTGCGAAAGCACAAAAATTAACTCCTTTGGAGCGAGCAAAAATTGTTGAAGCTAATTCAGCATTTTCTGCAAGTTACTACGATGAAGCAATAAAGCATTTTAAATCTGTGTACAATAAACACATGGATAATACAATGTTAAACTCTAAATTAGGATTTTGTTATTTGTATTTAGGTGATTTACAAGACGCGCTAGATCATTTTGAATCTATCAATGCTGGTTCTGTAAAAAAGAAGGATGCAGATTGTTTCTTTGGACATGGAAATACTTTACAAAAGTTGGGTAGATACGAAGAGGCTTTAGCTAAATACAAGGAATTTAAAGATAAAGCGAAAGGGAGCTCAATCACTTATTTCGAGGTTGAGAATTACATTCTTCAATGTAATTTCGCCTTAGGAGCCATCGATTCGCCTGTTTCAGTAATAGTAGAGAATTTAGGTGATTCTATTAACTCTAAATACGATGATTACCACCCTTCTGTATCGGCAGATGGAAAAACTTTCATTTTTACTTCAAGAAGAGAAGATAGTAAAGGTGGGGTTCAGTTAGAAGATGGACAGTATTACGAAGATGTATATGAAGCTAAATGGAATTCTTTTGAAGAGGAATGGGGAGAATCTAAACCAGTAGAAGGAGCATTAAACTCGAATGAATACGATGCTAACTGTAGTATTACACCTGATGGTCAAGGAATTTTTGTTTACAGAAATACTTCTGAAGAAAACAAGAAAATAATTTCTCCAACAGGAGGAGGGGATATATACTTATCCAAATTAGGATCTACGGGAAGATGGTCGGCTCCTAAATTGGTTGACGGAGTTAACTCAAAAGCAAAAGACGCTGGAGCTTGTTTAACAGCTGATGGTAATACAATGTACTTTATTAGTAACCGTACTGGTGTTGCTTCAGGAAGAGGGGCTCAAGGAGGTGACGACATTTGGGTTGCCACTAAGTTAGAAGATGGTACTTGGGGAAAGCCAAAGAATTTAGGGCCAACAATTAATACTCCAGGTCATGAAAAATCTGTTTTCATTCACCCTAATGGAAAAACATTATTCTTTTCATCAGAAGGCCATTATGCTAAAAACATGGGAGGATATGATGTTTTTAGAACAGAGCTTAAAGATGGTAAATGGACGGAGCCAGAAAATTTAGGTTACCCTATTAATTCTCATAGAGACGAAAAAGAAATCGTTATCAGTACTGACGGAAAGGTTGCTTGGTTAACTACTACTAGACAGGAAGGACAAAAGGATGTTGATATTTACGAGGTTGATTTGAAGCACTATAATGTACTAACAGGAGAAAGCGAAATTTTATCCATTCTTAAAGGTAAAGTTTCTGATGCTTCAACTGGATTACCGCTTACTGCTGATATTAAAATAACTGAGAAAGGAACTGAGAATGTTACGAGTTTAAAATCAAATGGTGATGGAGCTTACTTCAGCACTTTTGCATCACATAGAACATATGTTGTAACAGTTGAATTAGAAGGTTATCAACCTTTCTCAAAAGAAGTTTTGTTAAATGCACCTAAGCCTAAGAAAAAGAAGAAAAGGCCAACAATTTCATCTTCTAGAAGAAGAAAGAAAAAGAAAACAACAAAGACGCATGAGGTGGTGTTTGATTTAGAGATTCAAAGAAACGAACCAATTGAAATTGTAAGTAAGGATTTATTTAATACTCAGATAATTGCTTTTAACGCCACTGAGGATGACTTTGAAATTAATGATTTCTCAAAAGGTATGTTAGATATGTTTGCTAATCAGTATGTTAAAGCACCTTCTATTTCAATTGAAGTAGCAGGGCACTTTGAAGAAGCTGATGATGCAAATCCTAAAAGCAAATTGTTAGCTGACAAAGTTGAGAACTACTTGTTAGAAAAAGGGGTTCCCAAGAAGGCTTTAAAGCTAAGGTATCTTGGAGATACAGAACCTATTGCAGGTAACGATACTGCATCTGGTAGAGCTGCTAACCGTAGAGTTGAGCTTAAGATTAAGCTATAAGTTTTATACAATATTAGAATTAAATCCCGCTAAACGCGGGATTTTTTGTGGCATATTTTGAAACATTTCCAATAGATGATCGTCAAAGTAATCTCTACTAGTTATGGGGCAAGACGAACTGTTAATATACTTGAAAGAGGAAATGGATTTTGCTTGTGAACTCTGGCAAGAACTTGATCCAGAAAGTAAAACCATTGAATTTCGTCAATATCTTTTAATTCAAATAACAAATACCATTTTTGGAAGAAGGGCTCAGCCTGAAGTTATGAGAAAAGCCCAGGAATATTTTCAAAGTTTAAACTTTACGATCAACGAATAAGTTCCTTATTTTTTTATAAAGGTAGTGTCGTTATTTAAAGAGTCTTTAGTGATCGCAGAAGAGTCATTGTTTTGTGCGTCGAATTCCTTTTCATTTTCAACAAATACCAATACTCCAATAACAATTGCAAGGATAATAAACATCGAAGTTTTTCTATTCCTAAAAGAGTGACGGTTAAAGCCTGCTCTTGAAGAACGATAGGCTTTATGCGTATATGCAGTATAAGCGCCTTCAAAATCCATCTTCTTTCGGATTTCCTCCTTAGATGGTTTCTTTGGATTTACTTTTATGTTGAATTTATTTTCTTCGCTCATTTGGTGGTTTAAATTTATGGAATAAACTTAAAGTATGTCAACCATTTTGTCTCTCATCTTTTTGATTACCCTGTGAAGTTTTACCTTCGCATTCGCAACTGTTATTCCTAAAATTTCACTTATTTCTTGATGACTTCTTTTTTCGAAATATTTCATTTCTAAAAGGGTCACTTCGCCCTCCGATAATACATTAAGGGCTTTTATTAAATTTTCGTTCGTAAAGTTTGGATTTACCTCTTCAGGTAATTCTTCAGTAAGTTCCGGTAATTCTGTTTGGTCTAAACTAATACACCTTCTTTTCTTATTGTCTCTATAAAAGAGGTTTAATTCGTTTAATCCAATTCGATATAACCATGAGGAGAAGGGGAATCCCTTAAATTCAAACTTCTCAATATTAAGCATTGCTTTAATGAAGGTTTGCTGAGTTAGCTCTTGCGCTAAGTCTTCATTCTCAGATCTTCTTAGGATAAACAAGAAGATTCTTTCATAATACTTGTTGTATAAATGCTTAAAATTCTTTCTGTCCTTTTTAGCCGACAGAATAAGTTGCTCCTCTGATATTTTATCTTTTTGTTTTGTCAATTTTTTCCCCAAAGTATTCGCCTTACAATAATAAGAATTCATTTTATGAAGATGGTTACAAAAAAAATGTATCTATAATTGAAATTCTCATTATACTTGCTGATTAATGTCCTTAATGAAACAGTTTTTTTTAATAATTATTCTCTCGGTTGTTTTAATTCCTAATCTGATTGGGCAGTCATACGTGCAGTTAAGTGAGGGCTATTCCTGTGGTGTTTCCAGGTACTATTCTATTTATGTCACACCAGAGGATGTAGAATTGCTTAAATCTTTTGTGAAAGATTGTGAAGATTTAGAATTCATAAGAATTAAGGGGTTTAAGGCTGGTCCGCATTGGGAGGAATTATTTACAATCTTATCTAATTATAAAAAGTTAAAAGGAATTGAGCTTTTTTATAATGATGGATTAAATAAGGTGCCGACAGATATTAAGAAAAACCCTTACTTAAAAACTATTTCTATTGTTGGGAATAAGCAGTTGAATTACGATGATTTGTTTAAAAAACTATCGTCTTTAGATAGTTTAAAGAAAGTCTCTTTGGTAGATAATAAGCTAAAAGAGGTTCCAAAATCATTTAAAAAGTTAAAGCAATTAAAATCCCTACATATAAGTGGGAATGAAGGATTAAACTATGAGCAATTAGTTGATCAATTGGGAGAGTCCAAAATTGAAGAACTATCCATTCCTCTAAATAGTTTATCGGATATACCGGAAAATATTAAAAACTTAAAGGATTTAAAAGTTTTGGATATTCGCCAGAATTACATCGCAGAACTTCCAAATTCAATCTCTGAATTAGATAGTTTAAAAGAGTTTAAGTCGGAGGATAACATTTTTCTTAATGTTAATGATGAACTATCGAAATTGAAAGGATTAAACATTAAATACGTTTCGTTTGATGATGTTGAAGGACAAGATTTAGCGAAAATTCAAGAGATTTTTCCAAATGCTACATTGGGTGAAAAGCAAAATTCAGAGAATGGTATAAATGGACCTAAAAACCAGGGAGTTGTAAATGCAGGTGAAAGTTTCGATGCCAGTAAAATTGACGAGGATAATTATTGCGATAAGGCCATAAAGCAGTACAATACAATCTTCAAAAAAAGGAATAATTATACAGGTTTTGATTCCCTAGGTTTTTTCGAACGGTTATCTAATAAAAAGTATAGTTATAATGAGAAAATTTTGGCTGATGGAAGGTTTGAAGGCGTTCCTTTAATGTCTCATAATTCATTTTGGCCAAGCCAGAATGTAAATTATCCAAGGTATAAAACAAAAAAAGGAGAGATTGCATTTAGCCTATGTCCTGAAGGGAATCTTTATCCTGAATTAAAGGCTTTTAATGGAATGCTTTGGGTTTACGTTGGAGATAAATCTAAAAGGAAATTTAAAAAGGCTTATGTAAAGAATAAAAATTGGAAAGATGCTTATTTAGAATACGATGAAACTAATGAGACCTTTTTTGTGGTTTTGAAAGGTGAATTTATTGATAAGATTCCAGCCTATCCTAGGTATGTAAATCCACAATCTAGTTTAAAACTTGCAAAATTGCATTACCCTAAAAAATTTCAGATGTACGAGAAAAGGTTAGAATTGAGGGCTGAAAGGTTTGATAAGGAAATTGAGCGACAAAAAACTAAGGCTGAATTGAGAAAAAACAAAATTCAAGCCCAGAACTGGGGTAGACTAAAAAAATATATGTGCGCCCATGAGAAGGAATTATCTTTCGAAGGGTGGCTTGATTACAAAGAATTTGTAATCAATAAAAAGCATGAACAATTAGATACATTGCCATTTAATTTAGAAGCTTTACCCACAAGCGCCAAAGTTAGGTATCTTCCGTGTAAAAAGATCACTCCAGAAAAAGGAGATAATTTTAAAAATGCTGTAAAGGGAAAGTTCGCCTTGAATATCAGACAATCTTCTAGTGAGCAATTGGAAACAAAAGTTGTTGTTTATTACCCTCAACGTGAAGAGTTAAATATTTTTAATGGTACTTCTGGGGGGGCTATAGAAGTAAATAATAATTTGGATTTTGTAATTGGAATTGTAAAAGGGGAGACACTTTGTTTTTATGATAAAAAAGAGTTTTCGGAAGAAGTGAATAGTGTTTTTAGTGAGAAGGGGGCAATCGATTTTGTGGTTAATAAGCCTTTTACTTATTATAACTTAAAATCTTTTTGGAAGATCTTAAATTCATTTAATTAAGTTGTTGACAAATTGATAGGCGAACACTATCCTAATGCTTGCAATTAATTAAATTTGTACAAAACCTTTCAAAGTGGAAGATAAGTACGAAGGATTAAGACAGAAATTATCGGAGCAAGCGTTCCCAGCCAAATACATGTATAAGTTTATTGCCTCAGAAGAGAAAATAAAGGAATTAAAACCTTTTTTTCAGGATGCTGAGGTAAAAGTAAAACCTTCTAGTAAGGGGAAGTATGTAAGCTTTACGGCAATAGAGATGGCTTTAGATCCTGAGCAAATTATCCAGAAGTATAAATCATTGTCGCACATTCAAGGTTTAATTTCACTGTGATGGAGCATTATTCGCATCTAAAAAAAATGAGGGTGGAGAATGGTTCTCCTGTTAAATATTGGTTAGGGACAACCGATGGAGAGATTTTTATGAATGACCTTATAGGTAAGGAAATTGAGCTTGAATTTGTTGGAGAGATTAACTGTTCTGTGTGTAATCGCTCCACTAAAAAATCGTTTAATGGTTTTTGTTATCCGTGCTTTATGAATGCACCAGAAAACTCTGAATGCATTATTCGTCCTGAATTATGTTTAGGTCATGAAGGAAAAGGGAGGGATCCAGAATGGGAAGAAAAGAATCACGTGATTCCACATACTGTTTATTTGGCGCTTACATCAGGTGTTAAGGTTGGGATTACTAGAGGTGGTAATGAATTTACGAGATGGATTGATCAAGGAGCTTGGAAGACAATTAAGTTGGCTGAAGTTCCAGATAGATATACATCGGGGTTGGTAGAAGTAGCTTTGAAAGAACATATTTCTGATAAAACAAATTGGCAAAGAATGTTGAAGGATGAGCGTAATGAGGAAGTTGATTTGTTGGATACCAAAGATGAGTTGATTGAGTATTTACCTGAAGAGCTGCAGGATTTTATATCTGATGATGATGATGTTTTTGAGATCGAATACCCTGTGAAAGAATATCCAATGAAGGTGAAGAGTTTAAACTTTGATAAAACACCAGTAGTTGGAGGTTTATTGAAAGGTATTAGAGGGCAATACTTAATCTTTGATTCTGGAGAAGTAATTAATCTTCGTAAATTTACAGGCTATAATATTAAGCTAACAGTTGGGAAATCAGTCCAAACTGCTAGTCAGCAAACTTTATTTTAAAATCTGAATTATGTTTGGAGATATGATGGGAAAGCTGCAAGAAGCGCAGCAAAAAATGGAAGAGGTTAAAACCAAATTAGACGGGATTACTGTTGTTGGAGAGGCTCAAGGTGTAAAGGTTGTTGTTAACGGTAATAAAGTTGTTACCAATGTAGATATTCCTCAAATGATATTAGATGATGGTGATAAGGAACAAATCGAGGATTTGTTGTTACTAGCATTAAATCGAGGTTTGGAAAGTGCAGATAAAGTTTCACAGGCAGAGGGGGCTTCGGCGATGAGAGGGATGTTACCAAATATTCCTGGATTATAATGGAGTTAAAGCAGCATATTAAAGGTGTATTATTAGCTATTGTTTCCGCTACGGTTTTATTATTTATCATTTCTTTTTTTGTGGGCGATGAAATAAGAGTGGCTAAGTCTTATGTAATAAATTCTCCGGCAGATTCGGTTTTTAATTTCATTAGTAAACCTAAAAATTTCGGAAGTGTTATAGACGGAGGGGAGGAATTTAACCTGACTTATCTTAAAAATGATGGAGGGGTTCAATACTCAGGCTTTGATGATAGATTGCACACGTTTAAATATAAGGCATTTTCCAAGCAGTTAGGTTTAGAAATTATATATTCAAGAGACGGAGAAGATCAAGCTGTTTTTAAGTATAAAGCAAATGTAAAAGAGTCAGGTACTTTTTTAGATTTTGAGAAAACATGGAGGTTAAGTTCTAACCCACTAGCAAAAATTATTTCCCTCGGGAGTGATGAAGATCTGGAAGCGGGCATGGAGAAAGAAATTAAATCAATAAAAAAGGA
Source organism: Flavobacteriales bacterium (assembly GCA_038154685.1). Lineage (GTDB taxonomy): Bacteria > Bacteroidota > Bacteroidia > Flavobacteriales_C. The sequence continues at coordinate 12,806 of JAYPYW010000015.1, read as the reverse complement.
ACTAGAGTAGTTCCTTTTTTTGTTTTTCAATCAGTTTTATTTTTATTTCAGTAGCGATTGATTCAGCTTTGTTAATTGCTACAGTTGTATTTGGTCCTTCAAATAACTCTTTTGCTGTTACCTTAAAAAGTAATAACCAATGTTCAAAGTGGTCAGGTGTAAGTGGCGTTAAGTCATTTAAGTTCATATGAACTTTAAGTGTATTGCCTCGATAACTTCCTGTGTGGAAAATTACATTCTCCCAAAAATCATACATTTTAGGTAAGTGAGTATTCCAATTCACTTTGGCAATTTCGTTAAAAACTGGACCAAGGAGTTTGTCTCTTTTAACATGATTGTAAAAAGAGTTAACTAAAATCATTATGTCATCTCGTGTTTGGATATCCTTTTTTACCATGCTTCAAAAATAAGTTCAAATATTAAAATCTAACTGATAAAAATCATTTGTGGCAATAATTTTATAAGGTGTTTTAATACAAGTAGTTATATTAGTTTTTTAACAAAAACAAGATGTTTTCAACAAAATAGCCCAAAATTGGTCTAATCATTTGGCTGATAGGGCTAAACGTCTATATTTGAGGCTATAGCTGATATAAATGTTTAACCTTTAAAGAAATTAAAATGAACAAAACAGAATTAATTGATGCAGTTGCAGCAGAGTCTGGATTATCAAAAGCAGACACAAAAAGAGCTTTAGAAGCTTTTGTTAATCAAACAACTAAAGCGTTAAAGTCTGGTGACAGAGTAGCGTTAGTTGGATTTGGATCTTTTTCTACATCTGATAGAGCTGCTAGAAAAGGAAGAAACCCTCAAACTGGAGCTGAAATTACAATTGCCGCAAAAAAGGTTGTTAAGTTTAAAGCTGGAGCTGAGTTGTCAGGATCGGTAAACTAATTGCTTTTAAGTAAAGAATTACAGGCTAGCAAATGCTAGCCTTTTTTATGTTTGAGGTATAAATATGTAAAATTACATATCTTTTTATGTTTGTAAAACATATATGTTAATGGTGTTGTACATTTATATCATTTTACAACTGATATACCTTTGTGAAGCATTAATAAAGAAGAAAAATGAGGAGGTCGAAAAGGTTTATTTTAGTTGGAATGGAAGCTCATCAAAATGTTGAAATGGGTGGGAGCAATGAGATGTTTGAGAGCATTGAAGAATTAAAGAAATACAATAATTACCGATCGGAATACCTGGGGGTTTTTGATAAAGTAAAAGGAGAAGAGTTTTCGGTTAGTGAATTTGTGTAAAATATTTGGTTAGAATTGTGGTGGTTTTATACAAATCGAAAGCCCCGAGGTATTAACTCGGGGCTTTTTATTTATATCTTTTTAATAGAGCTTGTAATCACTTTTTCTTTAGGGGAAATTATTTGGACAATATATTTTCCACTATAGTACAAGTCCATGTTTAGTTTAAAAGAGTTTAATCCTTGTACAGCCAGCAAGTCACTGGTATAAACCATTGCTCCATTTATGCTGAATATTTTTAAACTGTATTTACCCTCTTCTGCAGCTATAAAATCGAAGTTGGCTTCTGAGTTTACTGGATTGGGGTAAATGTTTGCTGAAAATTCTCCTTCATCTTCTCCTGCATAATAAACCACTTTAACGTCAGATTCTTCGAATGTTCCATCAAAATCATAGTTAACTAGTTTATAGTAATTAGTTCCAATTATTGGTTCTGTATCAATCGATGAATAATCAATAAGTGAATTACTTCTTCCCGCTGCAGGAACCTGGGCTATTTCCTCAAAGTTAACTCCGTCTGTTGATTTTAATACCGAAAAGTAATCAGAATTTATTTCGGCACTAGTTTGCCAAAGAATATCTACCGTTGTTCCGTTCCCTGCAGCTAAAAACTTAACAAGTTCAACAGGTAATGGGTTGTCTGCAGTTGTTGTAGCCAAAGTAAAATATACATTAAAGTCGTCCCAGGTAGCATTAGAGGAAACGTATCCTGCTGAAGTAGTACCAGTTGGACTATTAGAACCTGCGTCCTCCCACCAACTTGTAGATGTACCATTGTTGAAAGCTACACTCATGTCAGCTACATCCGAAACGTCACTATTTGTATCCCAGGATAATTTTACGGTTCCAGTTGTTGAACCAGATGTTCTATACATATCCCAATATTCAAGCTGACTAACTTTGTATATTGGTGAATTACGGCGCATGCTAAATGGGTATTTAGATCCATAATACATTGATCTCATAGTTACTGAACTTGCTGATGTAGGGGTAAAGGCTGAATATCTGTAAGTTGTTCCATCTCCAATAGGAAAAGTAAATTCTGATGTAGAGGTGAAGTTTTTTGCAATAGGTCCAAAGTTATGAGAATCATCATCTGCACCGGTAGCCGTACCTGAAGTACCTATAGTAATATAAGCAGAAGTAGTACTTATTATGTCCCCTGTTCCAAATTCCACATCGCCAGTTACATTAACATTTCTGTCGATTTGTACATTATTTGAATTATCGGTGTAAATACCATAAATGTCATCTCCACCAAAATCAGCTAATTGAAGGGATGATCCATTAAAACGAATTTTTTCAGTTCCTAAAGTGTAAGTCCCAGATGTACTATTCGTGAAATTTCCTTTTAATCTAAAATCTGGAGTTCCTCCATTTTCGAATTGAATAGTTGCACTTGCTGCATTGTCGAAGTTACCTTCAGCTTGTACAATGTGAGACTGACCAACATAAAATGTTAAACCACCTCCCGAATTATAAAGGTCGAGTTGAGCACTTAAGAAATAAGATGCTGATGCAAAGTATAGAGTAAATATTTTCTTAATCATAGTTAATGATAGGTGGTACGAAATACACTGCGAATGGTTACTTATAAACTGTGTAAATGTTAATTTTTTCTGCGGATTGAAAAATTGCTAGAGTCGTACAATGTTGTAAATTTGCAAACCAATTGATAATCAATAGAAAATGTCAGAAGATAAGAAAGTAATATTCTCCATGTCTGGAGTCTCAAAAGTACTTCCATCAGGAAAACAGATATTAAAAGATATTTATTTATCATTTTTTTACGGAGCCAAAATTGGAATTTTAGGTTTAAACGGAGCTGGTAAATCAACTTTATTAAAAATTATTGCTGGGGTTGATAAAGCCTACCAAGGGGATGTAGTTTTCTCTCCAGGTTATTCTGTTGGTTATTTAGAACAAGAACCTGAATTAGATGAAGCTAAAACGGTTAAGGAGATTATTCAGGAAGGAGTTCAGGAAACAGTTGATGTTTTAAAAGAATACGAGGAGATCAATAACATGTTTATGGATCCTGATGTTTTGGAGGATCCGGAGAAGATGGAAAAGTTAATGGATCGTCAGGCAAAAGTTCAGGAAAGAATTGATGCTTTAGATGCATGGGAATTAGATAATAAGCTGGAGAGAGCAATGGATGCTCTTAGATGTCCTGAAGGAGATACTTCAGTTAAGAATTTATCTGGAGGGGAAAGAAGAAGAGTAGCGCTTTGTAGATTATTATTAAAGCAACCTGATATTTTATTATTAGATGAGCCTACTAACCACTTAGATGCTGAATCGGTGCAGTGGTTAGAGATTTTCTTATCACAATATCAAGGAACTGTTATTGCAGTAACACACGATAGATATTTCTTGGATAATGTTGCTGGTTGGATTTTAGAGTTAGATAGAGGAGAGGGAATTCCATGGAAAGGGAATTACTCATCTTGGTTAGAGCAAAAAGGTAAGCGTTTAGCTCAAGAAGAAAAACAAGAGAGTAAACGACAGAAGGCATTAGCGCGTGAGTTAGACTGGGTAAGACAAGGTGTTAAAGGAAGAGGGACGAAGTCTAAGTCTCGTTTAGCTAACTATGATAAAATGTTAAGTGAAGACGGAAAGGAGAAGTTGGATAAATTAGAGATTTTTATTCCTGCTGGACCTCGTTTAGGAAATGAGGTGATTGAAGCGACTGATGTTTCAAAAGGTTTTGACGAGAGG
>JAYPYW010000015.1:0-8819 GCA_038154685.1 Flavobacteriales bacterium | reverse complement strand
GTTTTATATGAAGGATTAAACTTCAAATTGCCTCCTGCAGGTATTGTTGGAATTATTGGACCGAATGGTGCTGGTAAAACAACCTTATTTAGAATGATCATGGGAGAAGAAACTCCTGATGCTGGTAGCTTTAATGTAGGGGAAACTGTAAAGATTTCATACGTTGATCAAAAGCATGAATCAATTGATCCAGAAAAATCAGTTTTTGATGTTGTTTCAGGAGGACTTGATAACATTGATTTAGGAGGCAAAGTAATAAACGCAAGAGCATATTGTTCAAGGTTTAACTTTAGTGGTTCTGATCAAAATAAAAAGTGTGGAGTGCTTTCTGGTGGAGAAAGAAACAGGCTGCATTTAGCTTTAGCATTAAAAGATGGGGGGAATGTCCTTTTATTAGATGAGCCTACCAATGATATTGATGTAAATACTTTAAGAGCTTTAGAAGAGGCATTAGAAAACTTTGCAGGATGTTCTGTGATTATTTCTCACGATAGATGGTTCTTGGATAGAGTTTGTACACATATCCTTGCTTTCGAAGGAGATTCTCAAGTTTATTTCTTCGAAGGATCTTACTCTGAGTATGAAGAAAATAGAAAGAAGAGATTAGGAGACGAAGGACCTAAGAGAATTAAGTTTAAGAAATTAGTTAAATAATGGGGAAGCCTAGTATTCCTAAAGGAACAAGAGATTTCTTGCCAGAACAAATGGCGGGAAGGAATTATATATTCGATACTGCAAAATCGGTTTTTAAGAAATTTGGATTTGTTCAAATTGAAACCCCTGCAGTCGAAAATCTTTCCACATTAACAGGGAAGTATGGTGATGAGGGAGATCAGTTGATGTTTAAAATATTAAACAGAGGCGATAAGTTTAAAAAAGCTGTAGCGAATGCTTCGGCTAATACTTCAGAGTCGCAGTTTGCTGAATTAGCTTTGAAGTATGATCAAACAGTTCCATTCGCAAGATTTGTAGTTCAAAATCAAAATGAATTAGCGTTTCCCTTTAAAAGGTATCAGATTCAACCGGTATGGAGAGCAGATCGTCCGGGTAAAGGGCGTTACAGAGAGTTTTATCAATGTGATGTAGATGTTGTTGGGACCGATTCTTTATTGTGTGAAGTTGAGTTTGTTCAAATATATAATGAGGTTCTTTCTGCGCTTAAAATTCCAAACTTTACGATAAAGATGAATAATCGTAAAATCTTGGCTGGAATTGCTGAGGTAACTGGTGAGCAAGATCGAATGATGGATATTACAGTTTCAATTGATAAGCTTGATAAAATTGGAATTGACAAGGTGAAGGAGGAAATGCTAAATAAAGGTGTTTCCCAAGAGGCAATTGATAAGATTCAGCCGTTCTTAGAGCTGTCTGGAAATTTCGAAGAGAAAACTGCAGCTTTAAAAACTATCCTTGCTAATTCCGAAATAGGATTAAAAGGGGTTGAAGAATTGGAGTTTATTTACAGCTACTGTAAAGATTTAAATTGTGATTCAACCTTGGAACTTGATGTTACTTTGGCTAGAGGTTTAAATTACTACACTGGAGCTATTTTTGAGGTTGTAAGTCAGGGGTTTAAGGGGAGCATTTGTGGTGGAGGAAGATATGATGGTCTAACAGATCAATTCGGATTAAAAGGAATGGGATGTGTTGGAATATCTTTTGGTGCCGATAGAATTTATGACGTTATGCTTGAGAACGATCTATTTCCTAAGGATAGATTAGATGCTTTAGATGTTTTGTTTGTAAACTTCGGAGAAGAGGAGCAGAAATACATTATGCCTTTGGCAAGTGAGTTGCGAAGCAATAATGTCTCAGTGGAAGTTTATCCTAAGAAAGCTAAAATGCAAAAACAAATGAGTTATGCGGATGCTAAGGGGGCGAAATTTGTTGTGATGATTGGCGAAAATGAAATGAAATCTGGCGCTATTAGAGTGAAAAATATGAGCTCTGGAGAGCAGCAGGATATGGCCTTTGAAGATTTTGTGAAATTATTTTTAAAAAAAAATGTAACCTAATTTTGATTAGTCTCGTTAATTAATGTGCAAGTCAAGTTAAGTTAGGTGTTAAATTAGTTCAGTTGGCGAGAAGAAGTTCTCGCCTTTTTTTATGTCTTTTTTTGAACAAATTTCTAATTCAGAGGTATAAGGAACAGATTTTGTAAACGATCCTTTATGAAAGCCTTAATTCTACTTTTATTTACGTCAGTTTCCCTTTTTGGACAACAATATCTAATTCCTCAAAACCAGGATTATGAGTCGAGAGCAGGTTATTGTTATAGCTATAACCAAGGGCGTAAGGTTGTTAATTGGATTAGTTATAAGTTGGAAGCTAGTGATGTAAAAGGAAAGGAGTTATCATTAAGGTCCTTCCACAAGGACTCGGCAGAATCAATGTGCGCTACGCCGGAAGATTATGATCGTTATGGATACGATATGGGGCGCCTAAAACCAAGAAGCGCCGCAAGGAATAATAAGCAGGAGATGAGGGAGGTTCATAATATGTTAAACATAGCTCCAATGGATGTAGCTTTCTCTAAAGGGTCGTGGAGAATACTTGATAACATGATTGCTGGTTGGGCGGTTGTTTTTGATAGTGTTTATGTTGTAACTGGACCTATTTATGAAAGAAAGCATCCTGAGATGATAGGTGATTCACGAGTAAATGTTCCTGATAAGTTTTTTAGGGTGGTTTTAGTTAGGAATGGATTAGATTTAGCGGCTATTGGATTTATTGTTCCAAATAATTCTGAAGCTAATAATTTAAGTCAGTACGCAATGCCAATTGATAGTGTTGAGGCAAAAACTGGATATAACTTCTTTCCTGATTTACCGGAGTACTTAGAGGTGTTTACAGAAGAAAAAGTGGAATCGGAAAAGTGGAAAGACCTTTCTGTTTCTTATAAGTTGAAGTCCTCATGGACAAAAGAACTACAATGCGTAGCTGCTGAAAAGTCTGATGAGCGCTGCACTTCAAAAACAAAATGTGTTACTCAAAATTGCTGGAAACATGGTTGTGATGTGAAAAGTAATTAGTGCTGAAAATTGTAACTTTTAAGTTTATAAATTGTACAATACAGACTAGATCGGTTTTATGAAAACTATTGTTTATTTAAGTACTCCAACAATTCCTTTCTCGGATGATGATTTAGCGGATTTATTAGTTAAATCTAGAGATAACAATATGAAACGTAATGTTTCAGGAATGTTACTTTTTCTAAATGATTTGTTTATTCAAGTTTTAGAAGGAGATGATGATGATGTTGATGATTTGTATAATCATATTGCCAGGGATTCTAGGCATCATAAATTGACTAAAATTTATGATCAAGCCATAGAAGAAAGGTTATTTGATGTTTGGGCTATGGCTTTTGATAAAATGACATCAGATGAACTTCTTGAGGCGGGGTATTTTACCCTAGAAGAATTCAAAGAAATTACCGAAGGAGTTATGGGTTATGAATCTATTAAGATTCTTAGATCTATTCTTGATAAAAATCAAAAAGTATAGACCAAAAAAAAGCCTCACTAGTAGGTAAGGCAATTTTCCAAAGAAATAATTCTTTTCTTAGCTTGTTACTCAGCAACAGTAGTGTCAGCTACAGTTGAATCAGCTACAGTAGTATCAGCTACAGTAGTATCAGCAACAGTAGTGTCAGCAACAGGAGCTTCTTCAACTACAGCAACAGTGTCAGCAGCTACAGGAGCAGCAACAGTGTCAGCAGCAACTTCAGCACCAGCGTCAGCAGCAGCAGTTTCAGCACCACCACATGATACTAAAAACGCAGCAACAGCTAATGATAATAATACCTTTTTCATAATATCAGTTTTTACCGTTCAGTTAATCAACGGGGCAAAAATAGTAAAATATCCTTATTTACAAATTTTTAACTATTAAAATTTGACTTTACAGAGGAAAGAAAATTAGGAGAACTCCTATTTTTTCAGTTCGAATTCTAAAGTAATGTATGTATTTCCTTTAAGTTTCAGGTTGTTTCCCGAAATTTCGTACTTGTTTACGCTGTCTGTGAATAGTTTAAAAGCTTCAGAAGAATTATCATCATCACAACATGTTTCAGTGCAAAAACCTTTGTTAATCGTTAGTTCTGATGCTGATTTTAAAAAAGTGCCACTACAGGAGTTGATATCTAAATCAGCATTATAGAAGCTGTCTTTTGAAAATGAGATTTCAAATTTAAACCCTGAATTAACAACTACCTCACCAGGTCCTTTTAAGTAGGATTTTAATTTCCAAGTATTAAATAAACTTGTTTTTTCTTTTGAGCAACTTATTGATGTAAGGAAAATGGTTAATAGTAGCACGAATCTTTTCATGCCCTAAAGTTACTAAACACTTTTTATAACAATGGCTGATGCTCCACCGCCACCATTACAAATTCCAGCCGCTCCAATTTTTGCATTGTTTTGTTTAAGGACATTAATTAAAGTAACCATGATTCTTGCTCCAGAGCATCCTAGTGGATGTCCCAGTGAAACAGCTCCTCCATTTACATTTACATTGTCAGAATTAAGATTTAAAATTTTACAGTTGGCTAATCCAACTACACTGAAAGCTTCATTTAGTTCGTAGAATTCTATGTCTTTTTCAGATAAACCAGCCTTTTTTATAGCTTTAGGAACGGCCAATGATGGAGCAGTGGTGAATCGTTCCGGATCTGTTGCTGCATCCGCATAGCTCAATACTTCAGCAATTGGAGTTAATCCTAGCTCTTTTACTTTTTCTTCACTAGCTAATACTAAAGCAGCAGCTCCGTCATTTAAAGTAGAGGCATTTGCAGCAGTAACAGTTCCTTCCTTTTGAAAAACTGGTCTAAGGTTTGGAATCTTTTCCATTTTAACATTTGTATATTCTTCATCTTCAGAAATGATTAGAGGTTCACCTCTTCTTTGTCGAACTTCAACGGGAACAATTTCATCTTTGAATATTCCATTGACCCATGCTGCTTGACTTCTTTCGTAGGATTGAATAGCAAAGTTGTCTTGGTCCTCTCTATATTTATTGTGTTCTGTAGAACAAAGCTCGGCAGCGTTTCCCATATGATAGTTGTTGTAAACATCTGTTAAACCATCTTTCACTAATCCGTCAATTAATTTTACATCACCTAATTTTGATCCCCATCTCATGTTTGAGGAATAATAAGGTACTGCCGACATGTTTTCCATTCCGCCAGCAACAACAATTTCATTATCTCCTAACATTATTGACTGAGCGGCCATCATAATTGTTTTCATTCCCGATGAACATACTTTGTTTATGGTTGTAGCAGGAACTGTATTGGGAATTCCAGCAGCAATTGCGGCCTGACGAGCAGGTGCTTGTCCGCAATTTGCCTGTAAAACATTTCCCATTAACACTTCATTTACATCTTCAGGTTTCACCTTTCCCTTTTCAAGGGCTCCCTTAATTGCTATTGCTCCTAATTGAGTTGCCGGAATTGATGATAACTTTCCTCCGAATGATCCCATTGGAGTCCTTACTGCTGAAACGATGTAAACTTTTTTGCTCATGGTTGAAAAATTTGAATTAAAATACGTGAAATTTGCCTGAAGGTTAGGGATGAAAGCAAAAACTGTCTTTTTAATGATAATTTCCACTTTGGCGTTTGCCGGGGTGAATGCTATAATTAAGTATTTAGACCGATTTGGGGAGTTTCAATTAGTTTTCTTTCGGAGTATTGTTTCCTTGACTATTACCATTGTTCAGTTACGATTATTAAGAATATCTCCTTGGGGGGGGAATAAGCCAGTTTTGTTTGTGCGTGGATTAGCAGGAGTAATTGCATTAATGATGGGGTTTGTTTTAATTAAGAATGTTCCATTGGGAACAGCCATTACACTAAACTATTTATCTCCAATATTTACCGCGATTATTGCTGTGTTTTGGCTTAAAGAACGCATTAAAACTATTCAGTGGTTTTACTTGCTCATTTGTGTAGTTGGAGTTGCATTACTGAAATTGGGAGAGATTAGTTTGACTCTGGAAATGCTTTTGCTTGGTTTGGGAGCGTCTGCTCTTGCTGGACTTGCATATAATTGTGTTAGGATTTGCAAAGAAACAGATCATCATTTAGTGGTTGTTTTTTATTTCCCAGTTGTTAGTACACCAATTGCGCTAATTTGTTTGTTTTTGTTTCAAGAATGGTTCTGGCCAAGTTGGTGGGAGTGGGGTGTGATCATTTTGTTGGGTGTTTTAACTCAGGTTGCTCAAATTACATTAACCAAAGCACTTCAGTTTGATAAGGCAGCAAACGCTACGATTTTAAAGTATCTAGGTGTAGTTCATGCTTTTATAATAGGTTGGTTCTTCTTTGGGGAAAGCATTACTTGGCAATCAGGATTAGGCGTTGTAATTATTCTTTTTGGGATTGTGATGTTTGGATTAAAGAAAAAAGTAAAACTCGCTTAATTTATTTTTAACTCGAATTCTTTAATTTTAAGAAGAACAAAAAATAGGGCTATGGAAACTGCGATTCAGCATTTAAGACAAACCAGACAAAATTTATTAAACTTTTTCGAGAAGCACGAAGGGAAGGCTCATGTGATTCCAAATGGGTTTAACAACAGTTTATACTGGAATTTTGCGCATTGTATTGTTACTCAACAACTTTTAATTTACAAGTTGAGTGGGAATGATATGATTATTGATGATGAAATTGTTGAGAAATACCGAAAAGGTTCAAAGCCAAACAACGAGGTTCCTTCAATTATTGAAGTTGGAAAAATTAAAGATTTAGCACTTACTGCTGTTGATCAGCTGGAAAAAGATTACAATGCTGGATTGTTTGGGAATTACAATGAATACCCAACTAGCTATGGTGTTACTTTAAAAAGTGTTGAAGACGCAATTGCCTTTAATAATGTCCACGAAGGATTGCATTTTGGTTATATGATGGCGATGGTAAAATAGCCCTTCGACTCCGCTCAGGATGACACCTGACACTTGCTCTGTCACTCTGAGCGGAGTCGAAGAGCTGTTATCTCTTCTCTTTACTCACCAAAAGCACTCCGCCAATTACAATTAAAGTTCCTAAAATTTGAAGGTTAGAAAACGGCTCTCCTAATACAAAGTAAGCTAAAACTAGTACCCAGATAGGTCCTACACTTGATGTGATGGCAGTATTACTAGCACCAATGTTTTTTATAGCATAACTCATCATAAAAGAGGGGAGGACTGTACTAATGGTCGAGATTGCGATTGCGATTGCATAAACTTCCCATTGAAAGGATAGTATACTTACTTCCCCCGAGATCAAAAAGTGAAGAATAGTCGCAACACAGGAAATAATCATACTGTAGCTTGTGAACTTCATCGATCCAAATTTGGGTATTAATCGTTCGCTACCAACTAAGAAAAATGAGAAGGTAAGTGCGCTTCCGAAAATTAATAAGCTTCCCCACCAGAAGTTCTCCGTTTCACCTACAGATATTTTGTCCCAAAAAGCTAAGCTTATTCCTAAATAGGTAAGGATTATGGCTAGTAACTTATTGGTGGTTAGTTTTCGTTTAAAAAATATGGCTACTAAAATGGTTGTTAATGTTGGGTAAACAAACAATATTAATCTTTCTAATCCCGCAGGTATAAACTTTAATCCCCATAAGTCTAGAAAGCTAGCAAAGTAGTATCCAATAATTCCTAAGAGTACCATCAAAAACCAATCTTCTTTTTTTATTTCGTCTTTCGTATTTGGTCTTTTATCCCTTTCCCTAATTGCAAAGATGATATAAAATGGAAGGGCGAACCCCATTCTTAAAACAAGTAAAGACAATTTGTCAATTTCGTACCAATAAGCCATTTTAATAAAAACGGCTTTGCAGGAGAAAAGGAGTGCGCCGAAAAACGCGATTATAAACGAAGTTGTCTTCAATTGCCCCTTATTCATGGTGTAAAAGTATCATACTTAATTAAGAATTTATTAATTTTCAAATATGAATCGCAAAGAGTTTTTGGTTAAAGCGGGATTAGCAAGTGCAGGAATTAGTTTACTTCCGAGTATGGCATTTGGTAAAGACAGTCTTACTAATCAAAAAATAAATTTGATCGAGGCGCTTAAAGCTTATGCTGAGGAGCATTTGGAATTGGTTTTACGAAAAGACTTCTTTGCTGATTGGTCTTCGGATGAAGATCCTCATTATTACTTGTACGTTTCTGAACCAGATAAGATTGAGGCTCCAAAAGAAATAAAAAACCATATTCCTTTTGGAACTGATAAGGCAGCTGCTCAAGCAAAACAAAAAGAGTACATTGAAAAAGGTAAGCATACCCTCTTATATTCTACTGAAGGTGATCACGATTTTAAAATTACTAATGGTTTAATAAGTAATTCTAATGAAGGTTTGGCCTACTTAATCTTCCATGAAGCGGCATTTCAGCATTTCTCAAAACGTACTAAACTTTCTTACGGGTTAATGGAAGGGGCTTGTGAAGTTATGGGTGCATTTGGAGCTAAGTTTTATGCGGAAAGAAATGAAACTGTAGACTTAAAAAAAGTGAAGAAAATGGTAAAGACCATTGAAAAGGCTTACGAGGTTTTTAATCATACAGCAAGTAAAATTTCTTCCGATCAATCTTTAAACGATCGTTTGTATAGCAGACTAGAATCTAAGCTTTTTAATGATTTTAACAAGTGTGATACTTTTATTCAACAAAGGTTTATTCACCCTGTAAATAATGCTTATTTATTAAAGAATTTACTTTTCGCAAGAGATTATCAACTACTTAAATCTGTTGCTGAGAAAGATAAATTCATCAATACTTTTCTTTATACATTGGAGAACCTACCAAAGAAAGAAGAAAAGGCAATA
>JAYPYW010000014.1:45404-54407 GCA_038154685.1 Flavobacteriales bacterium | reverse complement strand
TGTTAGAGGTATTCGTGATGAAGAGATTGCAGCATTGTACAGAAAAAAGAATGTAAGAAATCACTACCTTTCTACAATTATTATTGATCCAACAGTTGAAGCTGGTCCATGTGGATATGCTCCTCTAGGTGATACAGTTATTCCTCCTGATACAAATACTAGAGATGCTATTTTCTTACAAAAAGATTGTTTTGGTTGGCAAGTTTTAGCACATGAGTTAGGACATTATTTTGGTTTATATCATACGTTTGAAACTGATGCGTTTGGGGTTGAGTTAGCTGATGGATCAAATTGCGAAACGGCTGGTGATTTATTATGTGATACACAAGCAGATCCAGATGGTTCTAATGATGGAGATTGTCACTTATTTCCTCAAACAAGACAACCAGAAACAGGTTTGGTTTATGAGCCGCCAGTTTGTAATATCATGAGTTATTATTCTCCAGATTGTACAGTTGAGTTTACGCGAGGACAGTACAACAGGATGTTGTCGATAATGAAAACGGGAAGGAGTTACTTATGGTAAAGAAGCTGATTTTCATACTAATATTAGGAGTTACATCTCTTAAAGCTCAGGACATTCATTTTACACAATGGATGTTTACACCTTTAAACCTAAACCCTGGTGAAACTGGAAGGTTTGATGGTGATTACAGAATATGTGCAAACTTCCGTTCACAATGGGGAGCTATTATTCAAAATCAATACAAAACCTTTGGTGCAAGTTATGATCAGGTGTTTTCTCTTTACGGACAAGAAGTAAGTGCTGGTTTACAATTTGTGAATGATAGAACCTCGATGGGGAATTTAATGCAAAATAAATTATTGTTCTCTGGAGGTTACAACAAATTGTATAAAGGAAACTACTTGAGTGGAGGTATTCAGTTTGGTTTGCTTCATAAAGGATTGGACCCAAATAAATATACATATCCAGTACAGTGGGATAATTCTATTGGGGAGTTTAGTAATTCTTCCGGAATTGCGAACATGGAGAACTTTGTTCAGAACAATGATTATTCTATGGACTTAAATTTAGGTTTGGGTTGGGCAAGACAGATAAGTGACAAGGTTTTTCCTGAAATTGGCTTGGCTTGGTTGCATGTTAATACACCTAAGGAAAGTTTTTTAGATACAGGGGAAAGCTTTTCGCTGCGGCAGGTTTACAACATGAGAGTAAATTATAAACTGAATGATAAATTAGTATTGGCTCCTAATATGTTGTACATGTATCAAAATAAAGCGCAGGAGTTAATTTTAGGAGGTTTAGCTAAACTAAAAATGGAACCAAATAAAGCTAAAATCAATCAGGTTTTTGCTGGAATTAATTTCCGTGATGGATTTAAAAGAAACTATGATGCGGCCAACTTAATTATGGGTGCCAGAAGAGAAGAATGGCAAGTTGGTTTAAGCTACGATATTAATATTTCGGATCTTTCATCAGTAACAAATTACAGAGGAGCTTTCGAAATTTCAGTTATTTATATTGCTCAAAGCACAGAACCAAAGATTTACAATGTTCCTTGTGACAGATATTAAGAAGATTTTATTTTTCCTTGCCTTTTCATTTAGTGTTGCACTGAATGCACAGGTTGATGAGGTAATTTATAATTCGAAAACAAAAGTTATTCGAAAAGCAGGGGATAAAGCATTTAAAAATGGTGACTTTTTTGGTGCAACTGCTTACTATAAGAAGTTTTTAAAAGATAATGATTCTCTTATCCAAAAGGGAGGAATGATGTCTGGGAGGTACCAAAATCTTCACGTAAAGTACCAGTTTAAATTAGCTGAAGCTTACCGATTATCAAGAGATTATTACCAGGCAGAAAAAATGTACATGTTGGTTTTTAAATCTAAACCAGAAAAGTATCCAAAGTCTCAGTTTTACTTGGCTCACATGCAGTTAATGAATGGGAAGTATGGTAAAGCAAAAGGAAACTTTGAGCAATTTAAAAAGGCTTATAAAGATGCGCCGGATGCAAAAATATATAAGAAGTGGACTAAACTTTATATAGCCTCATGTGATGCAGCTCCTGGTATTTTAGATGATACCCTAGATGTTAGAGTTCACCACCCAGATACATCTATTAATAAGGCTCACGTTGAGTTATCACCTTTACCTTTAAATGATTCAATTTTACTTTACGCTTCGCTAAGATCTGATACAATAGTTTATGTTGACGTAGATGATTCTTTAGCAAGAGTTCCTCACAGAAAGTTTTATGTTGCTAAGAAAGAAAATGACTCAACATGGGTAATGCAAAGTGAATTTGCTGAAGGCTGGTTTAATATTGAAGACACAGAAAATGGAAATGGTTGTTTTAATGAAGATAGTTCACAGTTTTTCTTTTCAAGAGGTATTCGTAACAACAGAGATCAATTAATCTTCCATTTATATTACGCTGATAGAGAAGGAGAAAACACCTGGGGTGAGCCAAAGAAAATGAATGAGGAAATAAACGTTAAAGGTTTCCATTCAACTCAACCAGCAATGGGTTGGCACACACAAAAACAAGTTCCGCTACTTTATTTCGTTTCTAACAGATTTGAAGGAGGTAGAGGTGGATGGGATATTTGGTATTCTGAATATAACCCAAAGAAGAAACTTTGGAAAAAGCCTAAAAATGGAGGTTCAAAAATCAATACTGCTTTAAATGAAATGTCTCCGAAGTACAACATTGAGAATAAAACAATGTACTTCAGTTCGGAGGGTTGGCCTGGATTAGGAGGGTTTGACGTATTTAAAACTGTGGGAGAGCAAAAAGATTGGTCGGTTCCGGAAAATATTGGATATCCAATTAATACAAATGTAGATGAATTGTATTTCGTTTTAGAAAATGAAGGTGACGGAGGGTATTTCGTTTCTAATAGGATTGGTTCAATTTCTCTTAAAAACCCTACATGTTGTGACGACATCTATTACTACAAGGAGAATCACTTCATCCATTTAGGAATTAAGGGTAACGTTTTTGAAATCACTGAAACAAAAGAGAAAATCGATACAATGCCAACGAATGCAATTACACTTTCTTTGGTTTTATTAGATGATTCAATCGAAGGTGGAGAAATGGTTATTAAATCAATCCTACCTGAGGAAGGAGGGGATTACTTCTTTAAACTTGAAAAAGGGAAGGATTATAGCTTGAAGGCTAATGCTGAAAATTACTTTAACCAAAATTTTGAATTTTCAACTGTTGGGGCTGTTGAAAGTGATACAATCATTAAAGACTTCTACATGAAGAAGTTTTCTATTCAGCCAATTGTTGTGAAGAACATTTATTATGAATACGATAAGTATAATCTTTTAGATAGTTCCAAAACGGTTATTGATACTACAATGTTGAAGATCCTAACGGATAACCCTGATATCATTATCGAAATTGGTTCGCATACTGATTCAAGAGGTTCTGATGCATATAACCAGAAGCTTTCTCAAAAAAGAGCTCAATCCGTGGTTGATTATTTAGTTGGAAAAGGAATAGCCCGAAAGCGTTTAAAGGCTAAAGGTTATGGAGAAACAACACCAATCGCTCCAAACGAAAATCCTGATGGATCAGATAACCCTGAAGGGCGTCAAATGAACCGTAGAACTGAGTTCAAGGTTGTTGGTAAAATTGACGGGATTTCAGAGATCATCTACACGAAATAATTCACTGTATTTCTTTAGTTATTAAAGTTTTTTGCTGTTAGTATAAGACAAGTCTGAGGGGGTAAAGCAGCTATTCTTAAAATTCATCCGTCTTCCAGACATGAGACTGGTGCTATTTTTAGTTTTTTCGCAATGCTTTGTTTTCGCACAAAATCTTAGCGACGATATCCGTTATTTAGCCCTAGGTGATTCCTATACAATAGGGGCTTCTGTGGTAGAAGAAAAAAGATGGCCTAATCAGTTTATCGACTCTCTTCAAAACTTAGGGTATAACATTGAAAAGAACGACATCATTGCAACCTCTGGTTGGACAACCACTAGTTTATTGGCGGCAATGGAGGCTGCTGAATTGGATAACGATTATAATTTAATATCAATTCTTATCGGAGTAAACAACTTTTACCAGCGCAGACCAGTTGAGCTCTATTTGGAAGAATTACCGAAAATTATTGATTCAGCACTTGTTTTAGCTAATCAGGATACGAATGCGCTTTTTATGGTAACCATTCCCGATTATGGTTATTCAACATTTGGAGAACCTAATCAGGAATCAATTTCAATTCAAACCGACTTGTATAATAACATTAAAGATAGCATTGCTAAAGAGTATGGAATACCTGTTTACAATATTACAGAGATTTCTAGAGGTGGATTGGAAAACCCGGAATTGGTTGCTTCGGATGGTTTGCATCCATCTGCGAAACAATATGACTTATGGGTGGATTTAATATTAGATCAAATGTTACCTGGCATTAGTTTGAATACTGAAAAACTTAACGAGCCATTATTGTTTAATTTAATTCGTAGCGGCTCTATTTTTCAATTAGAACCACAGTTTCATGGAGAATTGGTAATTACAGACGTAAAAGGATCGATCGTTCATCAAAGCCCTATTTATGATGGTAAAACCACATCTTTTGAGTTGCCGAATGGAGCTTTTGTATTGAATGTAATATCAGGGTCAACTAGAGTAAGTAGGAAGATAATAGCAAAATAAAAGGCCTCCCAACTGGAAGGCCTTAAATATATTGTGGTTTAGTTGATCTTATTCACAAGTCCAATCATAAGTATAAGTTTCCTTTTGATCAGCGTCAAATCCAGCTGCTTCCTGAACCATAACTTCTACGTTATCCTCAGAATCATAACTGTAAGTGTGGTATAAAACAGTATCTCCAGCGTTAATTTCCATTAATAAGTTAGTTGTTGCAGCAACTACTAACTCTAAGTTGTTTGCTGATTGGTATGAGATTAAATCTCCACCATCCTTAGGGTAAGAAACGATAGCTTCAATATTATCTTTATCATCATAAGAAGCAGTCATTGTAACCGATCCAGCAGGTCCTGCAGACATATTAACCGAAGTGATATTTCCATCTGTCCAAACCATGTTTTCCATATTTGGTGGAGCAGGTTCTGATCCTTCTGTAGCTACGGTTGAAGTAGTTGCTAATTCTCCAGCAACGTAAGTTAATGTTGTTGTAAATACATATGGAGAACCGTCCCTTGTTCCCGACTCAACTATAGTTGATAGGTTACCGCTTGAATAAGAGTATGTATATGTTTTGTTTGCAGTAGTTTCACCCGCATCATATTCACTTACCACATCTAATTTACCATCAGAATTGTAAGTTAAAACAACGTATTCGCTAAGGGAACCATCGTTGTACATGTTAATTCTCTCAATTTTTCCGTCGGCATTATATTCAAATGATTCCGAAGCAGTTTCACTAGCGCTTCCATCAGTTGGTTCTTTCAAAATATTAACGGAATCTGTTGTACATGTAAGCGTAACTTCACCTCCTCCAGAACCACCTCCTGTTCCGTCAGTCGTTCCACCTTCTTCTTCTTTTGTACATGATACAAATGCTGAAACAATCAGCCCAGCTAAAAATAATTTCCTTAAATCTTTCATGAATTAAATTTTAAAACGTTTCCTACAAACTCTTTAATCGAAAGAAAGGTTACATTTATCTAAACTACGGTTTAGTTTATCATGTTTTGATGTCGCGAATATTAGCCTGGAGAGATTTGTTTCCATTCCATTCGTTAATCTCTAAAGAGTAACAAATTTGGAAAGGCTTTCCTTTTGAGATGTGTTCGAAGTGTTTAACCTGATTAAAAGCGATAGCAGGAATTCGAATAGATGGATTATCGGCATCAATAATGTCCATTTTTAAATGATCTCTTCCAACAACTCTCAAGCTTGGAAGAGCTTTAACTTCAGCACATCTAAAAATAGGCTGCTCATTACCAATTCCAAAAGGCTCAAATTGGTTTAATATTTTAAAGAACCCAGCTTGTACTTCATTTAAGGGTAAATCTAAATCAACTTCAACTGTTGGAATTAGTTGTTCTTCTTTGATTGATTCCTCTACGATGGACTCAAATTTCGAAATGAATTCTTCTAGGTTTTCAGGTTTAATGGTTAATCCAGCTGCAAAAGCATGTCCACCGAAACTTTCTAATAAATCAGAACATTCATTTATGGCATTGTACAGGTGATAACCCTTAACCGATCTTGCCGATCCTGTGTAATTGTCTCCACTTTTGGTTAAAACAATCGTTGGCCGATAATAGCTTTCTTGTAATCGGTTACAAACTATACCAAGTATTCCTTTATGCCAGTTTTCGTTAAAAACAACAGTTGATTTTTTGTTTTGATGAGCATCATCAGAAACCAGAATTGAAAGTGCTTCTTTGGTGGTTTCGGCATCAAGAATTTTACGCTCGGCATTATCTAAACTTACATCTTCGCTCCCATCTTCTGCAGAAACAGAGCAATCAGTAATTAATAATTCAACAGCTTTTGAGGCGTGTGCAATCCTTCCAGCAGCATTAATACGAGGTCCTATTGCAAAACCAATATCTCGCATATTTACTTCACGATCGATTTTAGCCTGCTTTAAAATCGCTCGGATTCCAAGAGTAGGTTGCTCGTTAAGTTTTTGCATTCCATATTGAGCAAGCACACGGTTTTCATCAATTATCGGAACCATATCCGCACCAATAGATATTGCTAGTAAATCCAAAAACTCATTGGCTTTTTGGATTTCCATATCATTGGCCTTGCAGAAAGCTTGTAATAATTTAAACCCAACTCCAGCACCAGAAAGCTCCTTAAATGGATAATCACAATCCTGCTGTTTAGGGTTTAAAATAATCCCATTTGGCACTTGTTCTCCAGGAAGGTGATGATCACAAATGATGTAATCAATCCCTTTTTCCTTTGCATAAGCTACTTTATCGATGGCCTTAATTCCACAGTCGAGCGCAATAATTAAACTTACCTCTTCTTCCGAAGCGTAATCAATACTTTGGTAGGAAATTCCATAACCTTCAGCATACCTGTCTGGAACGTAGTAAATCAGATTGTCATAAAATTCCGAAAAGAAAGAATACACCATTGCAACAGCAGTAGTTCCATCCACATCGTAATCACCGTAAATCATGATTTTTTCGCCATTTCCAAAAGCGTCACCAATTCTTTCCACGGCTTCGGCCATGTTTTTCATGGTGAAAGGGTCGTGAATTAGTTGCTTGTTTGGACGGAAAAATTTCTTGGCCTCCTCGAAGGATTTGATGCCTCGCTGGATGAGTAATTTGCATAAAATTGGATGTACACCTAAACTCGATTGTAATTCCTGCACTTCTTGTGCATCGGGTTCAGGTTTTAAAATCCACTTCTTTTCCAGCATGACATAAAGTTATAGTATTTACTAAATAAAGAACATTGCTCTTTCGAATTTTTCGAAACTAGTTTTTTATGATAAAAAAAAGCGGCTCCATTTGGAGCCGCTTTAAAAATTTATAGGTTAAACTATTACTTAGTAACAATTAACTTTTGAGTTGCTAATACTCCATTTGAAGTGTATGCGTTTACAAAGTAAATACCTGATTTCAATGCCGAAGCGTTGATTTTGTAATCTTGGATATCACCTTCGATTGCTTCACCAGAGTATAATTCTTGAACTCTTTCTCCAATCATGTTAAATACTGCAATTGTATATTCACCATCTTGCTCGAATGAAACAGAAACTGTTGCATTGTTTGCAGCTGGGTTTGGATATACTTCCATAATTACAGTTTGATTATCGATCTCAACTTCGTGATCATGATCGTGGTCGTGATCAATTGTTCTCTTTCTTGAAGCACTACTACAAGCTCTTTCAGCATCACAATCTCCTAAAAGGTCACCATGTGCTAAGTGTGCAGCAACTGCGTTGATAGAAACACTTAAAGTTTTTCCATTTTTATGACAAATAAGGATTTTTGGAGTCTTAGGACCATTTCCTTTTTTGTTGCCTTTGCTTGTTTGTTCTTGATGTGCATAATCAATAACATCGATTACACATACTCTAGATACAGAATGAGTAGTACATCCGTTTGCATCTGTAACAGTTGCAGAGTAATTTGAAGATGTTTCAGGACAAACATTAATTGCAGTTGCAGTTGAACCAGTGCTCCAGTTTACATTGTAAGGAGCAATTCCACCAATAGTACTTACTGCAATATCAGCACAAGCCGAATCTGCATAACCGAAGTAAACTGTTTGGTTGTCAGAAATCTCAGTTTCTAATAATGCTGGCTCAGTTAATACATAAGTTGCATTAGTAGTTGTACCATTAGCATCAGTAACAGTTACTGTGTGAGTTCCAGCTCCTAAGTTAGAAGCGTTTGCAGTGCTATTTGCCGAATTCCACTCGTAAGTGTAAGGTAAACATCCACCTTCTACAGTAATACCAATTGATCCGTCAGTTGATCCGAAACAAGAAACATTGTTTCCTCCAATATATTCAGAAATAAGAGCATTTGTAATTACTAATGGCTCAGCTTCAACAGTTACGTTGAATGAACAAGAAGCATTGTTTTCTGCGATATCAGTAACTGTATAAACAACCTCGTAAGAACCAACTGGGAATTCCTCACCTGATTCGTAGTTTGAAACTACAGAGAATGAACAGTTATCAGCAGCTACAGGCGCTCCCCAAGTGATTACTGGATCACAATCACCTCTATCTGCAACAACATGAATATCTGAAGGACAAGTAATTGTTGGGACAATCTCATCAACAACAGTTACTGTTGCGTTTGTAGCAGACGAATTACCGTTTACATCAACAACAGTTAATTCAACAGTATTATCACCTAAGTTTGAACAATCAAATGATACTTTATCTAACGCGATTGAGGCAATACCACAAGCGTCATTTGAACCATTATCAATTTGTACAGCAGTTACCGAAGCATTACCGTTTTCATCTAATTGAATAGTTACATTTTGAGCAATTGCAACTGGAGCAATATTGTCCTCAACAGTAACATTAGCATCAACAGTTGAAACATTTCCATTAACATCA
>JAYPYW010000014.1:0-45304 GCA_038154685.1 Flavobacteriales bacterium | reverse complement strand
CAATGTTGTTTCCAACATTAGCACAATTAAATGCATTTGGAGCAACACTTAAAGATGCGATACCACAAGCATCATTTGAACCATTGTTAACATCAGCAGCAGTAATAGAAACATTTCCACTAGCGTCTAATTGAACAGTGATATCTTGAGCAACCGCAACTGGAGCAACATTGTCCTCAACAGTAACATTAGCATCAACAGTTGAAACATTTCCATTAACATCAGTAACAGTTAATGTAACAATGTTGTTTCCAACATTAGCACAATTAAATGCATTTGGAGCAACACTTAAAGAAGCGATACCACAAGCATCATTTGAACCATTGTTTACATCAGTAGCAGTAATAGAAACATTTCCACTAGCATCTAATTGAACAGTTAAATCTTTAGCTAAAGCTACAGGCGCTGTAACATCCTGAACAGTAACAGAAGCAGTACAAGCATCACTTTCTCCAGCTGGATCTGTAACAGTTAAAGTAACTGTATGCGTACCAACTGAGAAAGGTCCTGCATTATCGATTGAGAAAGTTAATTCATCTCCGTCAGGATCTGAAGAACCACCATCAACATCAGCAGCAGTAATTACAGCTGTACAATTTGCATCAGCATTTAAAGTGATGTTTTTACATACAGCTTCAGGAGCTTCGTTACATCCATTTAAATTTGCATCAACAACTACATTATTCGATCCAGTATATCCTCCCTGAGAAAGAACTAAACCATTTGCATCAACGGTTACAGGAGAGTTTCCTAAAATACCATCGTTATCTAAATCCTGGTGACCAGCTTCAATTGCATCTGGACAACCATCGTTATCAGAATCTAAATCGAATTGATCCACAATTCCGTCACCATCTGTATCACAAGTAGTGAAGAAATCAGCTCCGAATGAGAAGTTAACATAGTTTTCATATGCTAGGTAATCGAATGAAATACTTGAGAAAGTACCATTTAATCTTACGATAGCATAACCTTCTCTACCAGTAATTCTGGTTGGAGAATTAATAGTTGTAGCAGTAGACCATAATACTTGGACTGGAGTTTCAAATTGAATTGGAACTGCAATTCCACCTTGTCCAATTGAAGAGAAAACTAAAACTGGATTTGTCATTGGCTGATCAAACGTTAAAGTATTTCTACTTACTTCAATATTTCTAATTGCTGTTTGATTTGGAATCCCATATGATGAAGGGAAAACACTATGAGCAAAAACATTACTGGTTGTATAAACTGGTCTTGAAGATGAATAAGTGTATCCAATTCCATTAATTGTACCAGCAGCAGTATTTGCGCCAGTAATTTGAGGAGCATTCGACCAGAAGAAATTAGAATTAGTACACTCAGCACCATCCATAATTCCATCATTATCATCATCTAAATCCATTGCATCAGGAATACCATCTTTATCGTTATCAGGTGCTAAAACCTCTAATGAGAAAGTTTGAGTAGGAATACCTCCAACATTGTGGTGGTGATTAATATCCTGTGATTCGATGGTAACAACTGAAGAACCAACATCAGCTAATCCAGGAGTACCTGTTAAAGTACCTGTACCGTCACCGTTATCAGTTAAAGTTAACCAAGAAGGTGCATTTGTTAAATATAACTGAATTACATCTCCAAAAGGAATATCAGCATCAGTTGAAACAACGTTATAAGTATATGTTTCTCCAATATTAACTGAAGTAATTGGAGTTGAAGTAAACTCTGGATTGTTGTTTACTAAAATAGAAACTTCGTGCTTAGTTGTTCCTCCATAAGTATCCTTAGCATTGAAGAATACATGACGGTGTCCCCATTGTGAAGCACTTGGTGTCCATGTAAAAGTTCCAGTTGTAGGATTTCCTGGAGTTGTTGGGAATGGACTTAATGAAGCTCCAGCATAAAGAGGCGCCGCATTTCCACTCATGTCTTTTCCAGTAACATCATAAATATGAACTAAATCAGTTGGATCTGGATCACTTACCTGAACATCAAATGAAATTGTTTGACCTGGAGCAACTACATTGTGTACTCCAGAAGCAGGTGTTGGAGGAACATCAAAAACAGGATCCATACTAACAATAACTGAAACAGCAGTTTGGGCTTGAACCCCGTTATTGTCTTGCGCAGTGAAGTTCATTACGCTTGTACCTAACTGACTAGTTGAAGGTGTCCAAGAGAAAGTTCCTGCTGTAGGATTTCCAGTAGCTCCTGGATTAAAAGAAGATCCAATAGGTAATCCACACCACTTAAAGAAACTGAACTTCCTGGGTCAACATCAAATGCCTTTACGTTAAAGTTTACAGCTTCTCCTGGTGCAACTTGATATACAAATCCATCTGCTGGAGTTGTCGAATAATCAAATTGTGGAGGAGTTGAAGGTGCAACCATTTTGAACATGAAGTCATTAATTACTTTTGATTGTCCATCTTCAGCAACAACCATTACAGAATAAAGTTGTCCGATTGCTTTACCAACAGTATTAAATGTAATAGTCCCATCAGAAGAAACAGATAATCCTGCAGGGTTAGGATTACAGCTCTGACCAGTTCTTATTACTTCTGAGCATGTAGCTAATCTGAAAGTTAAGTTATCACCATCAGGATCAACAACAGGCATTTTAAATGTTGCAGCAGTTTGACCAACCGATAAGGATACAATTGGGGGAACAGTTGAAACAGGTGAGTTATTATCGTTTCCGATGTTAACTACAGTTTCGTTTTTCATGTAACCATTTCTGTTGTTTACCAAAGGAGATCCAATTCTACAACAAGAGCTAAAAGAAGCCGTGTAGTTTCCATTAGCATTGTAGGTTTTAGTGATTAAAGCTTCAGAGAAGAACCATCCAGTTGATGAATTTCCTTGAGCAGAAGTAACTGTTGCACGAATTGGAGCAGAAGTTCCGTCCCCAAAATTTAAAGAACCTAAGCTTACTACAGTTCCAACAGTTTGATTGGACCATCTTCTCCATGCAGTAACCACTTTAAACTCAACTTTATTTGTTGAGTTATCAACTTTTCTCCAGCTGATCGAACCATATCTATAGTGCGAAGCTTCAGCGGAAAAAGTGGCAAGCATAACTAACATTGCCACAAGACTTATGCTAGTTTTGATTAATTTTTTCATTTTGAATTTAAGTTAGTTTTTAAGCAAAATAATCCCAAATATTCCTACCTATAGTACGAAGTATTTTAAAAGGATTTGTCAAATTATATCCTCATTATTTTTATGAGATGCTGTTAAAATGAGTAATATTAACAGTTTCCTTAACTGGACTTTCCAGTTATTAATTGAAGTAGTAGTTTTCCTGTAACATCCTAAGCGATTTTCGGTCACTTTGCCCCGTGATGCTACTTTAATTCATACAAATTCATTTTAGTTGTTAAATTCTAGTAGTCTAAATTTTCGGCGCAAAAATAGTTTGAAATGTTATAAAAAACGTCATATTTAAAACTGTTAGTTTGAATTTAATTTTAGTTTAATATTGTTGTTTTAAAAACAATAAAATACTCATTTGTAGGTTTTTAAGATTAAAATATTGAATTTAGAAAGTTTTATTTTTTCTTTTTTTTAGATCTCTAAAAGAAGAAAAGCACAATTATAAATTGTGCTTTCTTTAATCAATTGAGCTACAGCTCTGGAAAATAAATCTATTCTCCGGTTTCGAAGTTTTCTTTGTACCACGTTGAAATTTCACTTCCAATTTCATGCGGATAATCTTCTTGGATAAAATGCAAACCTTCTCCTAAAGCAATTGTTTTTAAATTGCTCATTGTTGCTTTAATTCGCTTAACATCTTTTTCTTTTATAGCTACTCCAGGAGAAACATAAAAGAACAGTTTTGGGATATCTGTTTCTTTTAACCATTTTGCCCAAGCGGCACAATAAGCAGCAATATCCGCCGGTTTTTTACCATCAAAAGGAACATGTTTAGGCCAAGTTGCTATGGATTTTCGAGAAGCAATTGTTGGATAAGGTGCAGCGTAAAAATCTTTTTCTTCTTGCGTTAATTCTCTAACAATCATTTCAGGAATCATCTTTTTAATAAACATATTTGCTACTTGCCCCATCATATAACCAATTCCAGGTGTTCGGAACATTTTGACAGCAGTTCTAATTGAAGCTGGCATATCAAACAAGGTAGGGGCATCATACATCGCTTCCATAAATGCTATTCCCTTGATGTTATTACGGTTTAAGTTAGCGTAGTGAAACCCCAATCCAGAGCCCCAGTCATGCAAGACCAATGTGACATTTTTTAATTTCATTTTTTTGATAAATCCATCTAAGTAGGCAAACGAATCGTGAAAACCATAATTGATATTTGGTTTGTCGGATTTCCCCATTCCAATTAAATCCGGGGCAATACATCTTCCTTGTTTTGATAAATAGGGGATGATGTTTCTCCATAAATAATTGCTCATAGGGTTTCCATGAAGGAAAATAATTGGATCACCTTCACCTTCTTCTATGTAATGTATTTTACTCCCTTTAACTTCCAAGAATTTCGATTCGAAAGGAAATTCTGCTGATATATTTTGTTTTGTTGATTTCATGATGTTTTTGTTTTTGAGTAGGGGCGGGTTTTATGCCCGCCCGCAAATTAATTCTGCCCTTCAACGTAAGCCTTTAACTCCTCTGCCAATTGAGTAGCGCTCATTTTTAATCCCATTTCGATTTTACCAACCATTTCGGCCGGCACTTCCTCCTTTAATTCCATATCATAGTCGAAAATGGCCTTTGTTCCTTCGCCGTCTTCTTTTAAGTACCAATGAGAACTTGCCGATTTTCCTACTGGTGGAATTCCTTCAGTAATGTGGTATTCTAATGAGTAGTTTGTTGGATCAAAAGCATCTAAAACCTGAATGGTTAATCCACGATCGGTAGTTGTTTCTCTGCCAGAATAATCTAATCCTTCAAACTTTTTTTCTCCGAATGGTTTTGAAGTTTGAAAGTTAGTGGACCATTTTGCCGCTCCTGCAAAGTCGTTACCCATAACTTGCCACACATCGTTAATGGCTTTTTCGATTTTGATTTCAATTGTAATTTTCATTTTCCAAGTATTTATTGATTTACACTACTTGGATGCACAGCTTTTTAATGTGTGACAAAACTTTTTGAAAAAAGTTGAAATAAAAATAAAACCCCAGCGATTGCTAGGGTTTTTCAGTTAAAATTAAATTAATAAATGGTTACTTGATCACCTTGGTGGTGTAAGTTTTATTAATATCGGTTACCTGAATTAAGTAAACACCTTTAGGAAACTTTTGAAAGTTAACTGTTGTATTTAAACTTAAATCCATTTTTGCATGATAAATTAATTTCCCTGAGATATCGAGTATTGAAACTTCAGCACTTTTAATAATGTCCGACTGTATATATAGTTCATTTTGAATTGGATTTGGATAAATATTAATGTTATCTGCAAAATGTTCTTCTGTATTTGATATAATAACATCGATACAATCAGAAGTATCTAAACATCCTTCTGCTGTTATAATTTGAACAGCATAAAAACCATTACTTGAAGGGGCGTAAGATTGATTTGTTTCTAGTGGGATAATGTCCATGTCAGGACACTCTAACCATTGATACAAAGCTAATTCCTGATCTGTTGTTAATATGTTTTCTTCGAGGCTAACGTTGGTATTTACTTCATAAACAATTAATTCAAATTGAAAAGTACTATCGCATCCATTAACTGTTTCATATTCTATTCTATGAACTCCAGGAGCTGAGAATTCTTGATCCAAAACAATTACCGATTCTCCCAAACAAATGTGTTGTTCAGGTAATATTGTTTCATATGATGGGAATTTCTCAATAACATGAATAACTAAGCTATCACAACCCCCTATGTTAATGGTTTCTTCTATCACATTTTGAGATTCGGTGTAATCAATCCCATTAATTAAAACAGATTCACCATCGCAAATTGCATGATACTGCATAGATGAAGTGGGAGTACAATGTTCATAAGAATTACTCTTAATAACTCTGATTTTGGCATCTGAATTCATAACATTTCTTTCAGGAGAAGGACCATAATCCAAATTTCCACGATCATTGGTAATAGCATAGATTTTCCCATCAGGGCCAGTACAAACATCTCTAAAACGATTGAAGTTAATTCCTGCCTGACCAGGATGTAAATACATTACCTTATTCGCTACGGTACTTCCGTCTGCAGATAAAGTAAACACATTCATTCCGCCTCCACCTAAAACAGCTTCAATAATTGAATTGCTTAATTCTGGAATAGCAGGGTGGTTGTAATAATCGATTCCCCCTGGAGGGTTATTTCCTCCATCTAAAGGAGGGATATGAGTATAAGTAGGAGAGCTACAGGAATCATTAGCCATTCCACTACACATAAAACCATCATAGGCAGGCCAACCATAATCTTCTCCAGGAATAATTAGGTTTAGTTCATCTTGACTCCATGTCCATTGCCCATGCTCCGAAACGTATATTTTCCCGTTTGGAGTTTGTACAATCCCTTGTGCATTTCTATGTCCATAAGAATAAGTATAATTTCCAAATGGATTATCTGACGCTGGAGTACCGTCTGGGTTAAACTTTAAAACCCTACCTTGAAGAGAATTGTCTGGAAGTTCATAATAATAATCTGGTGTTGTAACCATTATTTTGTCGTCCTGGGTTGTAATTAGCCTTCCTCCACAGTGCTCTCCAGAAGTAACGTAAGTAAAAAGAATCTCTGGGTTAAGTAGTGTATCATCTTTAAAGGAATATGTTAACTTAGTAAGCTCTATAAAACCGTTATCTTTGTAATATAATCCAGTATCAAGAGCTAAAAACACCTCCCCATTATCTAAGAAATCAGGGTGGAAAGTAAAACCTAATCCATTACCTGATGGCTTTCCAAGAAGTCTTCTTGGGCTGGTCCATACTACTGTATACTCACCAGTTTTTGGGTTCATTCTTTTGATACGAGGTCCATCGGTTATCCAAAGCATGTTATCGGGACCCCAATCAACATTCCATGGAATGTTCATGTCATCATTTAAAATTGATACGTTTACCTCCGTTGTACCGAACGTGTAATCTTGTGCTATTGTCGAAACTGACAGAGCAACTAAGGAAAAAAGAGAAAATATCTTTTTCATTTATTAAGGTGTTAGGGTTAAAATTCTTCTAAAGGCTTTCATTTTTAGTAGATGCTTTAAATAAAGGCAACCTGATTTATCAAAAAGATTCAAATCAGTTATTAAATAGGGATTGAAATTAAATCTCTTTAGTTTCTAACTAAAAAATAACCTCACCAATTTCAATTTAATTGCTTAAGCAAAAGGGGTGAAACCGAACTGATGAGATTGTAGTGATAGTTATTTTCCAAAATTTCTTCGCCAATATAAAGGGTAAGAGATTGAGATAGGGTGAATGAAATATTCATAATATAGGGCTAGTATTGTTTTGTAACGATAAGCTAAAACAATTCTTTTCCTTTTAGGTTACTAGGCATATAGGTCAATAAGCATCCAAAAAAAGAACTTTAGCATTCATTTTTAGATAGCCTGGATTGAAAACCTTTTTTTAGTTAAAATGCTTGTGTAATTCTGGATCGTTAATGATTTCTTTTACAACTGTATCAGCCGTAAAATCT
This sequence comes from Flavobacteriales bacterium, assembly GCA_038154685.1. Classification (GTDB taxonomy): domain Bacteria; phylum Bacteroidota; class Bacteroidia; order Flavobacteriales_C. Next base: position 37,698 of record JAYPYW010000014.1, on the reverse strand, counting down.
TCTTTGGTAGAGTGCGCTTGGAAAAACTCTGCGTATTTCTTGTCAACAATGTCTGCAACTTCATCCTGAACAGATTCCGCGTATTTAGCTATGGTTGAGCTATAAGTAGGATCGAATAAACGTTTGTCGGTTTGCATTCGTCCTGCGGCTTCCATGGCTTTTGCTTTTTTGGAACATCTACAAGGATTATTTGTGTTTACCAATCCACACTGACCATTGGCAAATGTTTGGAAATCTTTTTTAGCTCTTGAAAGCTTTTTTCGGTAATTCTCTTTAGAGATACCAAATACTTCAGCGCCTACGTTGTGATCAACATTAAAAACATGACCAATTAAGTATATCAGTCTTTGCTCGCGCGACATGCACATTAGCATACCCGTCATACATCTAAAACGTGCAGTTTTTGTGCGATCTTGTTTTTCTAATTCTTCTTCGGCAGAAAGCTCAGGAGAAGGTATTTTATTCAGATCGTGAGAGAACTCATCAAACCCGTCCCATTTACTTTCCATAGGGCGCCTTTTGGTTTGCAAAAACTCGTTATATGCAATTTTGTAAACCCAGGTTTTGAAGGCACTTTTCCCCTGAAAGGTATTTAGTTTAGTGGCTATTTTAATTAAAACGTCTTGGCATATCTCTTTTGCGGATTCTGGATCTCCAGCAAATTTCCAAGCCACATTGTAAATGAATGGCTCATACATTTTAAGTAGCGATTCTAAAGATTTTGAATCTCCCTGATTATATTTTGAGATTAAATCAATACTTAATTGCTCGTCGATTTTAACAGTTGAAATTGCCATATTATAAAATTATTCATTTTATCTAATAATAAAACTTCTTTCACTGAAAGCAGGCATAGAAGGAGCCTCTTCATAAAAATGAATGATTTCGTCTTTATTGTCCATTAACCCTAAGCTATATAGTAAGGGAACATAATGATCTGGAGTTGGTGCAGCTAACTTTCCTAAGTTATGGCTGCTTTCGTAGTTGATTAAATCCTTGATATTTCGAGCATCAATTTGTTGTTTAATCCAAGCGTCATATTCGTTTTCCCAACCATAAAGCGTCATGTCCCCTTGTCGCATTTTTTGCATTCCCAATTTCAAATTGTGAATCAAAGCTCCACTTCCTATAATAAGAATACCCTTTTCCCTTAGTTGTTTTAATTGCTGTCCAATCTTATAGTGGTATTCAGGTTTTGCATGGTAATCGATACTCATTTGAAATACCGGAACGTCAGCTTTTGGAAATAAATGCATTAACATCGGCCAAGCACCGTGATCTAACCCCCAATCGGTTGATTCGGAAACTTCAGGGATTAGTTCGGCAACCTCTTTCGCTATTTCTGGAGCTCCTGGAGCTTTATAGTAAACTTTGTAATACTCTTCAGGGAAACCGTAATAATCAAATATTTGTTTTTGAGTTGGGGAAGTATTTACAAAGGTGCCTTTAGTAAGCCAGTGAGCCGATACAACTAGTGCTGCTTTAACATCGTAATCCTTTTGAAGTTCGATTCCTAGTTTGTGTAATTCGTTCCAAAAGGCCCTTTCTTCCTTGGATTTCGTTATGTCGAATGGGTTCCCGTGAGAGGTAAAAAGAACAGGGGTTCTTTTGGATTGCACTGGTAAGTTGTCTGTGAATTTTTTAAAGCTGCTTAAAGTTCCCATAGCTGTTATTCCAATTAATGATTTAATGAAGTCTTTTCGATTCATGCCATTAAATTTATGGATTAAAAAAAGGAAATTTATTAACCTAGATTAATAAAATATTAAAGCTTTATAAAACGTAGGGCGGTTGAATGGAATTGCTCATCAATTACCATAACAGTGTAACTACCTAATGGAAGTGCAGCAATGCTTAAGGTGTTTTCAAGTAAATCAAGATTACCTGATTGGATTAAAGTTCCTTCATGAGAAAAGAGCTTGTATTGGTACGTTTGATCTGAACTAAGATTCCCAAAAGAAACAATTTTTTTGGCAGGGTTAGGGTAAACATAAATATCATCCAGCACTAAGGTTGGGGAATAAATTACCGATTTTATATCATAATCGGTTTGGTCTCCCGAGAAATCTACCTGTCGCAATTTAACGTAAATAACACCCGGTAAAATAGGCTTAAATGCAGTGACATATTTGGTTGTCTCAATTGAGTTTCCTTTTCCTTTTACAGTTCTTATAACTTCAAAATCTTCCTCATCTGACCCAGCAAAAATTTCAAAATGACTGTTATCAATTTCGGTTGCTGTTTCCCATCTAACAACAATTTCGTTATTGATTACTTTGACAGAGTATCCGATTAATTCAACCGGTAAAGAGACTAGGGGAAATCCACAGGTTTCGAAAGAATTATCAAAACAACCAAAAATCCCTCCAGTTCCTGAGTTTTGAAATGTACTTCCAGAAAAATCGAAACAACCATCTCCTTGGATAGTTCCAGAATTTTTGTTCTTTATTTCATCAGTAATTGTGATACATTGAACGTTTAGGTTCATTATTCCATTATTAATTACTTCTATTTGTTCTACGTTTATGGTGGAGCCATCTGCTAAATCTGCTATTGCATCATCCTCTAGTTTAATTTCATGTCCAGTGAAGGCGCCCGTTGGACAAACAGATAAGTTACTGTTGCCCAACATATGTAAATGAGATGACCCTAGGTTAATAGACCCGCAAACAGAAAAAATTGTAGAGTTTTCAAACTCAAGATTGTCTCCTAAATCGTAAACAACATCAAACCCGTCAGGTATAGTTACACTTTCTGTTTCGGGATTTGGCAAGGCATCTCCATCCCAGTTATCGGTATCCGACCAATTTTCTCCGTCTCCATCTCCGTTAAATGTTACTGTAGTAGATCCTCCTCCAATTGTAACACAATCGCTTGCTGTTCCTGAGGTACAACCGAATATTCCTCCAGATGAAGAGTTGGTATAATTACTTCCAGTAAAATCAATACAACCAGATCCAGCAATTGAGGCAACATTTTTGTTTTCAAGTTTATTGGTAACGTTTATACAGTTAGTATTGATTGTTAATGAAGCAAAGTTTTTGAGTTTCAAGTCTTCTATTGTAACTGAAGCCCCAGACGCTACGGATCCGTTTGATGTATTTTCAAAACTTAGTTCATTCAGGTTATTAATTACTGCTGTTGAAGCAACTGTAATTGTAGAAGGAGTTCCCCTCATTTTAATTTTTTGACCACCGAAATTTAATGTTCCTGAGATTGTAAAACTTGATCCAGTATAAGTAAAATCTGCATTCGGGTCGTAGGTAACAGATTGTCCACTTGGAATGTCGATATCATCCGATCCGGAAGGAACACTTCCTTGATCCCAATTACTAGCATTATTCCATAAACCATCTCCACCTCCATTATTAAATGTGAAAGTTTGAGCAGATAGATTTACCTGAAAAAAAACAAGTAAACAACTAAAAAATATGAGTTTGTATGGGTTTGTTTTAAAAAACACCTAGGATTTAAACGGTTTTATAGAGGTTTAGTTTCGTAAAACTACGATTAAAACCCTACTTGACTAGGATAAAACCCTAGTTTTTATCAAAAAGGTTTAGTTAATTGTCTTTGTATTTTGTTTTTAAACCATAAAGTAATTGGTGAAGTTCTTCTTTTTTCGAGGAGTATCCTGGGTCATTATAAACATTATTCATCTCATGCGGATCTTCTTTCAAATCAAATAATTCCCATTCACTTTCATCACTGTAGTAATGAATAAGTTTGAAATCAGCTGTTCTAACTCCATAGTGTTTTTTCACTTTGTGCCAACCATGTGGGTACTCATAATAGTGGTAGTATTGACCTTTTCTGTCTAAAGATTTACCTTCAATAACCGGTTTAAGTGATTCACCTTGGATATCCTCAGGAACTTCTACTCCTGCATAATCTAAAATAGTAGGAGCAAAGTCTAAATTCATTACTAAATCGGAGATGATCATTGAGGAATCGGACTGAGGTAACTTCATAAGAAATGGGGTGATAAGTGATTCCTCGTACATAAAGCGTTTATCGTACCAACCATGTTCACCAAGGAAAAATCCTTGATCTGAAGTATAAATAACTAAAGTGTTTTCCCATTCTCCAGTACTTTTTAAGTATTTGATCATTCGCCCAAGATTTTCATCAACCGAAACAATGCAGCGCAAATAATCCTTAATGTACCTTTGGTATTTCCATTCGGCTAGCTCTTTTTCCGAATAATTGGATTCGTAAAACTCCTTCGAAATAGGTTCATAATGAGCATTCCATTCTTTTTTTTGCTCCTCGGATAACCTGTCGTACGAATATTTCCAATTAAAAACAGGGTCCCAAGTTGTACTTCCTCCAGTTCCAGATTCTTTACTGTATTGATGATTAGTCCCAGTTTTATCGGTGAACTTTGTTTCTCCACTATCAAGAAATGAAGCAGGATTTAACTTCATATCAAAAGATAAGAACATGTTTTTGATTTCTAAATCTTGTTCTTTAGCGGCGTCTGATCTGTTACTATAATCATCATAAAAATTATCAGGCAGTGGTAAGGTATCTTCTTTGTATAAATGAAGATGCTTAATATTCGGCATCCAGTTTCTATGTGGAGCCTTTTGGTGGTACATTAAACAAAATGGTTTGTTTTGATCTCTCTTTTTAAGTTGTTCAATAGATATATCAGTAACAATATCGGTAACATAACCCTTTGTTTCTGAGGTGTCACCGTTTTCAATCATTATTGGTTTATAATATTGGCCTTGGCCTTTTAAAATGTTCCAATAGTCAAATCCTTGTGGTTCGGAGTGCAAATGCCACTTACCAATCATCATGGTATGATAACCCTCTGCTTGAAGTAATTTGGGAAAGGTTTGTTGACTTCCATCAAATTTGGATTTATTATCCATGAAGCCATTTATATGACTGTATTTCCCTGTTAAAGCCACTGCTCTACTTGGTCCACATATTGAATTGGTTACAGCACAATTTGTAAACTTTATTCCTTTTTTGGCTATTAAATCAATATTCGGTGTTTCAACCAACTTACTTCCGTACGCACTTATTGCATGACGAGAATGATCATCCGTCATTACAAAAAGAATGTTAGGTTTATTTTGTGTTTGAGCTTTTAGAGTTAAGAGGAAGAATAAAAACGAGGCAAGAATTATTTGCTTCATTTTTTCTTTGGTTCAGGTATTGGTTTTTGTAACTCTGTTTCTAAAACAAGAACTTCTTTTAAGTTGTTTTCAGCCAAAACAAAACCAGGTTCAATGGCTAAAGCTTTTGAAAAATGTCCTCTTGCATTTTTAGCATCTTTTGCTTGTAAAGCGATAAAACCTGAAATATTGTGAGCAGCTGCAACAAGGTTTATTTCTTCTTTAACGAGTTGGTTAGCAACGTTAACTCTCGACATTTGAACATTGAGATTAGCAGCCTCTTTATTGGCAAGTATTGCATTAACGGTTTTTAAACAATCATCATATTTTTTTGCTTCAAATAAAGTTGTTGCAGCTTGGTATAAGTAGGTTGGATTATTAAAGCGTTTTGCAAGCATTAAGTAGGTGTTAGCAGCGCTAACATCATCTTTCAATCCTCTAAAATTTAAAGCAGCTAATTCCATGGCATTCTTATTTAAAGAATCCAATTGTAATATAGCCCCACAAGTATTTATACTTAATTCAAATTGATTTGCACGAAAGTAAAGTTTTGCTAATTCGAAGGTTTTATCAATGTTCGATGGATCCTTAGCTAGTTCTTTATAAGTGTATATAATGGCTGTATTAAAATCACCAAGGTTTATAGCAAGTTGCTTAGCAATAGAATCTTCATTAGAAACTATAATAGGTTTAGTGCATTTATCTTCGCATTTTTTCTTTTTGTTTCCTGCCTCAACAGAAAAAGAAATTAAGGCAAGGGTTATAAGAATTAAATTTTTCATGATGCAATATTAATAATTAATCGCTCAGGATTTAATCAATTATAGCACCAAAATAGTAAAGGCAGTTAAGGGTGGCCTAAGGCCATACAATAATTGGGTTCATAATCTAGGTTAGGTGTAAAAGTTACTAGTCTAAGTTCTTCTGGTGAACAAACGACATTCAACTATGTTACAACCAAACTGTGAAAAAGTAACCTCAAAAAATTCGAAATAGGATACAATTGCGTAAAATGAATGCATTGTGTTCTCAAATGAATGAAACTTGTGTAACGATTGTGGAAAAATATCGTCGCGGGCCAACTATTTATTTTGTAATTAACTGAACAAAACCGTTAATTGTTTTTTCTTTCCCAGTGATATCCTTGTACTGAATAATCCAGTAATATGCTCCTGCGGGACATGGTAATCCAGTACCCTGGTGATTCCCATCCCAGTTCGGTAGATATTCATTGGAAACATGAACCATTATTCCCCATCTATTAATTACTCGGAAATTGATAAGTGTAAAATACTCCAATAGCTCATTAGGGTTTTGAATAGGAATAAAGGTTTCATTCGTCCCGTCTCCATTTGGTGAGAAGATATTTGGCATAGTAAACTCTCTTTCTTCACAGTATTGATCAACGAAAACAGTATCATTTACAGTACAACTAAATTCATTGGTTTTGGAAACTGTAAAGTAGCCGGTATCCGATACAGTAATATTTTCAACTGTTTCACCTGTACTCCATAACAAGGCCATGCCTTCAGGGTTAACAACCCAGATATTGGTTTCTTCCCCTAGTAAATCACAAATTGCCGAATCAGCTTGAGCTACTTCAATGGTTGGCGAAGCATTCATGGTTACTTCAATTTCATCAGTTCCTTCACAACCTGCAGCATCAGTTGCAACCACATTTACAGTAGTGGTTGATGAAACTGTGTAACTAGGAGAGGTGGTTGTTGAATTCCAAACTTCAGTTACAAAATCTCCGGCATCTAAGGTTAGGGATTCACCTTCGCAGATTCCTTGGTCTCCACCTAAATTAACAACCGGTAAATCGTTAACTGATATATCTATTGAACTTCTGTCTACACAATTGTTGGCATCGGTAATGTCTACCCAATAGGTTCCTGATTCGGTAACAGATAAAGAGCTAGCTGATGAACCATCCGACCATAAATAATCTTCTGCAATTCCAGCGTTTAAAATAACAGATTCACCAATACAGATAGCCGTATCATTTCCAAGGTTTATGCTTGGAAGGGCGTTTATACTAATTTCAATTTCATCGGTCCCTTCACAACCATTTCCATCAATTAAATTCACAGCATAAGTCCCAGCAGAACTAACCGAAATAATTGCTGTTGTTTCACCTGTATTCCACATCCATGAATCGGCTGATCCTGCATCTAATGTAATTGGAGTTCCATCACAGGTTGAGGTATCATTTCCTAAGAAAACAACTGGAAGGGTATCTATAGTTACTTCGATGGTATCGCTAAAAGTACATCCACTTGCGTAGTCTACATCCACAATGTAAGTATCAGCAGAACTTACTGTGATTGTTTGAGAGGTTTCTGTTGTGCTCCAGTTCCAGCCATCCGCAGCACCAGCATCTAACAATATAGATTCCCCTGCACAAATCGAAGTATCGCTGCCTAAATTAATGTCTTCAGCGGAAGCTATATTAATTGTGATTGCATCACTATTTACACAATCATTTCCATCAGCAATTGATACAGAATATGTTCCGCTCGTGCTTACTGAAATTGATTGGGTTGTTTCAGTAGTATTCCATGTCCAATTTGAACCACCAATAGATGTTAGTGTTATGGAGCTATCCGGACAAATTGTAGTATCGTTTCCTAATTCAACTAATGGAATAGAGTCTATGATTAATTCTATCGTGTCTCTAGCAGTACAACCATTTGCATCAGTTATTTCAACCCCATATTCGTCTGCAGTTGAAACTGTAATTGTTTGTGAGTTTTCACCTGTACTCCACGTCCAAGAATCGGCACTTCCAGCATCAAATGTGATGTCTTCTAAATCACAAATACTTGTATCGGGACCAAGGTTTACGATTGGTAAAATATGATTTCCAATTTCAATCGTGTCGTTAAACCCGCAACCCCCAGCATAAGTAATTTGAACATCATAGGATCCTGGATCAGTTACTCTAATAGTCTGTGTAGTTTCTCCACCAGGTCCCCATAACCAACTGGCTGCATTTCCAGCGTTAAGGGTAATTGTATCTCCCATACAAATAGTTGTATCATTGGCAGGTACAATAGCAGAAACAGACGCTATTGAAATGTCTATTGTGTCATTATTTATACATCCATTACCATCAGCAATCGATACAGAATAGATTCCGCCAGCACTTACTGTAATTGATTGGGTAATTTCAGTTGTGTTCCAAGTCCAATTTGTTCCTCCAACCGAGGCAATAGTTAAAGAACTATCCGGACAAATAGTGGTATCATTTCCTAATTCAACCAATGGGATTGAATCTAAACTTAGTTCAATAGTATCTCTAGCGGTACAACCATTTACATCAGTTATTTCAACGTCATATTCAGCAGCCGAAGAGACTGTGATTGTTTGTGTGCTTTCGCCTGTACTCCAAGTCCAAGAATCGGCACTTCCAGCATCAAATGTGATGTCTTCTAAATCACAAATACTTGTATCGGGACCAAGGTTTACGATTGGTAAAATATGATTTCCAATTTCAATCGTATCATTAAATCCACAACCACCCGCGTAAGTAATTTGAACATCATACGATCCTGGATCAGTTACTCTAATAGTCTGTGTAGTTTCTCCACCTGGCCCCCATAACCAACTTGCGGCATTTCCAGCGTTTAGGGTAATTGTATCACCAGTACAAATAGTAGTATCGTTGGCAGGTACAATTGCGGTAATGGAAGCTATAGAAACGTCTATTGTGTCACTATTCTCACAATTATTTGCATCTATAATATCAACATAATATTGTCCATTGGTATTAACTCTTATCGATTGGGTAGTCTCTGTTGTACTCCATGTCCACCCAGTTCCTCCAACAGATGTTATCGTTAATGAGCTATCTGGACAAATGGTAGTGTCGTTACCCAAATTAACATCAGGTAAAGCATGGAGTGAAAGGACCAAAGTATCAAAGTGCGGACAACCAAATGAGTCGGTCAGAGCAACAGAATATGTTGCTGCTGAATTAACTGTAATAGAAGCTGAAATACTCCCAGTGCTCCAAAGGTGAGATGAACCTTCAGGTTGAGTAAAGGATAAAGAGATCGAATCACCAGAACAAATTGTTGTATCATTTCCAAGCGCCAAATCAATAGGGGCAACGGTTGAAATTGATACAGTATCAAAACCTTCACAACCAATGGTATCTGTTACAATAACAGAATAATTTCCGGAAAGAATTGTGTTTGTTTGTGTGTTTGTTGCATCGTTCCAAACCCAACTAGCAGCATCGGGATTTCCTGCATCTAAGGTAATTGTTGAATCCGAACAAACAGTGGTATCGTTTCCTAAATCAACATTCACTGATGCTAAATTTAAATTCATCGTGTCGGTTGCCTGACAACCACCAGGCGTAGTAACCACTACTGAGTATTCACCAGTTGTTTGAGCTTGAATAGTTTGCGTAGTTTCCCCATTACTCCAAGCCCAACTTAAGGCAGTTGGATTTCCAGCGTCTAGAAGAATCGAATCCCCTGAACAAATTGTAGTATCACTTGTTGCTAAATCAACTGTTATAGGATCAATATTTGATTCAATATTTATTAATCCATTATTATCGGTATATAATCCATCATCGTAAAAGGCAATATATAGTTCCCCAGAATTATCAGGTGTGATACTTAAAGTATTAATGTCTCTTATATAGTCGTCTGTACCTGAATCGTAGGTGCCATTTCCATTTCTATCTACAAAGGCCATGAAACCAAGAATTGGAGCATTTTCTGGTGCTGTCCCCGATAACCCTGTCCATGCATGCGGTGTATTATCATAACTCGAAATTGTACCGAAATATGTATTGGAACTATTATATCGATGACGTCTTAAACTAACGCTGTTTCCAGTTCCTGTGTTATAAACAACAGTTGTTATCGATTCCCCTGCTTCGGGACCACTTCCTGGTGTAAAAGTTTTTGTTCCTCCTGATGTACTGAAATTGTAGGTAAAGCCTCCAACTACAGTTCCAATTTGAGTCCATCCTGCCGTTCTTGAGTTTACTGTTCCAGCAATTGCAAAGGTACAATCAACGGTATCGATATCGGTTGCAGTATTGTTATCTGTAATAGTATCTCCAACAACATTTATTGAAACAACATTAACTAAATCCCCAACAAGATCATCTGGTGTTGAAATGGTTACAGAATAGATAATACTGTCTCCAGCAGGAATATCTACGGTATCTTGAAGTGCTCCATTCATGGTTCCGGAGGCAGAGGTTGTAGCTCCACCGTAGGTAGTAGCTGTCCAAGTAACATCACCAGTACTTATTCCCGTTGGTAGCGGATCGGATACAATACCGCCTGTGAAACTTGGTCCGTAATTTCTAGCTACAATTTCGTAGGTTCTTGCGCCTCCAGGTATATACTTCTCTTCGCCGTCATCCTTAGTAATTCCGGCGTCATACGGACAGCCAATTTCGCCATTGGTAACGTTGTTTGTGCTATCACATTCTTCTAAAAAGGTAGTAGGGAATCCAAATGTTCCTGTTCCATCATCGTTAGCTATGATATATAAATCCATAGGCTGATTCGGTGCGTTAAAGCTATAGCTATAGCAACTAGCAGACTGGACAGTAACATCGGCAATAGATATTGTGCGTGTTCCAATTAATATTCCTCCAGAGTTAGGATCTCCGTCATAATAACTAATTGGATAATTGTATAACAATGCATTTGCATCATCATTACAAATAGTAACATGAACTAAGGTTGAATCATTATCACAACTTGCAATGGTTGAAGAATCAAATGTCACCACAAAATCAGGTAGCGCTGGGTAAACAAGAGCTCCAGACGGATCTGTAATAGGTGCTTGAGCGGCATATATATCATTTCTTGGAACAGTCGCTTTGTTTTGTCGGTGAGCAGGAATGGTTAAATCATCGTTTACCCATGTAGGAGAATAAGAGAAAGTATTCCAGACTTTACGCGTTGGCATCCAAGGCGTTTCATCCGCTTCGTAAACTACCAGGTCATTTCCACAAGTAACTGCAATTTCCGCCTGCCCATCAGCGTCTACATCTGCTATCACGGGCATTTCTAATCTTGTTCCTGAGCCACAACCTAAAGAGTCCTTAGTAACCCCAGTAACTCCGTCAATTATTCTTAAATAATCTTCATCTCGGTATACAATTTCAACATTTCCGTCTCCTTCAAAATCAAAAGCCGTGGCCGATGTTTTTCTGGATCCATCATTAAAACCTGTTCGTTGCCATTTTAAGCTTAAGTCAGATTCGAAAAGCTTTAATCTATGTCGAGAAACAATCGACAGCTCATTGATACCGTCTCCATCGAAATCTGCTACCGTTGCTCTACCACATGCATTTCCTGCCACTACTGTTGTTAAGCCTCCAGGCATAGGATTTCCTAATTGGTCTTGAGTTACTAATGCTTGGGTCCGCGGGTTCCATATGTAAACTCGGGAGTCTCCGCCTTGTAATGACGTTACAATTACATCCAAAGAATCATCTCCGTCCCAATCTGCTATACTCGTATATCCATCCCCGTAGGTAGTAGTATTAGGCATTTGGGCTGCTATGGTGAGGGCAGCATTTGCTATTGGATTAGATAAATCAACAGCATAAACAGTATTTCCCGCAACAATTTCTACTCCTTGGCAGGTTGGGCAAAAGTCGTCTGGAAGAACATCCGCTGCCGATGGAATATAATCATTATTCCCAGTTCCTTGTCTCCCTTTTGGCCAATTGTTTACGTTAGCCTTTGTAGGAGGTTCTGCTAAAATTGCTCCGGTTAACGCGTTGAACACCTGATTTCCAATAAATAATTCAGTTTGACCATCTTGGTCAAAGTCGGCAAACTGAACCCCCGCAGCTTTTTGAACATCCCAAATTGGTTTTCCTCCTTGTCCGATTAAAGTAGCAGTAAACCCTGGTAGCGGAGTTAAACTATGATCGAAACCTCTTAAGCGTTGATCCCCAGAAACAACATAAATTTCACCGTCGCCATCATTGTCTACATCAGCAATGGAAGTAGAGTGTGAGAAATAATGAATTCTTGGAACATTTACGGAATGTTTTATTGCACCAGTTTGACCATTTAAAACTCTTATTGTTGCATTAGATCCACCTTGCCAGGCACCCGCTCCACTAACACCATTAACTGTATTGACAACTACCTCAGGAATGCCGTTACCATCGAGATCTCCAACCACAGGTGAACAATAACCATTGGTAACAACGTTAGCTCTTCTGTACTGTTCTCGCATACTAAATAAAGCAACATCGGGTGTGTCCGGACATTCAGGAATTACACCACTTGTATAATGCGATACACAAGCAGAAGTTCCAGCACAGTCGCCATCAAAACAATCTACTTCTCCATCACCATCATCATCAAAACCATTATTACAAACTTCAGAAGCTGAAGAGAAAATTACATCAGTATCCGAAGCAGAATTATTAGTCATATCTGGATCAGCAACTACTGTTGACGCAGTAACCGATACCGTATTAACCAAACTTCCAGTAAACCCAGGAGGAACTACAACTTTTACGGTGTAAACAATACTATCACCTACACTAATATCTACAACATCTTCGAGAGCTCCTGAACCAGTTGGATTATCTGAAACAGCAGTACCAGATGTTTTGGATGTCCAACTCATTAAGGTAACTCCAGCTGGGAGGGCGTTTCTAACAGTATCTCTATATGATCCCCATGGACCATTATTTTTTACAGTAATGGTATAAGTTTGAATACTTCCTGGCGTGTAAGAAGGACGGTTATCATCAAGCGTGATATTTACATCGGCTTCCGCTTTAATTTCTCCGCAAGCACAACCGTCTACCCAAATTCCATTTCCCCAACCAGGGTTCGTTCCAATTTGCTCAATGCTTCCATCCGTCAAATCAACTAAATACATGGAGTAAGTTTGACTCATCATGTAAACAGCACCATCTGTACTTCGAAACATCGCTGCATAAGTTAAATCTCCATCTCCCCCGATGTAGGTTACTGTACCATTAGTTGGATCAACAGATACTAATCCATCGTGTGTAGCTCCCGCACTAAATCCGTATAAAAGGCCATCGGTAGGGTTGAAAATTGCTCCTCGAATATGAACGGGATCAGACAAAGTGATTAACTCCGCTTCTGCAGATCGAACATTGATTTTGTTTAACGATGTTGTCGCATCAGCATTATGAAAAGTATATAAGTTATTATTGTTATCAAAAGCTCCTGCACTAGCATGAGCAGCCATTCCAGCGGTAATCCCTCCACCAATTACGTCTCCAACATATCTTGTATGTCCGCTCTGATCAAAAACATAAAGTTGTTCTCTTGTGGTTCCATTATACCTCATTGCGTATATGCGATTGTCATTTGGATTTAACCCCATGCCATCATGGTTACCAGCCCAAGCATTATTAATAACCGTTCGAGTGGCAGGTTGATCTCCATAATTCCATTCTTCTAAATCCGTTCCTCCTCCTAGTCTAGAGAAAATCATTCTTCCTGTAGAGCAATCAAAACCATCTTCCTGAATTGCAGCACCAGAAATACTGAAGTTAAAAGTCGCTTCATCGGCATCATCGGAAATAATGTCTATCCAGTTACGCCATGGTGAAGCATCTCTTCTTCCATGTGTTCCTGCTCCAGTTGGTCTGTAACGAATAACAAAAGAGGCACTGTCTCCTGCCGAAATTGTTAGTGAAGTTGAACCAACGATTGAAAAATGATCATCGTAAGTTGTACTTCTTACGTTTATGTCTGTTACGTTTAAATCTGCGGTTCCTTCATTTAAAATCCAAAAAACATGATCAACGGAATCTTGATTTGCGGTTAAAACGCCAAAAGCTTGTCCGGTAGAATCCGGCCAAGTGTTCTGACCATCGGATATGTCGAAACCTCCACCTTTTACGGAAATTTCTGGTTGAGCCATAGCTGACGCTATAACCAACAATGTAAAAATTGAAAGTAATATGTTTCTCCTAAAAACCATACTTAGTAACCCAGAGGGTTTATACTTCTTTCCCGATGATTTGTTCCGAAAAAGGCAGTTATTCAAGATACTGATCCAATAGATGAGAAAATTTACAATTCCTAATTAAGGGTATACAATTGTTAATAGCCGCCTGCGGATCCCGCTAATCTCACGGATCTTTTCTTCAAGAGCAAAGCTCTTTTAATCCAAAACTTAAGAGAATAGTGTAGAACAACTTTGTTGTTCCGAAAAAGATCAGTGGGATTAGCGGGATCCGCGGGCGAACCTTAACAAGTCATTTTTTATCTGTGTAAATCTGTGAGATCTGTGGGAGAAAAATTACCTAATCAAAGAAACAGTTCCAACGAATTGTTGCTCTTCGATTTCCTCCATAGTCTTGTTTCCAGTAACCGTTAGCTTATAAACATAAACATCAATCTGAGCTGGGTTTCCAAGGTAAGTTCCGTCCCATTGGTTATCCTGATGGTTTGAGGTGAAAATTAGTTCTCCCCAACGGTTGAAGATGTATAATTTGTAATCGATGATGTTATGGACTTTAGGTTCAAAAGTTTCATTTCTGCCATCATCATTTGGGGTGAATGCATTTGGAATAAATACGGTGTACGGACAAAATTCTTCGACTTCTAATTCGGCTGTAATCTGACATTGTTCGTGCAGATAAATGTTAGCAGAATAGAAACCAGGTGCGGTTACTAAGGCAGCATTATCTCTATTAATTGGTAAATCTCCCCAATCTATCCTTGCACTTGTTTCAAAAGTAACTGGAATCTCTTGGAAGTGATCAAAACAGTTTACAATATATGGTTCTTCAGGTTGTTCCGCATATGGTAAGAAAATAGGGTCTACCGATTGTGTTTCTTCACATCTTAATCCGTGTGCTTCATTAGCGATTGTAACGCTGTAAGTACCATTTTGAATTACCGTAATTCCATCCCCCTCTTCCCCTGTATCCCAATCTTTGTGCTCAGCAGTAACATCGATAGATAAGTCGATTTCATCCCCCTCACAAGCTGTTAAATCTCCCAAAATTTCAAAAGGTTCAGGTTGCTCAACAATGTAAACATTGGCATCATCTGAGTTAATACAACCGTTTTCATCGGTAACCGTTACCACATAATTTCCAGCAGTAATTGCTGTAATAGTACTTGCAGATCCGGTACCAGTTCCAGACCAGTTATAAGTAATTGCTGTTGATGAAACCGCTTTTAAATCCACACTTGAAATATTGGAACAAATCACCGTATCCTCAACCGATACAATTGGTAAAGTATCCACAGTTAAAACAGCAGTTGCAGTGTCCTTACAAGTATTTGCATCGGTAACAATAACCGTATAATTTCCGGCAGTTGTGCCAGAAGTTGTTCCAGCGGTACCTGAACCATTTTCACTCCATAAGTAAGACGCTGCTGTAGCAGAAGTAGCAGTAAAAGTAGCGGCAGGATCGCCAATACAAATTCTGTTGTCATCTACGGTTACTTCCGGTGCAACATGAACAATTAATTCAGCTTC
The DNA here is from genome assembly GCA_038154685.1 of Flavobacteriales bacterium. Lineage (GTDB taxonomy): Bacteria > Bacteroidota > Bacteroidia > Flavobacteriales_C. The sequence continues at coordinate 22,084 of JAYPYW010000014.1, read as the reverse complement.
TGCAGTATCCTTACATCCATTTACATCGGTAACAATAACTTCATACATTCCAGCTGTTGAACCTGAGATTGATTGGGTAGTGCCACTTCCTGTTTTTCTCCACAAATAATCGGTTGCTGTTGCAGAAACTGCTGTTAAAGTAGCTTCACTACCTGGGCATATACTTTGATCAGCAACAGTTACTGTTGGCATTGGATACCTTTGTAAATCGGCATCGTCTGAGCTTTCACAACCATTTTCATCCGTAACTGTAACCACATAATTTCCTTCGGTAATTCCAGGAATCGAGGCAGTGGTTCCAGATCCTAAACCACTCCATATATAAGATACTGCTGTACTGGAAACAGCCGTTAAATTAACACTTGTAACGTCATCACAAATTGCAGCTCCTTCTAACGATACAATTGGTAATGTATCCACTTTTAATATTCCTGTTGCAGTGTCCTTACAATTATTAATATCCTCAACTATTACGGTGTAGTTACCAGCTGATGTTCCTGTGGTAGTTCCTGCAGTACCCGTACCATTTTCACTCCACAAGTAAGAGGTTGCCGTTGCTGAAGTAGCAGTGAATGTTGCAGCAGGATCTCCAATACATATGGTATCGTTATTTACCGTTACATCTGGTGGTGTGTGTAAAGTTAATTCAGCTTCAGCAGTGTCCTTACAACCATTAATATCTGTAACAATCACTTCGTAGAACCCAACAATTGAATCAGTAATTGATTGTGTAGTTCCTTCTCCCTCCTTTTGCCATAAATAATCAGTAGCTGTTGCCGAAACTGCTTCGAATGTTCCTTTTCCTCCTGGGCAAATAGTAGTATCTCTTAGTGTTACAACTGGTAATTCATAAATCGTAACTTTGATGCTATCACTATCAGCACATCCAAATGAATTTTCTACGGTAATTTTGTAATCTCCTGTTGCATCCACTGTAATTGATGATCCAGTTTCTCCATTATCCCAATTCCAGACAACAGCTGAATCACTTTGGGCATTAATCGTATATGCTTCTCCAAAACAGAAAGCGGTATCATTTGGAAGCAGTACATCAATATCATGTGTTTCAATGTTAATCGTATCAAAAACTTCACAACCTCCAACACTAGTGATTTCTACTGAGTATTCCCCGGCTGTGTCCACCTCAATAGTTTGAGTGGTTTCTCCTGTACTCCAAACCCAACTTGCTGCGTCAGGGTTTTGAGCATCCAATGTTACTGACTGACCAACACAAATTGCTGTGTCGGCTCCAATATCCGTTGATTCTAATTCACTTTGAACGCTAATGTTAATCGTTCCTGCATTGTCAGTATAAACCCCATCGTCGTAGAATGCCATATACAACTCTCCCGAAGTTGTAGGTGTGAACTTTAAAGAAGTGATATCTCTATAATAAGTTTCTAAACCTGAATCAAACTGACCGTTTCTGTTTTGATCGATAAAGGCCATAAACCCAAGAATCGGTGCAGTTTCTCCACCAGAACCTGATAAACCTGTCCATGCATGTGGTGTGTTATCATAAATCGAGATTGTATTGAACCATTCATTATCGGATCTATATCTGTTCCTAGTTAAGCTTACACTATTATTAGTACCAGTATTGTAAACCAATGTTGTAATTGTTTCTCCTGCCTCAGGGCCATTGGAAGGGACAAAAGTTCTGGATCCTCCAGCGGGAGAAACCGTGTAAGGAATCCCAACCACAACGTTCCCCATTTTAACCCATCCTGCATTACGTGAATCAATTGTTCCTTGCGTTTGAAAATTACAGTCTTTAGTGTCTGTATCAACAGCAACATCATTATCCGGGAAAGTATCATTATCAACAGTAATAGTAACCGTATTTACTAAGTCGCCAATAAAATCTGGAGGGACAACAACGTTTACAGTGTAAATAATACTATCTCCTGCTGGAATATTTACTTCATCTGTTAAAGCTCCCGTATTTACTCCTCCTGCTGATGTAGTGGCACCACCAAAAGGAGTAGCTGTCCATGTAACATCACCAGCAGAAATTCCAGCTGGTAATGGATCAGAAACATCACCTTCAACTACATCAGAAGGGCCAAAATTACGAGCTACAATGGTGTAAATAGTAGTTGCTCCAGCGAAGTATTTATCTGTAAAATCTGTTTTTGTTACTTCAGCATCAGTATTACATGAATTAACCACCAAATTCATTGTGTCTGAGTTAATACAGCCATTTGTATCGGTAATTTCCACAATATATTCTCCTGTAGCATCAATTGTAATTGTTTGAGAAGTTGAATCTACATTCCAATCAAAGGCAGCGGTTGGATTTCCGGCATCTAAAATTAATGGAGCATCAGCTATACAAATTGTTGTATCATTTCCAAGGCTAACTGTTGGTAAAGCGTTAACAATAACGTAAATACTGTCGGTATACTTTAAAGAGTTAGCTATGTAATAACTAGTTAAAAGTGGTAGAGCATTAATTACTGAGTCGTTTACAACATCATAATTTTCAGTTGTTAACCAAGCTAAATCTGTTGTGTCAGTAGCTTCCAAAATAGCTGTATCACCTAAACAAATTGTAACAGTGTCATAATTTACGATTCTACAACCAACTGGAATAAATGTTAGGTTATTGGAACTGTCACACTCCAATGTTGATGTTGCAGGCGCTCCTAAAGGGTCCGTGCCGTCATCATTTGCAAAAATGTGCAGATTGTAATTATCATTATGTACTTTGAAAGAAATACTCACACAGCTGTCCGAAAGTATTGTTGCTAGACTAGAATCTACGGTAAATGTATTAATCAGTGTTCCTGCTCCAGTAGTTGGATCGTCGTCGTAATAGCTAATTGGATAGCCCCAAATATTGTCCAAATTATCTTCTTCACAAATAGTCATGTAAACTGTTACTGAATCATCAGAACAATCACCTATAACAACAGAGTCGGCATTAGCAACAACATCAGGTAAACCAGGGAAAACTGGCTCTCCTAGCTTGTTTAATATGGGTGTTTGGGCACCATAAATATCTAAACCTTGAATCAGCGCTTTATTTTGTCTAACAACAGGAATAGTAAGGTCGTCATTGATAAAAGTAGGCGAATAATGGAAGCTATTCCATACCTTTCGAGTAGAAACCCATGGGGTTAATGAACTCTTAAATACAACGGTATGTCTCGGATCATTACTACCAAGACCTTGCCTATCAATGCAACTACAAACTATTTCAGCTTCTCCATCGGCATCCACATCTACAACAACAGGCATATCCACCCTAGTTCCCGACGCACATGGAAAACTTGCCTTTGTATTTCCGGTTACACCGTCAAGGATAAATAAAGTTTTTTCATCCCGGTAAACAACTTCCATGTTCCCATCACCTTCAAAATCAAACGCTGTAGCTGAAGTTTTAGCAGAACCATCAGATGTAGCATTCGACCATTTTTTTGTTAAATCGCTTTCAAAAAGGTTGAGTTGATCTTTACTTACAATTGATAACTCATTAACACCATCTCCATCAAAATCAGCAACTGTTGCCCTACCCGCAGGATGATTACCCGATCTGATGTCCTTTGGTCCTTGAATTATCGCTTGAGTTCTTGGATTCCAAATGTAAACATAGGCACCATTTGCAGCATCCGCAGCAACAACAATCACATCCATTTCACCATCACCGTCCCAATCGGCTAAGCTTGTAAATCCATCTTCGTAAGTTCCAGTTGGACTCATTTGTGCTGCAATTGAAATTCCGTTGTACGCATTGCCAGGATCAGATAAATCAACGGCGTAAATTGTGTTTCCACATACTAACTCTACACCAGAGCAGTTAGCGCAAAATCCATCTGGTAAAATGTCATAAGCTGCAGGCATATAATCATCCTCCAAACCCTGCTTACCCCTTGGCCAGTTCATTCTAGCATTGTCACTTGGAGGTCCAGCAATTATAGCTCCTGTAGATACATCAAAAACTTGATTTCCAATAAACATTTCAGGAGTTCCATCGGCATTGAAATCAACAAATTGAGGAGTTGCCCATTTTTGACCATCCCATACAGAAACCCGATTTGCTACAGTACCTCCCCATCCTCCACCAAATTTCCCAAAAGGCTTTCTGTAAGTTTGGGTCAATGCACCTCCATCAAATTCAAAACGACTAACCCATTGTTTAGCAGTATAATTTTGCCCGCCAGAAGGAATACCATTTCCGGTAACCATAAATATTTCTGCAGTTCCATCATTATCTACATCAACAATTGTAGGCCCACCTGCAAATATATGGTATGTCCCTTCATATGTAATGGACGCTATTTCAGACCCGTCTAAACCATTTAAAACATAAAGTTTTCGATTTTTGTCATTTGGACTAATCGTAACAATTTCAGGAATTCCATCGCCGTCTAAATCACCCACGGCAGGGACTATATAATCATGACCATGGTTGTTTGCAGATCTGTATTGCTCTTCCATACTAAAAAGCAAAGGATCAGGAACTAATCTACATTCAGGAGTATCTGCACCGAAATAGAAATCTACGCAACCATTTTTGGAAGTCTGACAATCGGGATCAAAACAATCAATCAATCCATCTCCGTCATCATCAATTCCATTATCACAAATCTCCTGTGCAAACACAATAAACTGAAGTAAGGAAAGAAGTGTGAATATTGATATTTTTTTGCGCACCGCGATTATTTTGGTCAGTCTTTCAATATACCTCTTGAGTTTTTAGCATTGTTTACAATTTCTAAAGAATTGTATACAATTGCTTGGAAGTGTTTAATTCTACGTGTTTTTACGGGGTTGGTTGCGGTTTGGAATTAGTCTCGCTCGGATTACGTCATCACGAGGAGGTACGACGTGGTGATCTCAAATCTTACTAACCAAATAAATTTAAAATGAGATTGCCGCGCTATCGCTCGCAAAGTCTCAATTCATAATTTGGGGAATCTGTGGGATTAGCGGAACCGAGGAGGAACGACGAAAAAGCGGACCTAAAGGAGCAATCCGCGGGCGATATCACCCCTCCAAAAACTTCTTAGGCGAAACACCCTCTTGGGCTTTGAAAACCCTGATGAAATTACTCGAACTATTAAATCCAACTAGGAACCCAACTTCGGCAACAGTTTTAAAATCTCCCGATTTAAGTACTCTTTTAGCTTCCTCAATTCGAAGGAAGTTCAAGTAACGAGGGAAGGTCATTTTAGTAGACTCCTTGATGAGATTAGAAACCTCAGCTTTCCCTTTTCCAAATTCGGATTTAAGGTCTTCTAGCGTTAAGTCTGGATTATTATAATTCTTTGCTAAGTAGGTAAGGATTTGATCTTCTATAGTTTCTTTTTTGTACTCAACTTCCTTGATTGGAACATGAACAATCTCTTCTTCTTTTTCGAATGGCTTAAGGATTAATAGCCAAGCTAACCCCATTGAAATAAAGGATCCAACAGCGATGAATACATAAAAGAGGGTAAGATCCTTTTTTAAGACTAAGCTATTAACCGTGAATTGATCCTTAATTTCTCTACCCAATAAATGGCAGCTTTCAAACGACATCGCTTCAACCTTTGAAAGGTCTTGTTCAGGAATTTGAGCTTGAGAGATGTTGTTAGCATCATACCATTCTGCTGGTGTATAAAACTCACTCAACGGAAGAGAGTAACTAGATTTCCCTTCTTCAATCTCAATAAACTGACGAATATATTGATGTGTTGCTAAATTATTTTGAACACTCAAATTAAGCGGAATTCTACGAGCTTTATTGGTTGTAATATCCAACTCCAGAAAATCATAATTAGAGAAATCGATATTCAAATTCTCCAAAGGAAACCAGCATGCAGTATAGGCATGTCCCTCTCTTTTAGCTTTTGTGTAAATAAAAGAAAAAGATGATTTTTCATTAACGATTAATTCTCCTCTTGAGGCATTTTCGGTGAAATCCTCGGCAAAAGTTCCCGCCGATCGAAGCGGCTTTTCGTGATCCTTTGTCTCCAGAATAGAAGGAAGAATGTCAAGTTCAGAACTACTTATTCCAACTCCTAAAACAACTGCTGTTAAAACTAAAATGGCAGCAATTGTAATCTTAAAAACTGACTGTTTTTTTTTCGTTTCCATTCTGTCCTCTTAACAAACTTAATAAATTTCTAGAGTAACTTAAAAATCGACCCAATAGGAATTGTTTACAATAACACTATAAATTGTCAATAATAAAATACGACTATAGAGTATCTTGATACCTCTAATGTATTACCGATCGAAACAAATTTCCCCTTTTTACGTATTTTTGGGCCGACTAATAATGCCAAATACAATGAAAAAGCTGATTACCGCTGTTTTCACGATTTTTATATTTTCCCTTAATGCCCAAACTCCTGGTGGAGTTTCTGGAAATTTACGTTTGTGGCTAAAAGCCGATGCTGAAGCTTATAGCGATGCAGGGACAACCTTAGCAACCGATGGACAGGAAGTTCAAGAATTTCATGATCAATCAGGAAATAGTTATGACGCTACAGATAATGGCGCAACTGGTCCAGATTGGGATGAAGATGGTGTTAACTTCAACCCTTCGCTAGATTTTGAAGATGCCAATTCAGAAAACTTAGAAATCTCCTCTGGTATCTTTGGTACCGATGTAATTAACGACCTTTTTGTTTACGTAGTTTGTGCAGATGATGAGGATAGGAATGATAAAATATTTCACGAGGCAATGGCAAGTTCTAGGACAGTAGGCGCCAATGCTGCTTGGGGTGACGAAGTGGTATATTGGGATATGGGTAATCAAACAGATGGACAAGGAAGAGTTGCGGTAAATTGGGGAACAGATTACGGAATAACGCACCTTTGGGCATTTGGATCAAGTACGGTTACAGGAACCCCAAATGGAACAAAAAAATACATTTTAAGGGACAATAATGTTTTGGACAGTGGTGATCCTTCAACAGCAAACAACGCAACAGGAAACAATCAAATCTTCTTTTTAGGTTCAGCCGTAAACCAATATTATTTAAATGGTAGAATTGCTGAAATCATAGTGTATGACGGAATTCCAACCGAAACCCAAGAGGACCAAATTCAAACTTATTTAGGTGTTAAATATGGAATTACATTAGCTGGTGAAGATTACACTCACTCGGATGGCTCTACAGTAATTTGGGATTATTCAGCTAACTCAGCCTATCATTATGATATCGCGGGTATTGGAGCTGATGCTACTTCTGGGTTAGACCAAAGAATTTCTAAATCCATTAATTCGGATGCTATTGTAACCATGTGTACCGAAGCCATTGGAACTACCAACGCAGGAATTTTAACTCCCCTTACAGACGATACTTATTTACTTTGGGGAAATAACAATGCAAAAGATAACTCTGCCCATGATGATTTGCCTTCGGGATACTCAGGAAGATTAGCTAAAGAGTGGAAAGTGGAAATGACGGGGACGGTTTCCGATGTTCATGTGGAATTTGATCTTTCGGGTGATGCTCATATAACATTAAATGGTGATGCTGCGGGAGACTTTTATTTATTAATAGATTCAGATGGAGATTTTACTTCTGGTGCTACAGCCACAGCTGCTTCAAGTTTCTCAGGGAACAAAGTAACCTTTAACGATATTGATTTTACCGATGGTTATTATTTCACTCTTGCCACTCAACAACCTGGCCCTGGAGGAGTATCCAATAACATGGAAGTTTGGTTTGATGCTGGTGTTCAATCGCACAACACAGGAACAACTCAAGCTACTGATGGACAAGACGTAGATAACTGGCACGATCAATCTGGAAATGATCACGATGCAACTTCCAATGAAGGAGATGCTTCCTGGGATGCCGATGGAATGAACTACAACCCAACGCTTTATTTTGATGGTGGTGCTGAAAACTACCTTATTTCAGGGGGAATTATTGATGATGACGATACTCTTCATAATATGTTCACCTATTTTGTTGGGACATTGGATAACAATTCTGCAAATACAAGATGGATTTTTTACGAAAACTGTGATAATAGTGCAAATGGAAACAATACCTCTGCTTTAAATTTTCACAGACAGACTGATGACGATATTCTTTACGACAAAGGGCAAAATACAGGTACCACTGGTAGAACAATCGGTGTTTTAGGAACTACTGTTGCAGCACCTATGTTATTATCCATGGGAGCTGGAGTTGATAATAGTGGCCCTGGAACCAATGAAAAGTATATTACTAAAAACAACGTCTCTATTGATGACAGAGCTGGTACCAGCTATGCTAAAGGTAATGGTGATGGCTTTTATATAGGTTCCAACTCTGCCGGTGATTATGAATGGCTTGGAAATATGGCAGAATTAATCATCCTTAACACAATACCTACAGATGCTGAAGAAGATCAAATTCAATCCTATTTAGCCATTAAATATGGTATTACCTTAAGCGCTATGGATTACTTGAGTGCTAATGGAACGGTAGTTTGGGATAATTCAACTTATAGTGCTTACCATTATGATATAGCAGGAATAGGACGAGACGACTTAGGGAATTTGCTACAAAAGCAATCTAAATCAGCTAATTCGGATGCAATAGTAACGATGTCTACTGAAGCCATTGCAGCTACTAACGCAGCCAACTCTACGACTTTAACAGACGGAGCTTATTTACTTTGGGGAAATAACAATGCAACCTCAGCTTCTGCCGATGCTGATTTACCATCGGGTTATACAGGGAGATTAAACCGAGAATGGGTGGTGGAAATGACGGGTACTGTGTCCAATGTACATATCGAATTCGACCTTTCTGGTCAGAACACCAATTTAATGGGTGATGCAGCTGGTGATTTCTATTTATTAACTGATGCTGATGGTGATTTTACATCTGGAGCTACAGCTACAGTAGCAACAAGTTTTTCTGGAAACAAAGTAACCTTTGATGATTTTAACTTTACCGACGGACAATACTTTACCCTAGCAACGCAACAAGCTGCCCCAGGAGGAGTTGGATTTGAGTTACACCTTTGGTTAGAGACCGAAACGCAATGTCATAACACAGGAACAACCCAAGCTACCGATGCTCAAACAGTGGACAACTGGCACGATCAAAGTGGAAATGAATTTGATATTTCTGCAACTGCTAATGCAGCAGTATGGGACCAAGATGGTATTAATTTTAGACCTTCTTTATCTTTCGATGGTAACGACAATTACACCCACGTTGGAGGAATTCTAGGTAACGGGGATACACTTCATAATGCATTTGTTTACACGGTTAACTCATTTGACAACACAGGTACCGCAAACACTCTGTTTCAAAATAACTCTTCAGGTACGAGTCATACTTTATGGTATGTAAGGGGTTCTGCTAATAACCTAACATTGGATAAGGGGAATACTACCGCGGGGACAGGTAGAATTTCTGGGACATGGGGTGGAACAACAACAGTTCCTTATTTATGGAATGTCGGTAGTGCGGAAAATACTAGTACTCCTTCTGCAACAACAAAATACTGTTCAAGAAATAACACAAGCTTAAATACTGATGGTGGTACTGACGACTGTATTGGGTTAGGGCAAGATTTCTATTTTGGTTGTAAGACTGACAATACTGCTGACTTTAACGGTAAGGTTTCCGAAGTACTTATTTTCAATACAATCCTTTCTGCAGCTGAGGAAGACCGAGTACAATCTTATTTAGCTATTAAGTACGGATTAACATTGGCATCCATGGACTATTTAAGTTCTGATGGAACAGTAGTTTGGGATAATTCAACTTACAGTGGTTACCACAATGACATCGCCGGAATTGGACGTGATGATTCTGGGAATTTATTACAAAAGCAATCTAAGTCTATTGAAACAGATGCAATAGTAACTATGAGTACCGAAGCAGTAGCAGCCACTAACGCGGCTAACTCTACAACATTAACCGACGGAGCTTACCTACTTTGGGGGAACGACAATGATGACGATGGAACTATTGATGTTATCCCAGTGAATTACCAACAGGTTATTCTGAGCGATTAGACAGAGAATGGGTAGTTGAAATGACCGGAACAGTTTCGGATGTGCATATTGAGTTTGATATATCCGGTACATCATTAAACACAGGTTATACCTTCTTTTTATTAACCGATGCTGATGCTAATTTCGCAAGTGGGGCCACTGCAATTGAAGCTACAAGTGCAAATGCATCAACAGTTACCTTTGATGACGTTACTTTAACGGATGGACAATATTTCACTTTGGCCTCTTCTGCGTTAGGACCAGGGGGTGTTTCTTCTAATTTACATTTATGGCTAAAGGCTGATGCCGAAGCCTATAGTGATGCAGGAACAACATTAGCCACAGATGGTGTAGAGGTTGATGAGTGGCATGATCAAGAAGGAGGAACCGTTTTGGATGCTAAAACACCAGGAAACGGACCAGACTGGGATGCTGATGCCATAAACTTTAACCCAGCCTTAGACTTTCTGGATTCAGAGTCGGATTACCTATCTATTACCAACGGGATATTCGAAACAACTACTAAAAATGACATTTTTGTATACATGGTAGCTACAGTTGATGAAACCTCATCTAACCATGTTGGGTTCCATGAAGATTTAGCGAGTTCAACTGAATTTACTGGATATTTAGATTGGGGAGTGGATTGGATGATATTTGATTATGGTAATACTACTAACGACCAAGGAAGGATTCAAGACGCAACTGCAAAAACAACTAGTGAACCTTACATTTGGACTTTTGCTTCAAGTACAAGTACAGCAACTCCTTATGGAACCAAAAAGTATATGTATCGAAACAACACTGTTTACGATAGTGGGGACCCTTCAACCAGTAATACTGGAGGAGCAGGTGTTGACGACGATTTTTTCATTGGGTGTCAAGGAGCTACTGTAAATCACCTCGAAGGATACATTGCCGAGTTTATTGTTTACGATGGAATCCCAACCGAAACAGAAGAAGATCAAATTCAGAGTTATTTAGCTGTTAAATATGGAATTACGCTGGCCGGAGAAGATTACACCGACTCAGATGGTTCTACTGTAATTTGGGATTATTCTGCTAACAGTGCTTATCATTATGATATCGCTGGTATTGGAGCCGATGTTCTTTCTGGATTAGATCAAAGACAATCAAAATCGATAAATTCAGACGCTATAGTAACCATGAGTACAGAAGCCATAGGCTCCACTAATGCTGGAATTTCAACCGCTCTTACTGATGGAACATATTTACTTTGGGGGAATAACAATGCAACATCATCTGCCCACGATGATTTACCGGTAAACTATACAGGTAGATTGGACAAAGAATGGAAAGTTGAAATGACTGGTACAGTAGCCGACGTTCATGTTGAATTTGACATTTCAAGTGAAAAATTAGCTGGAGATGCTGCAGCGGATTTTTACTTATTAACTGATGCCGATGGAGACTTTACCTCAGGAGCTACTGCAACCGTTGCCAATTCGTTCTCATCCAATAAAGTAACCTTTAACGATATTGATTTTACAGATGGACAATACTTTACTTTAGCTACTATTCAACCTGGTCCAGGTGGTGTTGCTAATGGTTTATTATTGTGGATGAAAGCCGATGATCAGGCGCATAACACAGGTACAACTCTAGCAACAGACGGACAAACCGTTGACAACTGGCATGACCAATCCACCCATGATTTTGATGCTGATGATAGTGGTACAACTGGTCCAATATGGGATGAGGATGGCTGTAACTTCAATCCTGTTCTTGATTTTGATGGAAATACATTAGATATTCCTAATGGAATTATGGAAGGTGGTACAAAAACCGAAATGTATACCTATTGTGTTGTTGCAACCGACGCAGCACAAATTAGTTGTGTTTATTATCAGCAATTAAATGTAGCTCATGTTCACTGGTGTAATAGTTTTATTTCCAATTACAACACTGGTTACGCACATTATCAACATGGTTTAAATACTCAGGAAGTGGCTAATACATCTGGAATTACTTTGGGTCAGTACCATTTATTTTCTGCGAAAAGTGATGGAGCCGATATGCAAATATGGCGTGATGGAAATTCTATTGCAACAGATACCGATAATGGAACTGCAACAGAGGTAACTAATTACCCTTTTTATATTGGAGGTAACTATGTTAACAATGGGGCATATGATTTGGATGGGAAAATTGCCGAATTAATTATTTTAGATCATACTCCTACAGATAATGAAACAGATCAAATAGAATCATATTTAGCCATGAAATATGGTATTACCATGGCTAATACAATAACCATGGTTGATGAGATGGAAGTACGATTTACGCTGACGATGCCACTTATGATGAAGGTTTCGTAGCCATTGGTAGAGATGATATTTCAGAATTCGATCAGCGTCAATCCAAATCAATTGAATCCGATGCGGTATTAACTTTATCAACTGAAGCCATCGCTGCGACAAATGCGGCCAATTCTACTCAGTTAAGTGCCGACAACTCTTACTTATTCGCCGCCCACAACGATGGAGCAGCTGATGTAAGTACATCAGAGTTGCACGCCACTTTTGCGGAAAGGTTTACAAGAGAATGGAAAGTGGGAGAGATAGGAACAGTAGGAAATGTAGTAGTAGAAATGGACATTACAGGTTTAGCATTTACCAATGAATCAGCAGATCACTTCGGATTGGTAATCGATGACGATGGTGATTTTACAGGAGGAACACAATCTTATTATGTTGCCGACAATTTAGCTTCGGATAAAGTAACATTTAATACCGTTGATTTCGAGAATGGAAAGTACTTCACTTTAATGAATTCAGCTTCTGCTTTACCAGTTGAACTGTTAAATTGGCAAGCTAAACCAGATGGTTGTTTTGGACATTTAACCTGGACAACTGGATCGGAAATTAATAACGATTACTTCCTGATCCAATATTCTTACGATGCTCAAACTTGGACTGATTTAGATAAAGTTTACGGGGCAGGAAACTCTAACGAAGTTATCCATTATGAATACTATGACGTGAATTGTTTCCATAATTCAACGGTTTATTACCGTTTAATTCAATATGATTTCGACGGGACGGAAACAATCTTTAATATTCAGCATATTAGCTTGGAAAGTCCTTACTCTGTTGAGCTATTCCCTAACCCAACTACAAATGAGTTTAAAGTTGATTTAAGCGCTGATTTATCCGAAAGACAAGCAATTGTAATTGTAAGAGATATTCAAGGAAAAGAACTAATGCGTCAAAGAATAGGCAATGGAGTAAGCACTGTAAATGTTAGTCATCTTCCGCCTAATACTTACCTAGTTAAGGTGAGCGTTCCTAATCAGTTGCCTTATCATACTAAGTTGGTGAAGGTGGATTAGTATTTTAATAAGTTTAGGTCATTGCGAGGAGTGAGCGACGTGGCAATCTCTTTTCTTCATGGCTTTAATATAAAAATGAGATCGCCACACTATCGTTCGCGATGACAACAATTGATACCCACACTAAAACAAATTAAAACTAATTACCGTACACTGATTCACCATGAAAAATATAACCTTTTTAGCATTCATTTTATTTTCAGTTTCCATTTCTGCCCAAGTAGGAATTGGAACAACTTCTCCGTCAGAAGCATTAGATTTGGAAACCAGTGATGCTACAAAAACAGGATTGGATATTAACAATACTGGCGGTGGTGATCCGCTAATCCATTTTCAAGTAGGTGGAGCATCAACATTTACAATTGGAATTGATAACTCAGATTCGGATAAATTAAAAATTGGTACTGGCGCTTTAGAAACAAGTACCCGATTAACCATAGATGCCTCGGGTAATGTAGGGATTGGTGACGATGCCCCCGCAAACCTGCTAGAAGTAGATGGTTCGGCAAGATTTAATAGGACCGGTAATGCGGTGGATTTTCAAATTGAAAGTGATACCGACCCCTATATGTTTTATGTAGATGGAACGAACGATAGAATAGGAATATCCTCCTCCTCCCCTTCTGCAACTCTTGATGTCAACGGATCAGCAATATTTAACAAAGGAAATGGGGATTATGATTTTGATGTAGAGGGTCAAACAGATGGTTCTCTGTTGTATGTAGACGCCAGTGCGGACATGGTTGGAATTAGCACATCTACACCAACAAGTATGCTGGACATTCAAGGTGGTATGGGCTTAAAAGTAAACACTATAACTTCTGCTACTACATTGGATAATACGCATAACGTTGTGTTATGTAATACTGGAGCTTACACCGTTACGCTCCCAACTGCAGCTTCGGTAGCTGGAAAAACATATTACATTAAAAATATTGATTCAGATAGTGATGATATAACTATCGCAACAACGGGCGGACAAACTATTGATGGAGAATCAAGTATGGTTTTGTATGTGTATAATGACGCCATTAGAGTAATTAGTAATGGAACCACTTGGCAGATTATTGCAGACGAAAGAATTCCGCATGTTTGTGTACTAAAAAGAAACACAGCACAAAGTATTGCAAACTCAGGCTCAGTAAAGGTTGAGCTTAACGAAAGTGTAATTGATGTTGGAGGAATAGGAGATGTTTCAACCGACTATAGAGTTGAAGTCGTTAGATCCGGCAAATATATAATAACTGCCGAGTGGACGTGTCAATCAATGAGCGATGATGAATATGCTCATGTTTCCATTGACGTAAACGGAACGGTTGAGGCCCATACCTGGCAATGGAGTTCATCATCAGGTAATTTATATAATTCTGCCACCGTATCTACTATTGCAACATTGAACGCCGGAGAATACGTAGAAATGTACGTTGGCCAAACTACTCCAGCTGCGGTAAATACTATAACGAATCACAAAGACGAACCTAGACTTTCTGTACAAGAGATACGATAGGATTTCGTTCATATGGCGTGCCTTAAAGACCCATTTGTTTTGCCTCCAAACATGCAAAAAGTGCAATAGATTATTCATAATCCGCTTTCGTGCAACCTTTCATAGTAGTTGTTTGTCCTAACAGGACAAATAATTATATCATGAAGAAAATTTTTACCCTAACAATTGCAGTAGCCGCTGCATTTTTATCAAAGGCCCAAGACATTACAATCGATTTTAATGAAACGCATGTTCCGGAAGGCGTTTATAATTATGACGATGTTCAAATGCGTATTGGCACTAATGAACATATCATAATCGCTGATTTTGGAGAAGGAGATGAGGTAGAAGGTAGGTTCGATGCCGAGAATGACCACTATATTGTTTCAGGTGCGATTGTGTTAGATTTCACAGCTTATCCTAAACCTATTAAAAAAGTTAATGTTTATCACGATTGGGCGTTTTATATGTACCATCCGTATGAAGATTTGGGAGAGTGGGGAATAAGACCTGCAAGTATTGGTTTGACAACTCCTTTAGATTCAATTGTTTTTGATGAAAGTCCCGATAGTTTGGTGATTTCATCGGTGGTTCCTGGAATGGCGAATGTTTCTAAAATTGAAATATTTGCGGATGATGCTACGTCAATACAAAACCAAGAATCGGCACAATCATTTTCAGCCTTTCCAAATCCGGTACTTAATAATTTGACGATAACTGCAACTGGTGATGCTTCTTCAGAAGTTGTTGTTTTGAATTTAACAGGAAAGCAAGTGATCAACACAACTTTAGATTTAACCTCCAATCATACTATTGATTTTAGCAGTTTGCCTAAAGGTTTGTATCTCCTTTCTGTCCAATCTAATGATCAAACTTACACTACGAAAGTTACTAAATGATTTATGGGGTCTTTGGACCTTTTTCATTGTATTGCTCTTTTTCCCTGCTCAGCCCTTCGACTCCGCTCAGGATGACCCGGCGCACGTATGTCACCCTGAGCGGAGTCGAAGGGCGGGGGGGACTAGCCTAATTACTTAATTTTTATCACCTTAAAAGTTTGGGATTCAGCTTTGATGTAATAAACACCGGGACTAACATTCTCTAGGTTAATTAAATTCCCCTTACTTGCTGAAATAATTGCACCAGCGGCATTGTAAACCTCGTATTCAACTTCTTCAGATAAGTTTACTGTTGAGTGAGTTGGATTTGGGAATAAACTAATTGCAGAAGTGTTTAATTCATCTAAATTCGAAATGATACATTCAGGTAATGTCTCGTCCAATAAAGCTACAACTGGAACTCTTTTACAAACTCTACCAGCTGTTTCCAATTTGATATTATAAAGCATACCATACCAAGCTGTGCCGGCAGAGTTAGTAAGGGTAATTAAATCTGTAATTGAGTTGTCAGTTAATGCAACCTCATATTCAGTTTGGATTCCTCCATCACTTCCATCAAAATCAATAGTATATGTTCCAATTGAAAGATCAACATTTAGATTTAAAGTATTCATACCCGCAACCATATCAGAAAAGTCTAAAGTATGCGAGTCCGCCGGATCATCAACATTTTTTATGTTTACTTTAACAGTACTTAGCGCTCCAGTGCATGAAATATCTAAAGACTTTAACGTAAGATCTTTTAAAATTTCAAGTTCAGAAACCCTACCGTAATTTAAGTAAGTAGTTCCAGCACCATTTCCATAAGTAGCACTTGTAGGAGCTGGTTTTGCTAAAGTATAATTGTCCGCAGTTTCACTGGCTACATAGTAAGTTTCTGTTGCATTAATAATTGGATCATATGAACCTCCAGTTTGAATAGAGCTTCCGCCAGTTGCGTTTTCATACCAAACCAAACCAGAACCAGTGGCAGTTAAAAATGCTTGATCTCCTATTGTACAAACTGTATCACCAACTGTACTTGGTAGCAATGAAGTAACATCAACTGTATCGTCACCTGCACAAGTTCCAGTATAAGTAATTACATATTTGCCAGCTTCGTCAATTGTTAAAGTATTAGCTGTTTCGTCTAATTCTACATCGTCTTTATACCAGGTAAAATCTGATGTACCTCCAGGTAAATGAGCGACTAAATCATGTTGTAATTCATCACATAAAATCACATCTTCACCTAACGAGAATAGGTCACAAGGGTCCTCATCAGAGCTTTGTTTTCCGATAATATAAACCTCGGCTAGTTTTAAAGCAGTACTTCCTTCTGCCTGAATTCTAACATATTTTGCGGATTTATTAATGTTTTCTAAAGTTGCTTTTCTATTCGAGCTTACATCAGGAAAAAAGAATTCGTGTTCTGCATGCGCTCTTGATGTTGCTAAATCGCTTGCTGAAAATGGATCGTTGGCTAGTAAAACGTAAAAGTTCTTAAACCCGGTTGAAGGAGTTTCGATAGCTGTTCCGTTCATATCTACGGTATTCCATATGTCTATATGTTTGATATCGGCAGTATCAGTAAGAGAGATATCATACCATGGGTTTGTTTCTACCTGCGTTTGAGAGAAACTTCCAACATAATTTTGATAACCCGCTTGGAATCGATCGAAGTTTTCTCTACCGTTATTAACTCCATCATTCGCTTTTTCAGCACTTGCATCAATTGATTCTCCTAAATAAGATAACCCTGTTTGCGTACTACTTTGTGCAACTTGCACATGGTTATAATGTGAAACCAATTTGTATTCGTCTTCAATTCCTGATTCGGTTGTTGCAGAAGCATAAACCCCAGATGAAGGAGCATTCATGATCTTAACCCTAATTGGGAATCCTTCATATTTAAAGGTTCTTCTGTTAGGCACATATTCAGTTAAAATGAAATAAAGTTGTCCGGAAGCATCTTTGTAAACCCCATTGTTGGTTAAATATTCTTCGAACTTAGCTTTAGATGCAAATTCATAAATTCTGGCTTCGTAATCCCTTCGAGTAACCTGGATACCTGTAAAAGTTTCACATTGTTTAAGTCCATAATTGAAGGTTCCAAAATCATCTGTTATGTAACCATCTACTTCAAATTGGAAGTTCTCTGCAGCTACATCAACGCTTAATTTGGAAGAATCAACCATTGTAAATGTTGTAGCTCTTGATTCTATTTGGGAAGAAGAGAGGTGGATGATATTGTCGGCATGATCCGTGTATTGAGTTGCACCACCATTAGTGAACTCATACATGTTATCTACATTATCTAATTGTAGGTCGACAAAAATCCATGGTGTAGCACTGTTGTTTCTAACTCTTCCCGCATTAATATCCGTAGAATTGGTAAAATCAGAACAACTAATTGCATTTTGCATATCAGCTATTTTTACGTTTTCAAATGAATGGTTAAAAGCGTGTTTCCAAAGCTGAATACCAGTTGTTACTCCGCCTTTTCCATTTCCAACAATTGTAAGGTCTTTGTAGGAATAATCAGCTTGGTAAACAATATCAATTCCTTCCCTTGCTCCCCAAATAGTAAATCCATCAAAAACTGATCGTGATTCATGACTTAACCCTTGGTCTCTTTCTAATGATCTAAACCCTCTATCTGCTTCAATTACGGTGGTGTTTTCCATGATAAGCTCTAATTCCATTGGTACAATACCGTCACCTTCAGCGCTGTAGCCATTATGATCAAGAGGGTAGATGTCAATATCGTAATCGGCACTATAACCTTTCCTGAATTCTCTTAAGGCCAATGCGTCAACACGATCGTGATTGGAAACAGAAGGGTTTAAGTTTACAATTCCAACACCATTTTGAGCACCTATAATTACGTTATCTCTACAAATAACAGCACGGCCTTTCATTCCTAATCCTTGGCCTGAGAAAATTAAGTCGTCAAACCATAATGCAGCATCGTAAGGGTCTGTAATTTTATTCGCGTTTTGAACTTCAATAACTAAGTTATTATCCCAAAAACCTAATTCACTTCCTGACTCTGATACAATTCCAGAACCTATAACTTCATAAACCAAGTTGTTAGAAACGTTGGCGTATGAATCATGCTGAGTGATTCCCCAACCTGGATTTCCCCAAACAACATTACCCGTAACTTGTACCATATTGTCTCCTAATTTGGCTCCTGTTTTGTGCATGTGAATAGAGTACCTTCCACGCATGTTTGTAATATCTGAATCGGGGTTTCTTTTCATTTTACAAATTTCCTGACCCAGCGGAGACCACATTGTTTGGACCACTTTAGAATCCACCCATGTGTCGAAACGGAAGTCATCTGTAAGCCTGGATTTTTCCGTCCTACCCATATCAATAAAGGCAGCGTTTTTAACTTGCATATTCACATTATTATGCATGTGCATAAAATGCCCTCTGTGGTGAATATTGCTTATATCAGTAGACTTAAAAGTGATGTTTCGATCTAAGTTACCCGCATAGGTGTGTAAATCGTAAGTAGTATTCCCAACATGATTGTAAGCAAGATTACTCTCAAAATTTACAGTGTTTCCTACAATGGATTGAATTCTTATTTTGTCCTCTCGTTTTACATTTCTTCCATCCGTTCCTACTCTTCCAACAATTACTAAATCTCCTACTTTCCATCCGGACGGAACGTCATCTAATGTTATCGAAGATGTTCCTTTAAGAGCATCGGCAGCTAACTTAGATTTAGCCAATTTTTCTTGTCCGATAATTTCTAATTGACCCATAGTAATTAACCCAATTGAATGTTGCTCTGGATCCCAACCATAACGCCCTGTTACACCAATTCCATCATCGTATGCCGTTCTTGTTGCTTCGGTTACTTCCGATCCGGCAGCCATTGCCTCAGCATAAGTTTCATAGCGTCTGTCAGTCGGGAAATTATAGGTGACTGAGTAAACAGGGGCTCCATCAGAAAAGTGAGCTAAGGCGTTTGCATTCCAATCATTTGGTCCAGCTTTATATCCTTCAATATCAAAAGGAGTAATATTTATGTCAATATCTCCATCAGTTGAATTTTGAGCATGAATCTTTAAATAAGATGACATCCCAGCCCAAAAAGTATCAAAAGTTAAACACGTTGTTGCTCCAGAAGTTGGCTGAGAAATAGTCATTTCTCCCATCAAATTAATCGCAAAAATGTGATCGGGACTACAACCCTGATAATCGATTGAAAAACCGTTGGCAATATTTACAATTGCTCCCTCTCCAGGAACAGTACCTGCATCCCAAGTAGTGGGGTCAAACCAATCTCCCGACTTAACAGCATTGTGCGTAGCTGTGTTTACAGGGATAATTGATGCGTTAGAAAAAAAAGTAAATAGACAAAGCAATACCGAAAGGCTAAATGGATAAAAGCGTCTCATTTTATTTAGGTTAAAGGTTTATTTAGGGCTACTCCAAGATAACATTTTTTTTAAAGGGTATTCAATTTTAGCCTTTGATTCTATTTATGAGAGTACTTATGGGTAAGGTTGAACAACTAGTTTTTTAAGCGTGTAGTCATCTAAAATTAGGAAGTAGCTTCCAGTTTCCAGTTGGGTAACATCAATTTCTGTAACGTTGTTAGCTGTTAAAACTGGCTCTCCCATTGCGTTAAAAACCTCTGCTTTACCAATTCGCTGCGAGAATTTAACAAAATCACTTCCAGGATTTGGGTAAACAATTATTTCATCGCTTAATTCTTCAATTGCAGTGGAAATATCTTCAACGGAAGTATTAATTGTTGCACTTGTTAATACCTCCCCATCCTTTTTTCCTTTTACAGTTATGGTATAACTCCCTGGTTCAACTGGCGTCCATGGAGCATAAAATAATGAATCACTTGAAGCGCTAATATTTCTCACCATTATTAGTTCTTCAGAACCACCTTCTTTGGTAGCATAGAATTCTACTGAAGTTAAGTAATCATAACTTCCATCAATTAAAACCTTTAAGCCTTGCTTGTCTCCAAGCGTTATTACTTTATCCTCAGATGGGGTAATAAATGAAATCTCAGGTTTCTTTATTCCGTAGGCATACGTTCTAACATAATCTATCGCCCAGGTTATTGGCTTGGTAGTTTGATTATTCCAATCTCCAGGCCATGTTGCATTTGAAACTTCCATGGTTAATTTCATGTATTGATCTACGTCGGAAACTCCTCCAGCTGAGGATCTCCAAGTTTCTTCGTCGTCGATGTAAAAAATGTATTCTTCTGGAGTCCACATCATACCAAACTTGTGGAATTGCCCATCGTATAACCCCCAATCTGTCATCGATTTTTTGTCGCTTTGGTGCTCAGCTCCGTATCCGTCCCAATGCAGTGCATGCTGGATTTTTCCATTCCAACCATTTATAGATTCAAAGATGTCCAACTCTGTACCATCGTTTCCTTCATCACCAACTCGGTTGCCGTAAGGCATCATCCAAAATGCTGCCCATCCCCCTTGAATTTGGGGGACGCGACAACTAACCTCGAAGTATCCGTATTTCTGGTCGTATTTATTGTGTGTTCTTACAGCTCCGCAGTAAACTGAATCGTTACTTTCAGAAACTCTAAGCTTGAGTAATCCATTACCATCAACCCAAGCATTTTCATCAACCCAGTAACTTCCTCCTTGTCGGAACCAATTTGGACAATAATCCCACTTTGAATTATCCAATTCATCGCCGTCAAACTCATCGTTCCAAATCATCACTAAAGTATCCGTAACTGGAGATTGTGCTTTGGATATAAAAGACACAAAGAAAGCTAAGGCAATTAACTTGATAATTTTCATAATTAGGTTTTTGGAGGTTAAGTTCTACCACCGCAAGTGACTAAGTTGCGGTGGCAATAAACTTACTTATTTGGGGTTACCTTGGTAGGTGGATCAAAGAGAAGAAATTGTATTTAGAAAGGGTTTACAATTAATAAAAGATGATATACAATAGTTGGTTTTATTGGGTTTTTGTGTCCTTCGACTCCGCTCAGGATGACACCATCGCCCGAAAGCCTGTCACCCTGAGCGGAGTCGAAGGGCGAAAAAGAAAAATGGGTAACAGTTCTCACCATTACCCATTTCCTAAATGCTATTATCTAAAGTTTACCTCAATAAAGAAACTCTTCCAACCGATTGTTTTTTCACTGGTTCACCTTCCGGATGGTTAACGCTGTAGAACGCTTTCCAAACATACACATCAATTTGTGCTTCGTTCCCCATGTAAGTTCCATCCCAACCTATATCGATGTTGTTCGATTCGAAGATTAATTCTCCCCATCTGTTGTAAATAAGTAGGGTATAATCCGATAGGTTGTGTCCTCTAGGTGAGAAAACATCATTAATTCCATCCTCGTCTGGTGTAAATGCGTTAGGCGCATAGAAGTGACTTGGACAAAATTCGTTGAT